>NZ_JBVJIP010000004.1:509542-551673 GCF_055586225.1 Actinoplanes sp. NPDC051388 | reverse complement strand
CGTCGTAGGGGGAGTACCAGCGTCCGGAGGTCGCGGCGCAGGAGCTGTCGGTGACAACGGAGGTGCCGTCTCGTTTGAGGACGGTCTCGCGGGTGCTGCAGGTGCCGGAGATGGTGATCCAGTGCGGGAACTTGTCCCGCGAGTAGCCGCTCATCGAGCCCTGCGTGGCTACGGTCAGGCCGTGGAGCTGCGACTGCGCAGTCGCCTTCGACGGGATGCCCGGTGGTGTGGCCAGCGCCGGGGTCGCCGGTGCGAGTAGGCAGACGGTCGCCGCGATGGCGGTGGTGATCAGGGTTCGGACAGGGTGGCGGGATGTACGGGTCATGGCCTGCTCCCATCAACTGATCTTGGCGGCAAACGACTTCCTGCGCTGCCGGCCTCGATATTGATGGGTGCAAGTGTGAACGAGGGTGCGGTCCTAGTGAACATCCCGTAGCGGTCCTATCAGCGCCGCGTGACAGCCGTGTTCAGCACCACGTCGGTAGGACAGCCGCTGGTTTCCCGAGTAGGACGGCATCGCCGGATTTCCGTGATATCCGCGGTGGCACGACCGATCGGTGCCGTCCCTCGGTGGTGAGGCCATCGCGGTCGAGGCCACGAAGCCTGAGATCGACCGCCGGTCAGAATGAGCAAAGGCCGCAGACCTGTCGGACTTTCCGACGCCAGTCTGAGCCGTCATCCATGCTCGGGCCAGACCGAGGCTGACCTTTTGCTACGTGGGCGGAGCGCTCGCTGTGGCTCCGGCGAGGACGTGCCAAGCCGTCGAGGGCTCAGCCGAATTTCATGCCGTGCTGTCGGCGCCTTCGACGATCACGCGCACGATTCCGATGAGCGGGCGTTCCGCTCGTTCTGCGCGAGGGTGGTCGTCCTGGACTCGAGCTGATCGTCCTCAGCGGGCGCACAGAGGGTCTGCCGCATCATCGTCGGCATGCGAGCGGTGATGTTCGACCGGTATGGTCCGCCCGATGTGCTCACCCAGGTCGACCTGCTGACGCCCGTGCCGCGGGCGGACCAGGTGCTGGTCCGGGTGCACGCCACCACGGTTACCTCGGCCGAATGTGGGATGCGCCGGGGCGAGCCTCGGTGGGGGCGGATCATCATCGGTCTGCGTCGCCCGCGCCGGGGTATCCGGGTGCTCGGGTTGGAGTTCGCCGGCGAGGTCACGGCGGTCGGGTCGGCGGCGTGTCGGTTCGGGGTCGGGGATCGGGTCTTCGGCTTCACCGGCTTCGGCGTCGGCGCGAACGCCGAGTACAAGAGCCTGTCCGAGCGGGCGTCCATGACGACGATGCCGGCGGACGTGACGTACGCACAGGCCGCGGCCACGGTCGATGGATTCACCACCGCTTGGCACTTCCTGCACGATCTGGCCGAACTCCGACCTGGACAGAGAGTGCTGGTCATCGGCGCCTCCGGCAGTATCGGCGCGTATGCCGTCCAGCTCGCCAAGCACCTTGGCGCCGTCGTGCACGGCGTGTGCAGCGGCCGGAACGTCAAGCTGGTCGAGTCGCTCGGCGCGGAACGGGTGTTCGACTACACCGTCGAGGACTTCACCGTCAGCGGCGAGCGCTACGACGCGGTCTTCGACACGGTAGGTCGCAGTTCGTTCGCCCGCTGCCGGCCGGTGCTGGCACCGCGAGGCTGCTACCTGCCGACAACAGGCCTGGTGAACAATGTGCTCGCGGTCCGCACGGCGGTCACCGGTGGCCGGCGGGTCCGGACCGGGATGTCGGTACGCAAGCACGCGGCCCTGGCCGCGTTGCGCGACCTGCTCAGCGATGACCGGCTCCAGATTGTCATCGACCGGAGCTATCCGCTGGCCGAGATCGTCGAGGCCCACCGGTACGTCGACAGCGGACACAAGGTCGGCAACGTCGTGATCACTATCGTGGACGCGGGACACCCCGCCCTGCCGTGATCTAGGAGGGGCGCGCCACAGCCGAACAGCCCGGGGACGCGACCGTCGATCCCTGATCGGCAAAGACGAGCTGCACGCCGAGATCTCGCACTGCCTCGGCGGGCGGCGAGCCAGGAGAGCTTCGCTGTGGCGAAGTACCAACCACTGACAGCGTTTCTAGAACGACAGGAACGACCCTCGATTCAGATGTCGTTCCAGCGGCTCGAGCAGATCATCGCGGCGTCGCTGCCGCCGAGCGCCCGCGTGGACCGCACCTGGTGGGGTAACACCGTCAACCGATCCCGCGTCCAAGCACACGCGTGGCTAAACGCGGGGTGGGAGGTCGATGCGGTCAACCTCGCCAAAGAACTGGTGATCTTCAATCACAACCGGAGATGATCCGTCGGACCGATCCAGGCATGCAGACATGCCGATGAGTTGGTCGTGGAGTAGGTGGCTGGTGCCGAGACCGGGGGTCCGGGACCAGGTGATCAGGGCCAGCCGACGTGTGGGGCGGGTGCCTCGGTAGCGAGTACCTGTCCTGTTCTTGGGCCGCCGAAGGGATTCTCCGGGTTCCACACCGCGGCCATGATGAACAGCGTTTGTCCGTCCGGGCCGCCGAGCATGCAGGCGAACGGGTCGCGGTCCAGTTCGACGCGGTCGAGGATCTTGCCGCCTTCGGCCACCCGTACGCAGTCCCGTTGCCCTTGGGAGGTCCAGACCGCGCCCTCTGCGTCGATGCAGATTCCGTCCGGGCCAAGGCCGTCGGCGAACACCCGCCGGTTCGACAGCTGCCCGTCCTCGGCGATGTCGAACGCGGTGAGAGTGCCGGTGAAGGATTCCGAGATGATCAGGGTGCGGTTGTCCGGGGTGACCACCATCCCGTTGGGGAAGGCGATGTCGTTGGCCACCTGCCGCGCTTTGCCGTCCGGTGTGATCAATGCGATGTAGCCGGGCACGAAGTCCGGGCGCTGGTGCAGCGGAGTCTGGTCACCCGCGGCCATGTCTGTCATCGCCCGGTCGAGGAACGCCAGGAAGTCGAAGTCGGCGCCGTTGACGTAGACGTTGCCGCGACCGTCGACGGTGATCTCGTTGAACCCGCTCGGCAGCCCGTCGAGGTGTCCGTACGGGGTGAGGGATCCGTCCGCATCCTGCACCAGCAGCCGCACCCCGTAGTTGGCCGTGCCCGGAACGATCAGCAGCCTGCCGTCGGGCAGCCAGTCGATGGAGTGCGGGGACACCGTGGCGTCGTCCATCACCACCTCGCTGTTGCCCTCGACGTCGACCGCGACGATCTGGTTGGTGCCCCAGTTGCAGAACCACAACCTGTCGTCGTGCCAGCGCGGGCACTCCCCGATACCGAGCCCGTCGAGCAGTACACGGGTGACCCTTCGCGGTGCCGACACGATCCCTCCCGAAAGTAAACTGACCAGTACTTGCGAAACTAGACGGTATAGTACTGACCGTGGCAGGTACAGCGCCGGGTCGAGGCCAGTGAGCCCCCCGGAGACCCGCTCGGCCCGCAAGCGCCGCGCAATCCTGTCAGCGGCGACGGTCGTATTCCTGCGCGAGGGCTACGCCAGCACAACCATGGACCAGGTCGCGGCACTCGCCGAGGTATCAAAGCTGACGATCTACCGGCACTTCGCCGACAAATCAACCCTGTTCACCGAGGTCGTAACGAGCACCGTCGACCACGCCAGCAACGTGGTCCAGCAAGAAATCCTCGCGCTCGGCCGCACCGATGACCTGGAAGCCGATCTGCGCGCCCTGGCCCGCCGCCAGCTGGGCCTGGTGATGCAGCCGCACCTGCTACGGCTGCGCCGGCTCGTCATCGCCGAACTGGCGCGGTTCCCCGCGCTCGGAAGAATCTTCTACGACCGCGGCCCCGGACGCACGATCGTCACCCTCGCGTCGATCTTCGACAAACTCACCGCCGACGGCATGCTCAGCGCCGAAGACCCACACCTGGCAGCGACCCAATTCAACTGGCTCGTGATGGCCGAACCACTGAACCGGGCCATGCTCCTCGGCGTCGAGGAAACCCCGGCCACAGCGGACCTCGACCGCCACGCCGACCATGCCGTACGGACCTTCCTCGCCGCCTATCGGCGTTGACAAGCAACGAACCTCTGTTCGCCGTACCCAACCGCGGCAAGAACCTCCCGATGAGCTGCGCCAACGTGATCGAGGCGCAGGTGGATCTCGGTGGCGGGATACAACCCAAAACTGCTCCCCACGGGGACGGCTAGCCATAACGGCTGACCTGCCGATATAGCGGTATTGGATCACCGGGCGGTGCGTCCGCTGACGGGGTGATGATCTCGGCAGCCGGGTTCCGCCTGCGCTGGTAAGGCGTCGGCAGGCCTGGCGGCACGACCCCGTCTTGTAGATGGCTGGTGATCATGAGGCCCGCCGTCTCTCGTCCACGTCCCCAGGGCCGGCGCCGGAGGCCCGGCGAGGCTCACGCCGTCGAGGGCTCCCGTTGCCTCGTCCGGTGGCGCAGGGCCAGGACCGCGACCACCGTGATGGGCACGAGCACGACGTGGCACAGCGCCAACGTGGTCTTGCTCGTCGCGTCGAAGTCGGCCGGCAACGTCATCAGGGCGATCGTGCCCAGCGCCAGCACCGGCCCAATCACCAGCGCCGCCTTCGTCACCCAGTCGCCGAAGCGGGACAACAGCGCCACCGCGCTCAGCCCGATCAGCAGCGGCACGGCGCTGAACCCGGCGACCGTCACTGCGTCCACTTCGGACGGACCGGCGGCCGCGGTGAACCGGAACGTGCCGCCGGCGGCACGGCCCGCGGCGTACACCAGCAGATTGATCACGACCGCGGCGAGCACGCTGATCGCGACGACGGCGGGCCGCGGGAGCCTAGCCATGGCGCTTCAGGAATTCTTCGATGCGGTCGAGGGCGCCGGCCCAGACCTCGGCGACGAAGAAGTCTCGGACCTCGGGCACCGGGAATCCGCTCTGCTGCACGGTCATCAGCGTGCCGCCGTCCTTCTCTTCGAAGGTGATCTCGATGCGGGTGGTCATGGTCATGCCGTCCGGGCCGGATCCGGTGGACTCGGTGACCAGCCGGTGCGGGCGGTCGATCTCCAGGAAGGTCTGCGTCTCGCGGAACAGGGTGTCGCGGTCCGGCCCCCAGACCGCGGTCTGCTGACCGCCGACCCGCAGGTCGACCTCGATCTCCACGATGCCGGGTTGCTCGTCGAGGATGGTGTACCAGATCTTCTGCTTCTCGGCGTCGGTGTACGCGTCGAAGACCTGCTCGGGCGATGCCGGCAACAGCCGGGTCACCCGCATGTCCAAGGTCATGAGTCCTGCCCTTTCGTACGGAAGTAGGCCTCGAGACCGTCGAACCGACGCTCCCAGAGCCGTTGGTAGAAGTTGATCCAGGCCATCGCGTCATCCAGTCGCTCGGCGCCGAGCCGGCATTGCCGGGAGCGGCCGACCTTCGTGGTCTCCACGAGGCCGGCGTCCTCGAGAACCTGCACGTGCTTCTTCATGCCGGTCAGGCTCATCCCGGTGGGTCCGGCGAGCTCACCGATGGACTTCGGGCCGTCGCCGAGGCGGGCCAGGATGGCGCGCCGGGTCGGGTCCGCCAGGGAGGCGAAGACCCGGTCGAGGACATCTTGCTGAACCATGTGGTTCACCTTATGACACTGAACTTATTAGTTCAATGTCGGGTGCAGGATTTCCCGCGGCCATCACTCGACCGGTGCCCCTCCGCCGAGCAGCTCCGTCACGCGTTACCGCCCGACGCCGGCGTCACCGCGCGCCACTCAGCCTGCGTCGAGCCCGAGGGACGACGCCATCAAGGGGTCCATGTTGCCGATGTCCGGTCCGTGCTCACGGCCCTGCATGACCTCGTCGTCCGCGTCCGCCTTGGCTGAACACCACACCCCACGCACCCGGACACCCGCCAGCACGCCAGCACGCCAGCACAACCCGCAACGTATCAAGATCCCGGACCGCGGTGACATCCCAGCCAAGCCCGCACGCAAGGTCGCGACATTCAGCAACGGCGAACGCGCGGAACTGCCGACGAGTGGGCGGCTGTGGCTGATGCGTGCTTCGCGGGCCAGCAGCGAGCGTGCCTCAGAACGCCAGGATCTACCATGACGCCGTGGGCGGAATCGGAGAGTTTCAGCGTTGGTTCTGGAGTGTTCTGACCCCGAGTCGCTCGCGCGATTCTGGTCTGACGTCTCGGGATCCCATTGCCCGGACTGACGAATCCTCGGCGCCCCTGGAGGTTTCTGGACTCGGCCGAGGTGGCATGAGTTACGCGGCGCTGATCCGACCCGTGATCGACCGGGTGTACGTGGGCTTCCGCAGTGCGGGACGAGAGCGCATACAAGCGGTCTACGACGAGTACAAGGTGCGGCCGGGTTTCGAGAGCAGCTTCTATTTCGGGTTGCTGGCCCGACCGATGCCGGCCGACAGCTTCGCGGCGGTGACCACGTACTCCGGCTCAGACATGACCGTTGAGCTGGCGCAGGGCGTGGCCGAGGTCGACACCGATGGCGCCTGGCGGCTGACCGGGCTGGGCCGGCAGGTGGCGCTGGCGGTGCAACGTGGATATGGCGACTGGGCTGCGGAGCTCTGGGACCGGAAATTGATCGAGACGATGCCCGGCATGGCCGTAGTGCCCCGGCTCACGGAACTGGTCGGCCGCCTGCTGGAGGCGGGTCAGGCTACTCGGGGCCCGGCGTTTCGGGCGATGACCCCAGTGTACGAACCGCCCAACTCACCCGCGGCGCTGCGCCTGACCACTCGCCTCGGCGCGCTGCGCCACCACCGGGGCGACGCGCACCGGGCGGCCTGGGCAGCCTGCGGGCTCACGCTCGCGCAGCTGCGGGCGATGCCGGTGGACGACCCTCAGCGACGGGCCGTCGAGGACGAGACCAACCGGCTGGACGAGCCCATCTACAAGGCATTGTCACCGCAGGAGCGCGACGAGCTGCTCGCCGGGCTAGGAGCGCTGCCCGGCTGACCGGTTGCTCTACCGCATCCACGGACCAGCATGCGCGAATCACGGAATGCGTGCCAGAGCCGTTCGTTTGGCCCCACCATGACGGGGCGGATTCCCTCTGAATGGGGGAGGCTGGCGCGTCCAGTCCTCTCCGTAGACCCCGCGGGCAGCCTCAGGCGGTGAGGCCGTTCGCTCCGGCGAACATCAGCGTACTGCCGAGCGGCGATGCAACCGTGACGTCACCAACATCGATACACCCCGTTGCCCCGTCGAGCGTGAGGCTCCACGGCGGATGCCGGTCACCGAGCGGCTTCAAGTGCGACAGCGCTATCTTGATCTCCGCTCTGTCCCCAGAGGGAAACGACGGAGCCAGCGCCAGCGGTCAACATCCGGTTGCTGTAAACATCGTCCAGTTGCCTCGGTGCCCGGTTGTCGTTGCTGGACTTGCGGTTGTGATGAATCTCGATCCACTCAACGCCGCTCACCGCCGCCTCTTGCCGCCCCGCGTTGTACCCGCCTGCCCCGATCTCGTCGGAGAGGCTGGTCAACACGTCCTTCTCGTGCATGACTCTACCGATGGTCCAAGCGGCTGACCGCCACCGCCAACGGCAACGGCAACGGTCTCATCGCCCACGCCGGTGCCGCCGTGCTACGACTGACCGCGGACCGTACGGGTCTGATCCGGGCGCTGTCGGACGCTCTACACCGCGACGACTTCACGCCCGGCCATGACTGGGGTCGGGTGCTGACCGACACCGCGTCATGATGGCCGACGGCGGGAACATCATGCGCGCCATCGGCGTGTTCCGTTACCAGAGCGACCTCCTCGGCGAGGTCGCCTCCCCGGCCACGCTGAGTCGCGCGCTCGACGATGCGGGCCCGCATCGCCTCGACGCCGCTCGGCGCCCGGGTCTGGAACGTCGTCCCAGCCCACCACGGCGGTATCCCCGCGGCCTTGGCCCCCACCGGCGACCTCGGCGAGACCATCGTGCTGCGCATCGACGCGCACTTCATCGACACCGACTTCCGCGACGAACACAGCCGAGCGGCCGCGCGGCCGTTACGGACACCACCCCATGGCCGTCATTTGTGCGAACACCGGCGAATGCCTGGCCCAGCACTTGAGTCCCGGCACCGCCGGCGCCAACGACGCCGCCGATCACATCGCGCTGCTGACACGGGCCATCGCTCAGATCCCGGCCCGCTACCGGAGCAACATGCTCATCACCGCCGACGGCGCCGGCGCCACCACGACCCGCTGAACTGGATCACCGCACTGAACCGTCACGCCGACGACGGCGATCCCCGACTACGACCGATGCCCGGACTCCAGACCGATCGGACCGCCCAGGTGGCCATCGCCGGGCACGCCTTCGTGCAGAATCTGCGACGCGGCCACTACGACATCTCACTCGACACTCCGCCGGCCACCAGACTCGCCGCGGCGTTCACCTGTCTCGCGCGAGCCATCTGACCGGCGGCGGCCGAGGAATTCGTCGCGCTCGCCGAACAGATAATGCAACGGAGCCATCTCGTGTTTGCACAGCACCTGCCGTAGCCGTTCGCGGCCGAGAGCGACGTGCCGGTCAGGTAGCCGACGAGTTTGCGGATGCTCCAGCGGGTGAACGGTTGCCCGAGTTTCACCGGGCGAGTGTTGGCCGTCGTGACGATGAACTGCTCATCGTCATCACTGATCTGGCGGGGACGGCCACCCGCCATTAGGGTCCAGGCTGGCCATCCCCATCGACTTGGGCTCGCGGCCGATGCGGCTACGGTTCGACGCGGCTAACGGCTGCGGCTGACGGACCGGATCTCGCCACGCCGGCCGATCTCGTATCGGACGCCACGCCAGATGATGCTCCGCGCGACCAGCCCGCGAGCGAACAGCACCGGCACAGCGAGTAGCTCGTACGGCACGGACCACAGCGCTGTGGCCACGCCCGTGCCGGGGTACGCCCGCCGGACCAGCACGGCGGTGGCCAGGAACCGCACCGCGAGCGCTGCCGCGGCCACGACGAGCGCACCCGGCAGGGCCGGCCGGGTCGCTGGCACGGCAGCGGTTGCGAGCAAGGCGACGGCGGCCATCAGCACCGGGTGCCAGACCAGCAGGATCGCCAGATACGTGCCGAGCCCTTCCGCTCGCAACAGGGTCAGCCACTTCAGCAGCTGTCGTACCCCGCCGGTCAATGGCACCTGCTCGTACCGCATCGACACGGTGCGTGGCACCAGCTCATTGCGCAGCCCGGCCGCGACCACCGCCCGACCTATTGCCGCGTCGTCGCTGACCGTCGTGGTGAACGGTTCCAGCCCGCCGATGCGCTCGCGTGCGGCCGGGCTCATCAGCCACAGGCCACCGGTGACGAACGGCGCGTTGCGGGTCAACGCGAACGCTCCCATGTAGAGCTGGTAGTAGAGGTTGCTGTAGATGGCGACCAGGACGCCGCCTGCCGGCCCCGGGCCTCGGTAGCGGGGCAGCATATAGACCACGCCGGCGTCCCGCGCGGCCAGCGCGCGCAAGCCCGTGGCCAGGGTGTCCGGGTCGACGCGCACATCGGCGTCCATCGACGCGATCACGGGATGCCTCGCACCCGCCGCGGCGACGACGAGGTTGTGCTGCTTGCCCATCCGGTCGCCGGCCGATCCGGTGACCACCACCGCGATGTCGACGTTGGGGTGCCGCCCGCGCACCCGTTCCGCGACGGCGTAGGCCGGGTCGTCCTCGGACTCCATCGCGAACCGGTACTCGACCTGCCCCGGCAGTCGGGAGGCGACCAGTGCCTCGAAGTTGTCCTCGGTCGCCGCGTCGGCGCCTTTCACCGGCACGAGCACCGACAGCGGGACCGGATCGACGGCCGCTGCGGCCGGGTCGAGCCGGAATCTTGACGCGAAGGTCACGGCCGAACCAAGACACGCCAGGACCGGAAAGGCCGCGATTGCCAGGAATACTAACCCCAGGACCATGCACCGAGGATACGACGACCGTTCGGAGCGAGGCTCACGCTTGGTCGTCACGTCGAAGTCAGGTCCACGTCCTCAGCCTGGTCGAGGACCCCGCGTACCGGCGGGAGATGAACCGGATGCGCAACCTGCAGGAACAACGCCATGGCCTGGGCCACAAGGTGTTCCACGGCCGCAGACCAACTCGGCGCGCTCGGCTTTGTCTTGAACTGCATCAAGCTGCGGAACACCATCTATCCAGATCGCGCGCTGGCCACCTTGCGGGAGCTGGGTTATCCGGTACGTGACGTCGACGCGGCCCGTTTGTCGGTCTACCGACACGAACTCCCACGACCCGTATGGCAGGGGTCCGGCGCCCCCGTTTACCCCCCGAAAACCCCCGTCGGCGGGCGACAATCGGTGACAACTGCTGATCAATGCTTGGTTGCGTTTGTCCAGCTCAACGCAAGGTTTCGACAACCAATGACAAGTGATGGACCGTCGCGGTCGGTAACAAGGGGTCGCAGGTTCAAATCCTGTCAGCCCGACAGCGAAACGGACAGGCCACGCTCGTCGGCCATCCGACGCACCGCCTCCGGCGAGAGCGGCGGCAGGCGCCGGGTGCCGCGGTGGGAGGCCTCCTCGCCGATCACCGTACGCAGACCGGCGACGTCGCCCGGCCCGTCGTCGCGGAAGCTGACCACGACCACGGCATGAGCAGATGACCGTAGTTGGTTGCCGGATCGAGGCGCCGGGTTGCCCTTGCGCGGCTTTGCTTCCATGGTCACTCGGATTGTCCTGCCTGGTCATTGCTCATTTTCGGTGGCCGGCTAGTGATAGCGACGCAGCAGACCGCCTTCTTGTGCATCGGTTTCGCGGTGATTTTTAGCATGTTGCGTTTCTTGTCGGAGAACTCCACAGTTGCCGAGCATTACGCCAGTTGTGATCGTCGCTGCGACGGCGAACGTCCTAATGACGTCGGTCGCCGAGGCGCCGCTTCGAGGAGGCAGTTGTGCTCGACTTTCCGCCAGGCAACCCGCCGACGCTGCCGGAGTTGTTCGCTGCGCAGGTGGAGCGCGGTGCCCGGGAAACGTCCGTGGTGAGCGACGACGGCTCGATGTCCTTCGTGGAGCTGGACGAGCGTTCCAACCGGCTGGCCCGGCACCTCATCGACCAGGGCGTCGGCCCCGAGGTCGTGGTGGCGCTGCGGATGGGCCGCTCGGTCGAGTTCGTCGTGGCGGCCCTCGCGGTGGCCAAGGCCGGCGGGGCCTACCTGCCGGTGGACGTGGCCTATCCAGCGGCGCGCGCCGAGTTCATGATGGCCGACGCACAGGCCCGATGCGTGGTGACGACGAGCAGCGCCGGAACATTGCCGTCCTCGGCGATCACCGAGGTGGTACTCGACGACACGAAGATCGCGGACGAGATCGCCGGCCTCGACGCGAGCGCCATACGGAGTTCCGACCGCCACGAGACCCTGCTGCCGGAACACGCCGCGTACATCATCTACACCTCGGGCTCGACCGGCGTGCCGAAGGGCGTCGTGGTGACCCACCGCAGCGCGCAGAACCTCGTCCGGACCCAGGCCGGGATTCTCGGGCTGGGCCCCGGGCGCCGGCGGCTGCAATTCGCATCGGTCAGTTTCGACGCGTCGGTGTCCGAGGTGTGGACCACGCTGCTGTCTGGTGCGGCCCTGGTCGTGGCGGACGGATCGCGGCTGGTTCCCGGGCGCGAGCTGGTTGACCTGGTGCAGAGCCGAGGCGTCACGCATGTGACGCTGCCGCCCTCGTTGCTGTCTGCTGTGGAGGATGCCGGGGGCCTGCCGGGTCGGGTGACGCTCATCGTGGCCGGGGAGGCGTGCCCACCCGCGGTGGCGGCCCGTTGGTGCCGCGATCGGAGCATGCTCAACGCCTACGGACCCACCGAGGCCACGGTCGCGGCGACCGTGAGCGACCCGCTGACCGGCGACGGCACGCCACCGATCGGGCGGCCCCTGCCCAACGTTCGGGCGTACGTGCTGGATGAGCTTCTGCGGGAACAACCGGTCGGTGTCGCCGGTGAGCTGTACCTGGCCGGTGCCGGGCTGGCCCGCGGATACGCCGGACAGCCCGCATTGACCGCACAGCGCTTCGTCGCGAACCCGTTCGGCACACCCGGTGAGCGGATGTACCGCACCGGTGACGTGGTGCGGCGGCGGACCGACGGTCAGATGGAGTACCAGGGCCGCGCCGACGACCAGGTCAAGATCCGGGGCGTACGGGTGGAGCTGGGCGAGATCGAGTCGGCGCTGATGGGTTTGGCCGGCGTGGACCAGGCCGTCGTCGTCGCGCACGGCGACGGCGCGGATCGACGGCTGGTCGCCTACGTCGTGGCCGACCCCGATGGCCCGGACGCCGCCACTCTGCGGCGGGACCTGGCCGCGGTGGTGCCCGACCATCTTGTGCCCTCAGTGCTCATGATGGTCGACTCGATGCCGGTGACGGTGAACGGCAAGGTCGACCGTCAGGCTCTGCCGGATCCGACCGCCGACGCGGGTGTACGGGACTACGTGGCTCCGGTTGGCGCGGTCGAGCGGGCGCTGGCGCGGCTTTGGGAAGAGGTGCTCGGCGTTCCCCGCGTCGGTCGCACCGACGAGTTCTACCGCCTCGGTGGTCATTCGCTGCTGGCGACGCAGCTGGTGAACCGCGTCCGGACGACGATGAAGGTCGAACTGCCGGTCCGCGACCTCTTCGAGGCCTCGACCCTGGCCGACCTCGCCCAGCGGGTGTCGGTGCTGAAGGCCGGCACGCGCCCGGTGCTGCGGCGCCAGGTGCGCCCGGCGATGGTGCCGCTGTCCTACCCGCAGCAGCGGATGTGGCTGACCACGCAGTTGCGCGGCAACGACGGGGCTTATCACATTCCGGTGGTCGTCCGCCTGTCCGACGGCCTCGACGAGGGGGCCCTGCGTGCCGCGGTCACCGATGTCGTCCGGCGGCACGAGCCGTTGCGCACCCGCTTTCCGGTGCTGGACGGGCAGCCCCGGCAGCAGGTCGTGCCGATGGCCGAGCTCGGCGAGTTGCTCGTGCGCGAGTGCGTCGCACCCGGGGAACGGGAAGACACCGTCCGGCGTGTCGTCCGGGAAGGATTCGACCTGACGACGCAGATCCCGCTGCGGGCGCGTCTGCTGGAGCTCGGATCGGACGACTTCATGCTGGTCCTGGTTCTGCACCACATCACCGCAGACGGCGCCTCGATGGAGCCGCTGATGCGCGACCTGCAAGAGGCGTACGAGCGGAGACGCGCGGGCCGCCGGCCACAGTGGACCGAGCTGCCGGTGCAGTACGCCGACTTCGCCGTGTGGCAGCGGGAGCTGGTGCGGCTCGCCCGGCCCCGGCTCGCGTACTGGCGGGACCTTCTCGCCGATGTTCCTCACGAGCTGGCACTGCCGGCCGACCGGGGCCGGCCGGCCGAACCGACGTACCGCGGCCGGTCGGTGCCGATAACAGTGCCGGCCCAGGTGCACGAGCAGGTGACGGCGACGGCGCGCCGGCACGGTGCCACCGTCTTCATGGTGCTGCAGTCGGCCGTGGCCGCATTGCTCTTCCGGCTCGGCGCCGGCCCCGACATCCCGCTCGGGTGGCCGGTGTCCGGCCGGGTCGACGAGGCCTTGGAAGATCTGGTCGGCTTCTTCGTCAACACTCTGGTGCTGCGGGCCGACCTCACCGGCGACCCGTCCTTCGACCAGCTCATCGGCCGGGTACGCGAGCAGGACCTGCTGGCCTTCGGCAACCAGGACGTGCCCTTCGAGAGCGTGGTCGAGGAACTGAACCCGCCCCGGGCGCCGGGCCGGCATCCGCTGTTCCAGGTCATGGTCGCCTCGCAGGTCGGCCGGTCGGCGCGATTCGGCCTGGCCGGCGTGCGCTCGGAGCGGATGGGCGTGGGCTCCGGATCGGCGAAGTTCGACCTGAGCATTCAGTTCGTGGAGTTCCACGATCCGGCCGGCCGCCCGTCCGGCATCGGCGGCGAGGTGATGTATGCCTGTGACCTGTTCGACCACGACACCGCCGAGCGGATGGTCGGCATGCTCGGCCGTCTGCTGGCCGAGGCAGTGGTGCAACCGGGCCTTCCCATCGGCCGGCTGCCACTGATGAGCACGGAGGAGCGGCTCGCGGTCGAGGCGGCGAGCACGGGGGACGTACGCGATTGGGACGCGCGGCCCTGGCCGCATCACCTCATCGAGGAACACGCCCGCCGGAACCCGGACGCGACCGCTGTGCGCTTCGAGGGGGTGGATCTGTCGTACGGGGAGCTGAATCGCCGTGCGAACCGACTGGCGCATCACCTGATCACGCTCGGAGCGGGCCGCGACACACTCGTGGGCATCAGCATGGAACGTGGGTTCGACCTGGTCGTGGCCGTCCTGGCGATCTGGAAGACTGGAGGCGCGTTCGTCCCGCTGGACCCCGACCTGCCGGCCGCCCGCCTGTCGTCGATGATCGCCGACGCCGCCGTCAGCATCGTCGTCACGCACCGGGCCACCCACGATCGGCTGGCCGGTCACGACGACCTGCTGTTCTGTCTGGACGAGCCGGACAACGCTCTTTCCGCACAGCCCGCGCATGATCCCGGCGTGCCGGTCGACGGCGAGGACGCCGTGTACGCGATCTACACCTCCGGATCGACCGGCACGCCGAAGGGCGTAGTGAACGTCCGCGCGGCCGTCGGCAACCGGCTGAACTGGATGAACGAGCGGTTCGGCCTCGGCCCGGAGGGCCGGGTGCTGCAGAAGTCCCCGTTCACTTTCGACACCTCGGTCTGGGAGTTGTTCTGGGCGCTGATGAACGGGGCGACCCTGGTCATGTCCCGGCCCGGCGGGCACCGGGACGCCCGCTATCTGGTTGAGCTCATCCAGCGGGAGCGGGTCACGTTCGTCGACTTCGTCCCATCGATGCTCGAGATGTTCCTGCGTGAGCCGGACGCCGTGCGCTGCACCAGTCTGCGCCACATCATCGCCGGCGGGGAGACGCTGACGCGCAGCCTGCGGACCCGCTTCGCCGAAGCGCTACCCAGCACCGAGATCTACAACCTGTACGGGCCGACCGAGGCCGCCATCGGCGTGACGAGCTGGCTGTGCCGCGACGACGACGGCCGTAGCGCGCCGATCGGCGTCCCGATCGCCAACGCGCGCGTCTACGTGCTCGGTCCCGACCTCGGCCACGTGCCGCTGGGCATGCCGGGCGAGATCTACATCGCCGCACGTCCGCTCGCCCGGGGCTACCTGAACCGGGCCTCCCTGACCGCGCAGCGGTTCGTCGCCGACCCGTTCGTACCCGGGGAACGGATGTATCGCACCGGTGACCGCGCCCGACGGCGCGCCGACGGGGCGATCGAGTTCCTCGGCCGCGACGACGAACAGGTGAAGATCCGCGGCGTCCGGGTGGAGCTAGGTGAGGTCGAGGCGGCGCTGCTGGGGATGCACGGGGTGGAGCAGGCGGTGGCCATGGTGCATGGCGACGGCGTGGACAAGCGGCTCGTGGCGTACGTCGTCGGCTTCGACCCCGACCCGGTGCGGCTGCGCCGGCAGATGCCGGCGGTGGTGCCGGCCCACCTGGTGCCGTCGGCATTCATGGCGATGGACGCGTTTCCTGTCACCGTGAACGGCAAGGTGGATCGCCGCCGGCTGCCGGATCCAGGCGTGACGAACACCGAACAGGCTTACGAGGCGCCGGTCGGACCGGTCGAGAAGTCGTTGGCCGAGCTCTGGCAGCGCCTGCTCGGCGTGGCGCGGGTGGGTCGCGACGACAATTTCTTCGCGCTCGGCGGTCACTCGCTGCTGGCGATGCAGATGGTCAACGAGCTCCGGACACTGCTCCGCGTCGAACTGCCATTCCGGGCCGTCTTCGAGAGCCTGACGCTCGCCGGCCTGGCCGCCCGCATCGACGACCTGCCGCGGTTGCCGGATGCCGAGTCGCAGGCCTCGCCCGAGGACCGGATGCGCGTCCTGGTCGCTCAGGCGCTGGGCGTCGGCGAGGTGGCGGCCGAGGACAACCTCTTCGACCTCGGCGGCGGCCGGGAAACCGTCGAATCGCTCACGCGGGCCATTGGGGCCGAGTTCGGGGTAACCGTCAACCCCCTCGTGGTGTCTGCCGTGCCGACCGCCAAGGACCTGGCCGGGTGGCTCGCGGCCGAGCCGGAGGAGGCGACCCTTGACGTGGTGGTGCCGCTCCGGGCCGGTACCGGCCCGGTGTCGCTGTTCTGCATCCACCCTTTGGGCGGGCTTAGCTGGCTCTACTACCCGCTGGTCAACGCGATCCCGCCGCCCGTCGGCGTGTACGGGGTCCAGGCTCGCGGCCTGGGACCGGGCGAGGAGTTGCCGGCGACCGTGACGGCGATGGCCGCCGACTACGTCCAGCAGATCCGCCTCGTCCAGCCGGAAGGGCCGTACCACCTGCTGGGTCTGAGCACGGGCGGCGAGATCGCCCACGAGATGGCCGTGCAGTTGCAGCGTGGCGGCGAGGAGGTCGCCCTAGTCGCGATGCTGGACGCGCGCCCGACGCCGCAGCGCCCGGCGACCCAGGTGGAGCGGCTGAACGCGGTCGCCCGCCACTTCGACCTCAACGTCCCGGCCGAGCAGCGTCCCCACCTCACCGGCGACATCCTCTACGAGCAGCTCCGGCAGCGGCAGGGACCGTACTCGTTCCTGATGCGGCAGAAGGGCCGGGCCACGGTGGACTTCTACGAGAACATGATCAAGCTGACCGACGGCCACAAATTCTCCGTCCTCGAGGGCGACGTGCTATTCGTCGAGGCGATCGCCGCGCGCCCGGAGGAGCACTACTTCGCACCGATGTGGCACCCGTACGTCTCCGGCATCGTCGACGTCATGGCCCTCAACTACAAGCACCGGCAACTCGCCCGGGCCGAGGTGCTGGAGCTGATCGGCGCACGGGTGGCCGAACACATCCGTCTCACTCCCACGAAAGGGCCGACAGCGTGAGCAACCCGTTCGAACGCGAGGACATCAGCTACTTCGTGCTGGTCAACGACGAAGGCCAGCATTCGCTGTGGCCGCAGATGATCGACGTGCCGGCCGGCTGGCGTACGGTGCTGGGCCCGGAGAGCCGCGACAACTGCCTGGCCTACGTCGAGAAGTCGTGGTGGGACATCCGGCCGGCGAGCCTGATCACCCGCATGGCGTCGGCGCAGAACGATTGAGGGCCGCCGCCATGCACTCGAACCTGCTCTTCCTCTGGGGAACCCCCCGGTCGATGTCGACGGCGTTCCTGCGGATGATGGTGGAACGAGGGGACCACGAGGTCTTCCACGAACCGTTCTCGAGCATCGTCGTACAGGGCTGGACCGTCGTCGGTGACCGCATCGCGACCAGACACGACGAGCTGCTGAAGCTGCTCGAGGAGCGCGCCGACGAACACCCGGTGTTCGTCAAGGAGACCACCGAGTACGACTACCTCACGACCGGCGGTGAGTGCATCCCGCAGGTCGGGCAGCACACCTTCATCATCCGCGACCCGCGCTCGGTGATCCCGTCGCACTACGCCATGAACCCGGACATGGTCTGCGAGGAGATCGGGTACGGCTATCAGGTGCAGATGGCGCGGCGCGTCCGCGAGTGGACCGGCGTAAGGCCGTACGTGGTCGAGGCCGAGGATCTGCTCACCGATGCGCACGGTGCGGTCGAACGCTACTGCCGGCACACCGGAATACCGTTCCTGGAGTCATCACTGTCCTGGCAGCCCGGGGACCAGAAGGTGTGGAGCCGCACCTCGCAGTGGCACCGCGACGCGGCCGGCAGTTCCTGCTTCACTCGCCCCGCGCGCACCTACAAAGCCACAGTAAAGAACGACCGCTTTCTGTACGAGTGCTATTGGCACCATCGGCCGTACTACAACGTGTTGCGCAAGTGGTCGCGTTCTTACGCCGTCAACGCTGCATAGAAGCCGCCGATCGAGATCAGGCTGTCGTGGGTGCCCGCCTCGAGGATCCGGCCGCCGCGCATGACGACGATCTGGTCGGCATCGCGGATGGTGGACAGCCGGTGCGCGATGGTCACCGTGGTACGGCCGCGAGCGAGTTCTTCGAGAGCGCGCTGGACCGCCCGCTCGGTCGAGTTGTCCAGCGCGCTGGTCGCCTCGTCAAGCACCAGGATCGGCGGATCACGCAGCAGCGTCCGGGCGATGGCGATCCGCTGTTTCTCCCCGCCGGAGAACCGATGCCCGCGCGAACCCACGACGGTGTCGTAACCCTGGGGAAGCGCGACGATGACATCGTGGACCTGAGCGGCCCGCGCGGCCCATTCGACCTGCTCGTCGGTGGCGTCGGGTCGCGCGTACCGAAGATTCTCCCGAACCGAGGCGTGCAGCAGATAGGTGTCTTGGCCCACCATGCCGATCGTGTGGACCAGCTCGTTGAGCCGCAGTGCGCGTAGGTCGAAGCCGTCGACGGTGATCCGGCCCGCGGTCGGGTCGTAGAGCCGCACGATCAACGTGGCCACCGTGCTCTTGCCCGAGCCGGTCTCGCCCACCAGCGCGAGCGAGGAGCCGGGCGGCACGTCCAAGGTGATGCCGCTGATCGCGGGTTTCTCGCTGCCCGGATAGGTCAAGCTCACGTCCTCGAAGCGCAGGTGGCCGCGGACCGGCCGGGGCAGCCGCACCGGCAGAACGGGGTCGTCGACCTCGACCGGCAGGTCCAGGTACTCGAAGATGCGCGCGAACAGCGCCGTCGACGAACTCAGCGAGACGCCGACGTCGAGCAGGCCCATCATCGGCTGGAACAGCCGCGACTGCAGGCTGGTGAAGGCCACGATGGTGCCGATCGTCAACTTGCCGGCGGCAGGCGGCAGGCCCGCGCTCAGATAGATGATCGCCGGGATGGCGGCGAAGATGATGTTCATGGAGGCGCCCCGCCAGCGACCGGCAAGCTGCGAGCGCAGTTGCAGATCGACGAGGCGGGCCGACGACCCGGCGAAGCGTTCGATCAGCGCCGGGCCGGTACCCATGATCTTGCTGAGTTGCACACCGCTGATCGACAGGCTCTCCTCGATGATGACGTTGAGGTCGGCGAGCTCGCGCTGACGTTTCGCGGTGATCTCCTTACGCATCCGTGCGACCCGGCGGGCCAGGAAGAGCGCCGGCGGCAGCACGATCACCGACACGAGGAAGAGTTGCCAGGACAACACGAGCATGGCGACCGCCGTGGCGACGACGGTGGTCACGTTCGACGCGATCGAGGTGGCGGTCGAGGTGACGACCGCCTGCATGCCGCCGATGTCGTTGGTGATCCGCGACTGGATTTCGCCGGCGCGGGTGCGGGTGAAGAACGCGACCGACTGCCGGTGCAGATGGGTGAAGACGTCCACCCGCAACTTGTGCATGATCCGCTGGCCGACGGCGGTGGCGATCCAGGTCTGGGTGATGCCGAACACCGCGGTCAGGAAGGCCACCGCGACCAGACCGGCGACCAGCCAGCTCAGCAGATTCAGGTTCTGGGTGGGCAGCGCCTGGTCGATGATCCCGCGCAGCAGGAAAGGCGTAGCCATGCCGACCAGCGACGATGCGACGATGATGGCCGTGACCGCGGTCAGCCGTGGCCAATGCGGTTTGAGGAGGCCGCCGACGCGGCGCAGGGATACCTGGGGCGGCTGCTCCTCGTCCGTGGAACCATCCAAAACGTCGAACCTTCCTCCTGAGCGATGTGGCGTTGAGGGTACGGCGCAGAACCGGCCAAATCGCTGCTCCACCGATGATTGTGAAGTTGTCTGTTCGAGTGCACATTTTCGATGACCAAGAAATCGCAGGTGGGGGCCCGGATCGAGTCGGTCGAGCGGGCCGCGGGCCGGCCAAACGCGGTGCATTGGACGGAAGTGCCATCCGCGCCACGTGGTCCGGCGCTGACGTTCAAGACCGGGATGACGGTGACTTTCCAGGCTTCGACGGTTCCGCCCGGCTGCGTCCGGCGCCACCACGTCCCGAGGAATCAAGCACATGAACGACGAACACGGCATGTTTCCCTGCGCGGCATGGTTGCCGTGGTCACGGGGCGGGAAGCGGTTGGGCCTGGAGCGCTTCGGGATGCTCGGGCACTCCGCTGGCGGGGCCTACAGCGAGGACTGGACCCCGAGCCGAAGGACGGTCGGGATTGCGCCGATGCGGTGACTCAGCTCGCCGCCGTGTCCCGCGCTCTCGACCGAGTGGGCTTCAGGATCATTGCTAGCGGGGCTTCGGCAGTGCGTGAAGGCTGAGGAGGGCGGCGCTGACCAGAGCGTCGATCGCCACCACGACCGGCGCGCCGGTGTCGGTCCACACCGGATCTCGTCTTCCGGCGTGCGGCAGCAGGTCCGCGAGACGACCACGATCGCACTCACCAGGCCTTACGCGGTGGACATCGTAGGGACCGACCTTGCTCGCCGAGCGGGGCTCGATCTTTACGACCCCGCAACAGTGGATCACCTTGAATGATGTCTGCCGACGCCGAAGGGCGGCTCGGCAGAAAGGTCGACGTCATGAAGATCAAGAGTCCTCTCGCCGGGGCCGTGCTCGTCCTCGCCCTGGCCGGTGGCGGGGTGGCGATCGCGGCGTCCGTGGCCAACGCGGGCACCTCCGGCAAGACCGCCCCGGCGGGCCAGACTGCTGCCACGGACACGCCGGAGATCGGCGCGGTGGGTCAGACGGGTGACAAGCGTCCCGCTGGGGTGACCGTCGAGAAGGCTGAGGCGGCGACGCCGGCCAAGTAGAGCCACAGTGGTGGGCTGGGTCCAAGGTTTGACCGGCGCCCAGCCCGCCGTGGCGTCGTCCAGGCGAACCGGATGAGGGCACAACCGGGAGCGTAGGGTGAAAGCATCGAAGGGGAGCCTGCGTGAGAGTTCTGCTGGCGGAGGATGAGCGGATCCTCGCCCGAACCATTCGGAATGGGCTGCAGCGTGCGGGCTTGACGGTCGACATCGTTCATGACGGCCAGGCCGCGATGGAACTCTTGCAGTCTGAGGAGTACGAGGCGGTCGTCCTGGACCGCGACCTGCCGTTGCTCTCGGGTGATGACGTGTGCAAGTACATCATCTCCCACCGTTGCCCGGTGGGAGTGCTGATGCTGACCGCGTCGGCGGCGCTGGTCGACCGAGTCGCCGGTTTGCAGATAGGGGCTGACGACTATCTCGTCAAGCCATTCGAGTTTCCCGAACTCGTCGCGCGGCTGCGCGCACTACAGCGGCGGTCCGGTCATCGAGCACCGCCGGAACTCCGCTTCGGGGACCTTCGGCTCGACCCTTTCACGCACCAGGCGTTTCGTGGTGACACCTTGTTGTCGCTGAGTCCAAAGGAGTTTCGCATTCTCGAGCAGTTGCTGCGCGCGGATGGCGGCGTCCTCAGTGCCGGGACTCTTCTGCAGCGCGCGTGGGATGAGCACGCCGATCCCTTCACCAACTCCCCCCGGGTGGTCATCTCCACGTTGCGCAAAAAGCTCGGCAAGCCATGGCCGATCGAGACCGTTCCCGGTGTCGGGTACCGCGTTGTCCGCACCTGACGAGGAGAAGACTCCGCGGTTCGGCTCCCGCGGGTCCATCGGCACTCGCGTCATTGGGAGCATGGTCGCTGTCATCGCCGTGCTGGCTCTGGTCATGACCGCAACCATCACGCTGCTGATGACCTACGTTCCGGACAGCATTGTGGGTGCGGCGCCTGGGGTATCGCCCGACGGCAGCAGCAGTTCCTTTGCGTCGCCGGCGGGCGTATCGGGGCCAATGCTGCCTCGGCGAGAGGTCGAACGGCTGCTCGGGTTTTCGGCCGTTAGCGTCGCCGTCGTAGTCATCGCAGGAGCATTTGCCGTGCGCTGCATAGTGCGACGCTCACTCGCACCCTTGAATTTGATGATCGACGCGGCACGTCAGGCCGCGAAAACGAATCTGCGGGCTCGAGTGCCCGTCGGTCGTGGTCGGGATGAGGTCACCGACCTGGCTGTCAGCTTCAACATGATGCTTACGCGGCTGGACGACGCGTTCGAGGCGCAACGCCGTTTCGCCGCGAACGCCTCCCACGAACTTCAGACGCCACTGGCCGTCACACAAGCCGTTCTCGATGACGCGTTGGCCGATGCGCCGCCGGGATTGACACGTGAGCTCCTGCAAGACCTGCGCAACCTGAACAGCCGGAGCGTTCAAACCGTACGTACGCTGCTGGATCTGGCGGAGGCCCAAGGTGGCAAAGCCTTCCTGGGGCAGGTCGACCTGGCTCCTGTTCTCCGCGAGGAAGCGGAGAGTCATCAGGGAGCCGCGGTGGATCATGGCGTGACGATGCGCGCGGATTTCGATCATCCCGTCATTGTTGAGGCAGATGCGACTCTGGTCCGGCTCATGGTCCGCAACCTGCTCGACAATGCGATACGCCACAATCGTCGCGGTGGCCGGGTTGAGCTGGGCCTGCATGACGCGGGGCAGGAATTCGTCCTTGTTGTCGCCAACACCGGCGTACCGATGAGCGCGGACGAGGTCGCCAAGATTGTCGAACCATTCCATCGCGGCGCCGGGCGCCTGCAGATCCGGGGTAGCGGTCTCGGTGCCGCGCTTGTGGCCGCCATCATCGCTCGACACGGCTGGCAGCTTCGCCTGCGTCCCGGAGCAGGGGGCGGGCTGATCGCCGAGGTCCGGATGCCGCACGCCCAGGCAAGGTGAAACCGGCTCGTGCAGGGTGGACGTCCGCCGGCTCGGCTGCGTTCCAGCGGTGAACGCACGCGACATCGAGTCGGCTGGGTCACGTCGGGCGGCATCGGCCAGGTCCTCGCCGTTACGCAGAAAGCCGCCGGGCAGCGCGAGGCGGCCACGGTAGGGCTTCTTGCCCCGCTCCACCAGCAGCACCTGCGGCCGCCCCTCCCGCAGCGTGAGAATCACCAGGTCCACCGTGGCCTGCACGCTCGCGTGAGCGCGGTCGAGGAATCGCCATGGTCATCAGCACACCGCCTACTTGTCACATTGACACTAATCAGTTCGGGGATTACTGTCTGACAGACACAAAGTCGAGAACCTGACGGTGGGTGACCGCCATGAGCCACTTCCACCTGCTGGGCCCGGTGGAGATCGTCATCGGCGACGAGGAGGTGACGTTCGCCCGCCGCCAGCAGCGCGACCTGCTCGTGCTGCTGTTGCTGCACGCCAACCGCCCGCTCACCGTCGACCGCATCGTCGAGCAGATGTGGGGTGGCAGGCCGCCCTCCACCGCCAAGGCCCAGCTCAGCAATATGGTCTCCGCCATCCGGGGCAGGCTCGCCAGCGCCGCCACGCTCGCTCACCGGCACGGCGGCTACGTGCTGGACATCGCCGCCGACCTGGTGGACCTGTCCCGGTTCGCCAGCCTGACCGCGCGGGCCCAGGAGGCGCCCAGCCCCGCCGAGACGGCGATGCTGCTGCGCGCCGCCATCGGCCTGTGGCGGGGGCCGGCGCTGACCGGTGTCCGCGCCCCGTACGCCACCGCCGCCCGGACCGCCCTGGAGGAGCGGCGGGTCGGTGTGGTGGAGGACATGAACCAGGCGGAGCTCGACCTCGGCCTGCACACCCGCATCGTGTCCCGGCTCGCGGCGGAGGTCGCGGCACACCCGTTCCGGGAGCGGCTGCTGAGCCAACTGATGATCGCCCTGTACCGCAGCGGCCGCCAGGTCGAGGCGCTCGCCGCCTACCGCGGGGCGCGGCGACTGCTGGCCGACGAGCACGGACTCGAACCGGGCCCCGGTCTGCGGGCGATCGAGCGCCGGATCCTGCGCGCGGACCCGACGCTCGATCACGTTCCCCGGTGAGTTGCTGCTACCAGGTGTTGGTGCCGTAGAAGAGCTCGTGGGTGCCGGGGGAGGCCAGGTAGAGGTGGTCGGTCGCGCCGCGACGGATGACCGAGAGCCGCTCCACCGGCACCCCGGGCAGCAGCAGCCGCTCGGTCCAGGCGCCACCGCTGCGGCCGGCGGCGAACGCCTGGTCGCTCGCCTGCGTCTGCGCCTTGGCGTAGTAGATGCGGACACCCGAGCCGTACGCGGTCACGTCCACCGCGGCGGTGGTGTCGTAGCTGCCCTCGTACACCACTGAACGCCGCCACGCGCCGGCCCACTCGGCGAGCCGCACCCGGAACGGCCCACCCGGCGTCGACCGGTACCGGTAGGCGATCACCGGCTGCCCGTCGGCGGTGACGGCCACCTTCGCGCTCTGCACGCCCGGATCCACCGCCGCGTCCCGGTCGGTGATCTGCTCCTGCCCCTGCACCGGCTGGTACACGGCCGCGGTGCCCGGCCAGGTGGGCAACAGGATCCGGCCCCCGTCCGCGGTGGTGAACCGACCGGTGGCCCGGCTGTAGCGCAGGTACGACGCGTCGTGCCGCAGCCCGCTCGCGCCGCCGTACGCCCACTCCCAGACGATGTGCAGGTCGCCCGAGGGGTCGCTGGAGATGTCGTCGGGGTAGACGACGTAGCCATCAGCCTGGGCGAAGGTCACCACCCGCGACCACGCGTCGGCGACGTCGTCCCAACGGTAGAGGCGGCCGGCCGGGTACGCGCGGATGATGAGGTAGATGTCGCCGTTGTCGGTGCGGGTCGTGGCCGGGTACGTGTACTGGCCGCCGTGGTCCGGCATCTGCGCGGAGCGGTCCACGATGGACGTGACATCGCCCGGCGCGGTGGAGCGGTAGTAGCGCCAGTTGTCGTCGTGCATCGACGCGAACACGTGGATGTACCCGTCACCGTCGATCGCCATCGTCGGCTGGTGGTGCCCGACGTCGTCCGGATAGACGACGCATTCACCGGCGGCGGTACGCAGGCAGCCACGGGTCCAGGCGCCGTCGGCCTCCCGCCGGGCCACGTACACGGTGTGCCGGTCGGTGGCGCCGCCCTCGGACGCGCTGCCCCACGCGTTGTAGACCAGGTACGGCAGCCCGTCGAACTCGATCGGCTTCCACCACCCCGCCTGGTTGGAGGCGTCCATCCGGTACGGCACGAGGGTCGTGCTGACCGCCGCGCCGGCCGGGGTCGCCGGCACCACGATCCCGGCGACGACGCACAGGCAGGCGACCAGCATCGCACGGAACCTGCTCACCCTAACCTCCATTCAGGACACGCCGCCGGTGCGGACAGTCGGGTGTGTAGCGCCTTCCCAGTCCCAGACGAACGAGGACACCGAGCCGTACCAGAACACGTCCTCGTAACCGTCGCCGAGGAAGTCCCCCGCGACGGGCGCGTAGGTGCCGGTGATCAGCTCGTCGTGGACTTCCTTGCCGCCCGCTCTGAGATTCCACAATGGATCTATAGTGGAGGCGGTGTTGTAGAACAGGATGTCCGTCCACCCGTCCGCGAAGGCGTCCAGGGCGACCGGTCGATGCGCCGGCCCGGTGACCGGTCCGAACGCACTGATCGTCGGCGCGGCGAACCCGGTCACGAAGTCAACGAGGTGGTCGGCGTCGTTGCCACGACCGTAGAGGATGATGTCCGTGCCGCCGGTGCCGCTGAAGTCGCCGGCCAGCGGCACGTAGTCACCGGTGAAGTTCCGCACCGGCACGCTGACATGCGCGAGATCGCCACCGGGCGGGAACGTCCACAGTTGATCGGCCACCGCACCCGGCGCGTACCAGAAGACATCGTCGGTGCCGTTGTCGTCGAAGTCCCCGACGACCGGGTGGTACAGCCCGCCCTGGGTCTTGGCCACCTCCCGGCGTTCGGCGATGCCGTTGAAGTCCCAGATGAAGTCGCCCGCGTCCCCGGCCCCGAAGAAAAACAGCTCATCCTTGCCGTCACCGTCGAAGTCCCCGGTGAACGGCGTGTACGTGTGGGTGACGGGCAGCGTGTACGTTGGCCCCGACACGATGCCCGCACCCGCCTTGACGAACTCCGTGTACATCAGATCCAGGCCGTTGCCGGGCCGGTACTCGAAGATCTCGTCCCGTTCGTCCCCGATGAAGTCCCCCGCGACGCGGATGACGGTGGCCGCGCCCGCCGCCGGTCCGTCCGGCAGCACGCCGACCGTCGCGACGAGGACAACGATAGACGCCATTGTACTGGCGAACCTCTTTCTGCTGGCCGGCATGCGGCTTCCTCCCTACGGGCCTGAAATCTGAACGTGATTAGTGACGATGCCGCTCACGCACAGGCCAATGCCCGCGATGAGGGCAGGGGCTCCGGCCGCGGCCATCGGTCCTGCCGTGGCCACCTTCGTCAGGGCTCCGGAGCTTGCTGATTTTGCCGTGGCCGCGACGCCGACCGCGCGAACGGCACCCTCGATCAGGTCGCCGGTGAAGCCGTTGGTGCAACCGGCTGTCACCTCGTTCATGCCATCATCGATGTAGTCGGAAGCCGTGAACTCGCAGGGAATCCGGTTCGGGTATCGTCCCGCCTGCGACACCTGGCACGCGACACCCTCGGCGAAGTTGTCGAAGCTTTCGTCGACTCCTCCAAGCACGCACCCACCATCGGTGTGGTGGACGCAGGGGAAGTCAAAGTGGACGCCGCGCCCGAAGCCGTACCGGACGGCAGCGGCGTTGGCGCGCTTTGCCCGCTTGGCAATCGCCACCAGCCGCTTCGCGCCGCCCGGCTCCGCGATGGCTTTCCAGAAACCAGGATCCGGGTTCGCGGCCCGCATACCTATGAGGATCAGTGCCTGGCCGCTTCCCGCCCGCGCGACCGCCCTCCAGAAGGCCGGGTCCGGGTTCGCCCGGGCCATCGCCTTCAGCGTCGTGATTTCCCGCAGGCGCCGCACGTAGGCGGCTCGCAGTTCGTGTAGCGCAGAACTGTTGTACTTGTTGACTTTGTACTGCACCTTCCTCACCCATTTGCCGAGCGGTGCGCTGCTGCGCGTGTGCACCTTCAGCGCGCGGGCCAGATTATTGCTGTTCGTGGCCGGGCTCCATCGGGCGTTGTAGCCGACCCTCGGCCCGCCGCCGTTGGTGATCGGCACCCAGGCGCCGGACGGGTCGCTGAACGTGACCGGGTTGTTGAGCGCGTAGGCGTACGGGTTGAGGGACTGCGGCGAGTCGGCATCGTAGATCGGGTCAGGCGAGATGAACTGTCCGATCGACGGGTCGTCGTAGCGTGCGTTGAGGTGGGACAGGTTCGTCGTCTGGTCCTCGACCTCCCCGAGCCAGCCGCGGTCGGTGTCCGGGTCGCCGCCCGAGCGCTTCTGCCCGTGCGGTGTGTAGGTGCGGGTGACCTCCACCGCTCCGCCGGAGGGCAGGGTCGCCTCGACCGAGCCCTGCTGGTCGGCGACCAGGTAGTCGACGCCGCTCGGGGTCCGGGTGGCGACCGGCTCGCCGCTGAACGAGTAGCTGCGCACCGCGGTCACGCTCGTGCCGGCGATGTTCGCGGTGACCTCGTGGCCGGCGATGTAGATGGTGCGCCCCTCGGGTGTGGTGCGCAGCAGGCGGGCGCCGTCGGCGTCGTACACGTGGCCGGTGGTGCCGTCCGGGGTGGTGACCGCGGTCAGCATGCGTTCGGCGTCCCAGGCCAGGGTTTCGGCGCGACCGCCGACGGTGCGCGCGCTGAGGTTGCCGTTCGGGTCCCAGGTGTACCGGTCGGCGCCCACGGCGGTGGGGGCGTGCGGCCGGTCCGCGCCCGCGCCGGTCGGGTACGAGTAGGTGTCGGTGACGCCGCTCTCCACCCGTGAGCGCGTGTTGCCGTCCGGCGTGTAGGCGTACGTGTTGTCGTACGGCTCCGCGCCGGTGCCCTTCCCTGTGCCGTCGCAGGCCGCGGCGGTTGTGGTGTACGCCGAGGTGAGCCGGTCGCGCACGTCGTAGCCGTAGCACTCCCGCCACGCCTGGCCGCCGTCGGCCGTGGTCCGCGAGGTCAGCGTGCCGACCGCGTCGTACCCGAACTCGTGGTCGACCACGGTGGCGCCGTTGACCGCGCTGCGCATCCGTTCGGGTCGCTGGTCCGCGTCGTAGGTCCAGTTCCGGGCGAGCCACGGCTGGCCGTTCGGACGCGGGCCGAGGCCCATTGTGGACGGTCGGCCTCGATCGTCATAGGTGGCCGTCCACACGTATGGGTCGGCGCCGGACAGGGACGTCGGCAGCCCGAGGGTGTCGTAGTCGGTGGTGACCGTCTCCGCGGGCAGACCGCCGACCGCCGGGTACGCGACCGAGGTGAGGTGGTCCGCCCGGTCGTAGCCGAGGCGGACGGTGTAGCTTCCGGAGAGCCCGGGCACCCCGGCGGGCACCGTCCACCGTGTTCCGCGTGCCCGGCCGCGCTCGTCGTAACCGGTCACGTCGACCGCCCACTCGCCCGTCCCGGTGACCCGGACGGCACGGTCGAGCAGGCCCTTCTCCCCGGTGGCGTCGTACTCCCAGCGGGCCAGGACCGGACCGGTGGAGCTACCGCTGCGCCGGTGCGTGGGTCGGCCGATGGCGTCGTAAGCCGTGACGGTCACGCCGCCCTTGGCGTCGGTGACGGTGGTCTGGTTTCCGGCGTCGTCGTAGCCGAACGTCCAGTCACCGGCGTCGGGGTCGCTCTGGGACAGGCGCCAGCCGGCCTTGTTGTAGCCGTACGTGATCCGGTTGCCGGCCGGGTCCAGAATGGACGTCAGTCGGTCGGCGAGGTCGTACCCGTGGGTGACGGTCTGCCACGCCGTGCCGTCGTACTCGGCGATCTGTATGTCGCGGCCGAGCCCGTCGACCACCGTGCGGGACCTGCGCCCGCCGGGATTCTCCACCAGCGTGGTGTCGTGGGTGTAGGTGGTGACCGTCGCCGACTTTTCGGCGTCGTCCTGGTACCAGCCCTGCCGGGCGATCCTGCCCAGCGCGTCGTAGGTGTTGCGGGTCTTGTTCTCCCAGGACACCGGCAGCAGTCTCCAGCCGGGGACGCCGTCGACGGCCTGCGGCTCGGTCTGGGTGTCCACCAGGCCACGGTCGTTGTACGAGGTGCCGGTCACGATGACCTTGCCGGTCGCGGGTGAGTACGTCTGGGTCTGCCGGCCCCGCAGCAGCGAGTCGTAGACCACCCATGAGTCCTCGTACCGGACCGGGTCGGTCGCCTGCAACCGCCGGCTGCGCACGATCGGCGGCACCGACTTGTCGGCCGACACCGCGTATCCGAACTGGTAGGAGTACACATCGGATGGCGCGCTCTGCTCGGTCGGGCGCCGCACGGTCTGCGTCCGACCCAGCGGGTCGTAGCTGTAGGTGGTGACATGTCCGTTGGGATCGGTCTCCCGCAGCGGCGCGCCGCGCTCGGGCAACCACTCGGTGCTCGACGTGTGCGTGCTGTTCCCGGCACGCAGCGTGGTCGTGGACGTGCCGGGGAAGCCGCCGTTCGGTGTGCTGCCGTGGGCCGTCTCGGTGACCAGTCCCTTGGCGTCCGTCACCCGGTAAGCCCGGCCGAACGCGTCGTACGCCGTCTGCACCGTCGTGACCCACCTGGAATCGTCGACCCGGGTGCGTTGCTGTGTCGCGTTGCCGCGGGTGTCGTACACCGTCTCGGTCTGTGAGAGCACGTCGGTGGAGGAGCAGCCGCCGGCGAGCAGCGTGACGTTGGCGGGGTTGACCACGATAGCGCCGATCGTCGCGTACGTGGTCCGCGTGCAGCGTTCGTCGCCCTGCTGGTCCAGGCGACCCTCCTCGAAGACCGTCTCCGGCTGGAACCGGGCGTTGTACCCCGACGTGGTGCGCTGGCGCATGAAGCTGCCGGTGGTTGTGGCGGTGTGGGCGGTCGTGCGGTTCTCGCCGACCCAGGCCACGTAGTCCTGCGGGTCACCGCCGGCGAAGCTCAGGTGCGAGACCTGGTATTCGTGCAGGGTGGCGGACGCCACCGCGGAACTGGCGTCGAGCTGTGCCTCCATGTAGGTGCCGCCGGCCAGCCAGGGGTCATCCGGTACGGGGGTGTCGCCGAAGCCGGCGCCGGCTATCGGCCGGACCCAGGCCTGCCGCGTACCGCTCGGTAGGCGGTCCCCGTTCATGCCACGGTGCACGGTGACGCGGGTGCGTTCGACGCCCTCGGTGATCAGCGTCGTGCCGTAGCCGCGCCAGTCCGACCACGACTGGTCGGCCAGCGGCACGAACTCGTCATCGTCGTGGTGCCATGCCGGGGGGCCCTCGTACGCGTAGGCGGTGACCGTGGCGGGCTGTCCGCCGCCGAGCGTGTCCCGGTGCTCGACCCTGGTGGTCAGGTACTTGTGGAAGACCCGGGTGCGGGTGCCGACTTTCTGCGGGAAGCAGTCCTTCAGGTTGGTCTCCCACGGGCCGATGTACCCGTCGGCGCACCGGTTCTGCTGCCCGTACGTCACCGCGGTCGTGCCGCCGTACTCGTCGACGACGCCGGTGAGCCGATGATGTCCCATCCTTCGCCCGCCCGCCGCGGTCACGTCGACCCGGTTGGGCAGCTCGGTGTAGGTCAGCTCCACCTTCGGCAGGACCAGCGCCTGGTCCAGTCGGCCGTCCTCGACCCCGGTCAGCCCGACCCGGGAGATCGAATCCAGGTACAGCTTGGTGTGGCCGTCGTCGTTGGTCAGGGCGCGGTGGTACAGGTTCACCTGCTCGACGGGGCGCCACCGGTTGCCGGCTCGGACCTCGGTGCGTACCGCGGAGTACCGCCGGCCTGAGTAGAACGTCGGCGAGGTCACCACACAGTTGGCAGAACAGTGCAGGTCGGTCGGCACGTCGCCGAAGGGCGCGCGGTCCTGCGTGTCGATGATCACCCGGCCGGCCGGGAAGACGTCGCCGCCGGTGGCGGCCGGCTTGCCGTAGTCGATCCGGGCCAGGTAGCCGGCGCGCACATAGGACGCGTCTGACAGCAGCGCGCCCTGCGACAGGTACTTGTTGGTCTCGGTGCTGTAGTAATACGTGGTGGCGATGCCGTTAGGATCGATCACCTGGTCCAGGTTCCACCGCCACGCCTGGCTGCACACGCCGGGGGAGGAGCACGGGTCGCCGGCCGCGGCGGCGAACACCGGCACCGTCCACGTCGAGTTCGTCGCCGCTGCGGAGCCCGGGTCGCTGCCCCGCCCGAAGAAGTACTGCGTGCCGTCCGGCGTGGTGACCTTCCAGTACTCCCGGTTCTCGTCACCGTTGGCGTACGTGCCGTGCAGGTGGTCCACGGTCCAGCCCGCGTGGTCCTTCAACAGCCAGCTGTCGTACGTGGTGTCGGTGGCGAGCATCTCCGACGCGCGACCGTTGAGGGAGATGGTCGCGTTGTGGCCGTTCCAGCACAGGTCGCCGGTCGTCGCGCAGGGCTTGTATCGGCGTTCGACGTAGGCTGACGCGAAGTCGCTCCAGCCGACACCGGACGGCGGTCCCTGGGTGTTGCGGGTGGACACCAGCCCGTCGACGGCACCGGAGGAGTACCCCAGTCCGACCGCCGGCGCCGCGCCGATCGGTGGCTGCGGCACCGTGACGTCGTACGACCACGAGAACTCGCCCGTGCCCGGTGTCACCTGCCAGTTGTCCGAGACCGCCAGTGGCGAGGCGGCGTAGTTGCCGGTCTCGCCCGACACGTCCGAGGTGACCGCGAGCAGGGTACCCGCCGCCGCGGTGACCACGAGCCGCGACGACGCCGTGTCGTTGCGCGATGGCAGCCTGCGCCCCGTCGCGCACTTTGTGGGTCGGGGTGTGGCGAGCGCGCAGTCGGGCAGCGCCACGACGGCCAGCCGATCGGCGTACCCACCGCCGTAGGCCTTCGCGAAGCCCGAGTAGTCGATCGCGACCTCCACCGGTCCGGCCTGGACACCCTCCACAGGGGACAACCGAACGACGGGACCCGAGGCGGCCCCACGGGTAGCCTGACGGTCCAGCACCTCGACGCGTACCCGGTCGCTCGCCGCGCCGCGCGCCACGACCTGCGCGCCCGCGCGCGGCCAGCTGACCGTGGGCGCGCCGGCCGGTGTGTCCCTTCCCAACGGTGCGGAGGCCGCCCGCCGCACCGGCGTCGACTCCGGCCCCTTCCCCGCCTCTCGTACCCCCGACAGCCAGTCCGGCCTGGCGCCGGCCGTCGCCGCCCCAAGCGGCACAGTGAGCCCGGACGCCACAACGACCAGAGCCATCGCGACAGACGCGACCCGCCCGCTGACTGTGAACCCTCGCAACCCGAGCATCGTCGTCTCCCCTGTCGCCAACGCATGATGGCGCGAGAAACGTAGCCCCGGCCATTCACCCGGCCGTTCACACGCCGGTTCACCAGCGGGCTGTGACCTGGGCGGGACTGCGTCGCCCGCACCCTTCGTCATGCCTACGACTCAGGGGCAGTTAGGACTTACTCGTCCAGGGGTGTCCACCGCCGACGCCGCCCTCGCCGACCCGATCGCCACCACCGCAGCCGTGTACTGGCTCGGCTACGACGCCCCCGACGACGTCCCCGCCGCCGGCCGGCCATTCGCCCCGCGGCGCGGATCACTATGCGACAGGCGCATAGCGCCCATCGGCGAACTGCGTTGGCTGGATGAGGCGCCCCCGGGCACGCTCGTTCACGTGACGCCGTCGAGTGGATCTGAGGGTGTCACCTTCCCGGTCAACCTGATCACCTCGCTCGAAGGGCTCATCATGAAGACACTGCTCCGCCGCGCCATCCTGGGTGCCGGCGCCATCACGACGGTTGTCGCACTCGCAGCGTCCACGCTTGCCCCCGCGGCGGCAGCGGGCGCCGGCCGCGGCGAGGCTTCCACCCACATCGGCCTGCCCGACGGCTTCCCGCCCGAGAGCATCGCGATCGAGCAGGGCACGGCGTACCTCGGCAACCGCGTCGACGGCGACATCTTCGCGCTCAACCTCGCGACCGGCAGGGGCGAGGTGATCAGCGAGGGGCCGGGGCCCGGCGCGGAGTGCCAGATCGCCTGCGGCTCGCTCGGGCTGACGATCGACACCCGCCGGCACCGGCTCTGGGTCGCGGGCGGCGGGGGCGGCAACGCGCGCGTGATCGACCTGCGCAGCGGTGCGGTGCTGGCCGAGTACCAGCTGGCGCCCGCGGGCACGTCGACGTTCATCGACGACGTGTTCCTGACGAACCAGGCTGCCTGGTTCACCGACGCGTTCGACAACGCCCTCTACCGGGTCAAGGACGGCCGGGTCACGAAGGTGCCGCTGCGCGGGGAGTGGGTGCAGGTGCCGGATGGGTTCAACGCCAACGGCATCACGACCACCCCCGACGGCCGGGCTCTGCTGGTCAACAACTCCACCACCGGCGAGCTCTACCGCGTGGCGGAGAACGGTACGGCGACCCGGGTCGACCTCGGCGGGCAGACCCTGGCCCACCCCGACGGCATGCTCCGTGAGGATCGCACCCTGTACGCGGTGCAGAGCGACATCAACGCCGTCGCCGTCGTCCACCTCGACCGGTCCGGCACCAGTGGCAAGGTCGTGGACACGCTGACTTCGGCAGACTTCGACATTCCGACCGCGATCGCTCGCCACGGTGCCCGGCTCTATGTGCCCAACGCCCGATTCGAGGTCGAGGAGACGCCCGAGACCGAGTACTGGTTGACCGCGCTCGCGGCCCGCCGCGGGCCCGGACACGGCACGGAGTAGCGAGACCCCGATGCCGGCCGGCAACCGGCCTTGCGGTTGCCGCGCTGCTGACCGGTTGCGGCACCGTCGCCACCTCGGCGCCGGTGCTGCCCGGCAGCACCGTCCCCCGGCTCAAATCGGTACCGATGCAGCAAGAACCCCCGGCAGAGACGTTCCAGCTGAAGTAGCTCCAACTCTTCGAAGGGTGCCGAATGCGCTTGAATCAGCCGGAGCATCCGGAGCGCCGCCGATCAGCTGCTGTCCAGCTCCGGCTAACTCGAAATCGACCGTGACCGGACGCGCGGTAGCGTCCCGGCCGCGGTGGCGAACGGCGCTATCACCTTTGCGCTATCCCCGAGGCATCGGCTACGTCTCCATTCGTGTGATCGCGACCAGCGCGACCCATGCCCAGACGGCGCAAACAGTTGTCCGTGCCTACCTCTATCGATAGAGCCGCAGGTGCGGCGGACCGCTAGTGCGCGCCCCGCACAACGCCTCGTCAGCGGGCGGGTGCGCCTACTGCCGGCGCGGCGGGGATTTTCGCCTGGCATGCAACGGCTGGCGAGCCAGTGCCGTAGAAGAGGCGTCCGATTGTGAGCGTGATGAGGAAGGTCATGGATATATGAGACGGCGTTCCGGACAGGATCGCGAGTTCACCGACTTCGTGACGGCACGGCGTCCCGCGCTGGTGCGGATCGCTGCGTTGCTTGTCTCCGGTGATGCCGCCAGGGCCGAGGATGTGGTGCAGACGGCCCTCGTCCGTCTGTACACGGCGTGGCCGAGGGTGCGGCAGGAAACCGTTGACGCGTACGCGCGACGGTGCGTCGTGAACGCGGCGATCGACGAGCGCCGGAGCCCTTTCCGCAGGCGGGAGCAGACCTGGGCCGAGGTGCCCGATGTCGCGATCGAGGAAACACGCAGTGACGAGGCAGCGGTGCTCGCCTTGCTGGCGACGCTGCCGGCAAGCATGCGGGCTGCGGTGGTGCTGCGCTACGTCGAAGGGCTCAATGTCGCCGAGACCGCCGACGCCATGGGATGCAGCGAGGGCAATGTCAAGAGCCAGAGCGCACGTGGCCTGGACCGCCTGCGCTCCCGCTTTCCCGTTCAGGCACACCACTTCTCCTGACCGATCCCCAGAACCGAGACTGAAGAGAGAGTATTGACATGCCAGATCTCATGGATGTCTTGCGTAACCTGCCGCAGGCCGTCACCACTGACCCGGCCGACCTGGATGTCGTTGCCGCCGACGTGGCCCGCGGACATCACGCCGTGACCCGACGCCGCCGCCAGCGCCTCACGCTGTCCGGGGCGGCTGTCGCCGTTGTCGCCGCCGTGGCTGTGGGTGCCGCCCAGATGGGTCAACCGCCCAGCGGCCCGGTCACCAATGCCGGCGGAGGCAGCGCGACGGCGCAGGCGACGCGGCTCCGGCTGGTGGCCTACACCGGCGAACAGCCCAGGGGCTTCAAGGTCAACACTGTGCCCGACGGCTGGCAGGTGATCTCCGATGACGCGTCATCGTTCGTCGTCGCGCCACCGGGACGGGACGTCAGCCCGCCGAAGCCCGGGCACGCCTTCAGCCTGGCGGACCGGATCGCGGTGTCCCTTCAAGGGCTGACGACCTTCGACAAGGACCAGCAGGTTCAGAAGGTCGATATCAACGGCGAAGAGGGACAGATCGGGTTCGCGCAGGAGTCCGAAGGCAAGGCCTCGGATACGCGTTGGCTCATGTTTCCCGACGTCTCAGGTCGTCGCGTCCTGGTCCAGATCCCGGCCTCGGTGAACCTGGCCGACGATCAGCTCGTGAGCTTCGCCCGAGGAATCAGCGTCACTGATCAGGTGCAGGAGATCGGCGGCTGATCCGGTTTGCTCGGCACTGAGGCGGCGCGGCGGATCGCCGCGCCGCGGATGCCCAGGCAGTTCCACAGCGGAACCGCTCCGCAAGGCGGGGCCTGGCACGCTCGGCGCGTCGATCCCGCGCTCCGACGACGCGTCCCTGTTCACCACCCTGAGCAACGACCACGCCTGCTAGATCTAGCGGCTACCGCGTTGTTCTACCCATGCCATGGGTTGCTCCCATCGGGATCGGGGTCATTGCGGTGTGCGTGGACGCTTCGATCCGCTGGTGCTGGCAAGTGCGGCTGCGCGTCTGCGCAGCCATGACTCATGAACCTTGAGAAGGTCTGCCGCCTCGGCTGGTGTGTAGACCTCGAGATCGGTGATGGCGGCGGACCGCCGTCGAGTTGCGTGGTAGTCCGGCTATGCGTGGTTCCTTGCGCCGGCCCGATGGGCGACGTGCATGGCGAGCGTTCGAGATCCAGCGGTCACGCCATGGCCGGAGATGATGGCATACCCCTCTTACCGGCACCCCGGCTACGCGAGGCGTAATCTACGCTGCAGGGCATCTACGGCGGTGCATACGGGGGAAGCGTAGATGGAGTTCCGGCTGCTCGGGCCTGTCGAGGCGGCCCGCGATGGCGGACCGGTCAGCATCGGCGGCACCAAGATTCGCACGTTGCTGGCCGCGCTGCTCATCGAGCCGGGCCGCATCGTGCCGACCGACCGCCTGATCGACATCCTCTGGGACGATGACCCGCCCGGCACTGCCCGTGCGCTGGTCCAGACCTATGTGTCCACATTGCGCCAGGCGATTGGCCACGAGGTTGTCGTCACTCACGCGCCGGGCTATCTGGCTCACATCGCGCAGGACGCTCTCGACCGGTGCCGGTTCGAGACGTTCGTCCGCGCTGGGCGCACCGCCGCGGCCGAGGGCCGCCACCGGGACTCGGCGAGTGCGTTTCGCGCCGCGGAGATGCTGTGGCGCGGGCCCGCACTCGGCGGGGTGCGCAGTCGCGTCCTCGCGGCCGAGGCCGCCCGCCTCGACGAGCAGCGGGTCGCGGCCACCGAGGCCCGGATCGCCGCGGACCTGGAGCTCGGCCGCACCAACGAGCTGATCGGCGAGCTGACCGTCCTGGTCGAGCAATACCCGACCCGCAGCGCGATGCGCGGTCAGCTGATGCTTGCGCTGTACCGGGAGGGCCGCACCGGGGAGGCGCTCACTGTGTTCAGGCAGGGCCGCGACGCGCTTGTCGAGGAGCTCGGCATCGAGCCCGGCGCCGAGTTGACCGCCCTGCACGAGCGGATCCTCCGCGCCGATCCCGAGCTGCTCGGCCGGCCGTCGGCCACGCTGCCTGTCCCGCGGAAAGGGCCGGCTCAGCTGCCGCCCGACTCACCCGATTTCATCGGACGCGAAGCCATGGTCGAGGAGTTGGAGACCGCGCTGACCAAAGGGCCGATCGTGGCGGCGCTGGTTGGGCCGGGCGGCGTCGGCAAGTCCGCGCTCGCCGTGCACGTCGCCCATCGGGCCGGCGCCGGCCACCGCGACGGGCAGCTCTACGTTGACCTGCGTGGCAACACCGACACCCCGGCTTCACCGGCCGAGGTCCTCGGGCGTTTTCTTCGCGCCCTGGAACCGCAGCAGACGGTGCCGGACGGCGCCGACGAGCGGATGGACGCCTACCGCACCCTGCTGGCCGGCCGCCGGGTGCTGATCGTGCTGGACGACGCCGCCAACGAGCAGCAGGTGCGGCCACTGCTGCCGGGCAGCGGCGGATCCTCGGTGCTGGTCACCTCGCGTAACCGGCTCGGCGGCCTGGCTGGCGCCTGGCTGGTCGAGCTGGGCCTGCTCTCCACCGCGGAGGCCACCGCTCTGCTGGCCCGGGTCGCCGGCGCCGACCGCATCGCACCCGCGGCCGAGGCCGCCGCGGAGATCGTCGCCGCTTGTGGCAACCTGCCGCTCGCCGTGCGCGTGGCCGGCGCCCGGCTGGCCACCCGTCGACAGTGGACGCCGGCGCTGCTGGCATCCCGGCTGCGCGACGAGCGCCGTCGCCTGGACGAGTTGTCGGCCGGCGATCAGCAGATCCGGAGCAGCATCGCGCTCAGCTTCGACAGCCTCGACCCGGTCGCGCACACCGCGATCTGCTGGCTCGGCCACCTGGGCCTGTCCGACTTCCGCTCCTGGGTCCTGGCCTACGCGCTGGATGTCGAAATCGGCGCGGCGGAGCAGATCCTCGAGCAGCTCGTGGACGCGCATCTGGTCGACTACACCTACGTCGACGACACCGGGCAGGTCCGCTACCGGCTGCACGACCTCATCCGCATCTACGCGCGGGAGCAGGCTGATCGCCACGAGGCGCGCGACGGTCTGATCGCCGCCACCCGCCGGGTCGTCGAGGCGTGGTCGGCGGCGCTGAGCCGGCTGTCCCAGCACATCGCCGACCACGTGACCTCGGGCGCCATCCTGCCGGTCGCGCCGCGCCCGCGCGGTGACGCCGACCCCGAGGTGCTGGGCAGCTCGGTCACCGATCCGCGCGGCTGGCTCGACACCGAGCAGGCTTCGTTGGTGCTGGCCGTCGAGCGCGCGGCCGAGCTGGGCCTGGCCGAGCAGGCGGTGGCGGTGGCCGCCGTCCTCTGCGCCTCCCGATACGCTCTCGGCAACGTGCCGGACCTGTGGGACCGGGCGCATCGGGCGGCGCTCGCCGCAGCCCGTGCCGCCGGTGACGCGCACGGCGAGGGTGTGCTTCTGGCCGAGCTGGGTCAGCTCCGTTACGAGCAGGACCAGTTCACCCAATCCCGCCAACACCTTGCCGAGGCGGCCGAGCGGTTCCGCGACCTCGGTGACATCCGTGGCCAGGCCAGCGCGCTCAGCGCCCTCGGCCTGGCCTGCCGGGAGCAGGGTTACCTGCCGGAAGCGGTGCACTTCCTCAAACAGGCCTCGGAGCTGGCGCACGAGCTCGGCGACGACCGGGCGGCCGGCCATTGCGCCCGGGTGCTCGGCTCGGTGCATCTGGAGCGGGGCGACTTCGCGGCGACCGAGGACGCGCTGAACGCGGCGATGGCCGCGTACCGGCGGGCAGGCAGCCGCCGCGGCGAGGCGTTGACGCTGCGCACGATCGGGCTCGCGCATCGCGCGCAGGGCCGGCTTCCCGAAGCCGAGCAAGCGCTGAATCGGGCGCTGGCCATCTTCGAGGATCTCGGCGACCAATCACTGATCGCGTTCTCCCGGCGTGCGCTGGCCAAGACCTACGTGCGGATGGGTCGGCTCGCGGAGGCTCGGGAGCCGCTGGCGGAGGCGCTCGCTGTGCATCGGGCGGTCGGCGATCGCTGGGGCGAGGCCATGGTGCTGCGCACGATGGGCGAGCTGGACCTGGCCGCCGGCCGGCTGGACGACTCGGCCACGTGGCTGGGCGCGGCACTGGGGATCTTCCGCGAGCAGGAGGCGGCGCTGTTCTGTGCTCGTACGCTCCGCGACGTCGCGGACCTGGAGCAGGCCCGTGGCGACCGGCCCGCGATGGAGGCCGCCCGCGCCGAGGCGCTGCGAACCTTCCGCATGTTCGGCGCCCGCGAGTACAACGAGCTCTGTAATTGAATTACAGGGAATCTTGAGCGGACTTCACGACGGTGACGGGTTAGACGCCCACCACTCTCGATGGAGCCCTCGATGCCCCTCAATGGATCAGCCGAAGCACTGGTCGACGTCGGAGACTCAGCCCCGCTGAGGGTGCCCTCCGGACGACGCGCGTACGTACGCTTCGGCGTGGTGGAACGGCTGGTCGTGGCGCAGAGCCTGCTGCCGCGCGACGTTCACCTGGTTGTCGTCGCCGGTCACAGCGCGGAGGACGCCGCACACGCGACCGGCGGCGCGGTCGACCTCACATTGTTCCGCGCGGATGGCGACCTGCCTGACGACCTGCCCTGCTGTGCCGGCGACCCGGTCGCCCCGGCACCGGCCGCCCGCCTGCAGACGCTGACCGAAGCGCTGACGGCCGCCGGACTGGTCAACGACGTGCAGCGGTGGTGGCACTGGTCCTACGGCGACCCGTCCTGGGCGCTCGCCGCCGGGGCGCCACAACCCCGCTACGGCCCTGTGCCGCGTTTCTAGAGGTTCTACAGCCGAATTCTGGCGCCCCCACGGATTGTCATCGGTGCCCGCCGAGCACGGCAGGTCACACCCCGAACACGCGCAGCAGATTCCTTGGAGGTCTCTCATGCAGAAGCAGTCGATGCCCGGCGTGGTCATGGCGGCGGTCGCCGTGCTCTCGCTCGCCGCTTGCGCCTCTGGCGGCGAACCGACGGCACGACCGGCGCCGCCCACGCCGGTGGCGTCGCCGGAGTCCACGCCCGCCGTCGCGTTGACGCCTGCCTCGCCGACCAATGCCGCGCCGGCTGACACGAAGCCCGCCGCCGTGAAGCAACGGGGCACCAAGGCGGCCGCGGGTAACCCGGCCTCGATCCCCCCGCCGGCCGGAGGCGGCGGCCTGCCGTCGACGGAGCTGCCGAAGCCGGACGCCTCGGACAAGGCCTGCACGACCACGTTCCTGCTCGCCCATGTGCGGGCCGAGCCCAGCGGACCGCCGGCGGGCTTCAAGGGAGTGAAGATCTACAACTGCGCCCACGGGTACGCCCGGATCTACGCCGCGCCGAACCCGGTGACCGGCGAGGACCTCATGGGTGACCAGTTCTTCCTCAAGCGCACCAGCGCCGGCTGGAAGACCATCGCCCGCGGCCTCGGCACCGACTGCGGCGACAACCGTCCCGAGCTGGTCGCCGCCTGTGCCTCCTTTGCGTGAGTCACCACCCAAACCGACCTTTTCTGGAGTTGCGCCATGCATCTGAGCAGATCGTTCCCGCCCACGACCGGGCGCCGTCGCGGCCGCGCCGTCGCGTTGGCCATCGCCGCCGCGCTGCTGGTGACGATGACGCCGTCGATCGCATCACCGGCCACGGCTGCGGTCATCGCCGCACCCGACGAGCCCAACGGCCGGGCCTCGGCCGCACACGATCCGGGCGCCACCCGAACCGCAACGCGGGGGTCCCAGGCCGCCTTGCCCGTCGGCTACACCATCAACGGCCGCGATGTGTCCAGTCACGACCATGCCGGTGGCAAGACGGTCAACTGGCCCGCCCAGCGCGCGGCGGGCGACGAGTTCGCCTTCGTCAAGGCGACCGAGGGCACCGATTACACCAACCCCTACTACAGCCAGGACTACAACGGCGCCAAGGCAGCCGGACTCTATGCCGGCGCCTATGCCTATGGCCGGCCCGACCTCGGCAACCCAGTCGGTCAGGCGGACCACTTCGTCAACCAGATGCAGTGGACGACCGACGGCAAGACCCTGCCGCCGTTCCTCGACCTGGAGTGGCCGTACTTCAACACGGTCGACTCCTGTTACGACCTCAGCCCGGCTGAGATGCGCAACTGGATCAGCGCGTTCCTGACCCGTGTCCAGTCCCGGATCGGCCGGACCCCGATGATCTACACAAACGTCAACTGGTGGAACCCCTGCACCGGCAACAGCACCGCGTTCGGCAACTACTTGCTGGACATCTCCAGCTGCCTGTCCTCACCACCGTCCACACCCGGCTGGGGGAGTCGTTGGACGTTCTGGCAGTACGACATCCCGGAGTGCGGCCGCGGCAACACCACCGACTCGAACGTCTTCAACGGCTCTCTCGCCGACCTCGCGGCCCTCGCGGGTGGGGTGTCGGGGACAGCGGGGTTGTCCGGGGTGTCCGGTGACTTCAACGGTGATGGCGTCGGTGACATCGTCACCCGGGCCGGAGACGGCACCCTGACGGTCTACCCCGGCAAGGGTGTGATCGCCACCGACGCGACGGTGAATGCGCCGGTGCGGATCGGGACGGGCTGGCAGGGCTTCACCGCGCTGACCACTGGTGATCTCAATCGGGACGGCGCCGACGACGTCATCGCCCGCGCCGCCGACGGCACCTTGACGGTCTACCCCGGCAAGGGCGTGATCGCCACCGACGCGACGGTGAACGCTCCAGTGCGGATCGGGACGGGCTGGCAGGGCTTCACCGCGCTGACCACCGGTGATCTCGACCGGGACGGCGCCGACGACGTCATCGCCCGCGCCGCCGACGGCACCTTGACGGTCTACCCCGGCAAGGGCGTGATCGCCACCGACGCCACCGTCAACGCTCCGGTGCGGATCGGCACCGGCTGGCAGGGCTTCACCGCACTCACCTGACTCCGCCCTGTTCGAAGTTCCACCTCTCTCGCTGTTCCACCCCTCTCGGAAAGGACCACTCCATGTCTCATCGCCCCATCCTCCGTCGCGGAACGAACATCGCCCTCGCGCTCGCCCTCGCGACCACCGCGGGTGTCACGGCAGGCGTCGCCGGCACCGCCGCCGGCCGGCCGGCGGCCGCCGAGGCAGCCTCCACCATCGGCGGCCCAATCTCCCGGGCCGAGGTTCTGGTCCGCGCCCAGTACTGGGTGGATCAGCGCATCACCTACACCCAGACCGGCACCTGGGCCGGCGACGGGGCGGGCAGCTCGTACCGCCGGGACTGCTCTGGCCTCGTCGCGATGGCGTGGCACCTGGGAGACCTCGGCCTGCCGAACGGCACTCGCAACAGCCCGGTCACCGGCGACTACCAACACCCGCACGACTATCGGCACCCGTGGACCAGCGTGGGCGGCGGCCTCAACGCCATGCAGCCGGGCGACGCGATGGTAAAGGACGGGCACATCGAGTTGTTCGCCCGATGGAGAAATCCGGCCAACCACGGCGAAGGCGCGTACGTCTACTCGTTCAACACCACGGGCGAGACGGTGCAGAACCCGTACGCGGCGTCGAACTACGGCAACTGGGGCTCGAACAGCTGGTCAGATCTGCAGACCTACGACCCGATCAAGTACGACAACATTGTCGACTCGCCCGGGGCGACGGCGGGGTTGTCCGGGGTGTCCGGTGACTTCAACGGTGACGGTGTCGGTGACATCGTCACCCGGGCCGGGGACGGCACGCTGACGGTCTACCCCGGCAAGGGCGTGATCGCCACCGACGCGACGGTGAATGCGCCGGTGCGGA
>NZ_JBVJIP010000004.1:0-509443 GCF_055586225.1 Actinoplanes sp. NPDC051388 | reverse complement strand
ATCGGCACGGGCTGGCAGGGCTTCACGGCGCTGACCACCGGTGATCTGAACAGTGACGGGACCGACGACATCATCGCCCGCGCCGGGGACGGCACGCTGACGGTCTACCCCGGCAAGGGCGTGATCGCCACCGACGCGACGGTGAATGCGCCGGTGCGGATCGGCACGGGCTGGCAGGGCTTCACGGCGCTGACCACCGGTGATCTGAACAGTGACGGGACCGACGACATCATCGCCCGCGCCGGGGACGGCACCTTGACGGTCTACCCCGGCAAGGGCGTGATCGCCACCGACGCCACCGTCAACGCGCCGGTGCGGATCGGCACCGGCTGGCACGGCTTCACCGCACTGACCGTCGGCGACCTCAACGACGACACCGTCGACGACATCATCGCCCGCGCCGCCGACGGCACCCTGACCGTCTACCCCGGCAACGGCAGCATCGCCACCGACGCCTCCGTCAACGCCCCCGTGCGGATCGGCACCGGCTGGCAGGGCTTCACCGCACTCACGTGATCAACGTGGCTTGACCACCTCGAAAGAGCCGGGCGGCGATCACCGCGCCCGGCTCTTTCGTGTCCGACCATCAAACCCACGCCGCTTTGGGCCACCACCCGCACCGATACCTGCGCTGGCGTAACGCCAACGCCCGCCACCCCGACGTCCTGGCCGCCCAGCGCCGCGAACGCGCCCGCGTCGGCAGCGAACGCCAACACCGCTGGGAGGCGTTGCGTCACGGTCAGGTCGAGGCCGCGGGGCTGTGGATCTAAAGGTGTTTCCGGCCTGATCCGCCGGGCGGAGCCCGGCGAGGAAGGTGGCGTGCTGTGACGGCGACACTGGACGATGTGACCCCGAGGAAGAAGAAGCCGGAGCCGTCGGCGGAGGCCCAGGCGGCGGCAGAGTTGGTCCGGCTGGCCAAGGAACAGGGCTTGTCGTTGACCGGCCCGGACGGGCTGCTCAAGCAGTTGACCAAGACGATCCTGGAGACCGCCCTGGCCGGGCAGGCGCCGCTGCAGACGCCCGCCGCGGGAAACTACGTCCGGACCAGCACCGGGCTGCTCCAGGCCGTGCCCGGCACCAGCAGTCCAGGCCACATGTCGTTCGGGCCGAACCAGACCTTCGCTCCCGGCTCGTACAACGCAGAGTTCGTGATGCGGTCGAACAACCCGGCCGCCGGCACCCAGGTGGCCAACATCGAGGTGTACGACGCACGGACCGGCACGTCGATCGTCCCGCCGACGATCCTGACCGCCGGCAGCTTCGCCGTCGACGGCACCTACGACAGATTCATCCGTTTCACCCTGCCGTTCACGGTCTCGTCGGCCGACAACAGCCTGGAGTTCCGGGTCTGGTGGTATGGCGGCTCCAACCCGTTGGACATCGCGGAGATCCGCGTGCGATGAACCGTTGGTGACAGACATCGCCGACGGACGAAGGACCGCGACTGCGGCGGGCATCGATCAGATGCCCGCCGCTGTCCGCACTATGCGATTCGGCCACACCATCAATTGCGAGGCGATCGAGATTCACGGCATGGCGAACGTCAGTCAGGGTGACGCGGAATGAAGAGTCCGGCCCGTTTCCAGTCCAGCGTCATCCACTCTGGCAGGCCGCTACATCATTCGACGCCGGCGTATTCGACGAGCAGATCGACTACGAAGATCTCCTTCGAACTGATGAAGGCGACATCATGCGCAGGGTCGTGCCGATCGTGAAGCGGTGGCCTGCCGGAGGCTGCCGGTGAACGAGAGCCTGCGGGCGCCGTTGAGGTGTTTCGGAGTTTGTTCGATGCCAGCCTTCAGTTCATCGTCTGACGCACGGCACCGGCTCACGTCACAGCAGGGTCTCGACCTCGTCGGCAGCGGCGGATCGGCGAGCGCGTCCACAACCGACTGCAAGGTGGCGACCTGGTGGGGGTTCGGGGAAGCATTGGTCGGGGCGTTCCATCGTGTCTCGCTGAAGCCGTCGCCTGTTGAGCCGGGCCGTCGTATATCCGGCAGATGGACCGCCGTTATCTGCTAGTGGCGTCCGCCGGTCCGTTCCACGATGCAGTGTGTGGCTGAAAGAGCGCGTAGCCCCTCCCGCCCGGCGTCCGACGACCGCGCTGTCAACGACGGTGACCGTCCGGGAGCGACCTTGGTCCCCGGCGGCAATGCGGCGACGGCTCGGCTCTTCCGCTCCGCCGTCGGCCCCACGCCGGCGCCCGACGGATTCACCGACCGGCTGCCGTCCGGTGGGCGGCCGATCCCTGCTGGTGTCCGTCAGGAGCTGGAAGGCGGATTCGGCACGTCCATGGACGGCGTCCGGGTGCACACGGGGGCGACGGCGGCCGACCGGGCGGCTGATGTCTCCGCCCGCGCTTTCACCGTCGGCTCCGATGTCTACTTCGGCCAGGGCGAGTTCCGCCCCGAGTCGCCGGCCGGATATCGGCTGCTTGCTCACGAGGTCGCCCACACCCTGCAACATCACGCGGGCCCGCCGGCTCCGGCGACCAGTGCGATCTCGGTCAGCGAGCCGGAGTCACTCGCCGAGCGGGAGGCCGACGCGATCGCCGATGCTGTCGTCGCGGCCCGCGGCGCGGTGCCCGCGCTGGTTGGTGGGTACGCGCCCGCAGCGGGCGGCAACGGCGCCACCTCGCGGCTGATCGCCCGGCAGCCCGGGCCGCCTGCGGCCGCGGCGACGATCGCTCAGCTGGACGAGGCGCTCGCGCACTCGGACGTCGACGAGGACCGCGTGATCGACCTCCTCGGCCGCTTGTCGGCGCCTGACAAAGCGCGCGTTCTGGCCGGCGGCTACGCGACCCCACTGGCCGACGCCTTCAACAACGGCGAGATGGTGCGGGCGGTCAAGAATCTCGGCGCTCCGTTGTGGCAGGCTCTGGAGTGGGTCAAGGAGGCGGCGGGGAAGTGGTCGGACATCGACTACGACGAGATCGCCGGGCTGGTCCGGGCCGCCTCGCAGGCTGACCGTGACGTTCTCAAGACGACGGCGTGGCGCGACCGGTTCGTCGACATCTGCAGCAACGACACCATGTACCACGCGGTCATCGACCTGGCGTTCGACCTGGGGACAAAACTCGGCTGGATGCTCGAGGAGGGCACGAGTTATGGGGCGGTTGCGGCGGTCATCCGGATGACGCCGGCCGCCGAGCTCGCCGCGGTGGCCGCCAACACCGCTCTGATGAACAGCCTGCGGTCCGATCTCAGCAGCGACGACTATGCCACGGTCGACAAGATGCTGCGGTCCGGCCTCCTCGGCGAGAGCGACGTGGAGACCGAGTACGTGGGGAACGAGTGGCACGCATGGGCGGCGCTCACGCGCAGCGGGCTGACCCTGTCCAAACACTTCGAGTTCAAGAAGGCCGGCGGGTTGACCGACGCCCAGCTCGCCACGTTCAAGACCGATGTGCAGACCGCTGTCGCCCGGCACCTCAGCGGCAAGTGGCGCCTGCGGATAGCATCGATAGGGAGACCTCAGCAGGGCGACGGCGACTACCCGATCTCCTTCCAGATCATCGAAGGTTCCGGGTACCCCGTCACCGTGCACGCCGGGAACGGACGCGCGAGCGGCAACGAGGACAGTTCGGACTGGTACGAGCTGGGCCAGGTGGGTGACACCGCGGACACCCACATCGCTGCCCATGCCCACGAGCTGAGCCATATCATGATCGGTGCACCCGAGGAGTACACGCCCGCTCCGGGCGACACCCACGACCCCGGCCGCACCGTCACCAGTGACGACTCCATCATGGGACAGATCACCCCGGCGAACGCCCTGCGCCTGGAGATCAAGGATCGTGCCTTGTCGTTCCTGGCGTCGTGGGCGCACAGATACTTCCCCGGCAGGAGGATCTCGATCATACGATGACCGACTCGCTCAGTTTTCCGTTCCAGCACGCCGACACTGCCATCACCTACACGATCGGCGCCCCGCCCGGCGATTGGACCCACCTGCACATCGGCGCCGGCGGGGGCTTCGAGTTGCGCTCGACCGCGACGGCCGGCCGGCAGGAACACCACTTCTCCGGAACCCTGACCGCGGAACAGATCGGCCGCGTGACGGCGGAACTTCGCGACGACCGGCTCTGGGCCGTGGACCATGTCAAGAAACGGGGACCCGGCGAGACGGCGGCGCGGATCGAGTTGACCTACGCCGGTCGTTCGAAGTCGGTGGAGTTGTGGACCAGGGAGGTGGCGCTCGTGCCCGTCTTCCAGCGCGCCACCACCGTGCTGGTAGCACTGATCAACGACGTGTCCGGAGGCGTGGTCCGCGAACCGGGCCGTTGAAGGTTCGACACAACGCCTATCCGACAGCCGCGCCCCGGTGGATCCGGCTCAAAGCCCGTTTGGTTTGCCGCTGGGTCAGGGTTGCTGGCCACGGGCCGGCTGGCTCGGTGGCCGGGGTGGCGAGGATGAAGAGTCCAGGTTCGGTTTGGCTGAGGATTTCGCTGCTGACCAGGCGTTTGAGTAGAGTTTTGGGGCGGGCCGTGGTGGGTCCGCAGCGCCCGCGCTGAGTGCACCGACCGGGTGCTGATCTACAACGAGCGGCACGCTCGCAGCGTCCTTGCCGCGTACGAGCGCCACTTCAATCAGCACCGGCCACATCTGAGCGTCGACCAGCACCCGCCGAATCACGATCCGGCCATCGTCGTCTCGATCGACGCACCGGTACGGCGACGACGAGTACTCGGTGGCGTGGTCAACCAGTACTCACGAGCCGCCTGACCTGTTCAAACGAGCCGCAGGTCACAGGCCATGCGGCGAGTTTTGGCACGGCACACGATCACGGCCGGCTCAAGCGTCGGCTACGACCGATGCGCGGACTCCAGACCGATCGCACCGCTCAAGTGGTCATCGCCGGGCACGCCTTCGTGCAGAATCTGCGACGCGGCCATTACGACATCGCACTCGACAATCCGCCTGCCACAAGACTCGCCGCCGCGTTCACCGGACTCGCTCGAGCCATCTGACCAGCGGCGGCCAAGGAAGTCGTCGCGCTCGCCGAACAGACAATGCAACGGCCCCCGCGACTACCTCGACCGCCGCGCCACCCAAGGCCTGACCCGACGCGAGGCCATCCGCTGCCTCAAGCGTTACATCGCCCGCGAGATCTACCAACTGCTCCAACAACTCAGCCTCGCCACCGCCCCGTCAACGGCTTGACAAGCCATAGGGGCATCGGAGCCCTTCCAGGTGACCATCCCGATGTCAGCGCAGCCCAACGTCTGCCCGTCGAATGGCGTGGTCCGCAGTAGGCTAAGTCGTGACCACCGAAATCAACGACAGAACGCCCGCAACGGCCAAGGCCCGACGGACCCGGCGCCGTCGACGGGGCGGAGCAGATTCGATCGTCACATCGATCCTTCAGTCGGTTTCGAATCAACGACCGCCAGGTAGAACTGCATGATCAGGCGCCGGTTGTCGATGTCGTCCTGAGTCATGGTGTCGCGACCGCAAGCGACGAAGAACGCCTCATCCGGCGTCGCGCCAGAGAGAACACCACGCTCCCACAAGCCGTGCAAATATCCCTTCGCCTGGTCGGCGGCTTTCTGCCACGTGGCCTCATTGCTCTCCTCGAACAGGGTCCACCGTGTCCCCACCTCGATGGCGCGGGACACCATCAAATAGGTTCGCCTTTTCGCGAGATCACGGCGGTCCTCCTCAACGGCGCAGGTCTGCGAAGCACCGAGCGTCGAACCGACCACGCCGGTGATCAACGGGTTAATGCCCCGCCGGATCAGAACGTCGGCGTCGGGTACGGGTACGGCCACCACAGCATTTCGCACCGCCGTGCCGGCGATGCTTCTGTGCACCCCGATTTCGGCGTCGTGACGGGCGATGGCGCCGGCCACATGCCCGACCGGACTGACCGGAATCCTCTCGCCATTCGATGACCGCACCAGCACGGGCGGGTGGAAGGCCGCCGCGGAGGCGCTATCCAGATCGGGTTCATCCGGTCCTAACCCCAGAAGGGCCAGGCATTGCGCCGCCTCGCACGCCCGGACCAGGCGTTGCCGGGCCGCCCGCCGGTCGTCGGGCTGGTAACGGGGATGATCGGCGTCGGGGACACAGACCAGTCCTTCGCCGAGTGAGCGTAGGGTTTGATCGATGTCCCCGATCTGATCGTCGATCGGCGAAGCACCGTCCGCGCCGCCGGCCAACGCCCAACTGCCCCGCTCGGGTGCGGCCGGGGGAAGCGCCGTCGCCCACGCGAAAGAGACGTGATCCGATCGCACGGCGTCGGTGAGCGGATTGGGCCCATCGGGGTGAGTCGACAGATTGTCGTAGTCCTCAACTTGCCCGGACAGCGGCGACAGGATGACGCGTACGCCTCGCCGGCTCCCCTCGCCGATCTCGATCCGGAACCCGTTCGCCCAGGCGCCGCTGCTGCGCGCGGACACGATCAGTGCCTGCCCGGGATCGGTGGTCGGGATGCTGACAGATGCCACCGCAGCGCCGGCGTCCGCGGTGCGGACCACGTACGCCAATTGCCCTCCGTTCTCGAAGAACCCTTGAACCGCCGCGCCGAGGTACGAATCCGCCGGATCCAGCGGCTCCCCGAAGGCACGCCGGTAATCATCCCACTCGGTCAGCAGCATCGGCTGGTGAGAGCCGCGGCGCGTGCGCCCGATGAACACCGTCGTCGCATCGGCGACAGCCGTCGGCTCCGCCTGAATCGGAAGGACCTGATGACCTGCGGCGGCGGCCAGGTCCGACGACAGCACACTCACCGGGATGAACGCCGCCACATCAACGGACGGGTCGTTCTCCGCCTGCGCGAGGATTCCCAAGACCCGACCGTCGGGATCGAAGACGGGGCAGCCGCTGAACCCGGCCTGGAAACGGTAGCCGCCCGTACCCCGCACGCCCAGCTGCAGCCAGCCACCGACCATCGGCCCCGCACATACGATGTCGCGTTTCCACACCCCGTCGGGCCGGCCGCGGGGAAAGCCGAACAACGAGAGATCTTCGCTCGCCGCCGAAGTGGACGACAACGCCGCCGGGGTCGCGCCGGACGTGGCGGCGAGTTTGAGAAGCGCGATATCGCCGTGACCGAGCCGGGACAGGTGGGACCACACAACCACCGACGCTTCCACCGTTCCCCCGCCGGTCAGCGGAAAATCCAGGTTGATGCGCTCGCCGTGCGGCGCGTCGATCCTGTCAGGCGGCCGACCCAGCGCCGCGTTCACCACGTGCGCGCACGTCAGCACCAGATCGCCGACGACAAGGACGCCGCCGCCGACCGCACCGCCTTGCGGGTTGCGGAATCGCGCGACGCCAGGCGTCTCCGTCATCTTGCGGACTCACCGGACCACGACAACGTCACCGTGAAGTTGGCCTCGCCGGCCGTCTTGGCCAGGATGACACCTGCCTGCGCCGTCAGCTTCACTCCCACGGCCACCGTCAGCTCGTCCGGCGCCAACTGCTTGAGCCGCTCGCCGACAACGCGCAACGCCGGGATCAGTCGATCGACCGCGGCTTCGAACGATTCGGTCGCGACCGCCACCACCGCTCCCGGTTGGACGGAGGCCGGGGTGAAGCCGGCAAGCTGGTCATCACCCATCTCCACGACGATGCTCTCGCCTTCGGCGAGCGGGAATTCCACGAGGTACGCCATGCCACCATGGTCTTCTGCCGGGTGCCCGCGCGGTACCGACCGAATTGCCAACAATCATCCGCCGGTCGCTCCGGCACTGTGAGACAAGAGCACAACGGCGGCAGCGAGGGCGATGCTGGCATACATCATGGTGTGGACCTCCGTCACGCTCGAGCGAAAGACCGGGCCGGTCCGGCGCGCCTGGTCGGGTCACGTCGGACCGGCCCGCCGGGCCGTTAGTGGGTGAGGTAGCAGGACTTCGCCACGCCGGGCAGTGGGTCGCTGCCGAACGCGGCTGTGGTGCACGCGGCGGTTGAGGTGAAGCTGCGGTAGAGGTATTTGCCGCGGGCGCCGTAGGCGACGGTCTGCTGGCCGGTGAAGGTGCAGGTGCCGTTCTCGGCGGCGCAGGTGGTCCCGTAGCCGCTGGGGCTACCGGTGTGGGAGTAGCAGGCCTTCACCGTGTTGGCGATCGGGTCGCCGAAGGTGGTGTTCGTGCAGGAGACGTTTCCGATGGCCGTCGTGTAGGCGAACGCGCCGTTGGCGCCGTACGCGATGGGCTGGCCGCTCGCCGCCGGGCAGGTGCCGTTCTCCGCCGCGCACTGGGTCCAGCCGCCGGTGGGGCCGCCGGCCGGCGGCAGGTAGCAGGCTTTCGCGGTGCCGTTGAGCGGGTCACCGAACACGTTGTTGGTGCAAGCGGTGCCGCCGGTGAGCATCCGGTGGTTGAAGGCACCGTTCGCGCCGTAGGCGACCCGGCGGGTGTCGGTGAAGCCGCAGGTGTTGTTCTCCGCTGCGCACTGGGTGTAGCCGCTGGGGCCGCCGAGCGGCGCGACGTAGCACGACTTCACCAGGTTGGCGGCGGGGTCGCCGTTGAAGGCGGCGTTGGTGCAGGCGGTGCTGTCGGTGGCCGTCTTGTAGGTGTAGGTGCCGGCCCCGTAGGCAACCATGCGGGTGCCGGTGAACGAGCATTGCCCGTTTTCGGCGGCGCAGCGGGTGAATCCGGCCGGGAGGTCGCCTCCGGTCGGGGTGGGTGGCGCCGGGTTGCCCAGGCCGGTCGCGGTGAACGTGTAGGTGCCTGGGGTGACGCCGGTCAGGTACACGTACGCGTCGTCCTGGGTGCCGCCGCCGATGCCAGGTCGCGGCGTGAAGGTTCCGTTGTTCCAGACGACGGCGCCGTTGACGGAGACCGTGATGGTGCCGGTCAGCTTCGGGATGCCGATCCGGCCGGTGGTGCCGGTCGGGCTGGTGATCTGGGAGGTGAAGGTGCCCGCGGACGGATCGCGCGACCAGGCGGCGTTGATCGCGCCCTGTGGCATGGTGATGCGGCCTTCGACGCTGGTGAGGTCGCCGGGATGGGGCACGAAGCGGTACTGCCCGATGGTCGTCTCCGGCGCCGTGCCGAGGACGTCGAAGGTCAGCGCGGAGGTCGGCCCGGTCGACCAGCCGTGCGCCAGGCTCATGAACGACGGGTTGTAGGCGAGCCCGCCGTCGGCTTTGATCCCCTCCCACATCGTGCTCTTGGTGCCGATCGGGCTGTCGAGCATGTGACCCCAGGTGCGGCGGATCTGCGCTAGGGCGGTGTGGTCGTCGTTGGCGGTGAAGTGCGCGTGGACCTCCATCGAGCCGGGGAACGGGTGGATGTCGCCGTTCCACTCCGGCGTCGTCGCACCGTACGCGTTCCACCGCTGCGCGAGGCGCTGCACGATGCTGGTGTTCTTCGCCGTCGAGTCGGTGAGGCCGTACCAGACCGCCATGGAGTTGCCGTCTTGCGGGTACATCCCGCTGGTGGGGTTGTCCCGGTACATGCCGGTGGCGGCGTCCCAGAGCCGCGAGTTCGCGGCCGCCTTGAGTGTTGCGGCCCTGCTCGCGTAGGTGGCCGCCAGCGCGCCGTCTCCCTGGATCGCCGCGAGCCTGCTCGCGCCGGTGAGGGTGGCGTACATCAGGGCGTTGGCCTGGATGTTGAGCCCGCCCTGGCCGTTGCGGGCCCAGTCGGCGGTGTTCGTGACGTTCAGCAGCCCGCTGCTGTCGGTCTTGTTGATGATGTAGGTCATCGCGCGGGTGAACCTCGGCCACACGCTGTCGAGCCATGCCTTGTCGGCGGTGTAGGTGTAGTACGTCGACGTCACGTTCAGGGTCCACAGGTGGTAGGTGTCCGAGCCCCAGAGGTTGAATGGCGGGCCCGAGTAGGGCAGCTCGCCGGAGGCGTTCTGCATGTTGTAGATGGTGGTCAGGGCGTTGCGGCTGGATTCCAGCTCGTTGGTGGACGCGTACGCGGTCGGGGTTGCGATGCCCAGATCGCCCGGCCACACGTTGCGGTCCCGCTTCGCGGCGTCCGACAGCACCGCGGTGCCGACCCCGGCCACCGCGGCGTTGTTCCACAATGTCGCCGGGGCGGGCCACGCCCGGCCCTGGTTGGAGGCGATGGTGCTCATCTGCACGGTGTAGGCGCCGCCGTACCAGATGCGGTTGAGCAGGTTGTCGTTGGAGTAGAAGTAGTTCGCGTAGTCGGCTGGGTTGGCCTTGCCGGGTGCGGCGGTGAAGTTCAGCGAGACTCGGGTCAGGTCGACCCAGCCGGAGGTCCGCAGGAAGACCGTCAGGTAGCGGAATCCGCCGCGCAGGTATGGGGCCGGCATGGTGTAGGTGCCGTTCGTGGGCGCCGCGGCGGTGAGCGCGCCGTCCCCGCGCCCCTCATGAGTGGCGCTGGTGTCGCTGTCGTTGCCGACGAACAGCGACGACTCGCTGAACGCCAGCCCCAGTTGCTGGCTGCCGTTACTGGCGGCGCCGAAGTACAGGGTCGCCAGGCCGCCGACCTCTTTGCCGAAGTCGAGGGTGACCGACGAGTTCGCGCCGGTGATCCGCGTCGCGAGGCCGGACAGCACGTTCTGCGGGTTGGCGACCGTGCCGGTGGTGCGGTAGATCGCCGTCGGGCGGACCGTGCGGGACGTGGGCGACAGATTCAGCGCCTCGATCGCGCCGGGCGGCGGCGCCGCGGCCACACTTGCGGCCTGGACTGGTGCGGCACCGGCGGGCAGCAAAGCGGCCAGCACGGTGAGGCTCAACATGGTACTGATGCGGCGAATCGACACTTTACGCATACCGACTCCGGGTCCGACGAGAGGTTATAACGTTTCAGACCTTGACATCGTTGTCATTTGGTTGTCAATACATTGACCAACATCAGTTAATAATCCGAACTGTTAAACGTTCTGTCTAGTCTTGACCCCAGGCTCCGATGGGAGATATTCACGAGCGCTGATCTCCTGCTGTCCACCGAGGGATGGACGCCGTGTGCCCAGGCAAGATCCTGCTCATCGCCGCGCTGACGGCCGCGCTGGTCACGGCGCCGGCACCGGCCCGGGGGGCGAGCCGGCCGTCTCGGCCGAACCCCTGCGCATGCTCACCCTGATCACCGGAGACCGCCTGCTGGTCTCTGCCGACGGCGCCTCGGTGAGCCGGCTGTACGCGCCCGGCCGCGCCGACGTCCGCTGCTCCTCCATAACGAAGATCAACATTCCGGTCTCCACGGGATACGTCTCGCTGCAGTCGAAGGTGGTGCTCCACGATGGAGGAATGGTCGAGCAGAAGATCAGCCGGGCGTGCGCGTTAGGATAGGCGTCGGTTGGGGTCCGCCCGGCATGTACCAGCAGCGGCTTGTGCGGGGGATCGCCGTCCCGTCACGCTGGTGTTTATCGGGTGTCAATCACCTGAAGCGGGTCGACCTCAGACGACGCCGCAACCACACGCACGCGATCGGCGGATCCTCAGATCGGTGCGGTCCGGTTGTCCGCCGATGTGGCGAGGGCTGGCACCGGGCTGGCTGTCCGAGCGCGAACTCGACGTCGAGGAAACGACGCAGGACAACTACCGCAACCTGTTCCGCATGTACGTCATCCCGCACATCGGCGGCCGGCAGCTCTACAGCATCGACAAGCGCGCCATCCACGACATGTACAAAACGCTGCTGCGCGAAGGCGGCAACCGGAAGAAACCGCTGTCACCGACGACGGTGCGCACGGTGCACCGGGTCATCATGAAAGCGTTCCGGGACCCGGGCATCAATCTCGACGGGGTCCGGCAGCCCCGGCCGGCCGATCGTGAGAACCACGGTCGCAAAAGTGTCTGGACGCCGAACGAGTCCAAGACGTTCCTCAATCGTTTCGAAGCTCGAACGGGCGGCACGTCGAGAAGTGTGTCCGGTCGGTTTCATGGCCGGCTCCGGTTCAGGCGCCTCCGCCCGGCCGGGCGGAGGCGCCTCGCGGGCGAGGGGTTCGTCAGTGGATCCGGGCGAGCACCTGTGGATCGGCGTGCGTGCCGTCGCTCGCAGCGTCGTTGCCGGCCGGGCGTCCGGGTAGCACCCGGTCCAGCCATCCCGGCAGCCACCAGTTGGCCCGGCCCAGCAGCGTCATGGTCGCCGGTACCAGGACCATCCGCACCACCGTGGCGTCGATGAAGATCGCGGTGGCGAGGCCGAGCCCGAACATCTTGGCCGACGGGTCGTCGGCGATGGCGAAGGACAGGAACACCGGCCACCATGATGAGGGCTGCCGAGGTGATCGTCCGGGCGGTGCCCGAGATGCCCTGCACGATCGCCTTGTCGTTGTCGCCGGTTCGCAGGTACTCCTCCCGCACGCGGGACAGGAGGAACACCTCGTAGTCCATGGACAGGCCGAACAGGATCGCGAACAGGAACATGGGGATGAACGACACGATCGGTACCGTCGCCTCCAGTCCGATCAGCGCACCACCCCAGCCCCATTGGAACACCGCGACCATGACGCCGTAGGCCGCGCCGATGCTCAGCAGGTTGAGCAGCACCGCCTTCAGCGGTACGAGCACCGACCGGAAGGCCAGCATCAGCAGCACGAACGACAGCGCCAGCACAGCGCCGATGAAGATCGGTAGGCGTCGGCTGGTGCGACGACCCACATCGGACAAGCTGGCCGCGGCACCGCCGACGTGGGCGTTCGACGGGCCCTGCCCGACCGCGGTGGGGAGAACCTCGGCGCGCAGCCGGGCGACGGTATCGGCCGTGGCGCGCTCCTGCGGTCCGGTGGTGGGGAACACTACGAGGGTCGCGATCCCCGTGGCCTGATCGACTCGCGCCGGCGCGACCGAGGCGATGCCCGGGTCGGCGGCGACCGCTGCGGCGACCCGGCCCGCCGATCCTGGGTCGCCCGCGAGGTCGACGGCGATGATGAGAGGGCCGTTGGTGCCCGGGCCGAACCCGTCGGCGACGAGGTCGTACGCTCGGCGTTCGGTGCGGCTTTCCGGAAGCGAGCCGTCGTCGGGCAGCCCGACGCGCAGGCCGAGGACGGGCAGCGTCGCGGCTAGGAGCAGCCCGGCCGCGCCGATCGCGTACGACACCGGATGCCGGTTGACGTGTCCGATCCAGCGCCGCCAGCCGGACGCGGGCGCGGCGCCCGCCGCCGCTGCCCCGCCGCTGCCCGAGCCGACCCCGGCCGAGCAGCCGACCCAGCGTCCCGACTCGGGCCAGGCGTGGGCCGGCGGCGCCGAGGAAGGCCGGCAGCAGCGTCACCGACGCAACCACCATGATCAGCACAACGATGGAGACCGCGAGCCCGCCCATCGTCATGAACGGCACGTTCGACACCGCCCTGCCGAGGATCGACACGACGACGGTGCCGCCGGCGAAGACGACGGGTCGCCCGGCCGTGGCCACCGCTCGCCCGGCCGCCTCGTGGGGCTCGAGCCCGAGCATGAGGTACTCGCGGTGCCGGACGAGCACGAACAGCGCGTAGTCGATGCCAACCCCCAGCCCGACCATGCTGCCGAGTACCGGTGCGAATGTCGGGATCTCTGTCACCCGCGCGAGCACCGTCATCGTGGCGACGCCGACGGTGAGGCCGAAGACCGCCATACCGATCGGCAGCGCGGCGGCGGTGAGCGAGCCGAACGCCAGGATCAGGATCGCGGTCGCAGCGAGGAGGCCGATCAGCTCGCCGGTGCCGCCGCCGGTGTCGGAGAAGGCGAAGAACAGGTCCCCGCCCATCTCGATGCGTAGCGGCATCTCGCTGCGCAGCCGGTCCCCGAGGTCGACGAGGCGTCGAGGTCGTCGACCGACAGCCGGCTCTGATCGGGGTACTGCACGCGCACGACGGCGATCCGTCCGTCGGCTGACACCAGGCCGGCGCTGACGGCGGCGTCCGCGCCCCGGTCGAGCGCCTCTGCCGGGTCGCTGGTGTCGAGCACGTTCGGAAGTCGCCGTACTTCCGCCTGCAGCCGCGTCAACGCGGTACGCGGCGGGCCGCCGTCGAAGAAGGTTGCTCCGCTGTCGACGGGGGTGACGACCACCTGGGCGGTCATCCCCTCCTGGCCGGTGCCGGCCCGCTCGATCAATTCCGCGGCCCGTTGGGAGTCCAGTCCGGGAGGGCCGCTAACCGGAGCGGTTTCGGGTCGCGGTCGCGAGACAGGCGGTCGATCTTGTGCCCGCCGAGAAACATGCCCAACTCGCCGGTCTGCCCTGACCCTCTCCACCGGCATCGACTTCCCGCACGCCGCCCAGGCCATGCAGATCCGGCGCCGCCGCCGACGCCTCGACGAGCCGAAACAGTTCACGACCGAGATCGTCTACGCCATCACCGACCTACACGTCCACCAAGCCAAGCCCCACCAACTGGCCGCGTGGATCCGCGGGCACTGATCCATGTCGGCGGTCGTTGGTCGTCCGTGTCGGGCTGGCGGCATCGCTGCTCGGATGCCGCCAGCGCGATGGGTGGAGTCAGCCGGCGGCCTGCTTGATCAGGTCAGCGACGGCCTGCGGCTGGGACAGGTAGACCGAGTGGCTGGCCGCGGTTTCCGCGACGGTGGCGCCGGCCCGTTCGGCCATGGCGCGCTGGGCGGGTGGGGGGATCATCCGGTCGTCGGTGGCGACCAGGTACCAGCTGGGCTTCTGCCGCCAGGCGGGCTCGGTGACCGCGCCGGCGAGAGCGTCGAGGCCCCACGGGACCTGGGAGTCGGCCATGAACTGTGCCTCGTCGGACGGTAGGTCGCCGGCGAAGGAGGCGGCGAACTTCTCGCGGTCGAGGAACAGGAAGCCGTCCTGCGGCGGGAGGATCGGCGGCACCGGCGCGCCGGGCGGCGGGTCGGCGATCAGTGTGTTGACCGACTCGCCCTTGTCCGGGGCGAACGCGGCGATGTAGACGAGCGCGGCGACGGCAGGATGGGTTCCGGCCGCGCTGATGACCGCACCGCCGTACGAGTGGCCGACCAGCACAGTAGGCCCGTCCTGTTGCTGCAGCACCCGGCGGGTGACCTCGGCGTCGCCGTCGAGCGACAGGGTCGGGTTCTGCACGACGGTGACGGCGAATCCGTCGCGGCGTAGCAGGTGGTAGACCTTCTGCCAACCGGAGCCGTCGACGAAGCCGCCGTGCACGAGGACGACGTTTCTCGCTGTTGCCATGGTTTTCTCCCGTTCCGTTCGATGAGCGGATCTAGGGATGACGGTAGGAGCGGCGGCAGGGCGCGAGCCTCTGTCAAATGACCGGTCGATCAAGGCCGGCGAGCGCGTCGCGCAGCGCGGCCCGGGACGTGATCCCGAGCTTGGGGAAGATCTGGTACAGGTGGTAGCCGACCGTGCGGGCGGACAGGAACAGCCGTTCCCCGATCTGCTTGTTGGACAGTCCGGCCGCGGCCAGCTGGGCGATCTGCCATTGCTGCGCGGTGAGCCCGGCGTCGTGGGCGGGCCGGTCGCGGTGAACGCCGGTGGCGCGCAGCTCGTTCGCCGCCCGGATGGCCCATGGCTGGGCGCCGAGCTGGCCGAACGTGTCCGCCGCGGCGGTGAGGTGGGCGCGCGCCTCGGCCGGCGATCCGGTGCGCCGCAGGCGTTCGCCGTAGGCGAGGCGGATGCGGGCCAGATCGAAGGGCCACCTGTCGGCGTCCGGCGTGCGCAGCGCCCGTGCGAACAGGTCGGCGTGGTCGCTGTCGGCCGCGGCCATGGCGGCTGCGCCGGCGACGATGAGGGCCAGGCGGGGCGACAGCTCGTCGACGTGGGCCTGCCGGGCGGCGTCGACGTGGGCGACGGCCTCGGCGGGCCGGCCGGACCGGGCTGCCGCCTCGACCATCTCCATGATCAGCCACAGGGCGTTCGGCGCGTGGGAGGCCAGTCGTCCGGCCGGGCTGACCGCGCTCGCACACCGGTACGCGTCGTCGAAGTCGCCGTGGGACAGGGCGGTGATGGTCCGGACGTGCCAGGTGTACGCGGCCACGACGCCGATCCGGCGGGGCGCCGCCCAGCGGCTCATCTGCTCGGTCAGCGCGCGGCCGCTGGCGTGGTCGCCGCGGCTGGTGGCGACCAGGGCCCGCAGGAAGTGGCCGATCCAGCGCAGCAGCGAGTAGTCGTGCTTGTGGCTGAGCGCGAGGCCCTCGTCGGCGAGGGCCAGCACATCGTCCCACCGGCCGGTGAAATAGGCGTCGTTGCCGAGCAGGAACAGCGCCTCGATCGCGGAGGTCACCGCCCCGCCGTCCCGGCCGTGGCGCACGGCCCGCCACAGCGGCTCCCGGCAGCCGCCGATGCGGTCGAGATAGCTGGCGGCGATGGCGGTCCGCACGATGCGCGCCGGGCTGGTCTCCGTGCGCAGCCGCTCGATCGCGGCGTCCAGCCGGTCGAGCGCCGGATGGGCGAGCCGGACCGGGTCGCTGAAGGTACGGGAGAGGATCTCCAGCAGCTGCGGCGGTCGGGGTCGTAGCCGGGCAACCGCGGCGTGCAACGGCGGCCACAGCTGCTCGCGCCCGCCGAAGAACGACACCATGAGCAGGGTGTAGAGGGCCTCGATCAGCGTCTTGTCGTAGCCGTCGCCCGGATCCGGCAGGGCTTCGATCGCGCCGGTCAGCAGCCGGTACGCGTTGTCGACGTCGCCGGCCTCGTTGAGCAGGTGGTATGCGCCGGCCACCGCCCCGGCCAATGAGCCGCCGTGCTGGGGATCGGCACGGCGGGCGGCGTCCATCAGCGCGGGCACCTCCCGCAGGTCGCCGGTGACGATCGCGCCCAGGTAGGCGGCTTCGGCCAGACGGCTGGACCGGTCGGTGCCGGCCGGACTGAGGTCGGCGGCCCGCAACAGCTCGGTGATAGCGCCGACCGAGTCGCCGCGGAACAGGTTCGCGTGGGCGACCTGCTGCAACAGGGCGGCGACCTGCTCGTCCGGCCCGGTGCTCGCCTCCGCGAGGTGCCAGGCGCGGCGGGCGGGGTCGTCCCGGCGCCGCTCGGCGAGGATCTGGTGGGCGCGCCGGCGCTGCCCGGCGGTGGCAAGCTCCACGACGGCGGACCTGATCAGCGGATGCCGGAACGACAACCGGGCCGCGGCGCCGTCGACGGCGATCACCTGGGCCCGCTCGGCCGCCGCCAGGTCACCGGCCGGCAGGACGGTCAGGTCGCCGGTGCCGTCCAGGACGGCCAACAACAGCGCGTGCCGGGCCGGCTCCGGCAGGCCGCGTACGCGACCGGCGAACACGGTCTGCAGCCGCCGGGTCAGCGGCAGCGTGCCGCCGGTCCGGTCGGCGCCCTTGGATGCCAGAGCGACCGGCAGCTCCAGCAGCGCCAGCGGATTGCCCCGGGCCTCGTCCAACAACCGTCGCCGAGGGCGTAGGCCGAGCCTCGGGTACCGGCTGTCGAGCAAGGCTTCGGACGAGGCCTCGGACAGCGGCCGGAGCTCGTGCACGCGCAGGCCGGCGTCGTCGAACGAGCCCTCGTCACCGGTGCGCGCGGTGGCCAGGAAACCCACGGCGGTGCCGCCCGTGCGGCGGGCGACGAACCCGAAGACCTGCCCGCTGGCCTGATCCAGCCACGGGAGATCGTCGACGACGATGAGCACCGGGGTGATGGCGGCCGCCCGGGTGAGCAGCCGCAGCGCCGCATGGGAGATCATGATGCGGTCCGGGACCCCGCCGCCTTGCAGGCCGAGGGCGCTGCGCAGCGCCGTACGCGGCATCTCGTCCAATTCGTCGACGATTCCCAGCAGAGGAAACAGCAGCTGGTGCAGGCCGGCGAAGCTCACCCGCGCCTCGAACTGCGTGCCGGTGGCCCGCAGCAGACGAAGCCCGGCCGAGACCGCGTACGAACCGGCGTCCTCGACGAGCGCGGATTTGCCGACCCCCGCATCCCCCGAGATCAGCAGCGCGCCGCCACGCGCGGGAACCTCGTCGACGAAGGACCGGACCACCGCCCGATCGTCGTCGCGGCCCACCAGGCTCATCGCGGGCGCCGCTGGTCACGCAGCGCACGCTTGAGGACTTTACCCGCGGCCGAGACCGGCAGGGCGGCCACGAATTCGACGCTGCGTGGGATCTTGTACTCGGCCAGCCGCTCCCGGCAGAAGTCGCGCAGTTCGTCACCGGCGACGTCCGCTTCCGCGGCGCGTACCACGATCGCGTGGACCCGTTCGCCCCACAGCTCGTCCGGCAGCCCGATCACGGCACAGGCGGCCACCGCCGGATGCGCCGCCAGCGCGTTCTCCACCTCGACCGAGTAGACGTTCTCCCCACCCGTGACGATCATGTCCTTGAGGCGGTCGACGACGACCACGAAGCCGTGCTCGTCCATGCGTCCGACGTCGCCGGTGTGCATCCAGCCGTCCCGCAGTGCCGTGGCGGTCTCCTCCGGCAGCTGCCAGTAGCCGCGCATCACATGGTCGCCGTGCACGACGATCTCCCCGGCCGCACCCCGCGGCACCTCCACACCGTCGCCGTCGACGATGCGCACCCGCGCGTGCGGGGCAGCCCGCCCCGCGCAGCCCGCGAGCTCGGGCCGGTCGTGGTCCTCGGCAAGCAGCAGGGTCGCGACCGGCGCCAGCTCGGTCATCCCATACGCCTGAACGAAACCCACACCCGGGAACGCCTTGCGTGCCCGCGTCAGCAACGCCTCCGATATGGACGAACCGCCGTAGATCAGGCGGCGCAGACTCGACACGTCGAAACGATGCGCGTCCGGGTGGTCCACGAGAAGCTGAATCATTGTCGGCACCAGCAGCACGTCGGTCACCCGATGCCGCTCAACCGCCGCCAGCACGCCCTCGGCCGTGAATCCCGGCACCATCACGTGCGTGCTCGCGGTGAGCAGCCCGGCGATCCAGGTCGCGAGGTCGGCGAGGTGGAACATCGGCGCCGCGTGCAGCAGTCGGCCGCCCGGCGTGACGAACTGTCCCGTGGCGAGACTTCCCCAGGCCGACGCGAGCACGTTCGCGTGGGTCAACATGACGCCCTTGGCCCGGCCGGTGGTGCCGCCGGTGTAGAAGACACCGAAAAGATCCTCGCCACCGCGGCGGCTGTCGGCCATCGGCCGGTGGTCGGCGACCAACTCCTCGAAGGAGACGACATCGACCGGAACACGGTCCCCCATGACGACGGTGAGCGGCGGGTCCGCCAGCCCGTCGACGACGGCCACGAGACCCTCGTCGAAAATCAGGACGCGCGCGCCGCAGTCGTGCAACGCGAAACCGATCTCCGTGGCCGTCCAGCGGTGGTTGATCGGCGCCACGACGGCATCCGCCCAGGCGACCGCGAGCAGACACTCGTGGTAGCGATCCGAGTTCGTCCCTAGCAGCGCCACCCGGTCGCCGCGGCCGACCCCCGACGAGCGCAGCCCAGCGGCCAGACGCGCCACCCGGTCGGTGGACTCGGCGACCGACCGCACCCGATCCCCGAAAACCGTCAGCGGCCGCCGTTCATCCTGCTGCACCGCGGTGTGCAGCGCCTGGGTCAAATACATGCGGCGGCCCTCCCACCGCCAGCCTAGGACCGCCGTCAACGCACCCGACTTCCCGCTCGGGCGGCCCGCCACAGTCTGGCCTGTTGGACTGCGTCCCCTACGAGGTGCGGTCATGACCCGGCTTCGGCCCGTCGTCGACGCAGCAACTCAGCACCCATCGAGTAGGGCGGAAAGGCAGCTGACGATGGCAGGGCCGGGGGGACCGACCCTGCCATCGCTTTGATACGGGTCAGAATTTGCCCTGGGCGACGTCCGCGATGGTCACCCGGGTCACCTCGTAGTTGATGGTGAAATCACCGGCGGTGAACTTGATCGGCAAGCCGTTGTCGGCGTCGACCGTCAGGATCTCGTCGGTGCCTTCGTCGCTGGTGGTGGCCAGCGGACCGGCGGCAAGGGTGAGCACCGGCCGACCTCCGAGCGTGCTCTTGCCGACCTTGACCTCGGGCATCTGCCCGAGCAGCCTCAGAACTCCGGCGCGGACCGCCGGGCTGCCGGCGCCGTCCCGCAGCGCGCTCAGCGAGTTGTTCCAGACCAGATAGTCGGTCCGGTTGATCGGGTGATACGTGCCCTTGGTCAGCTTCAGCTTCTTCTTGGCCTCGGCCGACAGCGGCGGCGGCTGGGCGCCGGGAGCCTCGAAAGTCGGCTTGACCTTGGGATTCTTGGGAAGGTCGGCGACCGCCATCCGCTTCCGGGCCTCGTTCAGGTCGCCTTTGGCCGCGTACTCGGCCGCCGCGACCCCCTTCTTGCGCTCGGCCCCGCCTTCCTGCAGGCGCTTACCCTTCACCTGTGCCGGGAGGGCGCCGCGAGTCTTGGCGAAGTAGTAGTCCCCGTTGTCGGCGTGCAGGTCCCACACGTCGATCTTGGAGCCGTCCGCGAAAATCTGGTCCCGCAGCAGGAGCGTGGCATCGCCGGGGGGCGCTTCGGCGGTGGTGAGGTGGCCGACCAGTTGCAGCAGCGGAGCCTGCTCGGCCGCGCCGGACGTCGCCGGCTTCGGGGCGGCGAGGCCGGGCGCCGGAGCCTGGATCCCGGTGCCGCTGGTGGCCACGGCGACCGCCGCGACGGCGGCCACGGCGAAGGTGCCACCCGCGGTCGCGCGCCACGCCAGGCGGCGGCGCCGCAGCTGCCGTCCGCGGCTCTCGATCTGGTCGACGTCGGGCGCGTACGGCCGGTCCCCGACGATTCTGTTCATGGCCGCGCTCAGGCGGTCCTCGGTGTCGTATGACATGGTCAGATCTCTCCTCGGTGCAGAATGGACTTGAGCTTGATCAACGCCCGGCTCGTCTGGCTCTTGACGGTGCCTTCGCTGCACCCGAGGGCGGCGGCGGTCTCCCGCTCGCTGAGGCCTTCGAGATATCGCAGGACGACGGTCGCCCGCTGCCGTGCGGACAGCGACTGCAACGCCTGAAGCAGCTCAGCGCGGTTCACCACGCCGTCGGACATGTCGTCAACGGCGAAGTCGGCCAGGTTGACGTCGGGATGCGCGGTGGTGTGCCGGTTCCGGCGCCAGCTGCGGCGGGACTCGTTGATCAGGATGCGCCGCACGTACGCGGACGGGTTCTCGGCCTGTTGAACCTTGCGCCAGTGGCTGTAGGCCTTGGCCAGAGCCTCCTGCACCAGGTCGTCGGCCAGGTACCGGTCCCCGCACAGCAGGTACGCCGTGCGGTGTAACGATGCGGCGATCTCCTCGACGAAGAGCCGGAAGTCTTGCTCCGCGCCGTTCGCCGTCCCGGTCGGTCGGTGCTTCATCACGGTCGTCACACAGGGGAAGACAGATGTGCTGGCGCGAACGTTGTCAACGGGACCGCATTTTCCGGGCACAGATCGATCTCGACGACAACGTTCGCGCCAGCACGACTGTCTTCCCCAGTGCCACAACCGTAATGAACGCCCCAACCCCTAACGGAGGGTACTCATCCCATGCACTTGCGAAGACGTCCATTTTCGCTGCTGGTCGTAGGTACGACCGCTGTGCTCGCCGCGGGAACGGCGGTCGCGGTCGCCGGGACCGAGCCTTCGACGCCTGCAGCCGCACCGGTCCCGGCGTCCGTCAGACAGGCAGAGGAGAAGCCCGCCGTTGTCACTCTGATCACCGGTGACCGGGTAACGGTGTCCGCGAATGGCACCGCGTATGAGCGTGCGCCCGGCCGTGCCGGCATCAGGTCCGTAGGCTGGACCGCCGACGGTCATCAATACGTGGTTCCCACCGACGCGCTGCCGCTGATTCAGCAGGGTCGGCTGGACCCGCGGCTGTTCGATGTCACCATGCTGCGGGAGTTCGGCTATACCGGCGACACCGAATTGCCGGTGCTGGTGGCGTACCCGAAGACCGGTAAGAGTAAGGGGCCGGCGAGCGCGCGGGCTGCGATAGGCGCGACGGCTCGCCTCGACCGCGATCTCGCCGAGGTGGACCTGCTCGCGATGCGCCTGCCGCGCACCAAGCGAGCCGCACTGTGGACCAGCCTGACCAGCGGTACGGCTTCGGCTCGCGGGTTGCGCCCGGGCGTCGAGCGGGTCTATCTGGATGGCCGGCTCAAACCCGCCCTCGACGTCAGCGTTCGGCAAATCGGCGCGCCGGCGGCCTGGGAGCAGGGCCTGGACGGCACCGGCGTGACGGTGGCGGTGCTCGACTCCGGCATCGACGCCACTCACCCGGACTTCGCCGGCAAGATCGCGGCGAGCGAGAACTTCACCAGCGACCCCAGCACCGATGACCGGAGGGGGCACGGCACCCATGTCGCCTCGATCATCGCGGGAAACGGCGCTGGGTCGGACGGTAAGTACAAGGGCGTGGCGCCGGGTGCGAAGCTCGCCATCGGCAAGGTCTGCGGCGAGAGCGGTTATTGCGCGGAGTCGGACCTTCTGGCCGGCATGCAGTGGGCCGCGCAGACCGCCCCGGTTGTCAACATCAGTCTGAGCCAATACGACGACGCCGGCCTCGACCCAGTGGAGCAGGCGGTCGAGGACCTCACCGCAGAATACGGTGCCCTCTTCGTGATTGCGGCCGGCAACCGGGGCGCGCAGGGCAGCGGAACTGTCACCTCGCCGGCTACCGCGGACTCAGCACTGGCCGTCGGCGCGGTCGATGTTGACGATCAACTGGCCCTGTTCTCCGGTCAGGGCCCGCGCCAGGGCGACGGAGCGATCAAACCAGACATCACCGCCCCCGGCGTGAACATCACCGCGGCGCGGGCCACGAACGGCACGATCGGCGACCCGGCCCCCGACGGGTACGCGAACATGAGCGGCACCTCGATGGCCACCCCGCACGTGGCCGGCGCGGCCGCGATCGTCACCCAGCAGCACCCCGGCTGGACGGCGAGGCAGCGCAAGACGCTGCTCATGGGTGCCGCGAATCCGGCCGCGGGAACAGACGTGTTCGGCCAGGGCGCCGGACGCGTCGACGTGGCACGGGTAGTGCGTCAGACGGTGTCGGTCGACGAGGGCAGCATCAACTTCGGCCAGCAGTCATGGCCGCACGACGACGACGCACCGATCACCAAGACCCTCACCTACCGCAACGGCGGGACCGAGCCGGTCACCCTGACGATCGTAGTCGAGGGTGACACAGGCATCTTCTCACTGGCAGCGACCCGCCTCACGGTGACGGCCGGCGGCACCGCGACGACCACGGTCACCGCCGACACCAGCGGCGCGGGCACGGACGGGTTCAAGAGTGGCTGGGTCGTGGCCACCGCGCCCAGCGATGTCCGGATCGTGACACCGATCGTGGTCAACCGCGACGTGGAGAAATACAACGTCACGCTCCGCCACGTCGGCCGGGACGGCCAGCCCAACCTCGAGCATTGGGCCGCACTCATGCCGCTGAGCTACCGAGGCTATTCCGCCGAATTCTTCGATTACGAGTCGGAGCAAACGGTTCTGGTGCCCAAGGGAACGTACGGCCTCGGCAGCCTGATCTACGAGGCCGCCGGCTCCACCTTGCTGGCGCAGACCGAACTGGTCGTCGACCGCGACAAGACGATCACTCTGGACGCCAGACGGGGCCGGCCGGTGAAGATCACGCCTCCCCGTGCGGACGCCCGGCAGGCCAGCGCCTCGGTGAGCGCGCGTTGGATCAGCGACGCAGGTCAGATGGGTTTCACGGCAGACTCGGCAGCGCCGGGCGACCTGTTCACCGCGCAGATCGGCTCCAACCGGAGACCCGACGGGTTCTTCGGCTCTGTCAGCAGCGTGTTCGCGCAGTGGAAGAACGACGCCGAAGGCTTCCGCGACAGCCCGTACACCTACGGAACCGCATACTTCCGCAATGGTGATTTCTACACCGGATTCGACAAGAAGATCGACGCTGCGAAGCTGGCCGTAGTGAAGACCCGGTACGCCCGCGACGTGGAGGGTGCAACCGGCGAAACGTACCATTGGCCCACCCTGAACCGACTGTCCGGTTCGACCGTCGGCCTGCCGATCTCGTTGCCGTTCGAACGCACCGAATACCTCAACACCGACGGCGGGGCCACCTGGCAGAGCACATTCGAGCAGGAGATACAAACCGACCCGGAGTCTTTCCCGGAGACGTTCACCCACGCGTCCGGGCCAAAGCGGCAACTCCAGGCCAAGGCCTACCACGAGGACTGGAACCGCGGAGTGTTCGCGCCCTCGGTGGTCGGCGAGCTCGGTCTCGATCCAGCGGGCCCGGTCCGCAAGAAGAACATGATCGAGGTCTTCGTCCCGCTGTTCAGCGACGGCTCCGGGCACCTGAGCCGGTGCGGTCCCACCTACGACTCGTCCAGTTGCGGGCCTGCGGACACCGTACGGACCGCCCTCTACGCCGGCGACACGCTCCTCGGCGCGGCGAACGCCAGCAGCGGCGTGTTCGAGGTACCCGCCGAGCGAAAGGACTACCGGCTGGAGATGTCCGCCACCCGGTCCGCGCCGTTCCGGTTGAGCACCTCGGTCAGCGGTGTGTGGACCTTCTCCTCCGCGAGCGGCGACACCGTCCTGCCCCTGTCCACTGTGCGGTTCAGTCCGCGCCTGGACGACCACAACAACGCACCGCCAGGCAAGTTCACCATCCCGGTCACCGTCGAACGAGCTACCGCCTCAGCTGCCACCGCCAACCGTGCGCTCACCGCCGAGTTCTCCACCGACGACGGTAAGACGTGGCAGCCGGCCACGGTCAGAGGCACTGGCGACCGGCGGACCTTGCGCATCACCAACCCGGCGGGCGGCTTCGTGTCGCTGCGCGTCAACGTCACGGACACCGCGGGCAACACCGCCGCGGTAACCGTGATCCGGGCCTACGCGACTAAATGATCCACCGGGGCGGGTGTGCCAGGCCCGGCGCACCCGCCCCGGGATCGGCCGACGGCCGCTATCCACGGGCAGCGGCCGCAGGGAAACGAGGCGTCATCCACGCGGCGCTCGGGTGCGTAGTGGCAACGAGGATCCGGATACGGCGGCTGGCGTGCTCAATGACCCGAGAATGCGTCTTACCAGGACCGGCGCAATACTCGGCAGGTGCCGGGCTACGAACCGCTGCGGGCGAACGGTGAGCGGTGCATCTCCGGCGGCCAGTACCGGCTCGGCAGGATCATGTTGGACGTGGTCCGCTTCGGGTCGATGAGCAGCGGAAACAGCGAGTGGTTCAGGTAGCCGCCCGGCATGTGGGCACGGACCACGATGGTGCTCGTCAGATATACGTGACGCGCCCCGGCGAAGGCCTCCGGCACGGGCAGCCGCACGGTCGGCACGCGTTCCGCGCCAAGCTCGTCGGCGACCTCCTGATGGGCCCGGTCCGCCTGCGGCATGCGCTTGAGCGAGAACATCTCCTCGCCGATGGTCATCAGTCGCCGCGGTGTGGCGTCCATCGCCGGATCGAGGCTGAAGATCACGGAGGCCGGGTGGTCGTGGTCGCCCGGCTCGTGGAGCAGCTTGTTGGCCTGCACGGCGTAGCCCCACACGATCCGGCCGTCCCGGCACAGCGCGGCCTGGTCGGCCAGGATCTGGCGGTAGAAGGAGATCTTCGGCTGATGGTCGGTCACGAAGTGCGGCGGCTGGATCGTCAGGTATTCGGTGGTCCGCGCGTCCGGGAACGACCGGGGCGCCGGCCCGAACATGTCCCGGCACGCCTGCAACCGGGCCCGCATCATGCCGACCATCCCGCACTCCCGTGGAACGTCTGACTGGGTAGCCGCAGCACCACGGTGCCCGCCTCGGTGACCGCCGCGAGCCGCGTCGGACCCGGCTGGGGAGCCCACGCCACGCCGTACGCCGGCGATCCCAGGTCGATCCGATGGGGCAGGTCGTATCCGGCGGTGCGGAACGCGACGTTGTGCGCGGCGTCCACCCGTGTGCCGGTCGCCGGGTCCCACAGCCGCACGGTGCCGTCGCTGCTGGCGCTGGCGAGCACGGCCAGGGGCCCGGCCGACCCCGGCAGCCGGCCGAGCGACAGCCCCCATACCGGGCCGGTGTGCCCGGTCAGCGGTGCGCCGAACGGCTCACCGGTCAGCGCGTCCCACCGCCAGATCGTGTTGTCGTCGCTGCCGGCGGCGATCACGCACCGGCCCGCGACCTCGCCCATGACAATCGAACGGATCCGCGCGGCAGGCCCGCGCAGCGGCTGATACAGGGCCTCCCGTCCGATCAGGTCGAAGACCCCGATTCGACGCTTCCGTTCGGTGGCGATGAACACGTACACCAGTCTGCCGTCGGGCAGCGTTCCGGTCAGGCACGGCGGTTTCCAGTTCGGGTTCGCGTCGCCGGCCTGGCGCAGATTGTCCGGCGCCCATGCCCGCTGACCGTCCGCTCCGGCGGTGAGCAGCGCCGGCTCGCTGCCCACCAGTTCGAACCGTACGTCGACGACCGCCTCGGTGTGCCCGGTCAGCGGCGGCGCGAGCGGGGCGCCCGTGTCCGGATCCCACAGCCGCACCGTGCCGTCCTGGCCGCCGGTGGCCAGGAACGGGCGCGCGCGTCGGACGCCGTAGCCCACCGCGTACACGTCGCCGGTGTGCGTTGCCGGCGTGACCCGGGAGTCGAGATCCAGCCGGCGCACCCCGTCCCGCCCGTGCGCCAGCACGGTCCGGCCCTCGACGCGGCCGACGGCGAGGCTGGTGACCGCGGCGGTGTGCCGGATCGGCGCGCCGAGGGCGGCGCCGCCGGCCGGATCCCACAGCCGCACCATGTTGTCGGCGCCGCCGCTGACCAGGATCGGCCGGCCGGCCACCTCGGTCAGGGCCAGGGTCAGGACCGCGTCGGCGTGCCCGGCCAGCGGCGAGCCGGCGGGTTGCCCGGTGTCGGCGTGGTGAATCCGGATCAGTTGCCCGTCGGCGGAGACGATCACCGGCCGGCCGGCGACCTCGCCGCACGCCAACGCGGACACCCGACCGCCGTCGCGGTGCAGGTGCCCGACCGACTGCCCGGTGAGCAGATCCCACACCGCCACCACCCCGTCGTCGCCGCCGGACACGACGACGGGTCGGCCGCCGACGGCGATGACGGCCAGCGCCCGGATCCGCCCGGTGTGCCCGCCGATCGGCTCGCCGACCGGCCCGCCGGTGGCCAGATTCCACCGCCGGATGACGCCGTCGGCGCCGCCGGAGACGAGCAGGGTTTGGCCGCTCAGGTCGCCGACGGCCAGCGCGCGCACTGGCCCGCGATGCCCGCCGAGCGGGCCGCCGAGCGGGGTGCCGCTTGCCGGGTCCCACACCCGCAGCGTCCCGGCCAGGTCCCCGGTGACGATCACGGACCGGCCGTCGACCTCGGCGAACGCGAGCGCCAGCACCCCTTCGGCGCCAGGGCCGAGGTGACCAGCGCGGTCGAAGCCGAGCGGCGCCCCGGTGGCCGCGTCCCACACGTGGACCCCGCCGACCCCGCCGCCGTCGCGGATGACGGTGTGCGCGATCGCCGCCACCAGCGGTCGGCCGTCGACCTGGCCGAACGCCAGCGCCCCGACGTGCCCGACCGGGCCGTGGAGGGCGGTATCGGGCAGCGGGCCGCGCCACACCGCCCAGTCCGCCATCCAGGCCAGGCGCCGGCCGGTCGTGGCCGCCGTCGCGGCGATCGCGTCCGCCAGCCCGTCGGCGCCCGCGCACCGTGCGGCGAGGTGCAGGTACGCCGGATGGTGTTCCTCCGGTACTTCAGCGACCCGATCCTTGACCTGGCGATACACGCCCGTGACGGCGTCGCCGGCCGGGTCGCGCGGCTGCGTCGGCGCCCCGCCGAGGATCCGCGCCACCGCACGTCCCGCGTCGGCCACCGAGCTGTCGGCCGCAGCCTCTTCGAACGGGGACACCTCGAAATAGTGGTCCTCGAGCAACCCGGCGAGCCCGTCGGCGTACCCGTCGCCGTCGGTGTGCATCCGCCACCGGCCATCGGTGCGGTACAGGTCGAACACGTCCACGGCGTACTCCGTGGTGAGCCAGGTCAGCGCGAACCCGGCGACCTGGACCCCGCGGTGGTCGGCGACGCGCACCACCGGCGCCGGCAGCTTGCCGAACGGCGGGCCGTCGGTCGGCAGGTCCACGGCCACCATGATCTTGTTAACCTCGGCCGGCAGCCAGTCCAGGTCGATCTCCAACCGCCAGGGCTCACCCGGCGACGGCCGACGGCTGCGCACCCCCGGCGCCTGCGACCCCCGTACGCCGCCGTGAGCCAACTCTTGGCGACGGGTCCGCCGGAAGGTCAGGGCACTCAGCGCCGCGCCGGGCGGGCCGTCCACTGTCACCTCGAGCCGGCGGGCGGGCGGCTCGTAGTGGCTCCCTCGGGACAGATCAATGGGCACGACAACAACTACGCAGCAACGACAGGTACCGTTCACCACCCTCCCGAATTGGCGGATCTCGACGTAGCATCCGGCGGATGATCCCTACCGTTGAGGGCGCGGCGACGAAGCTGCGGTCCACCGAGCCGGCGACCCGAATCGACGGCGCGCGCGCCCTGGCCGACCTGGTCCGCGCCCACGGCCTGGACGCGCTGCCCGCGCTGCTCGCCTCCATCGACGCGGCCGCCACCGAGTTTCCTGGCGAGGGCAGGCAACCCGTCAAGGACCAGCCCCGCCCGTACGCGCTGTACGAGCCGCTGCACGAAGGGTGGCGGGCCGCCGCGACGGGTGACGCCGAGGTGGCCCACGAGTGGTACGCGGCGCTGCTGGACCGGGTCGAGTCGGCCGACCCGACGACCACCGCGCGGTTGCTGCACGTGCTGACCCAGGACCCGTGGACCAGCCCGAGCGGCCAGGGCTCGCCGTACGGCCCGTTGCTGGCGCCCCACGCCCAGCGGATGCTCGGGTTGCTGCGCCGGTTCGCGGAGGCGGGGATGATCGAAGCCTCGGCGCGCCTGCTGTTGGCGGTCCGCCAGCAGGCGACCCGGCAGGACCCGATCATGGCGGAGTTGGCCGAGCTGGCCCCGGCCCTACTCGCCCTGGACGCCGCCGGCGACCCGGACGACATGATCGAGCTGATCCTCGAGCGGCACCCCGACCCGCTCGGCGGGCTGGCCGCGCTGCTCGGCGCGCTGCCGCACTCGGGCCGCAACGGCCGGGCCGACTATCCGGCCGAGGTGCGGACGCTGCTGGTCACCACCGGCCGGGTGGACCTGCCGGCGCTGGCCGCCCGGCTGCGCCCGCACGCCGAGCGCTGGACCGACGAACAGCTACACATGTTCGTCGAGGACGTGCTGTTCGACACCGATGAGGGCCTGTCGACGGCGGACGCCAACGACCGGCCGCCGCTGGCGGTGGCGCTGCGCCGAGCCCCCGCCACCCGGGCGATCCCGGAGATGCTGCTCGGCCTCGGCCGGAGCACCTCCGTGCTGCGCAGGCTGGCGACGACGCTGGCCGACGCGCTCACACCGATGCCGGCCGCCGAGCCGCCCCGCGACCCAGGGGTGGAGTTCGCCGACGACAACTTCAAGTTCGTCGTCATCAACCACCTCATGTACGAGAGGTCGGTACTCACCCCGGAGTTCGACCGGGACGAGTTCCTCAAGAACTTCGACGCGTACGAGATCGAGGACAACGGATACTGCGAGGAGGTCGCCGACTGGTTCCGGGCGCTGCCGCTGACGCCGGCGCACCTGGCGCTGGTCACCGAGCTGGACATTGACGCGACCCTGGAGATCTGGTCGCAGATCGACGAAGGTTGGGGCGGCGAGGAGGACTACTTCAACCCGGAGACGTACGTCGACGTGGCGCTCCTGCCAAACCTGGAAAAGATCATGGTCGACTGCATGTCCGACGAGGACACCGACCTGTCGGCCCTGACCGCGCTGCGCCAACGCGGCGTCCAGGTGACGATCGAGGACTGATCAGAGGGTGGTCCGAGAAACTCACTTTTCAGGTCGAAGTAGCTAGCTGTAGCGACCAGGACCGTTGTTGACGCGGCTGATGGGTGGCTGGCCTCCGAAGCACCTCGACGCCGGGAATGACCGGTCGTGTCCCGGCGTCGAGGCGACGGGGGACACCCTGAGTTCCGGGACCGAGAACCACAACTCAAACTGCGGACGTTGGCGCCCGAACCTGAGCATAACGGCCGGGGCCCGTGCGACCGGAGTTCCGCCGCGGAGCTTCATTCTGGTCAGACCGCGGCGGCGGCGGCGACCTTCCAGCTGCCGCCGTCCCGGCGCATGGTGAGCACGACGCGGTTCTGATCCACCTTCTCACCGCTGATCTTGGCGTTGCGGCGGTACTGGTTGAGATAGACCAGCACGGTCACGGTCTCGCCGGAGATGTCCTCTACGCCGACTGCCGAGACTTGCGCCTGCACGATCGCTTGTTCGCTGGTGGCGAGTGGTTTGAGCCCGGCGGTCATCTTGACGTATTCGCCGGCGAACTGTCCGGTGGTGTAGCGGCTGCCGTTGGCCACGGCGGCGTCGAAACTGCGGTAGTCGTAGGAGAAGATCGCTTGCGCGGCGGTGCTGGCGTCGGTGAGGCAGGACCGGGCGGCCGCGGCCCGGGCGGCGGTGGCGTCGCGTTGTTGCCAGGCCCAGCCGCCGGCGCCGGCGGCGAGCAGCAGGGCGACGGCGAGGATCAGGGCCAGCCGGCGTAGCCGCCGCACCGGTGCGGGGAGAGCGGCGCGATCCGGGCGGGGGGAGTCCGGTGACGGGCCGGACGGTTCCGCGGCGGTGCGGCGCGACGGAAGCCGGAGTGGGGGTTTTCTCATCGGCTTCATCCGACGAATTGGAGTTGGGAGACGAGCCAGCGATCACTGTGCTGGTCTCTGGCCAGACCGACCCGGATCCGGTAGTGCGACAGCCGCCCGTTGGGCGCGCCTTTGTTCTTGACCGTGGCGTCGACGGCGACCAGGATGACGGCGCTGCGGGTGTCCCCGGAGACCAGCCCGGTGCGTAGGACAGTGCCCTGAGCGGCGACCTTGTTCTCCACGACGGCGGTGCGCACCTGGGCGGCGCCGCGGGTGAACTCCTCCCGGAAGTCGCCGGTGGCGCTGCCGGCGATCCGCTCGATGTCGTTGTCCACGGTGGCCGCACTGATCGACAGGAAGTCGACGGCGGCTTGCCGCGCGGCGGCCAGCGCCTGCTGGTGGGCGGTTTCGACCTGCCGCTTGTCGCGCAGGTCGCGTCCGATCAGCCCGGCGCCCACCAGGACGGCCGCGAGCAGCACACACAGGGCGGCGACCACCCGCCGCCACCGCCGGATCAGCCGGGCGGAGGCCGACGGATCCGCAGGGGACACGGGGGTCGCGCCGGTCGCGGGCGTGGGCTGCGGCGGTGCGTCTGACCGGGAGAGCAGCGTGGCGCCTCGGCGTGTCGCCGTGCGCCGCCGGACGCTGCGCGACACGGCCGGCCGCGCGGCGGCGGCGCCGCGTCCGGCGCCGGATTCCGGTTCTGCCATGGCTACCCTTCCATCGGGGCCGGTCTCAGGGTGCGAGACCGGCGAGAAGAAGCTGCTTCCAGGACTGGGCTCCGGCCGTCGCGTACTGGCCGCCGGTGCCGCCGAACTGCATCGGTTGCCCATCCGTGCCGGTGACCAGGCCGGTGCCCGGGTCGTACCCGGCGACCGCGGGCGCCGGCTCGGCGGCCGGCCCCGGCGAGCGCGCGCCGGGCCGGGGCGCATTGCGCTCGCTGCGTACTCCTGACCCGGCCGCCAGTTCGGCGTCGGTGCAGGTCTGCCGCCCCGTTTGGCGGTACTGGCAGGGTGGCGGATCGTTGAGGTTGACCACGAGTCCGAAGTGCACGGTGCCGTCGCCGGGCGCCACCGTGAAGCCGCCGGCCACCACGACCGGGTAGGTCACCAGGATCTGCTCGATGCCGGGCAGCCGGCGTACGGCGACGTCGTTGACCGTGATCAGGTTTCCCAGCAGCGTGCCCACCGTGGGGTCCAGGCCCCGCAGCAGCGCGGTCAGCTCGGTGGCCGCGGGCGGCCCCGCGGTCAGCAGCCGGCGCAGGTCCGGATCGGAGGCGCGCAGCGTGCCGCTGAGCCGGGCCAGCGCGGACGCCCAGCGGCGCAGTTGCGCCGACTGCTCGGCCTGGGTGGTCAGCACGGGTTCCGCGTCGTCGATGAGGGCCAGCGTCTGCGGCAGATACCTCTCGCCGCTGTCCAGCAGCGCGTCGGAGGAGTCGAGCAACACCTGCAGCGCCTCGGTGTTGCCCTCGAACGCGATGCCCAGCTCGGTGATCACCACGTTGAGGTTCTGTCCGTCGACCGAGCGCACCAGCTGGTCCAGGTTGGCCAGCAGCACCTCCACCGGCAGCGGGGTGCCGGTCCGGGCGGCCGGGATCACCGAGCCGTCGCGCAGGTACGGGCCGGTGTCGCGTTCCGGGCGCAGGTCCACGTACTGTTCGCCGACGGCCGAGCGCAATCCCACCACCGCGCGCAGGTCGGCGGGCACCCGGACGTCCCGGGGCAGGGTCAGGTCGACCCGCACGCCGGCGGCGGTGAGCCGGACGTCGGTGACTCGGCCGGCCGGCAGGCCACGGTAGGTGACCGGGGCGTTGACGAAGATCCCGCCGCCGCGCGCGAAGTCGGCGTGCACCACGTACTCCCGCCGGCCGAGACCCACGTAGGTGAGCCCGACGTAGCTGATGCCGAGAGCGCTGACCAGCAGGAACGCCAGCACCTGAAGCTTGGCCAGCCGGGTGAGGATCATGGCGGATCACATCCGGTGAGCAGGCCGATCGGCCCGCAGTCGCGGGTGGGCAGCGGCAACGGCAGTTCCGGCAGCCCGGGGAGCCCGGGGAGGCTGACCGAAATGCTGGGCAGCGGCACGCCGGGCACCTCCGGAAGGCCCGGCACGCCCGGCACGCCCGGCAGGCCGGGGATCGGCGGTGTGGCGGTCGGGGCGGGCGCCGATGGGGTGGCCGGCGTCCCGGGAGCGTCGGGAGACGCCGGGACCGACGGCTCCATCGCGCCGGTGTCCGGGTCGACCAGGAGGTTGGACAGCACCAGGGCGGCGTCCAGGTCCAGCGTCGCGTACAGGTTGACGAAGTTCGCCGAGATCGCGCCGCGCACGTTCGGCGGGAACGGGTAGGCGAGCATGAAGTTCAGCGCGTCCGGCAGGTCGTCGCCGGCGCGGACCAGCTGGGTCAGGATCGGCCGCAGGTCGGCGAGGGTGGCCAGGGTGGCGTCCCGGCTGGCGTTGACCACGCGGGTGCCCACGGTGGACAGCTCGCTCAGCGCGGTCAGCGCGTCGGTGAGCTGTTCCCGCTGGCCGGCCAGCACGTGCAGGCCCGGGTCCAGCGTGTCCAGGGCGGCGCCGATGGTCTGCCGCTGGGCGGCGAGCCGCCCGGACAGCGCGTCCAGCGCGTCGATCGCCCGGGTGATGTCGGCCTTCTGCGCGTCCAGCCCGCCGATGAACGTGTCCAATTGCTTCAACAGGTCGACGACCGCGGCGGAACGGCCCTGCAGCGCCTTGCCCAGTTCCACGTTGATGGTGCGCAGCTGGGCGAGCCCGCCGTTGTTCAGCAGCAGGCCGAGGGCGGCCAGCACCTCTTCCACCTCGGCGGTGCGGGTGGTGCGTTCCAGCGGGATGAGCGCGCCGCCCGCCAGGCTGCCGTGCGCGGGCTCGCCGACCGGCGACGCGAGCGAGACGAACTTCTCGCCGAGCAGGCTGCTCTGGCGCAGCTCGGCGGTGGCGTTGGCGGGCAGCCGCACGCCCCGGTCGACGCGCATCCGGACCCGGGCCCGCCACCCTTCGGCCAGCCAGATCTTCTGCACGCTGCCCACGGCGACGTCGTTGACCCGCACCGCGGCCCGGGGCACCAGGTCGAGCACGTCGGCGAACTCGGCGGTCACCTCGTAGGAATCCTCGCCCGCGGCGCAACCGCCGGTGGCCGCCACGATCAGCAGGACCGCTGCCAGCACGCGGGCCCTCATGGTTTCCTCCTCGGCAGGATGCCGCCCAGCGTGGGGTCGCTGGAGGACGTGGCCGCGGCCGCGGTGGGTGGCTTCTTCGTCACTGCCGGCGCCGGGGGCAGCCCGATCAGCCTGCGCAGGGCGTCCGGCAGCGGCAGCCCGCGCTTGTCCAGGTCGTACGCCAGGGCCCGGCAGACCTCCGGCACCTGCGCCACCGGCACCAGTCCGGCCAGCAGCGAGCACACGTAGGTGGCCGGGCCGTTCGGGCCGAGGGCATCGTCGCGGGTGTCGAGGGTGCCCGATCTCGGGTTGTAGGCCAGGTTCAGGTTCGACAGCGCCAGCGGGGCCACGTCGAGCACCTCGGTCAGCGCCTGCTGCTGGCGGACCAGCACGGTGGTCACGTCGGTGAGCGCGGCCACGTCCTGGATCAGCAGCTCCCGGTTCTCCCGGATGAACGTGCCCACCTGCGCCAGCGCGACGGACAGGCTGCGCAGGGTCGCGGCCAGCTCGGGGCCTTCGGCGGCCAGCTGCTCGCCGGCGTCGGCCAGCCGGTTGTTGAACTGCCGCACCAGCCGGTCGCTCTCGGCGAGCATGGTGGTGAACTGCTGCAGGTCGGCGACCGTGCCGAAGAGGTCGTCGCGCCCCTCGGCCAGGGTCGCCAGCGTCCGGCTCGCGCCGTCCAGGGTGTCGTGCAGCTCCTGCCCGTTGCCGTCGAGGTTGGCGGCGCCGGTGTCGATCAGGTCGCGCAGCGCGCCGTCGCGGTTGGCGCCGTCCGGGCCGAGCGCCCGGTTGAAGTCGTCCAGCGCCCGGTAGACCTCGTCCAGCTCCAGCGGCGCCGCGGTGCGGGAGGCGGGCAGGTCGGCGTTGTCCGGCAGCACCGGCCCGCCGGCGTACGCGGGACTCAGCTGCACGTACCGGTCGCTGACCACGCTGGGCGGGATGATCAACGCCTGCACGTCGGCGGGGATCGGCTGGCCGGCGTCGTACTCCATCGCCACCCGCACTGTGCCGCCCTGCGGGGTGACCTCGGTGACCCGTCCGATGTGTACGCCCAGCACCCGCACGTCGGAGCCGGCCGCGATGCCGACCACGCTGGTGAAGTGCGCGACCAGCCGGCGGGCCGGCGTCCGGTTCCCGAGCACGACGAAACCGGTCACGCCGGCCAGCACCAGCACGAGCACCGCGGCCGTCAGCCGTCGCCGGGCGCTCATCGCACCGGCCCCGGCTGGAACGGCTGGACCAGCCCGTCGAGGTACGAGTCGAACCAGCGCCCGTTGCCCAGCACGTTGGTGAACGCCTGTAGGAACGGCGCCATCGTCTCGATCGTGTCGCTGAGGTTGTCCCGGTTGCGTTGCAGCACGGTCAGGGCGCCCCGCAGCTCGCGCAGCGCCGGCGTCAGCCGGGCCCGATTGTCGGTGACCAGGCCGGACAACTGGTTGGCCAGCGCGGTGGTGGTGACCAGCAGCTGGTGGACGGCGTCCCGCCGCTTGATCACCTCGGCGAGCAGCAGGTCGCCGTCCGCGATCAGCTTGCGGAACTCCTCGTCGCGCTGGGCGAGCACACCGCTCACCCCGTGGGCGTGGCGCAGCAGGTCGCGCAGCTGCGCGTCCCGGTCGGCCAAGGATCGGGTGAGCCGCGACAGCGCGTCCAGCGAGGTGCGGACGTTGTCCGGGGTGTCGGCGAACGCCTCGGACAGGGCGTTGAACGCGGTGGCCAGCTGTTTGGTGTCGATCTGCTGGAACGTGTCGGCCAGCCCGGTCACCGCCTGCACGACGTCGAACGGCGACGCGGTGCGCGACAGCGGGATCTGGCCGTCGTCGGGCATCCGCCCGGTGCCCTGCGGGGTCAGCGCCAGGAATTTCTGCCCGAGCACGGTCTTGATCCGGATGGTCGCGCCGGTTTCGTCGCCGAGGCGCACGCCGTCGTCGTCCACCGAGAAGGAGACTCGGACGTAGGTCGCGCCGGACGCGGCGGCCAGCTTCACCGCGGTCACCTTGCCGACCTTGACCCCGGCGACGCGGACCTCGTTGCCGGGCGCCAGGCCGCTCGCGTCCCGGAACGCAGCGTGATAGGTGGCCCCGCCGAACAGCCGGGTCAGATCCTCCAGGTGGAACGCGCCGTAGATCAGCAACACCGCCACGGCCAGCGCGACGGCGCCGATCGGCGCCGGGTTGCGCTCCCGCAGCGGTTTCCAGCGCCGGCTCATCGCGTGCCCGCCGTCCGGCACCGGGCCTGGTCGGAGCTGAACGGCCCGACCGTCCGGCTGCCCGCCACGGGCAGCACGATGTGCCCGTCGAAGTCGCAGAGGAAGAAGTTGAACCAGGAACCGTCCGAGGCAGTGCCGGTCAGATCGCGGAACTGCCCGGGCAGCCGGGTCAGGGTCTGATCCAGCACCGCCTGGTTGTCCGCCAGCGTGCCGCTGAGCCGGCCCAGCTGGTCGATGTCGGCGCGCAGGTCGGGCCGGGCGTCCCGGAGCAGCCCGGCGGTGGCGCTGGTGACGCCGGAGATGTTGGTGACCGCGTCGCCGATCGCGACCCGGTCGGCGGCCAGGCCGGAGACGAGCTGCTGAAGTGCGGCCACGCTCCCGGAGAGCTGGTCGCGGCGGTCGTCCAGGGTGGCCAGCACGGTGGTCAGGTTGGTGATCACCCGGTTGATCACCGCCTCCCGGTCGGCGAGGGCCGCGGTCAGCGAGGCGGTGTGGGCCAGCAGGCCGGAGACGGTGCCCGCCTCGCCTTGAAAGACCTGGATGATTTCGTACGCCAGGGTGTTGACGTCGTCCGGGCTCAGCGCGGTGAACAGCGGCCCGAACCCGTTGAACAGCACGGTCAGGTCCAGCGCCGGGGTGGTCTGCGCGAGCGGGATCAGCCCGTCACGCTCCAGGCCGGGCGCGCTGCCGGCCTGATGGGTCAGCGCCACATACCGCTGGCCGACCAGGTTGCGGTAGCGGATGGTGGCGTGCACGTTGGCCGGCACCGGGATGGACTCGTCCACGGTGAAGGCGAGTTCCGCGGTGCCGTCGCCGGCCAGCCGCACCGCGGAGACCCGGCCGACCTTGACCCCGGCGATGCGGACGTCGTCACCGGGAAGCACGGCGGTGACATCGGTGAACCGGGCCCGGTAGCCGGTGCCGCCGGCCGAGAACGCACCCAGCGCGCCGGCCAGCAGCCCGGTCAGCACGATGGTGACTGCGGCGAAGACGGACAGCTTGATCAGCGGGGACAGCACGTTGCGGGTCTGGATCGCGCTCATCGCCCGTTCACCACCGTGCCGCGCAGCACCGGGCCCCAGAACAGCGCCGCGGAATCGGGCACCAGCTCGGGCGCGCCGCCGGTGGTCTGGGCGACGAGCACGTCGATCACGCCGCGCTCCTCCGCGGTGCCGGCGTAGCCCATCGCCGCCGGCGCCATGCCGCCCTGGCCGCCGGCCGGTGGCGGGGCGGGCACGTTGCTGGGCGGCCGGGGCTCGTTGCCCGTCGAGCCGTCGCCGACGTCGCGCCCGTCGAACGGCACTCGCGGGTTCGGCAGGCCGTAGCATCGCGGGCCGCCGGTTGCGTCGTATCGCGGGTCGTCGCGTCCCGCCACGTACTTGCCGCCGTCGCGGGTGGCCTCCAGGGTGATGTGCATGCGGCCGTCGCGGAACACGTCCTCGATCCGCGGCTGGAGGGCGACCAGGCCGGCGAGCAGGCACGGGTATTCCGGGGCGTACGTCGCGAGCAGCCGCAGCACCGGCTCGCTGACCTTGCCCACCTGGATGATGCGGTCGCCGTGCCGGTCCAGGAAGCCGCTCCCATACTCCGCGGCGTCGGTGGTGTCGGCCAGCAACGCGGCCAGCTGCTCCCGCTGGGTGCTCACCGTGGTCATCGTGACGGTGGCGTTGCGCAGCAGGGTGATCAGATCGTCGGCGGAGCCGTCGTACGCCTCGAGCGTGTCGGCCAGCCGCGCCAGGTCGGTGCGCAGCGTGGGGACGTGCGGGTTGAGCCGGATCAAATAGCGGTCCAGCTGCTCCAGGTTGGCGCCCAGTTGATCGCCGCGGCCCTGCAACGCCCCGGCCAGCGCGCCCAGGGTGGCGGCCAGGTGATCGGGGGCGATGGTGCGCAGCAGCGGCAGGACGTCGTCCAGCACCCGCTCCAGCTCCAGCGCGCTGCTGCTGCGGTCCTGCCCGATCACCGCGCCGTCGTCAATCGGAGCGCCCGGATTCGGCGGGACCTGCAGCGCCACGTACCGCTCGCCGAACAGGGTCTTGGGCAGCAGCCGGGCGGTGACGCCGGCGGGCACCCAGCGGGTGCTGTCCGGCCGCAAGGCCAGCCGCAGCGTGGCGGCGTCGCCGTCGGCCGAGATGTCGCGCACCTCACCGACGATCACGTCGCGCACCTTGACGTCCGCGCCGGGATTGAGCTGCAGCCCGGTGTGGTCGGTGTGCAGGGTCACCCACACCACCGAGGTGAAGGTCTTCCGGTACACCAGGGCCGCCATGGTCGCCGCGGCGAGGAGCAGCAGGACGAACGCCAGACCGGCCAGCCGCAATCGCATCGCCGTCACCCCGCGATCCGGACCGTGGTGCCGGCGCCCCAGATGGCCAGCGACAGGAAGAAGTCGATGATGTTGACCGCGACGATGGCCAGCCGGACCGCGCGGCCCACCGCCACGCCCACCCCGGCCGGGCCACCGCTCGCGGTGTAGCCGTAATAGCAGTGCACCAGCATCACCACCACGCTGAACACCAGCGCCTTGCCGAACGACCAGAGGACATCCTCCGGCGGCAGGAACAGGTGGAAGTAGTAGTCGTAGGTGCCCGGCGACTGCCCGAAGTAGACGGTAGCCATGGTGCGGGTCGCCAGGTAGCTCGACAGCAGCCCGATCACGTAGAGCGGGACGACCGCGATGAAACCGGCGATCATCCGGGTGGTGACCAGGAACGGCAGCGACGGCACCGCCATCACCTCGAGCGCGTCCACCTCCTCACTGATCCGCATGGCGCCCAGCTGCGCGGTGAATCCGCAGCCCACGGTGGCGGACAGGGCGATCGCGGCGACCAGCGGGGAGATCTCCCTGGTGTTGAAGTATGCCGAAATGAATCCGGTGAACGCGCTGCTGCCCAGCTGATTGAGCGCCTGGTAGCCCTGCAGGCCGACCTCGGTGCCGGTGAAGAAGGTCATGAAGGCGATCACGCCGACGGTGCCGCCGACAACGGCCAGCGCGCCCGAGCCGAAGCTGACCTCGGCGAGCAGCCGCACCACCTCCTTCTTGTACCGGCGCAGTACCAGTGGCACGGCCGCGACGACGCGGCCGTGGAAGGCGAGCTGGGCGCCGAGGTCGTCGAGGATCACCTCAGCTGCCCTTCTGCGGGACGACCTGGAAGTAGACGGCCGTGACCAGGAAGTTGAGCGCGAACAGCAGCATGAAGGTGATCACGACGCTCTGGTTCACCGCGTCGCCGACGCCCTTGGGCCCGCCGCCGGCGTTCAGGCCCTTGTACGACGCGACCAGTGCCGCCGCGGCCCCGAACACCAGCGCCTTGATCTCCCCGGCGACCAGATCGGCGGGCTGGCCCAGGGCCTGGAAACTGGCCAGGTACGCGCCCGGCGTGCCACCCTGCACCAGCACGTTGAAGACGTACCCACCGGCCACCCCGACCACGCTGACCAGGCCGTTGAGCAGCACCGCGACCAGCATCGAGGCGATCACCCGGGGCACCACCAGGCGCTGCACCGGGTCGATGCCGAGCACCCGCATGGCGTCGATCTCCTCGCGGATCGTGCGGGCGCCGAGATCCGCGCAGATGGCCGAGCCGCCCGCGCCGGCGATGATCAGCGCGGTCACGATCGGCCCGGACTCGCGGACCACGGCGAGCACCGACGCGGCGCCGGTGAACGACTGGGCGCCCAGTTGCCGCACCAGCGAGCCGAGCTGGAGCGCGATCACCGCGCCGAACGGGATGGACACCAGCGCGGCGGGCAGGATCGACACCGAGCTGATGAACCAGGCCTGCTGGATCAGCTCGCGCACCTGGAACGGCCTTTTCGTGAAGGCCTGCGCGGTCTGCAGGATGAACGTGACGAACTGTCCGGTGCCGGTGAGAAGTGTCATGCGGCGACCCGGCCCTCGAACGATCCGGCCGGCGGCACCACGTCGTTGTCGGCGCACCACTGGCCGGGCGTGCGTTCGGCGGCCCGGGGGCGGCCGTCCGAAGGCTGCAGCTGCACCGGGATCGGTGGCAACGGACCCAGCACCTCGCCCGACTCGGCCTCGGCCGCCAGTTCGGCCTCGTCCTTCTCCTCGGACATCCCGATCGGGCCGACCCGCTGGGCGTTGAGGAACTGCCGCACCACCGGCTCGGTGCTGGACAGCAGCATCTCCCGGGGCCCGAACATGGCCAGGTGGCCGTGGTGCAGCAGGCCGATGTTGTCCGGCACGGTCCGCGCGGTGTTGATGTCGTGCGTGACGATCAGGAAGGTCGCGCCGGTCTGCTGGTTCAGGTCGATGATCAGCTGGTTGAGGTAGGCGGTGCGGACCGGGTCGAGCCCGGAGTCCGGCTCGTCGAACAGGATGATCTCCGGATCCAGCACCAGCGCCCGGGCCAGGCCGGCCCGCTTGCGCATCCCGCCGGAGATCTCACCGGGCAGCTTGCGCTCGGCGCCGGCCAGCCCGACCATCTCGAGCTTCTCGGTGACGACCTCGCGGACCTGCGACTCCGTCTTGCGGGTGTGCTCGCGCAACGGGAACGCCACATTGTCGTAGATGTCCATCGACCCGAACAGCGCGCCATCCTGGAACAGCACGCCGAACAGCCGCCGGATGGCGTACAGATCCCGCTCGGAGAGCGTGGGCAGGTCCTGGTCGTTGATCCAGATCGAGCCGCGGTCGGGCCGCAGCAGCCCGACCAGGGTCTTGAGGAAGACCGACTTGCCGGTCCCGGACGGGCCGAGCAGCACCGAGATCTCCCCGGCGGGCAGCGTCAGCGTGACGTCCTCCCAGACGAGCTGGCGGCCGAAGTGCTTAGTCAGCCCCTCGACGGTGACGGCCACACCCACCTGGCACCTCCCCGCTACGAATCCGTCGCTGAGGTATAACACCCCAGCTCCCGCGCCGCACGTCCACTGTGCAGATTCATGATTCCTACGTGGCCGGTGGCAGCTCGCGGACGATGACCTTGCCGGTGGCGGTGCGGGGGAGTGCCGGCAGGAAGACTATGTCCCGCGGGACGCAGAACCGCGCCCGGTGCCGGCGCACGTGCTCACGCACCGCCTCGGCGCTCAGCGCCGCACCGTCGTGCAGGACCACAAAGGCGGCAAGACGCTGACCGTACGCGGCGTCCGGAACGCCGGTCACCGCGACCTCCCGCACCTCGGCCAGATCCGCCAGCAGGTTCTCCACCTGGGCCGGGAACACGTTCTCGCCGCCGGAGACGATCATGTCGTCCGCGCGGCCGTCGACGAACACGCGCCCGGCCTCGTCGAGGTGCCCGACATCCCCGGTGGCCAGCGCGCCCGCATCCCGATCGGCTCCGCCGGTGTAGCCGTCGAAGAGCATGTCGTTGCCCACGAAGAGGCCGCCCGGCCGCCCAGCGGGCAGGTTCCGGCCGTCGCCGTCCCGGACGGTGACCACGGTGCCGTGCGGAGGCCGGCCGGCGGTGCCCGGCGCGGCCCGCAGATCCGCCGGGGTGGCGATGGACGCCCAGGACACCTCGGTCGAGCCGTACAGGTTGTAGAGCACGTCGCCGAAGCGGTCCATGAACCTGGTCGCCAGCCCGCCCGGCAGCGCCGACCCGCTCACCGCCACCACCTCCAGCGCCGGCAGGTCCCGGGGCGGCAGCTCCATGATCCGTTGCAGCATCACCGGCACGGCGACCCAGCCCGCGCACTGCTGCCGGGCCAGCTCGTCCAGGGTGGCCGCCGGATCGAAGCGGCGGCGCAGCACGATGGTGGCGCGCAGCGCCAGGGCGATCTGCAGGGCGGCGAAGCCCCAGGTGTGAAAGAGCGGTGCGGTGATCATCATGCGCGTCCCGCTCCGCAGCGGGATCCGATCGATGATCGAGCAGAGCGGCCCGAACCCGGCCGGGGTGGGCCGCCGCGCGCCCTTCGGCGTGCCGGTCGTGCCCGACGTGAGCACGATGGTGCGGCTCGGCCGGCCGGGCGGCCGCAGCGGTGGCGGCGCCACGCCGGCGATCCGGTGCTCGAGCTCGGAGAGCGGCAACGCGACCTCGCCCGGGACCTCGGTGAAGTCGTCGTCGTGCACGACCAGGCGCAGTTCCTGGTCCTTCGTCAAGCGGGCGACCTGCTCGGCGGGCAGCCCGGTGTTGATCAGCACCGGGTCGGCGCCGAGCTGGGCCACGCCGACGAGCGCCTCGAGCATGCCGGCCGAGTTGCGGCACAGGATGCCGATCCGGTCGCCGGCAACGGCGGGCAGGGCGCGGGTCAGGCGCGTCGCGCGGTCCAGCAGTTCCGCGTACGTGACGGCGCGGTCGTCGTCGATCACCGCCACGCGTCCGGGATCGCGTGCCGCGGCCTGCCGCAGCTCACCGGCCAGGCCGTAACCCCACCGCCGCAGCGCGCGCAGCTGATGCGCCACGCGCAGCGGCGGCCCCGGGCTCAGCAGTCCGCGCCGGGCCATCGTGCCGGCGATGAACGCCGCCTCCATCAGCGGATGTGGACGCCGGAGATGGCCCGCGAGATGACCAGGCGCTGGATCTCCGACGTGCCCTCGAAGATCGTGTAGATCTTGGCGTCCCGGTACATCCGCTCCACCGGATGGTCGCGGACGTAACCGGCGCCGCCGAGGATCTGGACCGCCTTCTCGGTGACCCGGACACCGACCTCGCCGGCCTTCAGTTTCGACATCGAGCCCTCGGCGGCGGTGAACGGCTGCTGGTTGGCGCCCATCCACGCGGCCCGCCAGACCAGCAGCCGGGCCGCGTCGATCTCGGTACGCATGTCCGCCAGGGCGAACGCGATGGCCTGGTTCTCGATGATCGGGCGGCCGAACTGCACGCGGGTCTTCGCATACTCCAGCGCGTACTCATAGGCGGCGCGGGCGATGCCGAGAGCCTGCGCGCCGACCGCCGGCCGGGACAGCTCGAACGTCCGCATCGCGGCCTGACCGGCGGACCGCTGCCCGCCACGGGCGCGGGCCAGCCGCTCGTCGAGCGCGTCCTTGCCGCCGAGCAGGCAGCTGCCCGGCACCCGGACGGAGTCCAGGAAGACGTCGGCGGTGTGCGACGCGCGCAGGCCCAGCTTCTTGAGCTTCCTGCTGCCCTCGAGGCCGGGCGTGCCGGGCGGGATGACGAACGCCGCCTGGCCGCGTGCCCGGAGTTCGGGGTCGATCGAGGCGGTGACCACGTGCACGTTGGCGATGCCGCCGTTGGTGGCGTACGCCTTCTGCCCGGTGATCTCCCACTCGTCCTTGGCCTCGTCGTAGACCGCCCGGGTGCGCATGGCCCCGACGTCCGAGCCCGCCTCCGGCTCGGTCGTGCAGAACGCGCCCACCTTGGGGTCGGCCGCGTCGCCGAAGCACTGCGGGACCCACTCGGTGAGCTGGTCGGGCGTACCTGAGCCGTAGATCGCGGCGACCGCGAGCGAGGTGCCGGAGATCGCCATGCCGATCCCGCCGTCACCCCAGAACAGCTCCTCGTTGGCCAGTGGCAGCGACAGCCCGCTGTGATCCGACCAGGCGGTCACCAGGAACTCGAACCCGTAGAGGCCGATCTTCGCCGCCTCCTGGAGCACCGGCCACGGCGTCTCCTCGCGCTCGTCCCACTCGGCGGCGGCCGGCCGGATCACGTTCTCGGCGAAGCCGTGCACCCACTCCCGCAGGTCCGTCTGCTCTTCGTCGAGGCCCATCCAGAACTCCATGGGTTGCTCCCTTTCCGTCGAGAACGGATACCTACTGGTCGGTAACCTTAGGGCGGAGTGACCCGCCCGGCAAGATGAGGGCCGCTGCCGTCCAGCCGGAAATCCCATCCTTCGCCGGTGTGGACGGCGCTGAACGCGACCCGCGCCGGCAGCAGGATCGGCCGCTTGAAACGCACGTCCACCGTGTAGCCGCCGGGCAGGCGCCCGGTCAGCGCCGCCAGGCAGCGCGCCGCGCTCCACATGCCGTGCGCGATCGGCCGCGGGAAGCCGAACAGCCGCGCGCCCAGGCGTGAGGTGTGGATCGGGTTGCGGTCACCGGAGACCGCGGCGTAGTCGGCGCCCACCCGCGCCGGGATCCGCCAGGTGGCGGACGGTTCCGGCGCCGGTGGCGGCTCGCGCTGGTCGCTTCCCGGCCGCTGCTTCCGCAGGTACGTGGACACGCCCGTCCACACCTGCTCGCCCGCCACGGTGGCGCTCGCGATGACGTCGAACTGCCGCCCGCGGGCGTGCTCGCGCAGGTTCGCCGCTCGTACCGTGAAGTCCAGGGGTTCGTCGGCGGACAACGGACGGCGCAGCGTGATCCGGTTGGCGACATGGATCAGCCCGACCACCGGGAACGGGAAGTCGGCCGCCGACATCAGTCGCATCGCCGGCGGAAACGCCAGCACGTGCGGGTAGGTGGCGGGCAACGCGTCGGTGAGCGGGAAGCCGCACACGTGGTCATAGCGCGCGAGATGAGCGCGGTCCACCGGCACGGCCTGGTGCACCTGCACCGTCGCGGGCAGGCCGGCCGGGCGCCGCCGGGGCAGCAGGCTCAGCCCGGCCCGCAGGTAGACGGCCACCGTCACGCCCCCAGCAGGCTCTGCCCGCAGACCCGCACGACGTTGCCGGTGACCGTGGCGGACCCCGGCGCGGCGAACCAGGCGATCGTCTCGGCCACGTCGATCGGCAGGCCACCCTGGGCCATGCTGTTCATCCGGCGCCCGGCCTCGCGCAGCGTCAGCGGCATCTTCGCGGTCATCGCCGTCTCGATGAACCCGGGAGCCACCGCGTTGACCGTGATGCCGCGGCCGGCGAGCGCCGGCGCGGTCGCCTGCACCAGCCCGATGACGCCGGCCTTGCTGGTCGCGTAGTTCGTCTGCCCCCGGTTGCCGGCGATGCCGGCGATCGACGCGACCCCGACGATCCGCCCGCCGTCGTGCAGCAGCCCGCGGTCGAGCAACACCTCGTTGATCCGCTCCGGGGCGGACAGGTTCACCGCGAGCACCGAGCCCCACCCGGCCGCGTCCATCTTCGCGATCGTCCGGTCGCGGGTGATCCCGGCGTTGTGCACCAGGATGTCCAGGCCGCCCGGCAGGTGCCCGAGGAGCCGCTCGGCCGCGTCCGCTGTGGTCAGGTCGAGCTGCACCGCCCGGCCGCGGACGTCGTTGGCCACCCCGGCGAGCGCGTCCCCGGCGGCGGCCACGTCGAGGGCGATCACCGTGGCGCCGTCGCGGGCGAGCACCCGGGCGATCGCCGCGCCGATGCCCCGGGCGGCGCCGGTGACCAGGGCGGTGCGGCCGGCGAGCGGGCGGTCCCAGTCGGCCGGTTCCGGCGGTGTGCCCGCGCCGATCCGGATGACCTGGCCGCTGACATACGCCGAGCGGCCGCTCAGCAGGAACCGCAGGGTCGACTCGACGGCCGGCTCGCCACCGGACGCCACATACACCAACTGGGCGGTGATGCCGCGGCCGAACTCCTTGCCCACGCTGCGGGTCAGCCCCTCCAGCGCGCGCTGGGCGGTCGCCTCCTGCGGCGTCCCGGCGTCCTCCGGCGCGGTGCCCAGAACGATCACCCGGCCGCTGCGCAGCAGGGACCTCGCATGCGGATGGAAGAAGTCATAGAGGGCCGCCAACTGCTGCGATCCGGTGATCCCGGTGGCGTCGAAGATCAGCGCGCCGTGCAGTGGGGCGGCCGCGTCGAGCACCTCGGCGCCCGCTCCGGTCAGCACCTTGCGCACCGGTCCGGCGAGCCGCCCGCCCGCCGCCGCGCCCAGCAGGACCGGCCCGGTCGTCAGGGGATCGCCCGGCCGGTGCCGGCGCAGTGCGGGAGGATCGGGCAATCCGAGCCGCTTGACCACGGCGCGGCCCGGTCCGGAGTTGGCGAAGCTCGCATATCTGTCGCCCATCCGCGTAGCCTACTCGCGAGTAGCTTAATCCGCCGGGCGTTCCTCGGGAGGTGGAGATGCGCCGAGTCGCGATCTTGGGTGGGAACCGGATTCCCTTCGCCCGCTCCAACGGCCGCTATGCCGCCGCGTCCAACCAGGACATGCTCACCGCGGCCCTGGACGGGCTGATCGCCCGGTTCGGGCTGGCCGGCGAGCGGCTGGGCGAGGTGGTCGCGGGGGCGGTGCTCAAGCACTCCCGCGACTTCAATCTCACCCGCGAGGTGGTGCTCGGGTCCCGGCTCGACCCGCGGACGCCCGCGTACGACATCCAGCAGGCCTGCGGCACCGGCCTGGAAGCGGCGATCCTGGTCGCCAACAAGATCGCCCTCGGCCAGATCGACGCCGGCGTGGCCGGCGGGGTGGACACCACCTCGGACGCGCCGCTGCAGCTCAACGAGGACCTGCGCCGGACCCTGCTGGAGCTGAACCGGGCCCGCTCACTGGGCGCCCGGCTGCGCGCCGCCGCCCGGATCCGGCCGCAGCAGCTGGTGCGGCCCGAGATCCCGCGCAACGCCGAGCCCCGCACCGGCCTCTCCATGGGTGAGCACGCCGCGATCACCACTCGCCACTGGCAGATCGGCCGGGAGGCGCAGGACGAGCTCGCCCTCGCCTCACATCAGCGGCTGGCGGCCGCGTACCAGAGAAGTTTCTTCGACGACCTGATGACGCCCTATCTCGGGCTGACCCGCGACCAGAACCTGCGCGCCGACACCACGGCGGAGAAGCTGGCCGCGCTCGAGCCCGCCTTCGGCCGCGGGGCGGACGCCACCATGACGGCGGGCAACTCCTCTCCGCTGACCGACGGCGCGGCCACGGTGCTGCTCGCCTCCGAGGAGTGGGCCGCCGCACGGGGGCTGCCGGTGCTGGCCTTCTTCGCGGACTGCGAGACGGCGGCCGTCGACTATGTGCACGGCGACGAGGGTCTGCTGATGGCGCCGGCGTACGCGGTGCCGAGACTGCTCGCCCGCAACGGCCTGACGCTGCGGGACTTCGACTACTACGAGATTCACGAGGCGTTCGCAGCGCAGGTGCTGGCGACGCTGGCCGCCTGGGAGTCGCCCGAGTTCTGCAAGGATCGCCTCGGACTGGACGCGCCGCTGGGCGCCATCGACCGGGCCAGGCTGAACGTGACCGGATCCTCGCTCGCCGCCGGGCACCCCTTCGCGGCGACCGGCGGCCGGATCGTGGCGACCCTGGCCAAGCTGCTGGCCGAACGAGGCGCCGGCCGGGGCCTCATCTCGATCTGCGCGGCCGGTGGTCAAGGCGTCGTCGCCATCCTGACCCGTGAGTCCGCGCCCGCCCGCTAGACCCGCCGGCGCAGATCGCCCGCGCCGCGGGCGTCGACAAAGCCGGCCTCCTGAGCGTCTTCGGCGACAAGGACGCCGTCCTCGCCGCCGGCCGACCTGCTACAGCGTGACCACGGCCGGCGGCGTGTTGTGGTCCATCGGCCAAAACGACGTAGCCTCATTCAACGGCCACACCTGGCATCGCGTCGAATAACGACCCAGCGGGGAGCGGGTGCTCCCGCCGAGGACCTTCTGCTCGCTGAGCGTCGCGCGAGTCGCCGGGATTCTGCACCACGACGACGATCGGCGGGCTTTGGACGGTCGTCGTGCCGTTCACGGCGTAAGCGCGCAGTTCGTAGGAGCCATTGGCCATCACCGTCGTGTTCCAGAAGACGAACCCGCGTGTCGTCGTCGAACCCACCGGCGTGCGGTTCGGGTCCCCGACGCGGTTGACGTGGTATTCGAGCCGGGTGACCGGGGCCGGGTCCGGGACGTAGGCGGCCAGCGGCACGAACGATCCGCTCACCGTCCCGCCGTCGAGCGGCGCCCGCATCTGCAGCGTCGGCCACAGCAGTGCGCCGCGGTTGACGGCCGCCGTCGCCGCCGGGACGCCGATGGCGTCGGCCACGGCCGCCGGCAGCGGCTCGCCGCTGCGGCGTGCCGGGCTGCCGGCCTGCAACGAGAAGTCGCCGTCGACCGCGTTGACGAAGAAGGGATCCGCCGCCTGATCGAAGGCCAGGCCGTGGTCATCGGCAGCGGTGAAGAACTGCAGCGAAGCCAGGGTGGCGTGGTTGACATGGAATGGGCCGCCCTCGGCCGCCGGGCGCGGATGGAGCCACCCGGCGAAGGTTGCCGGCGTGGGCGCGCCGGCCGTGGTCAGCGTCCGGTGATAACCGTTGAAGTCCATGGCGGTGATGAAGGTGTCGGCCGGCACCCGGGCCGCCGGCGCCGTCACTCCGGTGGAGGCGTTGAACAGCCGCGTCGCCTTCGTACCCGCGGTGAGGTTGTTCTTGATCGTGATGTTGCGGGTCCGCCAGCGCTCGACGCAGCCGGGAAGAACGCAGTCGGGACGCAGCAGGTCGAACACGACCAGCTCGGCCCCGAACAGCTCTCCGGTGGAGGTGCTGCGGTTGCCGTAAAGCGTGTTGTTGTAGACCTGCACCCCGTCCGAGCCGCCGATGCTCAGCCCGGCGAGACCGTTGCCGGTCAGTACGTTGGAGGCGATGATCGCCCGCTGCGAGATCTCGATGAAGATGCCATCACGCCGGTTCGAACGGGCGATGTTGCGCGTGATGGTGGCGTCGCGGCAGTCGAGATCGCACCAGAGGCCTGCTCCGTCATTGGCGTCGAAGACATTGTCGCGGACGTTCAGCGGGGCGGTGGAGGTGATCTTCACGCCTGCCGCGCCCTCGGCGGCGCCGTCCATCTCGGTGTCGTGCAGGCCCTCGGCGTTGTTGAGGAACACCCGGTTGCCGTCGAAAGCGATCCCGGGCGCACGCGGAGTGCCGTCCGCCGCCGTGGTGCCGGTGATGTTGGCTCCGACGTAGCCGTTGACGGCCAGCAGGTTGTCGCGGATGACCGCCTGGTATGCCTTCACGGCGGTGAGGGCGGTGGCCGCCGACTGGGTGATCGTGTTGTTCTCGAAGCGGGTGTTCGAGGCGTTGACGATGAGAACCGCCCCGGCCTTCGACGGGCGTTCGGTGCTGTACGACCCGGTCTGCTGCTCGGAGGCGTAGTGCTTGAAGCCGAGCCCCCTGATGGCCGTACCGCTACCGCCGGTTCCGGTGCCCCAACCCACGATGTGCAGGGCCAGGTCGTGATTGGACGCCTCCACGGTGGCCCCGGCCGGCGAATCGCCGATGTAGAGACTGTCGGTGGCGGGGTCCACCAAGAACTTGCCGGGACCCACCTCGCCGACGCCGGCCACCTGCCGCAGTGCCGCCCCGTTGCGGAACACCATGTCCTGGGCGCCGGCCATCGGGTAGGTCGGATTCGTCAGCGCCGGATGCTTGCAGAACCGGTCGCTGCCGGCGTCGACGGGCCGCTGGCAGAAGCGGGTGGTCCACCTGGTGCGCCAGCGGGTGGCTCCGTCGGCCGTCCAGCCGGTGACCTCGACGCTGCCCTTGAGCCATACCTTCTCGGCGCGGTGCGGCTGGATGGTGACCGGGAAGTCGATGGCGTAGGCGCCGGTGGAGCCGGCGGCCGTGGCGCCTTCTTCGTAGGTGCCGCCGCGCAGCACGATGGTCGCCGGTCCGGGCCCCGCCTTGGCCACCACCAGGGCCTGTCTCAGACTGCGGAACGGCGTGGTGAGCGACCGGCCGTCGGCGGTGTCGCTTCCCGTCGTGGAGACGAAGTACACCGATCCCGCGGTCGGCACGGGGTAGTCGATGTTCTTGGGGTTCGGCTCGATGGTGGGCGCCGTGGACGCCACCTGGTCGAAGGGCGCCGTTTCGGCGAACGCCGCGGTCGTCGGCTCCCACACGGCGAGCGCCAGCACCACCGCCACCGAAGCGGGGATGAATCGAGACATGCTCATGGGTTCTCCTCTGCAGGCGGCGACGCCCCGGGCGACCCGGCTCCTCACCGCTACTCCACCGACGAAGCCTTCGATCAGCTCATCAACCACCACGCCTGTCGCCGGGGTCGATGACCTGGGTGTTGCTCACCCATCTCAGACCCCCCCAGAGCCATTTCCATCCTGGTTTGACGGCGCCGCCGATCACCGGGACGATCGCGAGGCAACTGAGAAATGCCTGGCTGTAATCGGTGGTAAGGAGGTCGTATATGCACAACACCCCGTTGACGACATCGCCGGCTATCGGCACGATGCCGATGAATTCGAAGAATGGCCGCTGGGCTCGCAGTTCTGAAAACATGGCGTCGAGTCCCACGACGTATTGCATGACGACCTCGTTGTCGACCTGAGCCTGCCTCGTGTTGACGACGACGTCGGCGATGTTGTCCAAGCACCGGGTCGGCTTGCTCTGATATCCCTCGTATAAAACGCGGTCTGAATCCATGTACATGTACGGTGCTATGTCGTTCGCCTCGCACGGCCTGTTCTCCGCGGGCACGGGCACAGTGACCTCGCCGGTCGTGCCCTCTTCCTGTGCGGCCCTGCGCCGCGCGGCGTCCTCGCCGGCCACCCTCTGCATGGCAATCTCTGCGGCAGCGCGACCTGCCTCGGAGGCCTCGGCGGCGCTCTTGCCCGCGGCGAGGGCGGACGCGGCGGCGTCGAGCGCCGCGGCGCGGGCAACGTTCGCGCTGGAACGGGCGCTGCGGGCGGACATGGCGGCTTGATTGGCGAACGAGCTCGCCCGCACGGAGGCATGTTGGGCTTGGCGGGCGGCGTCGAGCGCTGTTCGTGCTGACGCTGCCGCCTGCGCTGCGGATGCTTGGGCTCGTAGGGCGTGTCGATTGGCACGTGCGGCGTGTTGGACGGCGGTGTCGGCGTGTTGCTGGGCGGCTTGGGCGTATCCGGCGGCCTCGTCGGCGGCCCCGCGTGCGGTGGCCGCGGCTTCGGCGGCCTTGGCGGCGTCCTGGCGTGCGGTCGCGGCGGACTGGTCGGCCTTCCCGATCAGCGCATCGATCGCGGCGGCATGGGCGGCGGCATCGGCATCGCGCTGGCGGGCCTTGTGGAGATCGAATTGCAGGAACGTGCTCATCCAGGAGTCGGGGGCGGAGAGCACAGCGCTGGCGGCGGCCACCACCTCCGGGCCCTCGTCGGCGATGAGCTGGTTCAGCACCAGGCGTTGGTCATGGGTGCGGGCCCCGTACTGGTCGGTGGCGAGGAACGCCACGACGTCGGCCATCGTCCCATTGAGCGCCAGGCTCGCCCCGCGGCGCACCTCCGGCCCACCGGCGCTCATGATCTGGTTTACCCGTATCCGGTAGTCGTGCTCCTGGCCCTGGTACGCGTAGGTGCGCAGGAACTGGCGGATGGCGTCGCCGTCACCGTCGAGCGCGGCAACGGCGGCGTCGCGCTGGGCGGCGCTGTCCGTCGCATCGGCGATCATCCCGACGCTGGTCCGGTCGTCCTGCTCGTGGCCCCGGTCGAGGCCGAGCGTGACGAACATCTTCATGTCCTCGTCGCTGCCGGCGAGCGCCGATTTGGCCGCCGCGACCGTCCACGGTCCACCTCGACCGAGCAACCGTGCCGCGACCTTGCGGCCGTTGCCGATCACGACCCCTGGGTCGGCACCGGGCTGGCGAGCCTCGGTCAACAACCGCTCGGACTCTGCTTCGAGCGTTGCTTGCTGCCCGGCTCTCCACGCGGCCTCGGCCGCGGCCTGGTCGTCGGCCAGCCTGGCGTCCGCGGCCCTGGCCAGGTCCTTGGCGCTGCGTTGTGCGAGTCGCTCCGCGTCGGCTTTGCGGGCGGTGATCGCCACCTGGCGGGCCTGGTCGGCGGCGGCTTCGGCATCACCGGCGGCGCGGGCGGCTTCGTCGGCCGCCGTCTGCGCTGTCGCCGCGGCCCTCGACGCATCACCGGCGTGACGGGCCGCCTCTTCTGCTGCGGTGGCGGCGGCCTCGGCATGGGCGGCCGACTGCAGGGCGGCGGCCTTGGCCTCGCGGGCAGCCGCGGCGGCTTCGGCGGCGATGGTCTGGGTGGCACGCGCGGCGCGGGTCGCCTCGTTCGCGAACATCCGGGCTCGATCAGCCGCACGGCGGGCCTCACCCGAGCTGGCACCAGCGCCGGCGGCGGCCTGGTCGGCCCGGGCCGCGGCGTCGGCGGCCGCCGACGCGTTCTGCGACGCGCCCGCGGCCGCAAGGACGGCCCTGCCGGCCTCGTCTGCGGCGGTGCCGGCGTGCTCGGCCGCTTGTCCCGCGGTGCGTGCCAACGACGCCGCCATGCGCGCCTGCTCGGCGGACCGATTCGCCGCATCGGCCTGGCCGGCGTCCAGCGCCGCCGCGGCCGCCGCCCGGCGGGCCTGATTCGCGCTGCGACTGGCCAGCGCGGCGGCGTTCGCCGCCTGCGCCGCGGCCGCCGCGGCCTGACGGGCGGCGTTGTTGGCTGCCACGGCCGCCGCGATCGCCGTCTGCGCAGAGCGCGCCGCCCGGTTCGCCGCGTCCGCCGCCCGTCCCGCGGCCTCACCGGCCCGGTCCGCCGACGCGGCCGCCGCTCTCGTCTCGGCTTCGGCCCGCAGAGCCGCGTCCTTGGCCAGCCGAGCCGATTCCACCGCGGCGGCGGCAGCTTCCGTGGCGACCCGGGTCTGTTCCCGGGCCCGTTCCCCCGCGGCGGCCGCCTGCTCGGCGAGCTGCGCGACCGACGCCGTCTCGTGATCGCGCGCCGCGGCGACCTCCCAGCCGTTCTCGAGGAACTCGAGCACGTCCTCGTCCGAGCCGTTCAGCGCGACGCTCGCCATGCGCCGCACCTCGGGGCCACCCGTCGCCATCAGATGGTTGACGCGAATACGGTTGTCATGGCCCTGATGGACCAACAGGTCGACTTGCTGAAAGTGCCGCAGCGCCTCCACGGTCCCGGCGTTCAACGCCCGGCTGGCGGCCTCACGAACGCCAGGTCCTCCGGTCGACAGCGCCCGCACCACTCGCAAGCGCAGGTCGTGTTCCGACGGTGCCTTCCACCCGGCGTCCAGGAACGACTCGACCTCGGCAAGCGGCTTGGTCAGCACCTCCGTTGCGGCCTGCCGAACCGCCGGGCCGCCGACCGCCACCAAGGTCTCCACCTCGGCCCGCTTGTCGGCCTCCCGGGCACCCGGGAGATCCTCGGCGAAGAACGCCGCCAGGCCATCATCGGACCCGGCCAGCACCCGTTCCGCGGCCCGCCGGACCGCGGAGCCCTCCTCCTCCCACAACCTGACAACCGCCGCCCGGGCGTTGGCATCGACCGCGGCTTGTGCCCCGGCGGCGGGCGCCGACGAGATCGCGGTAACGCTCGGCAGCGCGGTGGTGAACGCCAGCGCGAACGCCATGCGGCGCCGTATCCGGCTGTCGGTAAGCAGTTTCATTCCAGTCCCTTCACGACTCGCTGCGGTCACACCAGGATTTGCTGGAGCCTCGCGGCTATTCGAGTCGCCACTTCTGGTTCCAGGGAGTGCCGGCGACGCAGTCCCAGAGCTGTAGGAGGGTGCCTTCGGCGCTGTTGGCTTCGGTGATGTCCACGCACTTGCCGGACTGCGGGTTGCGAATCGTGCCGTCGTCGCGGAGCACCCACCGCTGGCTCGCCTGCCCGTCACACCCGGCGACGAGCACGTACGTGCCGTTGTCGGACTTTTTCTGGTAAAGGTCGAGGCACATGCTCAGCTCGGGATTGCGGATCGTCCCGTCGCCGGCCACCAGCCACTTCTGCAGGCCGTTTCCGTTGCCGCACACCCGGATCCACAGCAACCTCAGGGCGTTGACTTCGGCACACTTGCCGGTCTGTGGGTTCACGAGACGGCCGTCGACCGATCGAGTCGTCCACATCTGGTTCCATCGACCGTGGCAGTCATAGAGTGTCAGGGGCGTGCCGTCGGCGGTGCCGGGGCCGACGATGTCGACGCACTTGTTGGACTGCGGGTTGCGGATCGTGCCGTCGCCGGCCGGCGTCCACACCTGATTCCAACCGCCATGACATTCCCACAGATGGAGGGGTGTGCCGTTGGTGGTGGCCGCGCCGGCGATGTCCACGCACTTGCCGGACTGCGGGTTGCGAAGCGTCCCGTCGCTGGAGAACACCCATTTCTGGTTCCAGAGGCCGTGGCAGGTCCAGGTTTGAAGTTTGGCGCCGTTGGCGGTGTCGAAGGCGGCGAGATCCAGACATTGGCCGGTGTGGGGTGTGCGGAACTCGCCGCCGTTCGACCTGAGCGTCCACAACTGGTTCCAGTCGAGGTGGCACGTGAATATCCAGAGCACGGCGCCGGGCTGCAGGTTCCGGTCCGCGATGTCCACACACTTGCCCGACTGCGGGTTGCGGACCGTGCCATCGGCGTTCGCCGTCCATCTCTGGTTCGCCGCACCGGTGCACCCGATCGCCCGGACATAGGTGCGGTCGGCGGGATTGCCGTCTGTGAGATCAACACAAAGATCCGGCTGCGCGTTGTTCCGGATCGTCCCGTCGCTCCGCATCGCCCACTTGAGACGTGCGCCGCCATTGCAGGTGACGGTCCACAGCACCTTGAACGGAGAGATGTCCAGGCACAAGGTGCTGCGTGGATTCACGAGATACCCCGTCGACGCCCCCACTTCGGTGGTGATCCACGCCTCGACGTCATCCACGCGCGCGGAAACCGCCTCGGCCGTCGTGTCCGTCGCCCCATGGCAGCCCTGCTGGCCCGACCCGGTGAGCACCGCCAGCACCCTGCCGCCGGCATCCAGCAGCGGTCCTCCAGCGCCACCCTTGCAAACCGGGCCCGACGTGGACAACTCAACCGTCGACGCCGCCACCCCCGTCACCGTCGCCCCAGACTCATGAACCGCCCTCGGCGTCCACTCCGTGCCTGTCCGGCCGAAACCCACGGCCCGCACCGACTGCCCGCTCGCCGGCGCCGACGTCGCGAGCACGCCTGGAGCCACCCCGAGGACCTCCACGTCAACCCTGGCCAGCACGACATCCCGATCGGCGCGGGGCACCAGATGTACGACGTTCCTCGAACCGCGTCCGGGCACCTCGACCGTGGCGGCGACCGGTGGGGCGCCGACTGCCAACGCGGCGGGATCGCCGAAGCAGCTCGCCGCGCTCAACACCCATTCCGGGTCCACCAGCGTGGCGCTGCAGCTGCGAGCCCCCGCTCGGCCCGGCGTTCCCACTGTCAGGCGAGCCACCGAGGGATTCGCGGCCGGCGGTGGCAGCAGTGCGGGACCGCCCCCTGCCACGGCCCGGACGTCCAACTCCAGGAGCACCGCTGCGTCAGCCTCGTCGCCCGTCTCGCCGTGACCGATCGGGTTCCAGCAACCCGGCGTCTGCGGTGTGCAGGTGGCGTCGTCGCGCGCGAGAACGACTGACGACTCGACGCCATCGGTGATCCGGCGCAGTTTCGCCCGGATCATGGTGTCGTTCGTTTCGATCGTGTACACGTTGGGCAGTTCGAGGGCAAGATAGCCGGCCGGGCCGTCGACGCGGAAGCAGACCAGATCGTCCACATCCGACGTCCAGAGTCGGATCAGGCCATCGGTGACGTCCATGCCAGGTGGGCAATCCGCGAGGCGCACATTTCCGTCACCGGTGATCAATCGAATCCCGCGATCGGCGAGAATGGCATCTGCGTCCGGGTAGGCAAAATCCTCCACCGCCGACGGCGCCGTCACCACCTGGGCTGTTGCCGGCCCGGCCGGCAACAGCCCACCGAGCCCTGCAGCCATCGTCATCGCCGAAACGACCAGCACAACGCGCCACCGAGAACGCATTCTCCGCCAATGCATCAGTTGCATCCTTAGTTAACAAATCCTCAATGCGTCGACGGGCTTCCTCGTCGTGCGAAACGCGTTGTCATAGGCCCCGTTGGGGGCAGCCAAGCAGGTCGCCGGGTTGTCCTCCAGGGGTCAATCCGCAGGACAACCGCCTCATGCCCGCAAGACCGGAACTCGAGAGTCGTAGACGTGACCCAAAGGCTGTGTCGGCGGGGAGGTCCCGGATAGCGTTGACGACGCTCGATTTGATTCAGGGTCACGGGGGAGGCGGTTGTGCCGAGGCCGGAGCGGGTCGTTGATCCCACGGCGGGTCCGGTTCAGGCGTTGGCTGCGTCGCTGCGCGAGTTGCGCGAAGCGGCGGGCAATCCGGGTTATCGGGAGATGGTCCGGCGCGTCGGGTTCTCCACGACGGCCCTTTCGGAGGCAGCCGGTGGACGCCGGTTGCCCGGGCTTGCCGTGACGCTCGCCTATGTACGAGCTTGCGGTGGCGACGTCGCGCAGTGGCAGGAACGCTGGCAGGCCGTCGTCGCCGAACTGGCGGACAACGGCGAGGATCCGCCTTATCTGGGTTTGGCCAGCTTCCAGGTCTCCGACGCCGCCCGGTTCTTCGGCCGGGAGCGGGTCGTCGAGGATCTTCTGGGACGACTTGCCGAGGGTCGTTTCCTGGCCGTGCTGGGCGCGTCGGGCAGTGGAAAGTCCTCGCTGCTGCGGGCCGGCCTGGCAGCGGCGGCGCAGTCTTCGGGCATCGACGGCCGGGCCCGGCGGGTGGTCATCTTCACCCCCGGTTCGACACCGGAAGAGGAATGGCGGACCCGGCTGAGTGAGGTGCGCTCCGGCGGGGCGCTGGTCATCGTGGATCAGTTCGAGGAGTTGTTCACGCTGTGCCAGGATCCCGGCTCGCGCGAACGGTTCGTCGCGCAGATGCTTTCCGAGGCCGGTTCGCGCGAGCGGGACACCACGGTGGTGCTCGGCATACGGGCAGACTTCTGTGCGGCGTGTGCACAGTTCCCCGGCCTGACATCGGCGATGGCCGGACGCACCGTACTGATCAGTTCACTGGACGACGACGACCTGTCCCTGGCGATCACCAAGCCTGCGAGGTTGGCGGGACTGATGGTGGAGCGGGCGCTGGTGACGCAGGTGCTGGCCGACGCCGGCCGGCGTCTGGGAGCGTTGCCGCTGGTCTCGCACGCGCTGCTGGAAACCTGGCGGCACCGGCAAGGTGCCACGTTGACACTGGCTGGATACGAAACCGCGGGTGGCGTCCGCGGTGCCGTTGCCCGTACAGCCGAGCGGACCTACCACCAACTGGATGTCCGGCAGCGGGCTGTGGCCCGTCAGATCCTTGTCCGGCTGATCGCCCTCGGGCATGGGACCGAGGACACCAGGCGGATCGTCCGGCGCGCCGAGCTTGAGCTGGACCACGCCGACGAAGTCATCGACGCGCTGGTCCGGGCACGGTTGGTCACTGTCAACGGCGACGCGTTCGAAATCGCTCACGAGGCGCTGATCGGTGCCTGGCCCCGTCTTCGCGACTGGATGATGAGCGACCGTAACCGTCTGCAGACCCAACGGGAGCTCATCGAGGCGGCGGCGAGCTGGCAATCGCTGAACCGGGACCACGGCGCACTCTATCGAGGCAGCAGGCTGGCCGTGGTCCGGGAATGGGCGGCCGACGACGACCTGCGTGGCGAGTTGACCGCCACTGAGCGGGAGTTCCTCGACGCCAGCATCCGCGCCGACCGGCGACGCTCGCGGCAGGTGAAGACGCTCGCGGGCACCCTGGCAGCGCTCCTGGCACTCGCGCTCGCCGGCGGTTCCACCGCCGCGTGGCAGTGGCACGGTGCGGTCGAGGAACGCGAGCAGGCGATCTCACGCCAGTTGGCCACCCAAGCGCTGGCGATCTCCGGCACCGACGTACCGGAGGCGATTCGGCTCAGTGTGCAGGGGTATCGCACTGCGCCCACCGTGGAGGCCCGAAGCGCGCTGCTCAGCCTGGCCAGCCAGCAGGCGTACACCGGCCGCCTCAGCCACAGCGGCATGGTCAAGGATGTCGTATTCAGTCCGGACGGGACCAGCCTCGCCACCGCCGGGCAGGACGGACGGATCTCCATCTGGGACGTGGCGACCAGGAGCCGGCGGGCCACCCTGGCCGGCCACAATGCGGCGGTGCGCTCCCTGGCCTACGCGCCGCACGGTGGGTGGCTGGTCTCCGGCAGCCTCAACGGTACGGTCATCGTCTGGGACCTGCGGCGCCAGGCGGAGGCCCGCCGGCTGCATACCAAGGGCGGGCTGATCGACAGTGTGGCGGTCAGCCCCGACGGCGCCACAGTGGCCGCTCTCGGCGAGGAACGCCGGATCATGCTGTGGCGCGTCGCCGACGGCGCCGACCTGGGCGAGCTCACCGGACACGGCGGCGAGTTCGCTGAGGTCGCGTTCAGCCCGGACGGCAAGCTGCTGGTTTCCGCCGGTGACGACGGCGCCGCCGTGCTGTGGAACCTGTCGAGCCGGACGAGGCTGCGGACCCTGGCGGCCAGCGATCAGCCGGTCTACACAGCCACCTTCAGCCCGGACAGCGCCACCGTTGCGGTGGCCGGCGAGGACCGCGCCATCACGGTCTGGTCGGTGACCACCGGCGAGCGGCTGAAGGTCTTGCGCGACCACAGCGCCCAGGTGCGCAGCGTGGTCTTCGCCCGCGACGGCGCCCTCGCCTCGGCCAGCTACGACGGCAGCGCCGCATTATGGGACGTACGCCGCGGCAAACGGATGACCACGCTCAACGGGCACACCAGCGCGCTGTACGCGGTCGCCGTGAGCCCGGACGGACGCACCGTGGCCAGCGGCAGCCGGGACCGCCAAGTCCTGCTCTGGGACCGCAACCAGATGCCGATGACAGCGCATGTCGACGAGGTGCTCGCCGTCAGCGTCACCCCAGACGGCCGCAGCATCTCCTCGGCCGGCAAGGACGGCACGGTGGTGCTGTGGGACGCGACCTCGCGGCAGGTGCGGACCGTCCTCCCGAGCAGCGTTCCGCCCCATGGCGCGCCCAACTCGGCGTTCTACATCGGAGCCACCGACGCGGCGTTCGACGGCGACGGCGGCCGGGTGTTGTCCGTCAACCGAGACCGGACCGCGCACATCTGGGATGCCGCGTCCGGGCGTTTGGTCCGGACCATGACCGGCCACACCGGTCCGATCCTGACCGCCGCGTTCCATCCCGGCGGGACGATCGCGGCCACCGGTGGCCTGGATCGCACGGTGCGAATCTGGGACACCCGGCGGGGTGTCCAGCTTGCCGCCTTACCGCACTCGGGTCAGATCCAAGAGGTGGCCTTCACCAGAGACGGCCGCAGCCTCATGTCGGCCACCTTGGACGGCGCCGTCACCATCTGGGACTCTCACACGTGGAGGTCTCATGCGCTGCTGCCGGAGAAGCCCGGTCTGGTGTCCGCGGCGCTCAGCAGGGACGGCGCCCTCGTCGCCGTCGGACGCGCGGACGGCACTGTCGCTGTCTGGAACATCGCACGCCGCACCGAGATCGGGCTGCTGCACGGACATTCCGGACCGGTGAACTCCCTCGACTTCAGCCCCGACGATGCCATGCTGGCCACCGCCGGACTGGACGGCACCGTCCGGCTGTGGTCCTTTCCCGACCGTCTACCGTGGGCAACCCTCGCCGGGTCCCAGAGCGGCGTCAACGACGTGACCTGGAGCCCTGACGGTCAACATCTGTACACCGGCGGAGGAGACCAAACGGTCAGCCATTGGTACGTCAACCCGGCGGAGGCCGAACGCGCCGCCGGCGAGCAACTGAAACGCGGCTTCCCGGATTACACGCGGCTCACCTGGCCGGGCCCGTGAGCGCCCGCTCCGGCGTGTTCACCGATCAACGGCCGCCCAACGCCACGGCCACCGGTCCCTGCCGTCGCCAACCTCGCCTCGGCGCGGTTCCGTCGAAGGAAGATCCTCAACGGACTGATCAGCGAATACTCGCAGGCAGCGTAGCCCGAACCGAGTCTCCGAGTACAGGTCTTCCTGCCGTCGCGCGGCAACCTGGCGCGGTTCGGACGGCCGGACACAGAGGAGCCGACCCCGTCAGGCCGGTGAAGCAGTGACACAGCCTTCAGGAGTCGTTGCCAGGGCGACGAGTGCGGCGGCTACGTCACGTACCTTGCGGTTGGTGTCCTGAGAGGTCTTGGACAGGATCGCGAATGCCTCGTCGGCCGTGCATCGCCGTTGAACCATGACCATGCCCTTGGCCTGTTCGATCACCGCGCGGCTGTGCATCGCGGCCCGCATGTGCTGGGCCAGGGTCCGCTGAGTTTCGTACAGGTGGGCGTTGGTCATCGCTACGGCGGCGTAGTCGGCGAAGGTTTGCCCGAGGAGCACCGCGTCGTCGCAGAAGGCTGCGGGCCGGGCGGCGTAGACGTTGAGCGCGCCGGTGACAGCCTGGTACATCGGCAGGCCGATCGACAGGGAGCTGTACACGCCGGCGGTGACGGCTTCGCCGGCCCATTGCGGCCAGCGGCTCTCGGTCGCCGTGTCGGCCACGTGCACGGTGGTGTCGTACACCGCGGCCGCCAGGCAGGGCCCGTCGCTCCGCTTGTACTGTGCTTCATCCAGGGCGAGGGCGAGTTCACCGGTGACAGCGGCGGTGTGTGCGCCGCCGGAGCCGACCAGCGTGATCGAAACTTGATCGGCGCCGGAGATGGTGCGGGTGGCCAGTTGCGTGACCCGGGTCAGGAGACCGCCGAATGTCGTCTCGTTGAATTTGATGCGGCCCAGCTCAGCGAATGCGTTGGCAGGACCGGCGGACTTCGTGTCGGGCATGATGGGTGTCCCTTGAAAGGGCACGTCACGGACGACATAACCGAGGCCGGGGCATGCGGATCGCTGCAGGGCATCGACAAAGGAAGACCCTCGAACGCGCCGCTTCATGACGCCGGATCGCCGGCACCCACATGGGGGCATCGACTACAGATACCCCGAGCACAGGCTCTGCGGCCCGATGACGCACGGCGAGCACTCAGGCCCAGGTCAGGGCGACGGTCAGCTCTCAAGTCGTCGATCCTCATCCTCGCGGTACCTGGCTCCGCCGTCGGACTCGCTGGTCCCCGGCCGGGCGCCGCCTTCGGGTGGTCCGGCGGGGGACTGGTCGCCGGCCGCGAGTTCGGGGTACTTCGCGTCGAACGCCGGGCGTTCGGAGCGGATGCGCGGCATCCGGTCGAAGTTGCGCAGTGGCGGCGGGGTGGTCGTGGCCCACTCGAGGGAGTTGCCATGCCCCCACGGGTCGTCGACGGTGACCAGTTGGCCGACCTTGTAGGACTTCCACACGTTGTAGATGAACGGCAGGGTCGACACGCCGAGGATGAAGGACCCGATGGTGGACACCGTGTTCAGCGCGGTGAAGCCGTCGTCGGGCAGATAGTCGGCGTACCGGCGGGGCATGCCCTCGGCGCCGAGCCAGTGCTGCACCAGGAAGGTGGCGTGGAAGCCGAGGAAGGTCAGCCAGAAGTGGATTTTGCCGAGGCGGTCGTCGAGCATCCGGCCGAACATCTTCGGGAACCAGAAATAGATCCCGGCGAACACCGCGAACACGATCGTGCCGAACAGCACGTAGTGGAAATGCGCCACCACGAAGTAACTGTCGTGCACGTGGAAGTCGATCGGCGGCGCCGCGAGCAGCACCCCGGACAGTCCACCGAGCAGGAAGGTGACCAGGAAGCCGATGGCGAACAACATCGGCGCCTCGAAGCTGATCTGCCCGCGCCACATGGTGCCGATCCAGACGAAGAACTTCATGCCGGTCGGTACGGCGATCAGGAAGCTCAGGAAGCTGAAGAACGGCATCAGCACCGCCCCGGTGCCGAACATGTGGTGCGCCCACACGCTCATCGACAACGCGCCGATAAGCAGGGTCGCCGACACCAGGCCCTTGTAGCCGAACACCGGCTTGCGGCTGAACACCGGGATGACCTCGGTGATGATGCCGAAGAACGGCAGCGCCACCACGTACACCTCGGGGTGGCCGAAGAACCAGAACAGGTGCTGCCACAGCAACGGGCCACCGGTCTCGGGGTTGAACACCTGGGCGCCCAGGATGCGGTCGGCGGCCAGGGCGAACAATGCGGCGGCCAGGAAGGGGAAGACGAGGATCACCAGCAGGCTGGTGACCAGGATGTTCCACGTGAAGATCGGCATCCGGAACATCGTCATGCCCGGCGCCCGCAACGTCAGGATGGTGGTGATCATGTTGACGCCGCCGAGGATGGTGCCGAGCCCGGAGAGGGCCAGGCCGACCACCCACATGTTGCCGCCGACGCCGGGCGAGTGCAGGGCGTCGCTCAACGGTGTGTACGCGGTCCAACCGAAATCGGCCGCGCCTCCGGGTGTCAGGAATCCGCCGACCGCGATCATCCCGCCGAACACGTAGAGCCAGTAGGCGAATGAGTTGAGCCGCGGGAACGCCACGTCGGGCGCGCCGATCTGGATCGGCACCAGGTAGTTGGCGAAGGCGAAGACGATCGGCGTCGCGAAGAACAGCAACATGATCGTGCCGTGCATGGTGAATAGCTGGTTGTACTGCTCGGGGGACAGGATCTGCATGCCGGGGCGGGCCAGCTCGGCCCGCATGATCAGCGCCATCAGCCCGCCGATCATGAAGAACCCGAACGCCGAGACCATGTACATGATCCCGATCTGTTTCGCGTCGGTGGTCCGCAGGATCCGCGCGATCGCGGAACCCTTGACCTGGCGCCGGATCGGGTACGGCCGGGTGACAACGGGGCGGGGGACAACGGTCGTCATGAGTTCTCCTCAAGCCGTACGGAAGCGGCGGCCGTCTACCCCGTCAGGCCGTCCTCATTCGGCCGGTCTTCGTTTTTCTTCCCGGACCATCCCGGCTGGTCGCGACCGGGCTTCTCGGTTGCTGTCGGGGCCATCGGTCAAGAAGGTGCCGGAGTCCTCAGCGCGTTCTGCGTGTGACTGCCCTCTTGCCGGTGCAGGCGTGTGGTCCGCGTGGTCGCGCTCTTCCTCGGATACGCGATTCCGACGATCCTGGGGGAGATCCGCCGCCACTTCCGCGACCGCAGATCGGCGTCTCACAGATGCAGGAGTCGCGGTTGCTTACCGCCGCGCTACGCACGCTGCGTACCCAGCTCGGGCCGGACGCCGGCTGACCGTTCGGCGCTGTGGTGCCGCTCGCCTTGTCGGCCGAGCGGCACCACAGCCTTCACCGTACCGAAGCGGTACGGCGTGTGGTGAGCAGCCCGAGTGCGATCATGCCGAGGCCCAGGAACAGGTGCAGCCAGTTGTCGGCGCCGTTGATCGGTACGAAGTTGGCGGCGCTGTCGTGGTCGATGACCAACCCGTACAGCCACAGAACGAGGTAGACGGCACCGCCGCCGATCAGGTAGAGCCGGGCGTTGGCGACGGTGCGGGCCATGGCCAGTCCGGCGATGCCGAAGAGCAGGTGTACCAGGTTGTGCAGGATGGACACCTCGAAGACGCCGAGCAGCTTCGCGCCGGATTCGTGTCCGGCGAAGGTCATCAGGTCGTAGTCGGTGGTGATGCCGGGGATGAACCCGAGCACCCCGACCAGCAGGAAGGTGGCGCCCACGGCGAGGGCCGCGGTCTGAACGAGTGCACGGCGAGAGTGGGTCCGTGCAGGGGACGTAGTCATGGAAACCTCCGTTGTGGGATTGGCGGAGTGCGCGTACCCCGGCAGTTGGCCGCCATGCGGATGGATGTCAATGATTTGCCGCTCGCTGTTTCAAACTGGGGATGACCCATCGGATAAGCGGCCCGGCATAATGGCCGCCGCCTTTCCGTCCGAGCCGAACCCGTTTGACCTGTGCCCTACGGGGAACGCCGGGGCATGACCGACGAGAGCGATCCCATTGGCCGCAGTGGCACGGACGAGCCCGACGGCACGCCTGCCTTCGCCGCCTCCCTCCGGCCGCCGGGCGCGTCCATGACCACCGCACCGGACGACGGCGACGATCTTGCACCCGAAGAGGACGAGGCCGGCTCGGCGTCGGTCGACGGCCGGGCGGGCTACGACGCCGAGGCGGTTTCCGGCGACACCGGTGAGTACCGGCCCGATTGACGGCCTCAGCCCTATCCGAGGAGGGACAATGCGGGTAGCGAACAACGGGGCGACAGCGGTCATCTCCGGTCAGCACGAGTTCAACGCGCCCGCCGAGGTTGTCTTCGGCGTTCTGACCGATCCGGACCGTACGACTCGATGGCTTCCGCTGGGTATGAGCACGGAGTCCGCGAGCGTCGATCAGGTCCGGGTCAGGGCAGACGGGCAGACCTACGACTACGGCGTCAGCTCGAAACCGGATGAGCTGCGAGTGGAGTGGTGCTCACCGGTTTCCGGCGGTTTACAAGCTGCAGCGTGGGTGCGCGACATACCGGCCGGTGGCTGTGCGGTGCACGCCGAGGTGACGGTTTCCGGCGGGCGTGCCGAGCGTCAACGGGCGGAGGAACTGATGGCGGAGGCGATGCGGCACCTGCAGCACGATGTCAGCGACAACTTCAACGCTGGTTGACCGTACGGCCACGAATAATCGCGTTCTCGCGGGGAAGCACAGGCAAGCCCCTTTCCCTGATCTGAGAGGCAACATCGTGTCCGAGGACCAGTACGCCAAGCAGAACCCGCAGGACCAGTTCCGCTCCCCGGATGAGCAAGAGAGCGACGAGATCTCGCACCCGGGCGTCACCGGCGAGATGGACGTCGAGCCCGACCACGGTGAGGACAGCTACCGGGGCACCGGCCGGCTGACCGGCAAGCGGGCGATCATCACCGGCGGTGACTCCGGGATCGGCCGGGCGGTCGCCATCGCGTTCGCCCGCGAGGGTGTCGACGTTCTCATCGCCTACCTGCCGGAGGAAGAGGACGACGCCCAGGAGACCGCGCAGCTGATCGAGAAGGCCGGCCGGAAGGCGGTCACCGTGCCGGGTGACATCCGCGACGAGAAGCACTGCACGACCATCGTCGAGCGCGCGGTGAGCGACCTGGGTGGACTGGACATCCTGGTCAACAACGCTGCCTACCAGATGGCCCAGCCCGGCGGTATCACCGACATCAGCACCGAGCAGTTCGACCGCGTCATGAAGACGAACCTGTACGCCATGTTCTGGCTGAGCAAGGCGGCCGTGCCGCATATGCAGCCCGGTTCGACCATCATCAACACCGCATCGATCCAGGCCTACCAGTCGTCGCCGGAACTGCTGGACTACGCCACCACCAAGGCCGGAATCGTCGCCTTCACCAAGGCTCTCGGCGCGAGCCTGGCCGAGAAGGGCATCCGGGTCAACTCGGTGGCGCCCGGTCCGATCTGGACCCCGCTCATTCCGGCCACGATGCCGGACGAGAAGGTCGAGTCCTTCGGTGAGCAGACGCCGATGGGCCGGGCCGGTCAGCCGGCCGAGTTGGCTCCGGCGTACGTCTTCTTCGCCTCGCAGGAGTCCAGCTATGTCACGGGCGAGGTTCTCGGTGTCACCGGCGGCCAGCCGCTGTCCTGAACGACGTCGGCCATCTAGCGTCAAGCAGCGGCGCGGCAGCAGGAGCCGTCTCGGAGGGCTCCAGAAGACTTGTACGCAGGGCGCCATCCCGCACTGTGTGTGCTCGCCCCGAAGGGCTGGCACATGACCCAGCACCCCCTCATGAAGCCCACCGACGCGTTCGCTGACCTCGGCCGGATCGCGTTCGCGCTCTCCACACCTTGGGCCCTGGCGGATCGCCCATCTCTGCAGCTCGGCCACGAATCCGCGGGCGAGATCGTCGAGGTGCGCCCGGGTGCCGAGCAACCCGCGGCGGCGGAGGCGGCCGCCGCCACGGCGAGCCGGATACGCCCGCAACTGAGATGCCGAGTCTCAGGAGGTTCGTGACAGATCTGTCTCGGGACGTGGCTGACACGTCCGCCTAGGAATCTGTTGTGTGAAGCGTATCGGCGTTGCGGCGTTGCGGCGTTGCGGCGTTGCGGCCGGGCTGCGCGGTTTGTTCGGCGATGGCGTGACGCCAGACTTTGATCGATGACAGGACCAGCAGCAGTGCGAGGCCGGGGACGAGGATGGCTTTGGGGACGACGTCGAGTAGTAGCCCGCCGAGGATGGTCCCGGCGATCGAGCCGAGTGCCAGGACGATGCCGAGGCGGGCGTGGCGGCGCAGGACGGTGAAGCTGCCGTCGCGGCTGTAGCGGGCGAACGCTACCAGCATGGTCGGCAAGGAGACGGCGAGTGACAGGCTGCCGGCGATTTTGATGTCGGTGCCGAACAGCAGCACGATGGTGGGGATGAGTAGTTCGCCTCCGGCGACGCCCATGATCGCGGCGATGACGCCGATGAAGAACCCGGCGATGACGCCGACCAGGATGGTGACCGCGGTGGGCATGGCAACGTGGTGCAGGGTGCCGACGTGGTTCGCGATCAGGGCGGCGGCGATCAGGACGAGCAGCACGGCCAGGACGCGGTAGAGGTTGGATGAACGCATCCGGGTGGCCCAGGACGCGCCGACCCAGGCCCCGGCGAGGCTGCCGAGGAGCAGGTTGAGCACCACCCCCCAGTGCGGAGTCAGTGCGGACAGCGGCACGGCCGCGAGCCGGGCGGGCAGGGCGGTGGCGACCACGACCAGGCTGAGCGCTTTGTTCAGGATGACGGCTTGCAGGGCGGCGAACCCGAACAGCATGATCAGAAGCGGGAGGCGGAACTCGGCCCCGCCGAGACCGATCATCCCGCCGAGCACCCCGACGACAGCTGCGGCGGCGAACGCCAGCGGCAGCGACGACCGGACGACGGTGCGGCTGCTGGCTGGGGGTGTCGGCACGCCTCCCACCCTAGAGACCGCAGAAGCTGAAGCCGTTGCAGCCGGAGTTCTCGTATGCCTGCCGTACGCCTCGGTGGCCCAGATTCCATATCTCCGGTAGTGCTGAACGAGGTCCGCCGGGCAGGTGCCCTTTGTCGGCCGAACTGCGACACCCATCGCGTTGATCGGCATGCATCCATTCAGTAGCCATGTGCGCAGGTCGAACACACTGATAGTGCCCACCCGCCAGCAGCGCCGATGCTGCTCGTGGATCGGATCAGTCTGGCGGCGCTGCGGTGGGTGATCAGCGGTGAGCTTGTTCAGGGCATGCGTCGGCGGACGGCCGCTAGCGTCGCGATTGGCCCCTGAGCAGTGTGAATGCGGTTCGGGTAGTGCCACATCCGGTCTACGGCTGCACCTGAAGTTGACCAACTGCGCGGTGTGACGGTGGGCGGCCCGGCGGCGTCCGGTAGCCGAGATTGGTGCATCCGATCTTGCTGCATCTGCTGGCGGCTCGGCGATTTGCAGGTTGAGGTCTGCTTCACCGACCTGGTTCGACGCTGACCAGAATCTGGGAGGGGCTGGGGGTGGGACGGTCGTGCGGGGTCGGCCCGTCGCCATGCTTGGCGTTAAGCAGTGCGGCGGTGACGAGAGCGCAGATTGCGGCGGCCGCCGCGCACCATGCAAGCAGGGCCCGGCGGGGCCGGTGGACGGTGACGAAGCGGCTGGGGGTGTCGTGGACCGGCCATGCGGTGATGGTCGACCGGAGGAGGAACGCCGTGGAAGTGGCTGTGGTGAAACGGTCCTCGTCTTCCAGGTACCGGCGGTAGATGGCAGTGATGCGGCCCTGGCCGCGTCGAGGTCGGTTGTGGCGGGTGTCTCGATCTGGCCGGCTGTGCAGACGAATCCGTACATGAGCCGCAGCGGCCGGCCGTGCTCGTCTCGCGGCTGGGTTACGTCGGCGGCACTGACGAGGTGTGTCGCGTCCGGTGAGCTGCGTTGAGCGGCCAGGACGTCGGGGTGGCGGGCGTTGGCGTTACGCCAGCGTAGATATCGGTGCAGTTGGCGGCCTAGCTCGGCAGCCCAGGTTCTCCCTACACTAATGATCGCCTTCGCTGTTGAATTGAACGGCTACTTTCGATACGTGTCCGAATCGGACACACATGGTGCCGCGGTCAAATATGTCAACTCTGATGAACGACGCCAGACGGTCAGGAACGAGGCGTCCGCAAATAGGTTGAGATATATCTATTTGATCGTCGGGCTATGCTTCGCCTTTGCAGTCATTCTGGGTGAGACGGCTGCCGTGACCACGTTGATTTGGGGTGTCGACGGATGGCTTCCTCTTGCTGCCGGCCCGATATGCGGATTCGTGATGATCGCCGGAACGATCATCGTCCTAGCTCTCCCACTCATTTTCTTCGCATTTCAGAGCGACATAACGATAATTGAGAAATTGTAACTGGCGCAGAAACCATCTGAGCGGTAGAGAACCTGTGCCGTGCCGAAACTCGTCCCATGGCCCGTGACCTGCGGCTCGTTTGATCCGGTCAGGCGGCCTGTAAGCACTGGCTGACTATGCAGCCGAGAACCCGCCTACGCCCGCACCGGTGCGTCCATCGCGACGACCACATTGGAGTCATGGGTTGGGTGGGTGCTGCTCCAGGCTCTGGTGTGGACGGTGATCGTTGAAGTGACGCTCGTACCGCGCCGAGCCCGGTACGAGCGTGCCACTCACTGTAGATCAGCATTCGGCTCGGACGCTGCGGACGAACCGTTCGGCACAACAGTTCGCGCGAGGCGTCCGGAGTGGGGTCTTGACGACCTGGACGTTCTCGGCGGCGAACACGGCGTCGAACGAGTGGGCGAACCTCGCGTCTCGGTCCCGGATCAGGAACCGGAAGTTGCTGATCCGATCGCCGAGGTCCGTGACGAGGCTGCGGGCTTGCGGGGTGCCGGGCCGATCCTGGCGGCGGCGAGGATCCGGCGGATGGTGCCTGCGCCGACCCGGTGGCCGAGACCGACCAGTTCGCCTTGCACGCGGCGGTGTCCCCAGCCGGGATTCTCCCGGGCCAGCCGCAGGAAGAGGTCGCGTAGCTCGTCGCTGATTGTCGGGCGTCCGGGTCGATTCGGGCAGGTCCAGTGTCGACCGACCAGCCGTCGGTGCCAGGACATCAGCGTAGCCGGGGTGACGATCCGATGCTTCCACAGGTCGCGGGGAAGGGCGCCGGCTGCTCCTTGCCCGCTGCCTCTCCATGCATCCAAGCCTCGAGCGCTGAGTCGACAGTGCCGTATTTCTGTCAGAAGGTTGCTTTGAAATCGGTGAAGTTCGATGCTTAGCGACGTCGTGAACCGGCACTCGATTCAGCCGACGGGGATCCCATGACACATCGAGTTCGTTTCAGCAAGCTGCTTGTCGCGGCGGTTGTGGCCGCGCTCGGCCTGACCGTCCTGACGCCAACCGCGGCGTTGGCACGGTCGGCGGCCCAACCCAACGCCGTCCTCACCTGGAACATCCACGCTCAGACCGCTATCTACGAGGTTGCCCGGCAGTCGCCCACCGCGGGCACCCGCAGCTTCGCCATGGTGCAGGGCGCCGTGTACGACGCGGTCAACGCGATCGCCGGCGTACCGTACGAGCCCTACCTGGTCGCGCCCCGAGCCCACCGCGGTGACTCGACTCCCGCGGCGGTGGCTACCGCGGCCCATCGCGTACTTCTCTCGCTCTTCCCGGCCCAGGCCGACGCGCTGCGCGCGCAGTACGACGGAGCGCTCAACGTGATCTCCGACGGCCTCGCGAAGCGCCGCGGGATCAGGATCGGCGAGGCCACGGCCGCAGCCATGATCGCGGATCGTCGCAACGACGGCGCGTTCTCCGACGCGACCTGGCCGGTCGGCACTGCCCCCGGCGTGTACCGCCTGACGCCACCCGGATTCGTCCAGGCCGGAGCCTGGTTCGCGTTCCTGAAGCCGTTCGCCGTCGACGACCCCGCTGCCTACCGCGTGCCCGGACCGCCGGCCCTGGACGGCGCCGACTACGCACGCCAGCTGAACGAGGTCAAGTCGGTCGGCTCGGCCGCCAGTACCACCCGCACGACGGACCAGACCGAAGCGGCGACCTGGTGGGACGACTACCGGCAGGTGGAGTGGTACATCAAGCGCGGCCTCGCCACCGACCACAACCTGAGCCCGCTGGAGACGGCACGCATGCTTGCGATGGTTGACGTTTCCACCGCCGACGCGCTGATCTCCTGCTACCAGCAGAAGCGACGCTGGAGTTTCTGGCGGCCGGTGACTGCGATCCCGCTGGCGGACACCGACGGCAACCCGGCCACCGTCGCCGACCCGGCCTGGACGCCGCTGCGGGTCACCGCGCCGTCGCCGGAGTGGCCCTCCGGACACGCCTGCTACACCTCCTCGATAATGACCGCTCTGCGGAAGTTCTTCGGCCGCGACAACCTGTCGTTCAGCGCCTACAGCGCCGATTCCGGCACCACTCGGAGCTTCGGCAGCCTGTCCTCGGCCCGGGCGGAACTGATCGAGGCGCGGATCTGGGCCGGGGTGCACTACCGCGGTGCGACCGTGCACGGCGACCGGCTCGGCGAAGCGGTCACACGTGAGGTCCTCGCCAACGAGTTCGGCCGCCGCCACTGACCCAAAGTGTCCGGCTCGGTCTCAGTGTGACGGCGGATCGAGCCACAGGTCCGGGGCGGGGACCAGAGCCTCGAGCTCCGCCCAGAGTTCGGCGGGGATCGACGTGCCGGCGAGGTCGAGCGTCTGTTGTACACGCTCGGGGGAGGACACGCCGACGACCGTTGAATCGACGAACGGCGCGCGCAGCGAGAACTGCAACGCGGCTGCGGCGAGCGGTACCCCGAACCGGGCCGCCGCGGACCCCATCGCGGTGGCCGCTGCGGCGATCCTGTCGTCGCGGTCGCCGTAGGCGTACTTCGCCTGTGCGGCCGGCCCCTTGGCGAGCATGCCCCCGCCGTACGGCGCCGCGTTCAGGACCCCGATGCCTCTGTCCTGCGCTGCCCGGAACAGCGGCTCGGCCGATCGGTCGAGCAGCGTGTACCGGTTGTGCGTGAGCACCACCTCGAACACGCCGGTGTCCAGGTATTGCTGCATCAGGGCGACCGGGCCGCCGGCCACGCCGAGGTGCGCCACGAGTCCCTGTCGTTTCAGGTCGGCGAGCGCCTCGACCGGGCCGCCCGCCGCGGTGGCCTCGGCAAAACTGATCCGTTCGGGGTCATGCAGGTGCAGCAACTGGATGTGGTCGACACCGAGGCGATGCATGCTCTCCTCGAGCGACGCCCGTACCCGCTTGCCGGAGAAATCGCCGGTCCGCGGATCCGGGTCGACCTTGGTGGCCAGGACCGTGCCGGCGGGCAGGCCGCCCCTGTTCCGCAGTGCGGTCCCGACGCGCCGCTCGGCCGAACCGTTCACGCCATATCCGTTGGAGGTGTCGATGAAGTTGACGGCAGGACTGTCCAACGCCGCGTCGATCGTGGCGACCGCGCGCTCCTCACCCACCTCGTACCCGTAGGCTGCGGCATGTTCGCCAGCGGGCTGGTGCCGACGCAGACGGCGGTCACGGCCAATCCGCTGGCGCCGAGTGGCCGGGCGGTCACGAGGTCGCTCGGGCGGCGAAGACGTCCCGGGCGGCGTGGTACGCGCCGACGATCCGGGTGAGCACGGCCTCGGTATCCGCGTCCGGCTTGGTGGTGTCGAGGTGGTCCCGTCGCCACTGGATCATCCGCGACGCCGCGCGGTGGAAGGTCAGCCGGGGGGAGAAGCCCGGCACGAAGGTACGGATCTTCGTCATGTCGAACACCGCGCTGTGTCCGATGTCGCCGACCATCTCACCCGACCAGAACCACTCGGGCGCTACCAGGGGGTACATCTCCGAGGCGACGTGGACCAGCCGGGGTGCCACGCCCAGCGCGTCGGCGATGATCGTGTAGATCTGGTCCCAGGTGTAGATGTCGGAGCTGGTGATGTTGAATGTCTCGCCGATCGTGCGTGGGTTGCCGAGCAGGCCGACCAGTCCCTGCGCGAAGTCCTCGGCGTGAGTGAGGGTCCACAGCGATGTGCCGTCGCCGTGCACCGGTATCTCCTCGCCGCGCGCGATCCGGTCGATCACGGTCCAGCCGCCGGGCAGCGGCGGGTTGGCGTCGTCGTAGGTGTGCGACGGCCGGACCACGGTGAGCGGAAAGCCTTGTGTCGCGTGCGCATCCTGGAGCGCCTGCTCGGTGCGCCATTTGGCGGTGGCGTACTCGAGGGCCGGGTTCGGTGCGGTCGGCGTCGATTCGGAGATCGGTACCTGCCGCACCGGCTTGGCGTAGATCGAGCCGGAGCTGATGTGCACGTACTGACGGGTCCGGGAGCCGAACAACGCCACCATCCGGCGCGCGTCGGCGGGGTCGTAGGAAAGGAAGTTGACGACGGCGTCGAAGGTGCGGTCGCCGATCGCCGCGAGCAGCGCCGCATCGTCGGTGACGTCGGCGATCAGCGTCTCGACTCCTTCGGGCAGGCTTCGAGCCTGGCTGTTACGGCCGCGGTTGACCACTGTGACGAGCATGCCGGTGTCGGCCGACAGGCGAACGCAGGACGTGCTGATCGTTCCGGTTCCGCCGAGGTACAGCACGCGAAGATGCGCTGAGTCCTGGTGCAACATGGTGTTCCTCCTCGGTGCTCAGATCTTGCCGGCGTACCAGTCTTCGAACCCGTTCTCGGTGAGGCTGATGAGAACGTCCTGCGGGCGAATGCCGAGCGGCTCGAGCTTGTCCACCACCGCTTTGAAGAACACCTGCTTGGTGGCCGCAGGGTACATGTGCACGGCGGTGACCCGGATGACGAGCAGGTTGCGCCGATCGACGCCGTTGTAGCCGGCGTCGAACTTGAGTTCGCCGGGGTCGTGTGGCTGGAAGATCTGGAACCGGTCGTCGGCGGGAATGCCCAAGGCCTCGATTTGCGCGTCGTGGACGGCGTTTCCGATGTCCTCGTGGGATTTGGCGAACAGCTCGCGATCGAGGTGTACGTGAATGAGGGGCACAGCGGTCACCTTTCCCAGTGAAGATGGTGAAGGGCGGTTGGACGGGTCTGGTGAATCACTTGATCGCGCCGGCTGACAGGCCGCGCTCGAACAACCGCTGCAGACTCAGGTACGCGATCACCTCGGGGATCGCGGTGATGACCGCCGAAGCGAGGATCTTCGTCTGGTCGTTGCTGAACTGCCCGACGAAGAACTGCGGCACGAGAGTGATCGTCTGCAGGTCCGGTGACTGCAGGAAGACCAGCGGGAAGAGGTAGTTGTTCCAGGCCGCCACGAGAGTGAAGATGATGACCGCCGCGGCGATCGGGCGGGTCAGCGGCACGACCAGATGGATGAAGCCGCGGTACGAGTTCGCGCCGTCCACCCGAGCCGCCTCGAACAGTTCGTCCGGCAGCCCGTTGATGAAGTTGCGGGTGAGCAGCACCGCGAACGGGACCTGCAGCGCGGCCAGCGGCAGGACCACCGCCCAGTACGTGTCGTACACCCCGAACCGGGTCGCGGTGGCGAACAGCGGCGCGAGCAGCACGACCTCGGGCAGGGTCAGGCAGGCCAGCAGCAGCCAGAAGTAGACCTCGCGGAACCGGATGTGCAGCCTGGAGAAGCCGAACGCGGCGGTCATCGTCACCGCGTACACCAGCACGATGACAACCGCGGCGATGATGAGGCTGTTGACGAAGAAGCGCCCGAAGCCGGGCACCTGAAGCACCGCGGTGAAGTTCCGGAGTCCTTCGCCTGCGAACGCGCCCTCGACCATCACCACGAGGGGAAACAGGAACGGAATGATGAGGAGCGTGGCGACGAGCTGCAGTACGACGCGGCCGGCCCGGGTGCGGATCTCGAACATGGCTCACCTCGTCTCTCGGTCGCGTCCGGCGAACTGCAGGATCACGGCTGCGACCAGCGCGACCACGAGCAGGATGATGGACAGCGCGCCGCCGTATCCGACGTGGCTGAGCGGGATCGTCTGACGGTAGATGTAGGTGCCGAGGAACTCGGTCGCATAGTTGGGCCCGCCGATGGTGACCAGATACGGCACGTCGAACGTTTTCAGTGCGCCGATGGCGCCCAGCATCGCCAGCGCGATCGTGGTGCCGCGCATCTCCGGCCAGATGATGCTCACCAGAGTCCGGACGTTGCCCGCGCCGTCCATCCGTGCCGCTTCCAGAACCGACGGCTCGATCTGGGTCATCGCGGCGTAGTAGAGGACGAACGTGACACCGGTCCACTCCCAGATCGTGATGAACATGATGACCGGTAACGCGGTGCTGGTCTGGCCGATCCAGGGCTGCGCGAGCGAGCCGAGGCCCACGAAATGCAGGACGGAGTTGAGCTCGCCGTCCGGGGCGAACATATGCCGGAACACCGGTGCCATGATGGCCGGCGCGAGCACCACCGGAATGAAGATGATCACCTTGTACAGCGCCGCCAGCCGCAGCCGCGCGTGCATCAGCACCGCGAGAACCAGGCCCAGCAGCGTCTGAATGACGAACGTGACCACGAAGAACACGGCCGTGTGGCGCACCGCGGTCCAGAAGACCGCGTCGTGGAAGATGCGCGTGTAGTTCTGACCGCCGACACGCGGTGGGTCCGGGCTGATCCCGTCCCAGTTCAACGTCGAGATGTACGCGGTGTACCCGATGGCGTAGTAGATCAGTCCCACACTCAGGACCAGCGCGGGCAGGATCCAGGGCAGGCCCGGCGGGCGCCGCAGGCCGCGGCGGCCGGAGTGGCCACCGCCACCCGAGAACTCGGTCTGTTCCGTGGGGGCGCCCGGCTTTCGCGTCGATGTCTCGGTCATCACGACTCCGCGGGTTCGGCCTCGTCCTTCGAACTGCCGGTCACTTGAAGGTCACTCCGGCGGCCTCGGCGGCCTGCTGCAGCGTCTTGGCCGCGTCCTGCGGGGACGCCTTGCCGGTCGCCACGGAGGTCGCCGCCGCGAGGATGCCGTTCTGCACATCCGCGCTCAGCAGAGCCTGACGCGGCTCGGTCACGGCACTGGCCTTGGCGATGAGCTCCTGGACCGCAGTCTTCTGGATCGCCGGGTCCACGAGTTCGACGTTGTCGAAGTTCGGCTTCACGGAGGTGAGCGAAGGCAGGTCGTTGAGCTGGTCGGCGATCACCTGCTGACCCTCGGTCGAGGTCGCCATCCACTTGACGAAAGTCTCTGCGGCGGGCCGGACCTTCGACTTCGTCGAGATGGCGAGGCCGAAGTCGGCGTCGCCGTACATCTCACTGGTGTTGCCGGCGCCGGCGACATCGGGGAAGGCGACCGGCAGGATCGGGAACGGCTTGGCCCCGCTGACTCCGGCCGCCGAGAGCGCCGCGGTCATCGCCTTGGCCGTGGCGTACTGGGTGTACCAGGTGCCCATCATGACCATGCCGTACTTCCCGGTCAGGAAGTCGTTGTTGGCGTCCGGGTACTGCTGGTAGCCGATCGCGCCGGGCTGCATGATCCCGCTGTCGAAGAGGTCTTTCCAGATGGTCAGCGTCTTGACGATGCCGGGGTCGGTCCACCTGGCCTCACCGTTGGACACCTTGGTCCACAGTCCGGGCTGGACGGAGTTCGCGATGGACTGCAGGGTGTCCTGGTCGAAGCCCTCCTGGGCGGCGCCCTGAACGAAGCAGCCCACCTTGTTCTGCTTCAGCACCTGGCAGACCTGCTTCCACTCGGAGAGCGTCCTGGGTGGCTGCAGGTTGTACTTCTTGAAGATGTCCGCGTTGATCCACAGCATCCCGGCGTAGACCTGTCCGACCGACATCGCGGTGAGTTTGCCGTCCGCGCTGAGGCCGCTGATGCCGATGGGCGCGACCTTCGTCTTCCAGTCACCGCCCAGGGTCTGCTCAGCTAGTGCGGTCTGGTCGACGGCGAATGATTTGAACTGTGTGACGTAGGCGCCCGGTTGCATGTCGAAGACGTCGGGGCCCTTGCCGGAGGCCAGGGCCGGGCGGAGCGCGGCCACCCAGTCGGAGATGTTGACGAGCTTGTAGTTGATCCTGATGTTCGGATACTGCTTGTTGAAGGCCGCAATGTACGTATTGGCGGTCGCGGTGTCGGTGGGCGTCCAACCCCACCAATTGACGGTTCCGGACGTCGCGCTCCCGGTCTGCGGTGGATCTCCGGAGTCTCCGCCGCAGGCCGCCGGGGTGGTGACGGCCAGTGTCGCAGCGGCAAGGATGGTCAGCGATCGAAGTCGCACTCTTGGTGTCGGTGAAGGGCGCATTTGTCCCTCTCCATTCTCCATGGAGTTAAGAAAGTTTCGGCCCGGGACGGGCGTCGTGAACTCAGGTGGCCCGGCGTCAGCGCGGGCGGTGAAGCGGTCGCGACCCACCTGAAGCCGCTGTGGGCGAGAGCCGACTCGGCATCCTCATCAGATGTGGCACAGGCTATGCCGGTCGCAACTTTCCCGTCAAGGTTTCGCTACGAGCCGGAAACTTTCGTGCGCGACGTGCGCGCCGCCGGTGCCGCCGTGCTGCCCCGCACGACGAGTGACGTGTCGATGTCGATCCGGGTGAACGTCAGGTCGGGCTCGTCGGCCAGGCGGGTGACCAGCTCGACCGCCTGCTCGGCCATCGCGCGCAGCGGCACGTGGATCGTGGTCAGCGGCGGGCCGGCCCACTGGGCGATGCGCAGGTCGTCGTAGCCGACCACGGAGAGATCGCCGGGGATGGTGCGGCCGAGTGACCTGGCCGCCTCGTAGACCCCCAGTGCGTACAGGTCGGAGGACGCGAAGATCGCCGTCGGGCGGTCCCGCAGTGACAGCAGCGCCCGGCCCTGGGTAAGCCCGTCGGCGTGGTGGAACTCGCCCGGCCGGATCAGCTGCGGATCGCTCGCGATCCCGGCGGAGTCCAGTGCCGCTCGGTATCCGGAGAGTCGGGCCGTGGACGCGAGCATGTCCGGCGGCCCGGTGATGATGCCGATGCGGCGGTGGCCCTGCTCGATCAGGTGCCGGGTGGCCAGATAGCCGCCGTTCCAGTCGGCCGATCCGATCGACGGCACGTCCGGTCCCGGGTTGCCGGCCGGGTCGACCATGACGAGCGGGATGTTGCGGGAGCGCAGTCGTTGCTTGTCCTTGGCCGGCAGCACGCAGGCGACCAGGATGATCCCGATCGGCTGGCGCCGCACCACGTCGTCGACCCAGAACGGGTCGGGCAGATGCCGCTCGGTGGCCCCGGTCAGCACCATGCCGATGCGCCGACGGCGTGCGACCTGGTCGATGTTCGCCAGCAGATCGCTGGCGAACGGGCTGTCCACCTCGTAGCAGAGCACCTCCAGCAACGGCGCGGGCTGCTGCTTGACGGCGCGGCGGTTGTACTGGTGTCCCTGCAGTATTTCCTCGATGCGCCGGCGGGTTTCGCTGGACACGCCGGCGCGCCCGTTGAGCACCTTGGAAACCGTGGAGACCGAGACCTCGGCCAGCGACGCCACCTCGGACAACGTGGCGCGCGAACGGATGTCGTCGGCGGCGGGGTCGCTGGGCATGCGCATCAGCCTATCTGTGTGTCGCCGGGCTCCTTGACCGCACGACGCGGGTCATCCTATGCTGCCTTCCTCTTCGATAATTTCGCAATCAGAGAGAAACTTTTTAAGAGGTAAGCCGGTTGACGACCTCCGGCCTTGGTGCTGGACCACACCCGTGACCGGCATTGCCGGGTCACCGTTACGGAGGAACGGGACAGTGCCTGACGAGAGCATGCAGCACCGGATCGGCGAGGTCACCCTCACTGTGCTCGGGACGGACCGGCGGCCGCTCACCGACCGGGTCGTCATGGTGGCCCAGCAACGACACGCGTTTGCTTTCGGCAACATAGGCTTCGACTTCGTGGGTCTCATCGGTGGCCCGCCGCCCGACGTGGCCGGGCCGGTATTCGGTGGCGCTACGGCTCTGAACCTGGACCAGTTGGGTGACTTGTGGCTCAACCTGTTCAACACCGCGACACTGCCGTTCTACTGGGGGCCGTACGAGCCGCAGCAGGGCACGACCGACGTCGAACGTCTGACGAGAACCGCACACTGGCTCGCCGGCCGCGGCGTCACTGTCAAGGGTCACCCGCTGGTCTGGCATACGGTGCAGCCGCCGTGGCTGCTGGACCTCGACCTCGACGAGGTGGAACGGTTGCAGCGCAACCGGATCCGGGAGCTCGTCGGCGGATTCGCCGGCGTGATCGATCTCTGGGACGCCATCAACGAGGCCGTGATCATGCCGGTCTTCGCGAACGGGGACAATGCCATCACCCGGCTCGCCCGCGCTCGGGGCCGCATCGCCATGGTGCGGATGGCGTTCGAGGAGGCACGTGCGGCCAATCCGGCGGTCACCCTCGTGCTCAACGACTTCGACCTGAGTTCGGCGTACGAGTGCCTGATCGAGGGAGTGCTCGAAGCCGGCATCCGGATCGACGCGATCGGGTTGCAGACTCACATGCATCAGGGATACCGCGGCGAGGAGTACATGCGGAGCATGCTCGACCGGTTCGCCCGCTACGGCCTGCCGTTGCACCTGACCGAGAGCACCCTGGTGTCCGGGCACCTCATGCCGCCCGACATCGCGGATCTCAACGACTACCAGATCCCGGACTGGCCGACGACCCCCGAGGGAGAGGCCCGCCAGGCCGACGAGATCGTGCGGCACTACCGGTCGCTGATGGCCCACCCCGCCGTCGCATCGATCAACTACTGGGGGCTCACCGACGACGGCGCCTGGCTGGGTGCGCCGGTCGGGCTGGTGCGCGCGGACGGCGGCCGCAAGCCGTCGTACGACGCATTGGAGGGCCTCGTCAAGGGACAGTGGTGGCTGCCGCCGACCGAGATGCGGACCGGCTCCGACGGCACGGTCGTGGTACGCGGCTTCTTCGGCGACTACACGGTGTCCGGAACCCCGTTCGCCATCCGCCCCGGCCAGGCCACCGAGTCCGTCCACCTCGACGAATAGCCCGCCCGGGTCCATCAGCCCGGCCGTCTCCGGCGGGCGGCGAGCAGGAGGAAGGCGGCAGTTTTGGAGCGCGTTACCGCAGCGAAGCGGCCGATACCGATGGCCCGGCGCGCGGTGTGCTGGTGATGGCTCGATCCGTGTCTAGGCTCTGGGCGTGAGAGCTATCGTTGAGCGGCGCCTGCGAAGCGTTCTTCTGGCCGGCGATCCCGTCCTGCGGGCGCCTGCGGACGTCGTGCGATGGTTTGGGGCGGTGCAGTCGCAGGACTTCGGGCCGGCCAAGTGGTCGCTTGGCGAGCGGCTGCCCGGCATCACCGACGCCGAGGTGCAGCGTTCCTTCGACGCGGGTGAGTTTCTACGTACCCACGTGCTGCGGCCGACCTGGCACTTCGTGACGCCCGACGTACCTGCTGATGCACGCGGAGCTCGACGGCCTCATATGCAGTGGGCCGGTGCGCGGGAAGCTGCACACGTACACGCTGCTGGAGGCGCGCGTGCCGCCCGCGCCCGAACGCGACTTGGACGAAGCGCTCGCCGAACTCGTCACCCGCTACTTCACCAGCCACGGCCCGGCCACCGCCAAAGATCTCAGGTGGTGGTCCAGCCTCACACTCGCCGACATCGCGCGGGGCGTGGAACTGGCCGGCGACCGTCTACGCCACGACGTCGTCGACGGGGTGTCCTACTGGTCCGGATGGCATGAGAACGCTGTCCTGGCGTCACCCACCGTCCATCTGGTGCAGGGGTACGACGAGTACGTGGTGGCGTTCACGGAGAGCAAGTTTGTGCTCGATGCCTCCGGCGCCGCGCGCGCGTTGCGACCCGGCACGGCGGTGCCGAACGGAATACTGCTGCTGGACGGGCAGGTGGCGGGGCACTGGCGGCGCACCTCCACAAAGGAGACCCTGTCGGTCGAGGCGGTGCTCTACCGCGCGCTCACGCGGGCCGAGTCGGAGGCACTCGACGCGGCGGCGGAACGGCAGGCGACCTTCCTCAACCTCCGCCCACAGGTCGTCACCAGCCTGCTCACCGGACGTACCCAATAGCGTCAGGACGAGGCTGGCCAGGCTATCCTGCGGAGGTTACGGCTTCGGGGCGACTCCCATACCCGAGATCAGCGTCGAGTGCCCGGCGCCGACGACCGCACCGGCCACGACGTCCGGGCTGCCCGTCTCCGAGTTCCCGGCCGGGCCGGTGCTGGCCGAGGGATACCTCGACCGGCTGCAGGCGATCATGTTTTCGGTGGCGCCGCGGCAGGAGATGCTCAACAACCCTGGGAAGACTCATCCTTGCTCGCTGCATTCACCGATATGATTCGATGGTGGAACCCTCCGCTGAGGTTCGCGCCGCAGCCGAGACTGCGGGGCTCGGCTCGCTGCGCCGCACGCAACGACTGGTCAGAATGTTCTTCTACTACCAGACGATCGCCACGATGGTGCTCCTCAGTATCGCCGGCATCGTATTCGTCGGCTGGCTGCTGAACAGTGGCCCCGCACCGTTGTGGTTGCAGACGGTCATGGTCCTGCTGGCGCTCGGCGGGGCCGGAATCGCGATCTGGATTGTCGCCGTCGGACTGGCGCGGGCCCGCACGGTAGGCGCGGTCGACCTTTTTGAGTACGAGGGCGGTTTCGTCCGGGCGTCCCGGTCCGAAATCGCGGTACTTCCCTGGGCAGGAGTGGACCTGGTCGAGACGTTCATCGTCACCGGCGGGGCTCAGGGCAGCGGGTCCCGACGGCGGGCCCATCTCCTGCGGCAGCAAGGAGACGCAGGCCGGATTACCGAATCTCTGGAAGTCAACCGCGACATTGATCGAATCACCGACCTCATCACGGCCGCGGCCCTGCCCGCAGCCGTCGATTCGGCCCTTTCGCCGACGGGAGCTCAGTTCGGTGCGTTGGCTGTCGGGCCATCCGGCGTCACCGCCCGCAACGGGATGACGCTTTCCTGGCCGAAGGTGGAACGAGTGGTTCGCGAACAGGACCAGATCCGGGTCTACCACGTCGGCCTACCGACGCCATGGGCACAGGAGCCAATCCATGAGGTGCCCAACGTGCCGGTGTTGCTGGCAGCCGTCGAGCAACTCCGGGACCGACTCAGAGCTACGTAGTGAAGGATCCCCGCATCGCAGGAACGACCTCCGCCGAACAGGGAACGCCGAGCCCACGGATCTGCCGGCTGCGCCGCGAGCTTACGGATCACGGGCTTCGCGTCCGACTCGCGACACAGCCGCACAGCGCGTTGCCTCAGCTCCATCAAAGCGGGGGAACTCAGACGTACGGGGTCTGGGTGAGCAGGTGGGCTTTGAAGCCTTCGCCGACTCCGGGTTCGGGTGTGCCGGCCCAGTCCTTGATGAGTACGGCGCCGGTGGTGCAGCCCCATGGGTTCCAGGTCCAGGCCAGGTATCCCATGCCGTGCTCGTCGGCCCAGTCGACCAGCCGCTGCATGTAATCGAAGGCGCAGTTGTCCTGGCCGAATTCACCCAGGACCACCGGCACCTGCTGTGCCAGCGGGGCGATCTGGGTGTCCCAGCAGGACTCGGTGGCGCAAGCGTTGAAGCTGTAGGCGTGCCACGACGCGGCGATGTTGTTCAGCGGGTCGGTCGGCTTGTAGGCCAGCCACTCGCGCATGTCGTTGGTCCATTCGAGCCCGCTGACCATCAGCATGTTGGTCGCGCCGGTGGCGCGGACCGCGTCGACCAGGTCCTGCATGCCGGCCACCTCGTAGCCGATGCCGGTGCAGGTGCCGCCGTCGCGCAGGCACTGCCAGCCGAGCGTCTTGTTCCAGTCGCTGGCGATCTCCGGGTACGGCTCGTTGAACAGATCGAAGACGACCGCGTCGTTGCCCTTGAACGTGTTGGCCACGCCGGTCCAGAACTGGGGGGCGTAGCGTGCGTCGGGCACCGGCTTCTGGCAGGTGGCGTGCTCGTCCGTGCAGTGCCATTCCGGGCCGGTGGTGTAGGCGCCCCAGGTCCAGTGCAGGTCGAGGATCACGTTGACGCCGTTGGCGACCAGCAGGTCCACGTAGTCCTTGACGCCCTGCTGGTAGGTGGCGCCGCTGGGGGAGCCGTTGACTCCCAGCCAGCATTCCTCGTTCAGTGGAATGCGTACGGCGTGGATGTTCCAGGTCTTCATCGCGTCGACGGACGCCTGATCGACCGGCCCGGAGTCCCAGAGTCCCTTGCCCTGGACGCAGGCGAACTCGCCGCTGGAGCGGCTCACACCCAGCAGCCGGTAGGCCCGGCCGTCCGCGGTGACGATCTTGTTGCCCGAGACCTTGAGCTTCGGAGCGGGTCCGTCGGTCGGCGGAGTGCTGGGCGGCGTGCTCGGAGGGGTGCTGGGCGGGACCACGGAACCCGTGCACGCGGTGCCGTTGAGCGAGAAGGAGGCCGGCACCGGATTCGTGCCGCTCCACGCGCCGGCGAAGCCGATCGACGTGGACGCCCCGGTGCCGAGCGACCCGTTCCAACTCAGGCTTGCCGCCGTGACCCGGGCGCCGGACTGTGCCCAGGCAGCGCTCCAGCCCTGGCTGACCGTCTGGCCGGTGATGGGGAAGTCGAACGCCAGCGTCCAGCTCGTGACCGCCGAGCCGAGGTTCGTGATGCCCACGTTCGCGGTGAACCCGCCGGACCATTGGCTCTGCACCGTGTAGGTGACCGCGCAACCGGTGGCTGCCGCCGCAGCCGGGAGCGTTGACATGGCCACGGCGCCGGCCACGAGCGCCGCGGCAGTGCCAGCGGCCAGTAACGTACGACGAGATCTCATCATCTGGTCTCTCCTGAGTCTCCAGAGCCAATCCTCATGGGAGCGCTCCCAAACCCTATTCAGGGCATCCATCAAAGTCAATGTCCCGCCAGGGGGGTGCCGCGGCCTGGAGCGCCTACGCGCTCCGGCGATCCACCGCCGCCAACGCTTCGTCCAGGTCCGACGGCATCAGCCCGAACGTGCGCTCGGTCAGCGAAGCGTCCAGCACGAAGGGCCGCGCGAACTGGTAGTAGGTCGCCCGCAGCTCCCGCATCATCGGCGAGATCAACCCCGCACCCCACAGCATCGGGTACGGGATCCGGGCCAGCCGTGGCGCCGGGGCGCCGTGCACGCGGGTGAACCGGTCGGCCAGCTCACGCACGGTCATCGGGGCCTGCGACGGCACCAGCCACGCCCGGCCCCACGCCCGCTCGTCGGTGGCCGCCGTGGTCAGCGTGCGGGCCACGTCCTTGATCGACGTCCAGGTGTGCGGGGCGTCGAGCGCGCCCGGCACCAGGGTGCGCCGGCCGGCGAGCAGCGGCCCGGCGAGGCCCTCGGCGAGCAGTGACTTGGCCTCGATGTAGTCGCTGCCGCGCACCTCGGTCATCCGGATCCGGCCGGCGTCGTGCAGTGCGAGGGCGGCCCGCCACATGTCCGCGCGGACGCGCAGCTTCGGGTCGATGGCGGCCAGCGGGGTGTCGGCGGTGATCGGGCCGTCGACCGGCCCGTAGCCGTAGAGATTGCTTGTCACGGCGAGCGTCGCGCCGGTGCGCTCGGCGGCGGTCAGCATGGCGGTGGCCAGCGGTGGCCAGTCGGTGAGCCAGCGGTGATAGAGCGGGCTGGCGCAGTTGTAGAGGGCGGTCGCGCCGGCGGTGAGCTCGGTGAGCCGGTCGCCATCGGTGGCGTCGGCGGCGACCCGCTCGATCGCGGGGTGCTCGGGCCCGCCGCCGCTGCGGGTGACGACCCGGACCTGCTCGTCGCGGCCGGCGAGGAGCGAGGCGGTGGCGCTGCCGACGCGGCCGGCACCCACGATGACGTGCAGAGACATGATGGCTTCCTCCCGTTGTGAGAGCAGCGCTCTCGAAGGAGGTCAATGCTTCTGGAGTGCACCGCTTCCTGTCAAGAGCGGTGCTCTCGACGTGTGCCATACTGCGTTCATGGAGCCGAAGACCGCCGGGGGAATCCGGGCCCGGGTGCGCGCGGAGATGATCGGTGAGATCAAGTCCGCCGCGCGCCGTCACCTCGCCACCGACGGCGCGAACCTGTCGTTGCGCGCGATCGCCCGCGACCTCGGCGTCGTTTCGTCTGCGCTGTACCGCTACTTCGCGAGCCGCGACGAGTTGCTCACGGCGCTGATCGTGGATGCGTACAACGATTTGGGGGAGACCGCCGAGAAGGCCGATGCGGCCGTCGCGGACCGCGCCGATCTCCGCGGCCGATGGCTTGCCCTGACCCGAGCGGCGCGCGCCTGGGCGGTGGCCAATCCGGCCGAGTACGCGCTGCTCTACGGCTCGCCGGTGCCCGGTTACACGGCGCCCGCCGACACCATCTCGCCGGCGAACCGTCCGTTGTTCGTGCTGGCCGGGATCCTCGCCGACGCCGGGCCACTGGACGGCGCCGGATGCACGCTGGGGCCGGCGCTGAGCGCGGAGATCCGGCGCATGGCGGAGGCCGGATCGCCCGATGTGGACGACGCGACGATCGTGCGGGCGCTGACCGCCTGGACGCAGGTCTTCGGTGCGATCAGCTTCGAACTCTTCGGCCACCTCAACCAGGTCATCGACGAGCGCGACGAGTGGTTCGACCAGCAGACGCGGGCGATGGCGGCGTATATCGGGCTCGCCTGAGCGAGACACTCAGGCGAGCGACCGACGGCCGGTGTCCCGGAAACCAGTTGACTGCCCTCCAACAGGATCTGCTGCTACGATCCGCGCCCCATGAGCGGAGGAGAACAGCGTGGGTTCCAAAGTCATGACCGTCTACGTTTGCGACCTCGGCCAGGTCACTCAGTTGCTGGAATCGCGGGACGGCACGGCCGTGCAGGACATCGTCGCCGCAGCTGACCGACCACTGGCAGCACCCGAGTCGGAGGCGCTGCGGATGCTCGTTGAGCGCACCTACGTCCGCGATCCTCGCACGTTCGTGTCGGACAACGGTGACGTGCTCATCTGGGCGTTCGAGCGGGTCTGCCGCCATCTGTGCTCGGTCCACGCCGACGTGGAGATGTACGAGGACGAGGACGAGACACCGTTGCTGTGGAAATTCGTCTGGGACGGAGAGAACCCACTCGACTTGCCGATGTCGCCCCACGGCACGCCGGCCGTCGGTTGGCACGACCCCGAGCGGACCGCGCACTACCTGACCGGGTTCTCGCGTCTGCGCACGGACGATTCGATCGACGAGCAGTTCCTGCAGCAGGAGGAGCTCGACGACCTCATCGGCCTGCTCGCCGCGGCCCAGGCACAAGGCCGGGGCGTCTTCGTCTTCCGCGAGGACTGACGCGAGGACTCCCACCGCCCTTGCCGCCGGGCACCGCCTGGTGGGCCGCCCGGCCCGTTCAGCCGATCAGGCGGGCCGCGGCCCGGCCCGCGACACGCAGCGGCGCCGGGTCGCCCGCGGTCCGCGCGAGCAGCAGCGCACCCTCGATCAGGGCGAGGACCGCGGTGGCGTCGTCATCCGCGTCGGCCGGGCGGGCACCGGCCCGGCGCAGGTGCCCGGCCAGCACGTCGCGCCACAGCGCGAACGCCCGCGCCGCGGCCGCCCGCAGCCGTGGACCCGCGTGTACGGATTCGAGCGCCACCGGCGCGACCGGACAGCCGTCGCGCGGGTCCGCCGCCAGTGCCGCGGCCAGCCCGTCCGTCCACCGGGTGAAGGCGGCGGGGAGGTCCGTCGCCGACCCCAGAAGGCGGTCGAGCGAGGCCGCCACCACGGCCGCCGCCGCATCGAGCGCGGCCTCCGCCAACTGCTCCTTGCCCTCGGGAAAGTGGTGGTACAGCGAGCCGGTGCTGGCGCCGCTGTCGGCGAGCACCTGCGCCAGGCCGGTCGCTGCGTAGCCCTGCCGGCGCAGGAGCGTGCCGGCGGCATCGACGAGCGCGGGTCGGCTGCGATCTGGTCTCGGCATGCCTTGACGATACTAGAACGATCGCTCTAGCGTGTTGTGTATCAGTCACTCCACAATCGTTGGAGGCACGCATGCGGCACCTCGTCTACGAATCACCTGGGCACTACCGCTGGCGGGAGACTCCGGACCCGGCACTGCGAAGCGAGGACCAGGCCCTCGTCCGTCCGTTCGCCGTCGCCTGCTGCGACCTCGACGTCGCGGTGGCGCGGGGCCGGGCGCCCCTGAGCCCCGGCTACGCCCAGGGCCACGAGGGTGTAGCCGAGGTCGTCGAGGTCGGTTCCGCCGTCACCTCGGTCCAGCCGGGTGACCGGGTGATCGTGCCGTTCCAGCTCAGTTGCGGCACTTGCCGCGAGTGCCGGCGCGGCCTGACCGGTTCGTGCGGATCGCTACCGGCGCGCGCGATGTACGGACTCGGCACCATCGCCGGGCTGGACGGCGGCGGGTTCCTCGCCGACCTGGTGGCCGTGCCGTACGCGGACGCGATGCTCCTCCCACTCCCGTCTACAGTGGACCCGATCGCCGCCGCCTCGCTGTCGGACAACATCCCGGACGGCTGGCGGTGTGTCGGCCCGTACGCGGACGAACTCGCCGCACTCGACCCCGGCGACCGTCGGGTCCTCGTGACGGGTGGGCTGTCGATCGGGGTGTATGCGACCGCAACGGCGGTCGCCCTCGGCGCTACGGTGGACTACGTCGACACCGATCCGCAGCGGCTCGCGGCTGCTGCGCGGCTCGGTGCCACCGTGCACGACCGGATCGAACCCGACGCCGCCTGGACGCCGTACCCGGTGACGGTCTCGACGTCGGCGCGGCCGGAGGCCCTTGCGGCGACGGTGACCCGCACCTGGCCGGGCGGGGTGTGCACCGACACCGGCATCTTCTACGGCGGGGCGGTGCCGATGCCGATGCTCGCCATGTACGGCACCGGGGTGCGGTTCGTGACCGGGCGGGTCAACGCCCGCGCGGACCTGCCGCACGTGCTCGACCTCATGGCCGGCGGACTGGACCTGCGCCCGGTCGTCGAATCGGTGGTCGACTGGGCCGACGCGCCGAAGGCGTGGGCGGACCTGCGCGGCAAGACGGTCGTCATCCGGGACTGACCTCCACCGGATAGCGTTCTTCGGGCTGGAAGCGGGTCGGCTCAGCCGAACCGCCCACCCGGCCGAACAGTTCCTTGTGAGCGCCATCGAGGAAGTGCTGCACGACAGCAAGCGCACCAGGGTCGTCCGGATTCATCCCGCCGACGGCTCCGCCCCGATCATCCGTAAGGAGCCCCTCGGGCTCGGCGCGGCCGGACGGCTCCGCAACGAGCTGGCGATGCTGCGCCGTCTCGACGGGATCGACGGCATTCCGCGGTTGGTTCCGGAGGCGCCGGACGGCACGCTCGCCTACGCCGACACGCCGGTCGGGCCGCTGGCCGCGTTGCCCTTGCCGTGGGACGTGGGACCTTTGCTCCTCCTTGCTCACCGGCTGGCGACCACGCTCGCGGCGGTCCACCGGCAGGGCGTGGTGCACCGCGACGTGAGCCCTGCGAACATCCTGGTCCCGCTGGTGGACGGGCGGCCGGCGCCCGAGGGGCAGCCCATGCTGATCGACTTCGAGCTGTCCACCATGATGGCCGAGGATCGGTTCGCCACGGTTCTCGAGGAGGGACTGGCCGGGACGCTGCCCTATCTGGCGCCCGAACAGACCGGGCGCACTGGCCGGCCGGTCGACCACCGGGCTGATCTCTACGCGCTCGGCGCGACCCTGTACGAGCTCGAGACCGGCCGGCCGCCGTTCGGCCGGGACGCCGATCCGCTGAGCCTGGTGCATGATCATCTTGCCCGCATGCCGGTGCCGCCCGCCGAGCTGAATCCCGACGTTCCGGCTCTGCTGTCCGAGATCACGATGCGACTGCTCGCGAAGGAACCGGATCGGCGGTACCAAAGCGGTGAAGGGCTCGCCTACGACCTCGCCCGGCTGCGCGACGGCGCCGGCGGGTTCCCGCTCGGCGAGCGGGACTTCCCGATGCGGCTGGCACCGCCGACCCGGCTCATCGGCCGCGACGAGCCGCTCGCGACCCTGCGCGCCCTGTTCGCCGAGGTGGTCACCGGCCACCGATGCGTAGCCCTGGTCACCGGTCCGCCCGGGGTCGGCAAGACCGCGCTCATCGCCCGGCTCCGCCCTGCTGCGGCGGCGGCCGGCGGCCGGTTCGTCAGCGGCAAGTTCGACCAGTACCGTCGCGACCTGGGTGCGGACGCCGTCGGGCAGGCGTTCACGGCGCTCGGCGTCCAGTTGCTCGCCGAGCCCGAGGAGGAGGTGGCCCGGCTGCGCGCGCGCCTGCTCGTGGAGCTCGGCGCCACCGCCGGGCTGGCCGCCGCTCTGTTCCCGCCGTTCGCGGCGCTGCTGGGCGTGCCGGCCGAGGAGGAAACCGACGACACTCGGACGGTTGGGGCCCGGATTCGCCAGATGGGCCTGGGCCTGCTGCGGGCCATCGCGAGCAGCACGCATCCGGTCGTGTTCTTCCTCGACGACCTGCAGTGGGCCGCGCCGACCGCATTCGGCTTCCTCGATGCCGTGCTCGACGAGCCCGATCTGCCCGGCGTGCTGGTGCTCGGCGCGTTCCGCGAGGCGGAGGTGGACGAGGCGCACCCGCTCACGCCCATCCACAACAGGCTCCGGCAGGCCGGCCGGGAGATTCGGCTGGACAACCTCCTGCCGGGCGACCTCGGCGAGCTGCTCGCCGAGATGTTGCGGCTGCCCGGCCCCGAGGCGGCGCCGCTGGCCGAGCTGTTGGCGGCCCGCACCGCGGGGAACCCGTTCGACACGGTCGAGCTGGTCAACGCCCTGCGTCGGGAGGGCGCCCTGGTGCCCGACGGGGAGGGCTGGCGGTGGGATCCGGGAACGCTGCGCCGGTTCGTGGGCCGCGGCGACGTGGTCGACCTGCTCAGCAGCCGGATCGAGCAGCTGCCGCCGGCGAGCCGCGAGCTGCTCGAGGTGATGGCCTGCCTCGGCGGCGAGGTCGAGGTCGAGCTGCTGCGGATGGCGTCCGGTCTGCCGGCCGGTGCTGTCGGCCTCGGCCTGCTGCCAGCGGCCGAGGACGGCCTGGTGGTGGTGAGCCGGGAGGGGATCCCGGTGGTGAGCTTCCGGCACGACCGGGTGCAGCAGGCCGCGTACGGGCGGCTGAGCGCGTCCGCCCGGGCACGGCTCGGCCTCGATGTCGCCCGCCGACTCGCGGCCGATCCGCGGTACGCGGCGGCGGCCGCCCAGCAGTACCTGCCGGCCCTGGACCTGCTCACCGACGTGGCCGAGCGGCACACCGTTGCCGGCCTGCTGCGCAGCGCCGCCACCACCGCCCGGATGGTCAGCAACCACGTCGCCGCCGAGACGTTCCTCGCCGCGGCTCTCGACCTCCTCGACCCCTCCGACGACAACTACCGTGCCGTCCAGGCGGAGTGGCACGTCGCGCTGTGCGGACTCGGCCGGTTCGCCGAGGCCGACGTCGTATTCGAGGTGCTGGAGGCGGCCGGACAGGATCCGGTGCGGCACGCCGGAACGGTCTGCGCGCAGATCGTCGGTTACACCAACCGCGGGATGGTCGTGGAGGCGGTCCGCCTCGGGCTCGACCTGCTCCCGCGGCTCGGCGTGCCGGTGCCGGCGCCCGCCGAGATGGGCGCGGAGATCGGCGCGGGCGTGGAGACGCTGTACGCGTGGCTGGCCGACGGCGACGCCGAGGACGACCTGCGCCGGCCCGACTTCACCGACCCCCGCCTGCTCGCCGTCGCCCGGGTGATCAACCGGCTGATGCCGCCCGCGTTCTTCTCCGACAAGGTGACGTTCGCCTGGCTGGTGATGAGGGCGGGCGAGGTGTGGATCCGGCACGGCGCCGCGGCCGAACTGGTCGGGCCGTTCGCCCACGTCAGCTTCGTCACGATCCCGGTGCGCGGCGACTACGCGGCGGGATACCAGGCCACGCGCCGGGTGATCGCGGTCAGCGAGGCCCGCGGGTACGAGCCGGACACGTCGCAGGCGAAGTTCCTGCACGCCCTCAGCACGATCGCGTGGTTCGAGCCTGTCGAGCACGGCGTGCGCCTGGGGCGCGAGGCTCACGACGGGCTGCTGCGCGGCGGCGACCTCCAGAACGCGGCTTCCACCTACTACGTGACGCTGCCCCACCTGGTCGACTGCGGTCCCGACCTGGACGTGCTCGACGCCGAGGTGGACGCGGCCCTGGCACTGTGCGATCGGATCGGCTACGACCACGCCGGCGCGGCCTTCGTCTCCTACCGTCAGCTGTGTCGGGCCCTGCGCGGCGAGACCGCCGGCCCGGGCCGGTTCACCGACGACACCTTCGACGAGGAGTCCCACCTTGAGGCGGCGGCCGCGAACCCGACCGCGCTGGTGAACTTCCACATCGTGCGGGCTTTGGCCGCGGCGGTCTTCGGCGACGACTCGGCACTCGCCCGCCACGCGGCGGCGGCGGTGCCGCTGCTGCCGGTCATCACCGCGACCTACGGCAACGCGACGGCGCACATCCTGGCTGTGCTCGGGGCCGCCCACCGGGCCCGCACGGCGAGCGGCGCCGAGCGGGAGGCCGCGATCGCCGACCTTCGCACGAGCCGGGACTTCCTGGCCGCCAGGGCGGCCGATCAGCCCGGAAACTTCCGGCATCTGCTGCGTCTCGCCTCGGCCGAGGACGCGGTGCTGGCCGGGGACTTCGCCGCCGCGGCGGCCGCCTACGACGCCGCCGTGGCGGACGCCTCGGTGGCCCGCCGTGCCTGGCACGCCGGCCTGATCTGTGAGCGGGCCGCGAGCTTCTTCCATGGCGTTGGCATGGAGCACACGGGCGATCGGCTGTTATCGGATGCGTGGGGTGCGTACGCCCGATGGGGCGCGATCGGTAAGACCCGCCAGCTGGAGCGCGACAACGGATTCCTGGCAGCGGCGCCCGCCCGGACCGGCGACCCCGGAGCGCTGACCACGTCGAGCAGTCTCAACGTCTCCACGGGGGTGATCGACCTGCTCGCCGTGCTGGAGGCCGCCCGGGCGCTGAGCTCGGAGACCGACCTCGACCGGCTGCGCCTGCGGGTCGAGCAGGTGCTCAGTGCGATGACCGGCGCCACCGCGGTACGGGTGCTGCTGCGGGACGAGGCGGGCGGCGGGTGGATCCTGCCCGCCGACGCGGTCATCGGCCGTCCCGCGCTCCCCGCGGCCGAGGCTGCCGGCTTGCTGCCGCTCACCGCCGTGCGTTACGCGGAGCGCACCGGCGAGCCGATGCTGGTCGAGGATGCCTCGCGCGACGACCGGGTCGCCCGCGACCCGTACTTCACCGGCCTCGACCACTGCTCGCTCCTCGTCGTCCCGGTGCTGAGCCAGGGCGTACCCAAGGCGATGTTGGTCCTGGAGAACAGGCTGACACGGCAGGCCTTCACCACCGGCCGGTTGGACTCGGTGCTGCTAGTCGCCGGTCAGCTCACCGTCTCGCTCGACAACGCGCTGGTCTACGCCTCGCTGGAGCGCAAGGTCGCCGAGCGCACCGAGGAGCTGGCGGAGGCGAACTCCCGGCTCGAGCAGCTGACTCTGACGGACCCGCTGACCGGCTTGGCCAACCGCCGGCGGCTCACCGAGGCGCTCGAGGCCGAGTGGCTGCGAGCCCTGCGATCCGGCGAGCCGATCGGCCTGGCGATGATCGACATCGACAACTTCAAGATGTACAACGACCGCTACGGCCACCAGGGCGGCGATGAGTGCCTGCGGCGGGTGGCGAGAGCCTTGGCCGCCAGCGTACGCGGCACCGACGTGGTGGCCCGATACGGCGGCGAGGAGTTCTCGATCATCATGCCCGGGACCAACCTCGCAGGCGCCTGTCAGGTCGCCGAACGGGCCCGCCTGGCGGTGGCCGAGCTCCGCGAACCGCACACGCTGTCCGACGGAGGCATCGTAACGATCAGCGCGGGCGTCACCGCGATCGCTCCGGCGACCGGCGCCCAGCCGGACAGCCTGATCAAGATGGCCGACGAGGCCTTGTACGACGCCAAGCGAGCCGGTCGCAACCGCGTCGTCACCACCTGACCCCAGCTGTCGATGCCGAACGACGAGATGCCGCCTCATCCGGCCATCGTGAGTGCTGCAGCGGGTCGGCCGGCGCATCCACACGCAGCGGATGGGCCGGCCGAGGTGCCGCGAGACGGCCTACTTACAGTGTTACCGGCCTGCCGCCGAGGGTGACCACGAGACGGCCGTCCGCCGCGAAGGACCAGGCGAGAGCGCCGCTGTAGGTGGCGCAGCGGGATCCGTTGGAGCCAGCCCAGAATTGGTTCGAGCTGTCGCTGTTGCCGACGATTCTGTCGTTCGAGCCGCTGTCGCATGAGGTGTTGTTACGGAAGACTGAGCTGCCGGCGTCGAAGTTGAAGTTGCGTTCGGTGTTGTTGATGGACAGGTTGTTCGAGATCGTCATCGTGCCGGGGTTGCGGTTGTAGGTGAACCCGTGCTGGCCGTTCCCGAAGGCGATCGTGCGGCGGACGACGTGGTTGACCGCGATGTCCTCACCGCCGAGCTTGAAACCGTTGCGGTCACCGTTGCCGGCCTGACCGCCGTTGCTGAGCGTGCCGTTGTTGTAGGCCAGGGAGTCCTCGATGGTCACCGCACCGATGGCCCCGGTGTCCGACTTGGTGTAGAGGTCGTAGCCGTCGTCGATGTTGTTGTGGGACACGGTGTATCGGAACACGTTGCCGGATCCGACAGTGAGTTTCGGGGCGAAGCCGTCGGCATCCTCGCCGTCGGAATCTGCGTTGTCGTGCGACTCCGCGCTCAGGATGAGGTTGTTGGACGGCCACTGGGCGCTGGGCGCGTCGGCGATCAGCCGCGAGAGCTGCAGGCCACTGTCGCGGTTGAAGCGGGTGATCGTGCGCTCGATGATGTTGTTGCTGCCGCCCAGCAGGATGCCGTTGTCGCCGGCCCGTTCGACGACGATGCCGCGGATGTGCCAGAACGACCCGCCCACGGCGAGCCCGCGGTTGGCCGGGTCCTCGCTCTGTGCGGAGAAGTTCAGCACCGGAGTCTCACCCGGGTAGGCGTACAGGTTCTTGCGGGCGCTGGAGGTGCCGTTGTTGCCCTGCGCGACAGTGACGGTCTGCGAGTACCGGTACGTCCCACCGCGCAGGTAGATCGTGCCGCCGGCGGAGACGCGGGTGATCGCGGAGGTGAGCGTCGTCGGATTCGCCTGCGTGCCGGCGGCGTCGTCGGTGCCGGTCGGCGACACGTACAGCGCGTTGCCCGGCGGGGGAGTGGAGGGCGGTGGTGTGTCGCCCGTCGTCAGGTCGATGTAGTCGATGTTCGCCAGGCCTGCCGAACTGGTGGGGCTGAGCCGGACCGTGTTGTTGCCCGCATTCACGTTGACGGTCAACGTCTTGGTCGCCCAGGTGTTCCAGGCGCTGGTGCCTTCGAACGGCACCGACTGTACGGTCGTGCCGTTGACGATCAGGTCCGCGGGGCGGCTGCTGCCAGTTCCGTTGGCGAAACGCACCGCCAGCGTTGCGGCACCGGCCGCCGGGGCGGCCACGGTGAACAGGGCGTAGCCGCCCGTCGCGTTGTCGCCGTTACAGAAACCAGAACCGGAGAACCCGGAATGGTTGCTGTCGATCGTACCGGTGCAGACCGCCGGTGAGGCTTCCGCCTCGTAGTGCGCGGTCGCGCCGAACGCTGAACCGGCAGCCCACACGCCGACCACCCCCGCTATCACGGAGGCGGCGACAACAGCTTTGAATCTCATGGTCTTTCTCCCAGGTTGTGAGCGTGACGCACGTGGTTTACTCCGCTGCTCTGACGCTGCATGCGGTCGCGTGTTCCCGCGTCCCTTGGGCCCGTTCAGGAACCGAAACATCGATGTGACACAGCCTAAGGAAAGCGCTTTCCAGGCTCAATAGATGGAGTTTGCAGGTTTGTTGCAGGCGTTCGGTCCGGCCCAATTGTGATCGACTTCAGTCAATACGACTGTATGTGGAGAAGACGCCATAACGCCGGTCGGCCGGCCGTGGCACTGCACGCCAAGGCCGCCACTAGCTGCTATGTCTGGACTGTCCAGGCACACTTGGGCCGTGGAACGTCACGAGTTCGGCGCCGCGGTGCGCCAGTTGCGGCTGAGCACAGCCCCTGTTGCTGTCGGGCTACCGGTCGGCCGTCGGCGGGTGCAAGGGTTACGGCGGGAGGAGCTCGGCGAGCTCGCGGGAATGTCTGCGGACTACGTACGCCGGTTGGAGCAGGGGCGCAGCCATCCCTCGGCCGGGGTGGTGAACGCCATCGCCCGCGCGTTACGGATCGGGCGGGCTGAGTACGAGCGGCTCTGCGCGCTGGCCGGGTACGCCGCCGTGGACGGGCAGGTGCCGAACGAAGTCGGTCCGGGTGCGACGCGGCTGCTGGAGCGGTTCGCGGACACTCCGATGTTCGTCTCCGACGCGGCGATGAATTTGATCGCCGTGAACAGTGCGTTCATGGCCCTGGGGCATTGGGTTCCCACCGGGGACCCGTGGGAGTGGAACATCGCCTGGCGTAGCTTCTGCGATCCGTTCAGTCGTTTCCAGCAGTCCGCGGCTGACGCAACCGATCATCAGGCGATCCTCGTTGCCCGCCTGAAGAGCGCGCTGTTGCGTTATCCCGCCGACGCGTCGCTTGCCGCGCTGGTGGACGAGATGCGGAGCCGAAGCCGCCTGTTCGACACCTTGTGGCGCACGCCGCGACCGGTGGCGGCCTACGAGAGTAGTGCCACGTTCATTCATCCGGAGGGCGGCTCCGTCACGCTCGTCGGCAGCCTGCTCGCCATCCCGGGCGACGATCTGGCCGCTCTGGTGCTCACCGCGGCGCCGGGCTCGGCCGATGCGGCGCGTCTCGCTGAGATCGTCGGCGACGCCGGGGAGCCGACCATCATCAAGGTGGGCCAGCCCGGCCCAGGCTAACCGCGCCGGATCCTGCGAAGTTTAGTGACGTCTCCAGCCACCGCGGACCCAGTGGCAGCCTCCGGGCGGCCCTGGTGACGCCGGGGCTGGACGCCTTCGCAACTCGAAGCAATGCCGCAACCTCTGCGTCGGTATTGCTTCAAGTTCGGAGCACATCGACGGCGCAAACGGAAGCAGGTGCAGCAATGAAGGCAGTGCGTTTTCACGAGTTCGGCGGTCCCGAGGTCCTGCGCTACGAAGACGTCGCGCAGCCCGTCCCCGGCGCCGGCCAGGTCCGGATCCGCGTCGCCGCGACGTCGTTCAACGGCGTCGACGGCAACATCCGCGCGGGATACATGCAGGGCCCGATCCCGGTCGAGCTGCCACACAGTCCCGGCATCGACGTCGCCGGCACGGTCGACGCGCTCGGTGACGGCGTGGACGACGTCGCGGTCGGCGACCGGGTGATCGGCTTCCTGCCGATGACCGGGGCCGGGGCGGCCGCGGAGTATGTGATCGCGCCGGCGGAGATCCTGACGGGGGCACCCAAGAACATCCCGTTGGCCGACTCGGCGGCGTTGCCGCTGGTAGGCCTGACCGCGTGGCAGGCGCTGTTCGACCACGGCAACCTGACCGCCGGTCAGCGGGTGCTGATCAACGGCGCCGGCGGAGCGGTCGGCGGATACGCCGTGCAGCTGGCCAAGGAGGTCCGTGCCCATGTGATCGCCACGGCCGGCCCACGCAGCGCCGAGCGTGTCAAAGCCGCGGGCGCCGACGAGGTGATCGACCACGCCACCACCGACGTGACCGCGGCGGTGATCGAGCCGGTCGACCTGGTACTCAACCTCGCACCGGTCACTCCGGAACAGCTGGCCGCGCTGGTCACGCTGATCCGTGACGGCGGCACCCTCGTCAATACCACGGTCTGGATGCCGGCCCCTTCCGACGAGGAGCGCGGTGTGCGCGGTATCGACCTGTTCGTCCGCAGCGACGCCGACCAACTCGCCGACCTGGCCGCTCGGGTCAGCACCGGTGAGCTGCGCGTCGAGGTCGCCCAGCGGGTCCCTCTCGCGGAGCTGCCGGCCGTGCACGCCCAGGCCGCCGCGGGCGAGCTGCCCGGCAAAACCGTCATCGTCGCTCCCACCGCCTGATCCGAAACAGCGAGGGCGGCGCGGTCGCCTGGGCGCTGCTGACCGACGGCGAATTCACCGTACGGGTGGTGACCCGCGACGCCGCGTCGCCCAAGGCGCGATCTCTGGCCCGCCTCGAGCCCCATCACCGACGAGGGCAGCCGGCGCGACCTCGGCGCCGCCCTCATCTCGGTCACGACCGGACGAGGCGCACGCCGGTCGCGAGCAGCCAGACGAGCCAGGTGGCGAACCCTAGGAGCCCGACGAAGATCAGCGCCGAGCCGTCGGCGATCGCGAGGTTGCCGAGCCCCGCGGCGAGGAGCAGGCTCCCGCCCACCAGGCCCAGCAGGCGCTGCCAAGTCGGAGTCAGCCCGCTCGCGTGCGTGGCGAGGGCCGCGCCGAGGAAGGTGGTGCCGAGCATCGGCAGCGCCAGCGCGAACGCTGCCGCGTGAACCTGCCAGACGAGCTCGAACGCGGGCGTCGGCTCGGCGAGCCCGCCGGCGGAGAGCGCGAGCCCGATCTGCAGGACGTTGACAAGCACGAAGATGGCCGACAGCGTCGCGCCGGCGGCCAAGGCGAGGCGTGACCAGTCAGCGCCCGCTCCGCCGCGCCGCTCCACGAGGCCGTGCAGGCCCGTCACGAACACGAGCAGCAGCGGCAGGTACAGGGCCACCTGACCGGACGCGATCGCGACCGAGTCGCGGTTGGCCGCGTAGTAGGCCAGCACTTCCTCGATCGGAGCGCCGAAGGCCGGCGCGCCCGTTCCCGCCAACACCGCGTTCTCTATCACCACCGACACCACGAACGCGATCGCCGCGGCGCCGACGAGCCGGCCTCGAACGAACCAACTGCGGGCTGGCGTGGTGGCGGTGTTCTCCGGTGATCTCATCTCTTACTCCTTCGTTCAGTCGGATGGCGGGTTGTCGAGCAGGTGCGGGGTGTTCGTTTGGATGGTCATCGGTTCTCTCCCTGGTTCGTACACTGTACGTCGTACGCTGTACGATGGGCGTACGCTGTACGATTGTCAAGCCGCTTAAGGGAGCGAGGGGACCGGTGTCTGTGAGGAAGCAACGCCGGGTCGCGTCAGACGCGGGGCTTAGCAAGCAGCGGGTGGTGGTCGAGGCGGTCCGGCTCGCCGACGGCGAGGGGGTCGACGGTCTGAGCATGCGACGGCTGGCTGACGCGCTCGGCGTGGGCGCGATGTCGCTCTACCACTACGTGGCGAGCAAGGAGGTGTTGCTGGACGCAATGATCGACGTCGTGTTCGAGGAGATCGAGCTCCCGCCCGAGGACACCGACTGGCAGTCGGCGATGCGACGGCGGTCGGTATCCGCCCGACAGGTTCTCGCTCGCCACCCGTGGGCGATCAGCCTGATGGAGTCGCGGACGTCGCCGGGACCCGCGCACCTCCGCCACCGCGAAGCGGTCACCGCCTGTCTGAGGAGGGCTGGCTTCACGGTTCTGATGGCGACGCACGCCAACTGGTTGCTCGACGTCTATGTCTACGGGTTCGCCTTGCAGGCAGCCAGCCTGCCGTTCGACACCGCCGATGAGTTCGCGGACATGGCCGAGGACGTCTTCCTGCCCCAGCTTCCTCCTGACGAGTTCCCCTACCTCAACGAGTCCGCCGCGGCGCTCGTCGCTGCCGGCTACGACCCGGCAGAGGAGTTCATCTTCGGCCTCGACCTCGTCCTGGCCGCCCTCGAGCCCCTGAGAGCCTCCGCATAGCAACGCTACGGACCGTCGCGCGGCCCGCTGCACCTAGCCGGTGGTGGCAGCGCCCAGCAGCCGGCTCGCGCGTCTTGTCGGCGGCAGTTGCGGACGTTCTGTCGGAGGGTCGTGCCACAATCCCGCCCATGCCCGAGATCGTCACCGCAGCGCTAGTTCGCGAAGGTCAAGTCCTGCTCGTCCACCGAAGTCCGAATCGCCATGTCTACCCGGACGTGTGGGATCTGCCCGGCGGACACATCGACGCCGGCGAGACAGAACTGGTCGCGCTCGCCAGGGAGATGCACGAGGAGCTCGGCGTGCGGATAACAACAGGCTCGGCAATCCACCTGTCTCGGCTGGAGGTCGGCCGCGGAGAGCAGCACGTGCGCCTCAGCGCCTGGCTTGTCGCCGAGTGGGAGGGGGCACCGACAAACGTCGCTCCCGATGAACACGACGAGATTCGCTGGTTCCGGTCTGAGGAGTTGCCGCCGCTCATCCACGAACCCGTACGCACGGCGTTGGTGGAAGCGATGCGGGGCGCCCGCGCCTGAATTTCAAAGCACTGCCCAGCAGTCGATGGTCAACCTGCCGATACTGGGTTCGGTCAGGTGTGTGTGATGGTCTCGGTTGCATCGTTCCAGCGCCAGGGCACGTGGTGCCCGCGTAGGTGCACCCCACCGATCCAACGGTCGATGCCGTTGAGTGTCACGTGGTCCGCCGCGCCGGTGAGCACCCGTGCTCCGGTGTCCGTCAGGCGGAGGCTGGTTTCGTGGTCAACCGGACGGTCCGCCGGGTCGGCATCAAGGAGTGGGACCGGGGCGTGTGACATCCGGTCCATCATGGCGTATGACCAGGTGTCTGCCAGGTACGGGCGGGTTTCTCGCGCGGCGGCGCGGACGAACGCCGGGCCCGCCGCGGCGGCACCGTCGGCGACCGCGGCCAGGATCCGCCGTTCGGTCAGCGACAACCCGTCGCGGGTCGACGGATACTCCCTGCTGAGCCGGTCGAACGCCTCTGCCAGGAAGCGCAACTCACGCGATCGGCTGCCGGCGATGGCGGACAGCCGGTCTGGCGTCGGCGCCCGGAAAGCGGCCCACGCATCGGTAGCGACCTGGAGCGCAGCGGGTGTGAGCTGGGCGCACGCGTTCGTTGCGGGCAGTGCGCGGAGTTGCTCGGCGCTCAGCTCCCCGAGACCGCCGAAGCGGGCGATGCCGGCGTGTTCACCGATGCAGATCAGCGTGATGCGTGGCGCCGGCACGCCGAGGTCGGCAAGGCGAGCGAGGATCTGGATGATCTGGAGCTGGTCGTAGAGATCCGCCTCGAACCACAGCACGTACTCGCCGTCGCGGTTGGCCGCCAGACTCCGGTCGCGCCCGGCGAACATGTCTGGCCCCTCCGCGTGGTCGTCCACGCCCGCCCCGACAAGGAAGGCGGCTCTGATCCGGCGCAATTCCTTGGCGCCCACGGCCGGCACCGGTCCCTCGTGGAGCGAGTCGCGCCAGTACAACACCCGCGACGCGAGCCCGGTCCCGGCCAGATCCGTGCTATCGCCGTTGCTCACGTGCAGAGCTGCGAGCATCGTCTGGTCGGCGGGCACCGGCAGGCCCGGCTGCTCGGCGAGCACCTTGCTGCGGGCGGTCGCGTAGGACTCGCCGGTCTTGGCCATCCGGGCGCGCACGCGCTTCTTGAAATCGGCCTGCTTGGTCATCGTTCGTCTCCCGCGGCCCGTCGCGGATCCCCCAGCGACCGGTGCAGCGGACGCACGATCGACAACAATGACCCGGCCGAGAGGTAGACCTCCCTTTGCCTCCTGGGATGACCCGGCTGGGGCGGATCGCCGAAGGTTGGGCGCGGACGGACGCCTCGGCCAGGCTACCCGCCGGAGCTGAGCCGAGCGTCCTCGCATCGGCTACGTCGGTGAATCCCAAGCGATAGGGCGTCCGCGTCAGTGGGAGGCTTCGTCGGGCCGTGTCGATGAACCGCCTCGTTCCGGGTCGGATCAGTCTGGCGACACTGCGGCGTGATCATGGTCGCGCTTCGTGTCCGGGGTGGCTGCCGCTGTTCAGGGCACCACGGAAGTCCGACGACGGTCGGTGGGGTCGATGTCTGACGGTCTCGAAGCATTTTTCGAGGGCCTCGAGATTGCGAGCACAGTCCGGACCGTGGGGATCACCGGAGACCGCACTACGCATCGAGGGTTGCCCGCAGCGTGGCGAGGGCGGTTTCGATGATGTCGTAGAGCCTGCGGTCGTCGTCGGTCTCGAGCCATGCGGTGACCGACACGTACATCAGGGTCGCCGACGTCTCGGCGAGCAATGCGGCCCGGGTCGGATCGAGGCCGCGGGCGTGGAAACCGTTCCGCATCGCGGTGGCCAGCGCGGCCCGCTTCTGCAGCTCACGCTCGTGCAGGCCGGCGTCGGTCGCGACGATGGCGCGCCACTGCCGGATGGTGTCCTTACGGCCCTCGAACCGAGCCTCGGCGACGGCACGCAGACCCTCCAGGATGATGGCCAGCGGGCTGGTGTCGGCAGGCGCCTCGGCGACGAGCTGTTCGGTGTATGCGGGCAGTTCGGCCTCGTCGGCGAAGAGCACCTCGCGCTTGTCGGCGAAATGCCGGAAGAAGGTGCGCGTCGTCAGGCCTGCCCGCGCGGTGATCGCCGGCACCGTGGTCGCGGCGAAGCCCTGTTCGGCGAAGAGCTCGAGGGCAGCCTGCTGCAGCCGCTCGCGCGCGTTGGGTTGCCATCGTGCCATCCCGGAATTGTACCCACGATGACATGGCATGTCATTGGCGATATAGTCACGACACGGCGTGTCGTCAACGGGATGCTCGCCGCACCAGGGCGGAGCTGTGCCATGACAGACGTGTGGATTCTCGGCGGGACCGGCCGCAGCGCCCGGTCGATCGCCGCCGAACTACAGCACCGGGGCATCCGGCCGGTACTGGTCGGTCGAGACGCCGGCCGGCTCGCGGCCGCGGCGAACGGCTTGCCGATGGTGGTGGCCGGATCCGTCGACGAGACGGCGGACGCGATCCGGCGGGAGCGGCCGGCCGTGGTCGTGAACACGATCGGGCCGTTCACCGACACCGCCACGCCGCTGCTGGACGCGTGTCTGCCGTCAAGCGACTATCTCGACCTGGCCAACGACCTCGCCGCGGTATCGGCGACCCTCGGCCGCGGCGACGCGTTCGCGGCCGCGGGGCGCACCGCTGTCACCGGTGCCGGGTTCGGCGTGACCGCCACGGAGAGCATCGTGGCGAAGCTGTGCGACGGACGGCCGATCCCGCGGCGGGTCCGAGTCGACATGGTGCCGTCGCTGATCGTCGAGGCCGGCGTCGTGGGCGACGCGCTCGCGGGCACCCTCGTGGAGGGCCTGCCAGGGGTCGAGGGCGGCGGGAGGTTCCAGGGCCGGCGGTACCGCGATGGCCGACTCGTGCCCGACAAACTCGCCGGCGACCCGATCCGGCTCGTCCTGCCAGACGGTTCGACCGTCACCACGGCGAGCATGCCCCTCGGCGAGCTGATGGCCGCCCAGCGGGCCAGCGGCGCCGCGGACGTGGTCTCCGCGTCCAGCGAGGCCCCGGCATCGCCGGTCGCACGCGCGATCCTGCCGGCGGCGACCGCGCTGCTTAACATCGGGCCGGTCCGCGCCTTCGCGCGCCGGCGGCTTGCCGCGGTGCGGTTCAAGGCGGCACCGAAGCCGCGCGAGCACTCGTGGGGCCACGCCGTCATCGAGTGGGCGGACGGCAGCACGCGCGAGGGCTGGCTGCGCGTCGGCGAGGCCCAGGCCTGGACGGGTGCGGTGCCGGCCGAGGTGGTTCGCCGGCTGCTCGACGGACAGAGCAGGCCGGGCGCGTACACCCCGGCCGCGCTTTTCGGCCCCACACTGGCCGAGTCCTGCGGCGGCGAGTACCAGATCCTCGGCGCATAACCGCCGACAGTCGCCGCCCGCACCAAAGCCGGGGTGGCCCGGTGTCCACCGGAAACCGGCTCACGGCCGGGTCACGTCGAACTGGTCGCCTGACGGTGATCAGGTGCGCTGTACTCGGCTAAGGAGCGCAAGAGCGAAGCCTGGGGGATTCGAGGCAGTTGCCGTCTCGGGCGTCGTTTAGTTGGTGCTGTCAAGAATCGGTAGACGGCCGAGGACGTCCAGGATCTGGCGCACGACGCCGTGGGCATTGCGAACCTGCATGCTCTTGCCAACCCGATGGGCGGCTGTCATCGAGAAGCCGTCGATGTATCAGCAGCACGGCATCGTTCTCAGCCCGATCGGTGCCCACACACCTCGCGTAGTTGCGCGACCGGGCCCTAGGAGACGCCGAACTCGTCCTTCATAACCTTGGCGACCTCTGAATCGGGCCTTGCCCGTGGCAGGCCGTCGACGGTCACGTCGACAACCTCGTCGAAGAAGGCGACCAGACCGGCGAGCGGCGACGCGTCAGGCAGAGGGTCCGGGTAGGTCCAGGCCAGATTCTCTCCGACCGCGAACGACAGATACGTGGCACGGCCCTTGTACGGACAGGCTGTCACCATGTCGCTGGGCAGAACCTCTGCCTTGACGTCCTCGCGGGGCAGGTAGAACCGTGGGTGCAGCTTCGTCTCGAACACCAGTGTCGGGGTGTGGGACTCAGCGAGTAGCACGCCGTCCCGCTCGATGCGCACGTGCCGGCTGCTGCGCCGCGCGTCGACGCGGGAGAACGGGTCGCGCGGGTGCGAGAACACGGGCTCGTCCTCCTCTGTCCAGTCGAACGCGTCGAAGTCGAACACGACGTGACCGGCGAGGTCCACGTCGTCCGGCCGGAACGCGGCGCGCTCGCGGACGTCGTCTCCGACGCGGACGTCGTATGTCTGCCCGGGTGTCGAGTGCACGGCGAACGGGATACCGGGGTGCAGCACCGGTACGTCGCTCTGCGGGGCCGGCTCGACGGGTACGAGATCGGCTCGGACATCCGAGTCAGGCACAGCGTAGGTGGGCACGATGCGGCGCGGTTCCCACAGCAGCAGCGCGGTACGGCTGTCGACGACCAATTGTCCGCCGAGCCGGGCGCGGACCCATTTGTCCGTCGGCTCGTGCCGCAGCACGCCCAACAGCCTCATCATTTCGTCACCGACGTTCAGACTCATGCCGGCAAGTCTTACCGCTACACCCGCGCTCGGGCGCCTTTCATCAGATTCTCGACATCCCGCAACGACGCATCGACGTGTCGCCGGGCGCCGTCATTGCCGGCGCGGCGTGCGCGGCGCCGCACTCGACGGTGGCGGCGAGCGTGCTGCACACGATGGGCCGATTCGGCGACTTCGGCCTGCTCGGCAATTGGTAAATCATGGGCGGGCTGACCGTCGTGCTGATCCTGGGCTGGGAACTGATCGAGACGGCCGTGCGCATCAAAGTAGATGGTCGGTGCGCGGCCTTACCATCGGAGGATCCCTGACCTGAAGGAGATCCGGCGATGCTGAGCCGCGTCAATCGAGAGACCGTCGACCTGTCGTCCTATCCCGACCTGGTGGTGGTCTATCTGGGTATGCGCGTCAACCGGCTCTACGGCCTGCGTACGCTGATGGCCCGCGGCCCGCGGATCGGCCGGTCGGACGACAAGCCGGAGGGGCTGCTCGCGCACGAGCCGCTCCTCTGGTCGTTGTTCCCCATGCACCTCGGCATCCGCCAGTACTGGCGGGACCTACCCACGCTGCTGGCCTGGGCCCGCTCCGAGCCGCACCGCCTGTGGTGGCGCGACTTCCTGCGCGACAGCGGCGGCACCGGCTTCTGGCACGAGACCTACCTGCTGCGCGGCGGCATGGAGGCGGTCTACGACGACATCCCGCAGCGCCGCGGCTTCGCATCCTTCGCCCCGGTGCACCCGGCCCGCGGCGCGATGTTCGGCTCGGCCGCGCGGGTCGGCCGCCCGGAGGACGACGTCGCCCCGGTCGTCACCGAGGACGACCTCTACACCCCCGGGACCGGGCACTAGTAGGGCTCTGTCATGGTCCTCGTCCTGCGCGCTGGATGCGTTGCGGGAAGCGGGTTTGGCAGGTTGGGCAGGTGCCGATCAGTCGGGCGAGCAGGGCTTGCAGGCGTCGAAGTACGGCGCGGTCACGCTCGCTGGATCGTAAACTCTGCGACCAGCCCGTGCAGGGTGGCTGCCGTCTCGGCGAGCGTGCGGGCCGACTCGGCCGAGTCGGCGGTGACCTCTGTTGTGGCGCCGGCGGCGTCGGCGACGGCTGTCACGCTTCGTGAGATTTCGGCGGTCGTGGCGGTCTGCTCGTCGACCGCTGTGGCGATCGCTGTCGCAATGTCGTTGATCTGCTGGACGATCTCGGCGATCTGTGCGACCGCCGCGGCGGCGGCCGAGGAGCCGGTCTGGATGCTCTCGACCTGGCTGGTGATGGCCGTTGTGGCCTGCGCGGTCTGCTGCGCCAACTCCTTGACCTCCTCGGCGACCACGCCGAAGCCCTTGCCCGCGTCACCGGCGCGGGCAGCTTCGATCGTCGCGTTGAGGGCCAGCAGATTCGTCTGGGAGGCGATCGTCTGAATCAGCCCGACAACGCTGTTGATCTTGTCGCTCGCATCCGACAGGGTGGCTATGACCTCACCGGCGCGGGCGGCGGTGGCCACCGCGTCGACAGCCACCCCGGCCGCATGATTCGTGCTGCGAGAGATCTCGGCGATGCTGGCTATCATCTCCTCGCTGGCTGCCGATACGGAGTCGGCCTTGGCCGCGGTGCCGTGGGAGTTCTCGATGAGCACCGCGTTACCGTCGAGCAGTTGCTTGCTGGAGAGGGACAGTTCCACACCGCAGGCATGGATTTGACTCACCGTCGAGTTGAGGCGGGCGACGGTGTCGCGCATCGCGTTGCCGAGCAGGTCACGGTCGCCGAGCGGCTGGATGTTACGCGTGAGGTCGCCGTGGGCGAGGGCGGAGACCGACTCCGCCGACTCGCGCATGTAGGCGGCAAGACGCCGGAACGAGCCGGCAAGCTGGCCCAATTCGTCGCGGGATGCGTAGTCCACCGTACGGGAGACGTCGCCGGCAGCCATGTTTTCGGCGACGGCGGCCACCTGCCGGAGCGGCCGGGTGATCGAGATGACCACCAGGACCGCCATCCCCAAGGTCAATGCCAGCAGGACCCCGGTCAGGACGATCACCACGATCGCGGTCCGGCTCGCGTCCCGCATGGCCGTGTCGGCCAGCGCCTGGATCGCGCCGGATTGGTAGTCCTCCACGTCTCTGTACAGGTTGATCTTGTTGGTAACGACCTCGAACCAGTCGCCGGCGGCCACACCGAACCCGCCCGCGGCCGCCTTGTCGAGCGCGATCTTCTCCAGGGCCGCGACCTTCGCGAACACTTCAGACGCCTGGATGTCGGACCACCGTTGGAGGACTTCGGGGCTGGCCGCCCGTTCGAACACAATCAGGTATGCCCGCTGCGACGCGATGAGCGATACGACAGTCGCATGCTGGCCCGTTGCGAATCTGTCCGTGGTGAACACCGTCGCGAGCTGGGCTCGCTCCAGCCCGGTGTCCTCCTTGGCGCTCAGCAGCGCGAGGTATGCCTGGAGCTGAATGCCGATCGCGGGGTTGCGGTTCTGCCTGACGGCGACTGCGATCGAGCCGAGCAGAGTACGATTGATCGCCGTGTACCCGGCGATGATCGGCCCCGGAACCTGCAGTGCGGCGGCCCGCGACCGCAGATCGGCCAGGCCGGCCAGCGATCGGCGCAGATCGACGAGGGAAGCCTGGACCACCGCCGGCCCGTCCTCGGTGTGGTCGCTGATGAACGCGCCGAGCTCGGCCAGCCGCGCGTCGGTGGTCACCTGCTGGGCCTTCAGCTCTGGGCCGAACGCGGCACCCTTGGAGCTGATGAACTGGGCGGTCCGGCCACGCTCGCGCTGGGTCTCGTGCAGGAGGTCGGCGATCTCCACCGACAGTCCTGCCAATGTTCCGACGCTGGCCGACTCGGCCGCCAGCCGCTGATTGTCAACGATCAAAGCGGTAGCGAAGCACGCCATCCCTGCGGCGGCCACCAGTAGGCCCGATATGACCTTGGTGCGAATCTTCGCGTTCCGCCACAGTCGCATCCGAACTCCACGGGTTGGATCTTGATAGCGGGTGTCGGCCCGTCCCCACTGAGATCATCCTTCGGCGATGGCGGCTCCGTGCGGGTATTCGCGAGACCGCTCCGAGTCATCGAGATCGACGAACAGGCGCCGGCTCGAACAGAAGCCGGATGACAGCCGAGCCACGGATTCCGTCAAGCGTGATAAGCCGCCGCTTTCAGCGATACCGACGAGGACCGCGCCGCGACACGCCAGATCACGAGACAACCATGCTCAGCAGTCGCTTCCGTCACTCCTGGACCGTCGATAGTGCCGTCGTCAGCGGATAGGCGAATGGTAGGAGCCGCGGGCGGCTGTGTGGCCCCACTGCAGCAGGTCGTCCGCCACGGCCTGCCACTGCGGGGTGGCGGTGATGTCTTGGCCGCCGGCGAGGTGGATCAGCAACCGGTTCCAGACCTGGGAAGTGCGCGGATCCTTCGTGCTGAGCGCGTGGTAAGGATCCACCGGCCGAGGCTTGAGCAGCTCCGTCAGGATCCGCTCGAAGCGGTACCTGACGGACTGCGAGGAGTAGTAGGGCGGCGGTCCCCGCCGCGGTATGCCCGGATAGTAGTCCTCCGGTATGCCGCAGGACCGCATCTCGTCGCCGATGCGTTCCCACGTCGTCTCGGACCACGGTCCGAGGCCAACCGAGTGGAGGAGTATCTGCCGCATCCAGGCGGCGCGCGCCTCGTTGACCGTCGTCGCCAGCGCCCATGCGCGGACCGATGAGCGTGGCGGTATGTGAACGATGGCGTCGGGCGCAACGGCGGATTCCATGCGTACCGGTGACAAGTTCGGCAGGTACGCGCTGTTGTGGGTCGAGACGAACCGAACGTAGGTGAAGTCCGGCAATGCCAGCTGATGCAGCATCCGGCGGCGCGGAAGCGGCCAGTGGCCCGGCGCCACCGTCCACCTGTCGATCCACAATGTGCGTCCGTCGAACCACACACGAGTCCGCCCAGACCGCACCGCCAGTGGTGGGGGCATAGTCCCATCGTGACATGTGGATCCCGGATCGGTCCGGCGGGGACGGCGTACTTGAGCTTCTTGGCCTTGGCGTCCTTGACGAATGCCTTGGAGACGCAGCCGGCCCCTATCCAGACGGCGTACTCGTGGCGCGCGTGGACTTCTTGATGGTGCCGCGGGCCGTCTTGATCTCAAGCGAGAGCTTGACGACGTCGTGGCGCGGAACGAAGAACCCGACCGAGGAGCCGTATCGGCGACCGTCGACACCGGTCGTCGTGTCGACATTAGCGTCGAGCGACAGAAGAACTGGGCCGACGGCATTGGCGGGCGTGGCCACGCCGACCAGGCCGAGTGCGGCGATGAGAGCAACGAAAATCGTCGAGGCTTGGTCCGGCCGCTACAGTCGGCAGATGCGGCCGGCCGAGGGCGAGTCGATCATCGACGTGCGCGATCTGCGGATGCGCTACGGGTCCAACGACGTACTGAAGGGTGTCGACTTCACCGTGCGCAGGGGTGAGGTCATCACTCTGCTCGGGCCTAACGGGGCCGGAAAAACCACGACGATCGAGATACTCGAAGGCTTCCGGCTGCCCTCGGCCGGCGCAGTTGATGTGCTGGGAGTCGATCCGGCGCACGGCGACGAGGACTGGCGAGCGCGCGTCGGTGTGGTGCTCCAGTCGTGGCGCGACCACGCGCGCTGGACTCCACGGAAACTCCTCGCCCACCTGGGGAGCTACTACGTGCCGTACTCCACGTCCCAGCGCACCCGCCCGTACGACGTGGCGGAGCTGATCGCGATGGTTGGGTTGGGTGAGCAGGCGGACCAGAAGGTTCGCACTCTGTCCGGCGGGCAACGTCGCCGCCTCGATGTCGCGATCGGCATCGTCGGGCGGCCCGAGTTGCTGTTTCTCGACGAGCCGACGGCGGGATTCGACCCGCACGCCCGGCGTGAGTTCCACGAGCTGATCCACCGCCTGACCGATCTCGAAGAGACGACGATCCTGCTGACCACGCACGATCTAGACGAGGCGGAGAAACTGGCCGACCGCATCCTGATCCTGGCCGGCGGGCGGATCGTCGCCGACGGCAGCGCCGAGCAACTTGCCCGGCAGGTGGCCGGCGAGGGCGAGGTGCAGTGGAGCCTCAACGGCCGGCACTTCGTGGAATCCACGCCGGATCCCACCACGTTCGTGCGGGAGCTTTTCGCCCGGCACGGCGTTGAGGTCGCTGATCTGATGGTGCGGCGGGCCAGCCTCGAGGACACCTACCTCATGATGGTCCAGCAGCACGAGTCCGGCCGCGCTGACCAGGCGGCGACCGCGTTCGGTACGGCCGAGGCGAAGGTCGACACGGAGGGCGCCCCATGAATCGCACTGGACAGCGCACGCTGCACGCGATCCGCGTGGGCCTCGCCCGCGGCTGGACGGAGTTCGTCCTGAGCATCCGGAGCCCGCAGGATCAGGGCTTCTACCTGTTTGTGGCGGTCGCCGTCGTCGGCTACTTGTTCCTGCGGCGTAACACCCAGGTCGAGGGGACGTCACTGCTCTTGCCCTCGGTGTCGATGCCGAGCATCCTCGGCGGTCTGGTGGCCTTCGGCGTGATCATCGGCCCGGCCTACGCGCTGGCCATGGAGCGTGAGGACGGCACACTCCTGCGCGCCAAAGCAGTGCCTCGCGGCATCCTGGGCTATGTCAGCGGCCAGGTACTCTTCCACTCGCTCGGTCTGTTCCCCTCCCTCCTGACCATCCTGATCCCCAGCTTCCTGCTCTTCGACGACCTGGTCCACCGTGGCGCAGCGGGATGGCTCACGGTCGCCTGGGTGCTCATCCTCGGGCTCCTCGCCACCATGCCGATCGGCATCATCATCGGTTCGCTGGTGCCGAACGTGCAGAAGGTCGGCACCTGGGGCATGCTCCCAATCATGGTGCTCACCGGCATTTCCGGCATCGTCTACCCGATCCAGGCGCTGTGGGGCTGGGTCCAGATCGTGGCCCAACTCTTTCCGGTGTACTGGCTCGGGCTCGGCATGCGCTCCGCGTTCCTGCCGGAATCCGCGGCAACGCTGGAGATCGGCGACTCGTGGCGCACGCTCGAGACGATCGGCGTGCTCAGCGCCTGGGCGATTGCCGGGGTGCTGGTTGCCCCGATCGTGCTGCGCCGGATGGCCCGTCGGCAATCGGGGTCCCAAGTGGAAGCGGCTCGCCAGGAAGCCGTTCAGTGGGTGCGGTAGATCATCGATCCCTGTCCGCGCCCAGCTCTCAGCACCTCATCGTGGGTACCCGCCGGCGACCACCGATATAGGCAACTCGCGGCAGATCCGCGCGGTTGGTCAAGCGCCTGCGGTGCTTCTCGCACGTCGAAAGTCGGTTGCCGTCGATGGGACGGTTGAGGTTGAGTCCGGGGATGGTTCGAGCTCTGCATCCCGACGAGATTCTGGTCGACGTCGAGTTGGTCCGGGCTCTGGTGGGGCGGGCGATGCCTGGGTACGCCGACGCCCCGGTGCGCCGATTGGCGTCCAGCGGCTCGACGAACTCGCTGTTCCGTCTCGGCGAGGAGTTGCTCATACGGTTGCCGCGCCAGCCTGGAGGATCGGCGACCATCTCCAAGGAGGCCACCTGGCTGCCGGTGCTCGGACCGGGATTGCCGGTTTCGGTACCCGACGTGGTTGCCGTGTTCGAACCGGACTGCGACTATCCCGAGCGCTGGTCGGTGGTCCGCTGGATCGACGGTGAACACCCTGAGGTGGTTGATCCGGGGACGTTGGTCGACCCGCGACGGGAAGACCTGGCGATGGATCTTGCCGCTGTGCTGGAAGCCCTGCAACGGGCGGAGGTACCTGCGGACGCCGTCAACGACCCGAACCTGCGGGGATATCGAGGCGAGCCACTGGCGACGATGGATTCGGCGACCCGGGAGAACATCGAGCGTTGCCGGTCGCTGGAAAGCTTCGGGTTCGACCTCGACGCCGCCGAGCGAATCTGGGACGAAGCCATGACGCTGCCTGCAGCCGCGGGGCTTACGACGCCGCGGTGGTACCACGCAGACCTGGCGGCCGAGAATCTGTTGGTGCGGGACGGGAGACTGACGGCGGTCTTGGACTTCGGCGGTCTCTCGGTCGGGGATCCCGCCGTCGACCTTGTGGTGGCCTGGGAGATTCTCGATCCCCCCGCCCGGGAAGTGTTGCGACGGCAGCTTGGCGTCGAGGATGCGACGTGGTTGAAAGGCCGGGCGTGGGCTTTGAGCATCACGCTGATGATCTGGTACTACTGGACGACCATGCCGGACAGGCGGGCCAGCCGCATGGCTGTGGGTCGCAACATTCTCGCCGACGCGGGTTATTCGGTGTAACGCCAACAGCCGCTCAAGTGCTGGGCTCATCACGCCGAGCATCCGTGACCCGGACGGCGGCGCCGCGAGTCGGCGCCGCCGTCCGGACGGCCAGGCTACGGGCGGACGGCCTTGACCGCCGGGGTCCAGGAGCGGTCGTTCGCGACGTCGGCCAGCTTGACCGACTTGGCGATCTTCGTCAGCTCGGCGTCTGGCAGGTCGGTGCGGGAAGGGGTCGAGCTCCTCGACGGCGTGCCGGCACCGCCGGCGGCGATCTCGATCACCACCTTGCCGTCGGCACTCATGACGCTGCACGCGTGCCACTTGAAGCACTGGGTCTTCCCGGCCTCGACCGGTGTGTTGGCCTTCTCGATGGGCAGGACCGTGATCGTGAAGGTGCCGCTAGGCCGTGCCCCCTCACCCTGCTCCCAGGGCTTGGTCAGGCCGGTGGTCGGCCGCGCCTCGCGGCCGTACTCGACGGCACCGTAGACGCCGTCGCGGGCCAGGTAGATGCCGCCCAACCCGATCGACGCGTGCGAGCTGACCTGCACCGCCTGGTAACCGTCGGGCACGTAACCCACGGTGAACGGCAGCGTGGCCAGCCGCCCCGGGCTCTGCTTCAGGCCCGGTACCAGCGTGCCGAGGTCGGCGAAGGAGGGCTCGTCGGCGTCGTTGGACTGCGACGTCACCGTCGCCCAGGCGTTGTCGGCGTACTCCCAGGCGAGCAGCTTGTCGCCGCCCGCGACGGCCGGCGGCTCGGAGTAGACCTGGGTCGTCGCCTGCACCGCCCGATGGCCAGCCACGGTCAGCTCGGTGCCCCTCTCGATGCCCGTGGGGTCGAACGCGCCGGGCCGGTAGACGGTCAGGAAGGCGTTCAGCCTGGGCCGGGACCTGTTGTGAGCCAGGGTGGAGGTGCTGACCTCACCGGAAACCGACTGATCGTTGGTGAACCGGCCATCCATGTAAATCGTGGACATCTGGTACGCGGTGGACACCACGATCGGGTCCTGGACGTGGAGCTTGCCCGCGTCGTACCCGTGGTAGGTCAAGTCGAACGCGGGGACCCGGGCCGTCGCCGCCGCGGTCAGGCCCGGCCCGTCGGCCTGTTCAGCACCCGGGGACGGCAGCGCGAACGCGCCGGCCACGGCCACCGCGACCAGTCCGGCCGCGCCCGCCGAGGCCAGCCCGGCCCGGCGCCGCTGCTCTTTCCGCCGGCCGGCCTTGATGATGTCGTCCGCGCTGTGGGCCAGCGGCGGCTCGTCGGCGGTCACGGTGTCCACGAACTTATGCAGGTGCACTGGTCCACTCCTCGATCGTTTCCCCGGTGAGATTGATGCCATCCACCGCCAGCAGCTCGCGCAGCTTGGCCAGCCCACGCGCGGCCTGGCTCTTGGCGGTGCCGACGGTGCAGCCCAGGACCCCGGCCGTGTCCTCGAGGCTGAGTCCTAGGTAGTGCCGCAGGACCACGGCGGCCCGCTGGCGGGCGGGCACCGCCGCCAGCGCCGACCGCAGGCGCATCCGCTCGGCGATCCCGCTGCTCGCGTCGCTCAGCGCGACGTCCGGCAGGGCGTCGCCCGCCGAGCGTTCCCGCCGCCACGGACGGCGTCTCTCGTCGATCGCAGCCCGGTAGACCATGGTCTTGGCGTACAGGTCGGGCCGGTCCAGCTTGTGCCAGCGCGGATAGAGCTTGACCAGCGTGTTGGCCACGGCGTCCTCCGCCATGTGCCAGTCGCCGCAGGTCAGGTAAGCCAGCTTGCGCAGCGAGGCCATCTGGGAAGTAACGAACTCCCGGAACGCCTGCTCGTCGTGGGCTTTCAATCGGCTGCCTCCTCATGACGGAGGTGGAACGGTGCCGTCCCGCCAAAAGGTTGCACGACCGGGAAAGAAATGATGCTGGGTCTCGTTCGAGACCCGCCAGCAGCGGATCTCGATGGCGGCGGCCGAACCCCGGCCGCAGGCACTACTCGCTTGGCTCACCTGCGCCACGGCGACATCTATACGCGCCTCGCCGAGGCAACGTCGAGGTTGCGTTTGGCATACTGAGTATGCATACTCGGTAGCTATGTCGATCAGGCACGGTCTCCTCGCCCTTCTCGAACGCGGTCCGATGTACGGCTACCAGCTGAGGGTGACGTTCGAGGAATCCACGGGCGGCACCTGGCCGCTGAATATCGGGCAGGTCTACACGACGCTTTCCCGGCTGGAGCGCGACAAGCTGGTGTGCCCGCTTGCGGAGAGCAGCACCGGGCAGCGGCCCTACGAGATCACTGACGCCGGGCGCGCGGAACTGGCGCTGTGGTTCGCCACCCCGATCAGCCACGATGACCGGCCGCGTGACGAACTGGCGATCAAGTTGGCGTTGGCGCTGACGACGCCGGGTGTCGACGTGGCTGCAGTGGTCCAGACCCAGCGCACCGCCACCATGCGGACGATGCAGGAGTACACGCGCCTGAAGAACCGCACCGACCATCCCGCCGACCTGTCCTGGCGCCTTGTGGTGGACGCGATGGTGTTCCACGCGGAGGCCGAGGTGCGCTGGCTCGACCACTGCGAGGCCAGCTTGCTGCGCTACGACCCACCGCCGGTGTCCGAAAAGACGCCGGTGTCCGAGCAGGAGGCTGGAGACGAAGCCGAACGGGAGGCAGCGAGATGACGGTCCTGGAGCTGCGAACGGTGCACCGGGTGCACGGCGCCGGGCAAACGGCCGTGCACGCCCTGCGCGGAGTGACGCTCACCGTCAGGGCGGGCGAGCTGGTCGCGGTGATGGGTGCGTCCGGATCAGGCAAGTCGACGCTGCTCAACCTGGCCGGCGGCCTGGACCGCCCGACGGAGGGCGACGTGGTCGTCGACGGCACGGTACTGGGCGGATGCAGCAGACGCGGGCTGGCCACGCTGCGCCGTCGCCGGATCGGTTACGTGTTCCAGGACCTGAACCTGCTCTCCAGCCTCACCGCGGCCGAGAACGTGGCGCTGCCGCTGGAGCTCGACGGCATGCGGGTGCGCCGGGCCCGGCGGTTGGCGCTGGAGGCGCTGTGCGAGGTGGAACTGGACGGCTACGGTCCACGCTTCCCGGACGAGATGTCCGGCGGCCAGCAGCAGCGGGTGGCGATCGCCCGGGCGCTGGTCGGGCAGCGGCGCCTGATGCTGGCCGACGAGCCGACCGGCGCGCTGGACTCGCAGACCGGTGAGGCGGTGCTGCGCCTGCTGCGCTCCAAGGTCGACGGCGGGGCGGCCGGCGTACTGGTCACGCACGAGGCGAGGCACGCCGCCTGGGCCGATCGGGTGGTGTTCCTGCGCGACGGACTCATCGTCGATACGTCCGGCCCGCTGGACCAGCCCGAGGAGCTGCTGACCACGCCCGGCGGTGAAGGATGAGTGGCTGCCGCGCCGCGCTGCGGGTGGCGCGGCGTGAGGCACGGCGGGCCAGGGGACGCTCGGCGCTGGTCATCGCGATGATCGCGCTGCCGGTGGCGGTCATGGCGTTCGCGTCCGTCACGTACGACACCTTCACGCTGCGCCCCGACGAGGAGGCCGACCGGCTCATGGGCGCCGGACAGGCCGCTATGCGGTGGCCGCAGGAAGACCCGCTGTATCAGGATCCGGCCGAGCTGTTCTACATTTCCGCACCGCAGACAGCGCCCACCGGGCCCACCGGGCCCACCGGGCCGGAGGAGCAGGAGGCCGCATCGACGCTGCCACGGCTTCTGGCGCTGCTGCCACCGGGCAGCCGGGCGATCAGCGACCACACGGGCCAGCTGACCGTGCACACCGCGACCGGCATCGGTGTCGTCGCGACCCGGACCCTGGACTACACCGACCCCCTGGCGCGCGGCGTCCTGCGTCCGGTTGCCGGGCGCCCGCCAGCCGCCGCCGACGAGGTGGCCCTGACCCCGGCGGCCACCGCCCGGCTGGGTGCGCGGCTCGACGGCACCGTGCGCCTCGCCGACGGCAGTCGCACCCTGCGCGTGGTTGGCCTGGTGGAGGACCCGACCGACCTGCGGGCAACGGCGATCGTCGTGCGCCCCGGTGGCCTGCCGCAGGAGATGCTGCCCGTCGACGCGCGTGAGGTGACCTGGTTGGTCGCCACGCCCGGTCCGCTCACCTGGAACCAGGTCAAGCAGCTCAACACCCGCGGGGTGGTCACGGTCTCTCGGCACGTGCTCGCGCATCCGCCGAGCGTGGACGAGCAGTACCCGGAGCTCCCGCGGGAGGGTGATTCGGAAGCCGGCATCCTCACGCTGATCGCCGGGCTGGCGATCCTGGAGATCGTGTTGCTTGCCGGACCGGCGTTCGCGGTCAGTGCCCGGCGCCGCCGCCGCGACCTCGCGTTGGTCGCCGCCGCCGGCGGCACGCCGGCACAGGTCCGCCGGATCGTGCTCGCCGACGGTGTCGTGCTCGGCGCGATCGCCGCCGGGGCCGGCGTCGTGCTGGGTGTCGCCGTGGCCGTCGGCGGCCGCCTCTGGCTGGAGGAGCACCTCACCCACGTGAGGTCGGGCGCGTTGCGGGTCTTCCCGCTGGCGTTGGCGGTGCTCGCGGGTGTGGCCGTGGTGACCGGGGTGTTGGCCGCGCTGGTGCCCGCCTGGATCTCCTCCCGCCAGGACGTCGTGGCCGCTCTGGCCGGGCGGCGCGGGATCACCCGGTCGCGGCGGCGATGGGTGCTGCTCGGCATGGCGCTCGGCGCGGCGGGCGTGGCCACCGCCGCCGTCGGCGCCTGGAGGGTCGCCGCGCCGCTCGTCTTCGCCGGACTGGTCGCCGCCGAGCTCGGGCTGGTGCTGTGCACGCCGGCCATCGTGGGCCTGGTAACCCGGTTCGGCCGCTTCCTTCCGCTGGCCCCGCGCATCGCGCTACGCGACACGTCCCGTAACCGAACCGCGGCGGCCCCGGCGATCTCCGCCGTGATGGCCGCAGTCATGGCCAGCCTCTTCGTCGGAGCGGTGCTCGCCGCGAGCAACGCCCGCGACCGGGCGGACTACCGGCCGCTGGGACGGGCCGGAGACGTGTTCGTGACCGCCACCAACACCGGGCAGACGACGCGGCCGAGCGGCTCGTCCGCGATGCCGCCCGAGGTGTCGTCGGCACTGCGCAGCACCCTGCCGGTTTTGCAGATCCACCAGATCGGCGAAGCGACGTGCGCCACCCAGGAGTGCGTCGTGTTCGCGCGCACGCCACCCGAGCACCGCTGCCCCTATGCGAACCTCGACCAAGGGCACGATCCGACCGCCGCCGAGCAGCGTGCCGCCCGCCGCGACGCCCGATGTGACGGCGTCGACATTCCGTACGACTACCTCGGCGGAGCGTTCAGTTCCAACGTCGGCATGACGTTCGTCATCGATCCCGAGGCGGTGGGCGCCCTCGTCGACAGTCCTGCCGAGGGGGCCGCGCAGGCGTCCGCCGCCATGCGCGCCGGAGCCGTCGTCGTCGACGACCCGCGCCAACTGGACAACGGTCGGGTGACGTTAGAGGTGCACACTGGTCCCTCCCGCGAGGAGATCCGCACCATCACGGCACCGGGCTTCGCGTTCCCGGACCGGCCACGCGCGCCGCTGGCTCTGCTCAGCCCGGACACCGCACGGTCGCTGGGCCTCTCCAGCACAACCCTGGTGACGCTGGGCACCACCAGCCGCGTGCCGACGCTCGCCGAGCAGGACCGGCTGCGGGCCGTGCTCGGCAACGAGTACGACGTGCTGGTCGAGCGCCGCCCACCGTCGGACAACGCGTCGCTGCTGCTGCTGGCCATCGTGGCTGGTGTGATCACCCTCGGCGCCGCCGCGATCGCCACCGGACTCGCCGCTGCCGACGGCCGCGCGGATCTCGCCACACTAGCCGCCGTGGGCGCGTCCCCGTGGGTGCGCCGGGCGCTCTCGCTCAGCCAGGCCGGGGTCATCGCCGGACTCGGCTCGGTGCTCGGCGGGATCGCGGGCCTCGGCGCCTCAACGGCGGTACTCGCGGCCGACAACCGGAACTTCGACAACACCTGGCCCGTTCCTACGCTGTACCCGATCGCAGTGCCCTGGCTGAACGTCACGATCGCGCTGCTCGTGGTACCTGTTGTGGCGATGCTCGGCGCCGGCCTGCTCACCCGCTCCCGGCTGCCGATCGAGCGGCGACTTTAGCGAGTGGGGCGACTCTACAATCCAGGGCCGCCGACCTGAACGCCATGATCGACACTTGGGACAAGTCACTTCCCGGACCCGCCGAACCCAGCCTGGAACAACCCTTGTGATCACCGCTTGCATATAGACGGGTGCCGTGATCGAGTGCACGCTCATCGCCAGATCCGCGTGTCAATCAGTTCCATACCGAACGCCAACAGGCAGCGAAGCTCTAGTTGGTGCCAGCCGAGGTTCGCGCGGGCCGGTCGTGGCACGTCTGACGTGTCCTGGGCATGTCAGGTCGTCCTTGGCGGCTTCGCCATCTGGGCGCAGGCCAAGGAGGACCAGGAAAGCCTGGTCCGGGGCCCATGCCATCCTCGTGGACGGCGGATCGAATGCCGCGGCCGTCGGCGGGGACTCGCGACCGACTGCTGCGGAGGGGCACTGCACGGTCAGGTGCCCGGCCGGCGAAGGTGGTAACTCAATACTGCGAGGACCAGCAGGTTGAAGGGCAGCTCGGCGACCGCGGCGAACTGGCTGTCGGTGAAGTTGAAGATCTGGCTCACCAGCAGCTCGACCAGTACCGCGACCCGGAACCAGCCGTACGCCGCGCGCTTGTCGGCCCGCCACCGCAGGAGCCCGGCCACCACGCACGCCAGGGCGACGCTGCGGGCCACAGCCCCGCCGGCTATCGCACCGGGCTCGGCGCCGGAGCTCAGGTCGTGGCCCGTCGTCAGGAAAAGCGCCTCGCTCACGAACACCACCGCGACCACCACCCGCGACACGATGAACAGGCCCAGGACCGCCGGCGTGAACCAACGCCCGTCCAGCAGCCGCCGCGCGACCGCCTCGGCCCGGTCGAGCAGGTCTTGCACCCGTTGCGAGTGCCCGCGGTGCGGCGCGGCGGAGAGCAGCCTGCGCACGGCCTCGACCGCCTCGCCCTCCTGTCCGGCCAGCAACTCGTCCGCCGCGTGACGCTGCCGGCTGGTCAGTCCCGAGGTCACCCCGGCGGAGGCCAGTTGCGCGGCGGTCGCCAGCCGGTTCCGGTCCTCGACCGCCCGCCGCGTGCGCAGTTGGGAGGCGGACACCAGCAGCGCGGCGAAGACGAGATAGATGATGGCCGCGGCGGGTCGGTAGAAGTAGTCGTTGCGCTGGGTGATGAACTTGCCCACCTCGTCCACGAACAGACCCAGGCCCACCCCACCCAGTACGGCCGTGCCGGTCCGCGCGCCGCCACCGGCGAAGAGCAGGGCGCACAGCAGGCCGGCGAGCATGAGCAGGCCGCCCCACAGAACGTGCGCGATGTGTAGGGTGCCGCCGCCCACCTGCGGATAGCCAGCCAGGACCAGGAAGGCCCGGACGATCAGGACAGTGGCGACGCCGGACAGCGCCATTAGCTGAAGGTAAGCCGCACCGTCGGTGACCGTGGTCAGCGGCCGGCCACCGCGGGAAGCAATGAGCATCAGTCCAGCATAGTTACGAAGATCGACCGCCGGCCGCCTGCTCCCGACGTCAGGCGGAGGCTGGTTTCGTGGTCAACCGGACGTCCGTAGTCGTCAGCACACCTGGGCATAGGAGTTGTCCTCGACGTCCACGACGTCAGGGTCTTGGCGTAGGGCTTGCACTTGAGCATCCGTCATGTCGGCGGCGAAAGCGTTGATGCTGCTGTACACGCTGCTTGGAGACACCCCGGCTCGTGCGGCGACTGTCACTGGATCACCGCTGAGGCGAATGTTGACGAAATACTGACCATCGACGCGGTGCTCCTGCGGGACGCGAAAGTGTGGCGCTAGTCGATGGGGGTCGCGCTCGATCCGTTCGATGTCGGGATCCTGGGAAATGGCGATGCCACCTGCGGTCGCAGGGTTTTCGGCCTGCCCGCCGGTCAGTGTGGCTGCGAACCCCCACGAGGCGATGCGATACAAGCTCTCGGGCTCAACACGGTGACGGCTCAGGACCTGATACGGGTCGGCCGCTCCGGGCTTGATGAACACGAGGTAGTCGCGGGAGGTTCCACGTTCGATGCCCCGCGCCTTCGATGAGTCTGGTTCGGGCTCGGGGCTGTTGAGCATGTCGGCGAGGTCGTAGCCGAATTCGCGGGCCTTGGCGACCAGATGCGCAGGGGGACGACCCTGCCGCCGCACCACTTCGGCGAGCGTCATCCTGCGCTCATGAACGTGACGCAGGAGAGTGCCCGGATCAGCATCCCAGGGCTGGTAGGCGTTCGGATATTCGTCAATCAGCGCGTCGTAGTCGACCGGCGGCTCCTGAATCGTCACCCGGACCGAACGCAACGATCGCGTCGGAAGATTCGCGAACCCACCGACGGCATCACTGACGAACACAAAATCCGGTGTCATCGTCACAAGATGTGCCGGATGAATCTGGACTTCGCCGTCCTGCTCGATCGCAACCGAGTACGGCACGTACACCGTGGAGTCAGCCCAATCCGTCATGAGACCATTTTCTTTGCCAGATGGCGCCAGGCCAACGCGCGCGTCCACATTCTCGTCCCCGAGCGATCTTCAGCAACGCCTGAAATGGATCTCAAGACGGAGCATGGCCACCAACTACCAGGCTGGGCGTGAACCCACTCACGAAAACGCCAGGAGATCCCTTCTCCTCGTGCCGGCCCGGCCGTGCCGGCGCGTCAGCCGCCGCCGCCTGGTGGCGGGTTGACTGGCGCGCCGGTGATGGCAGCCTCTTGCCGCAGGAGGAGGTCCTGTATCTGCACGTTGTCGTCGTTGCTGAGGGCGACACCTACCCAGCCGGTGTCTGGGTAGATGCTCCAGTTGGCGCCGATGCCGGGGCCCGCGCCGCCGCGCCCGATCACCCACTGGCCGTTGCTGATGCTGAGCGGCATCGTGTACCCGTGGAACGACGTGGGCTCCGGACCGGGGAGCTTGGCGCCGGCGAACAAATCGGCGTAGGGCCGGTCCAGTAAGGTCCCGTCGCGAAGCGCTTCGGCGAACCGGACCAGGTCCGGCGCGGCGGCGAAGCCGTCGCCTGAGGCGTGACCGATGAAGCTCCGGCCCGGATTCCTGCCTTTCAGGGGCGGGAACACACTGCCCTTGTCCAGGTTGCGGACGGCGTCCACCAGGCTGCCGTCGGCTTGCAGCATGTACGGGTGCGCGATGTGCTCGTCGGTGAGCCACTGGTCCCTGGTGTAGAACGCCGAGCGGCTCATGCCGCAGCGCCGGAAGACATGCTCGTGCACGTAGTCCCAGAACGTCATGCCGGACACGGCCTCCACGATCTGCGCGGCCATGGCCAGGCCGACGCCGGCGCCGGGAAGGTGACCATTGGACCCCGCGCCGGGTACCCCCACCAGCGTCGCCTGCCGGGCCCACTGCTCGCTGTACTCGTGCACCTCCGCCCGGCTGTGGAAGACGCGTTGCCAGTCCGGCATCGGGGCGTCCAGCCCGGAGGTGCTGGTGAGCAGGTGGTGGATGGTCACCTGCTCGGCGATATCCGGGGCGATGCCGGTCAGGTGTTTGCCCACCGGGTCCGACAGCGTCACCCTGCCCTGCTGCAGCAACTGCAGGACGGCCACCGACAGGAAGGGCTGGCTGGCCGAGGAGAGGTTGAACGCGATGCCCTCGTGGTTGCGGATCCCCTTCTCCTTGTCGGCCATGCCGTAGCTGCGTGACAGCACCGTCCGGCCCCGGTGCGACAGCAGCACTACGCCGGAGAACTTGCCCTCGGCGGCGAGCTTCGCCACGTACCGGTCGAAGGCTCCACCGGGCCGGGTGTCCGGCGGAATCCGGTCGCGCCCGGCCGAGCCGGTGGGGACCGAGTGGGCGCTGGCGGTCCTGACGCCGACCAGCGGCGCGCCGGCCGCCGCCACGCCGGCGGCAGCCAGCCCGCCCCATGTGACCAGCCGCCGCCGGTCGATGCCACGTACCGAATCGGAGTCCATGATCACAGGCCTTTCCCGGTGGACAAAACCTGGTGTTGACAGTGATGCGCTGTGGTCCATGCCTCCACTGAAGACGAATGACTGTTGCGGCGGTGTAAGCGAATTTCGATATGCGCGCAATACATCGAATCCCCGCGCATGATCCACTCCTGCGATCCTTACCAGTGGCATGGCTCATCGGCGCGCGGGCGGCGATCACGACCGGATGGCGGAGTGGTCGCGAGCCCGACTATGGTCGGCCGCTGGTCGACGGCAGCTGACCGTTACGCCTCTACGGTGGCCGCCGAGTGGCCGCCCTCCATGCCAACTGCGCCGCCGAGGTCGGTGAACCTTGGCGGCGCAGTTGGGGTGTCGGTGCGTGGACTTCGGTCAGCGGCAGGTCTTGCCCTTGTTGATGCAGGTGGCGATCTTCTGCATGGTTTGGGCGGAGTTCACGTTGATGAAGTCGTTGTGGTCGGAGAAGGGGTTGTGGTCTTCCTCGGGGAAGGAGTCCAGCGCGAACTGTCCCTTGGTCTGCACGTCGCGGGGGATGTCGTAGGAGATGGTGATTCGCAGCTGGGGGATGGCGACGAAGCCCTGCTTGCAAGCGCCGGTGTTGGGGTCGGCGAAGGCGAGGTGATCGCGGTGGTTGGTGCTGTCGATGTTCTTGCCGTCCCAGCAGCCGGGGAAGTCCTGCACGCGCTGGACCTGCTGACCGGCGGGGCAGATCGGGTATTTGTCGGAGAGCCGGTCGGTGAAGCCGGAGCAGGTCCAGGTGGCGCGGGCGTTGGCGGGGCCGCGGCTGGTCGGCTTGGCGTCACCGGTGAGCGCTCGCAGGAACTTCGGCATGGGCACCACCTTGCTGGTGGGGTTGCCGCGGTACTCGATCAGCACGGCCGCAGGCCGGACGATGCCGCCGGTGTTGTTCGGCAGTTCCAGGTTGGGGCCCTGCGGGTCCGGCAGCGCGGGGGGCGTGGCCGGAGCCGGCTGGCCGTTCTGCCCGTTCTGGCCCTGACCGTTCTGGCCTTGGTTGTTCTGGCCCTGGCCGGCGTTTGGCTGGCCGCTCAGCGTGCAGCCAGCGAGCCGCTCGAGCCCTTGCGGACGGGCAGCGGCGCGGCCGATGGCGATGCCGATGCGGTCGAGCACCGCGGTGCGCTTGGCCTTCAGCGGGCCGAGGATGGCGTTGTCGACGAAGTTCTTCCCGCCCTGCCCGCGCGTAGTGACCAGTCGCTCGTTGGCCTCGGACAGCTGCCGGTCCAGCTCGGCGAGGCTGCGGTTGACCTCGTCGAGGGCTCGGGCGGGCACGCCGGGCAGCTTGTCACGCACGGTCGGGCACTGGATCTGCGCGGAGGCGGCCAGGCCGGCCTTCACACTGGCGGTCGAGTGACGCATCGCGGCGTGCATGCCGTCGTAGTCAGTGTCGCACTCCACCAGCGACACCATGCCGGAGGTGCGGCCGCCGCCGGCCGCGGCGATGCTGTCGCTGATGCCCTTGACCAGCTCGCCGCGCTGGGTCCGCAGGTCGGCCAGGACGGAGGCGTTGAGGCGGGCGTCGATGCGGCCCTTGCTGGTGGCCATCCGCTTGTTGGCGGCGGCGACTGCTCGATCGAGTGCGGCCAGGCGGGCGTCGACCGCGGCCCTGGCCCGAGCCGGCACGGCGGGCAGCCGGTCACGCACATTGGGGCAGGTCACCATCGGGGTCGTCGCGGCGAGGGCGCGTGCGGTGTCGTTCCCGGAGCGGACGGTCTTGTCGATGCGTACGACCGGCCAGAAGTACGAGGACTTGTCGCCGTTCTTGCAGGTGGTGCCGGAGGCGTCCAGGTCGGCGTTGGAGGAGTTCGTGGTGATGGCGAGGTTGCCGATGAAATCGTGCAGGTGTTCGGCGCCGTTCTTGATTCCGGGCTGCGCGACCGGGTTGTCCGGGCTGAACTTGCCGTTGCCGTTGGTGCCACAGTCCACGACGAATGAGCCCTTGGAGGCCTTCGCGCCGGGCGCCGGGTTCTGCACGTTGGGCCGCACGTTCTGGATGGGGACGAACTGGTTCAGTTCGGTGGCCGCGTCCGCGCTGCCCTTGCCACCGCTGGTGATGAATGTCGCGGTCAGTGCCCCAGACGCGGCGACGACCGCCGCCGCCATGATGATCCTCGTGGTGCGTTTCTGCATGAGCCCTACTCGGCGTGGTGTGGTTCGCACGCTCTCCTCCTCGTAGCCTCTTGGTGCCGGGGCGGCTCCGGTAGAGAGTCGCCACTCGCAGGTACGGGCGGCACGATGCGGCGGACGGGTTCGAGGTCACCGCGTAAGCAGCCGGTAAGAACTCGGGCAACCGACCTTTCACCGCCGAACTCCCTACCGGACCGGGGCCGCCGTCTCCTCCGCCACGACCGCGGCCTCAGGGACTCCCACCTGCCATGAGTCCCGCAGGGCGAGCACTTCGGCTGTCGGCGCAGCGAATCCGCCGAGGCGGCCACCGATCGGTGGCCGCCTCGAGTGTGCCGTCGGCCGTGGCGGCCAGGTCGATCGGGCCGGCGCCCGGGGCCTTGGCCGGTTCGGCGTCCGGGTTCTCCTTCGCGGCCTCGGCCGCGGCGGCCACCTCCGCGACCGCTTCCGGGCCGCCGGCGTCGGCGATCACGCCGTCCTCACCGCCGATGCTGATCTTTCCCCTGCCGTCGATGGTGTAGAGGCTGATGGTGGAGCTGCCCGGGTTGGTGCCGTAGAAGAACTTTCCGGCCCGGGTGATCCAGCACAGCACCTGCTGGCCCGACTCCACCGACGGAGTGATGACCTTGAGGGTGCCGTCCTTGCGCAGCGTGTACGAGGTGACGCCGGATTTGGCGGCCTCGGTGACGAGCAGGTGGCCGGCCTGGTCGAAGACGAACGAGAACGGCACGTCCCCGGTCGACGTGGTGGTGACCGGCTTGGCGGAGAGCATGCCGTCGTGGGCCGCCGCGAAGACCTCGATCGTGTTTTTGCTCTTCGTGGTGACCAGCATGTGCCGACCGTCGGGGCTGAAGCCGACCTGGGGCGGGGAGTCGGTGAACAGCGGCACGGCGTCGTTGGTGATGCCCAGGTTCCGGGTCGAGCCCCGCAGCGGGCGCAGCCCGTCGTGGGTCAGCCGGAACCCGGTCACGTTCGTGGTGCCGCCGGCGTTGAGGACATAAACGGTCCGGCCGGACACCGCGATGCTGACCGGGAAGTCACCGCCGGACTTCACCGTGCGCGGGTGGGTGAGTTTGCCGTCTCGCACCCGGAAGGTGGTGACCGAGTTGCTGCCGGCGTTCACCGCGATCATCACGTTGGTCCGGCGGTCGAAGACGAGCGATTCTGCGACGCGAGGGGGTCGAACGGGTTGTCCTTCTGAGCGCCGCCGCGGCCCCCGGTCGGGTACTCACCGGCGGCCGTCAGCTTGCCGTCGGCCGCGCGCCGGAAGGCCAGGACCGAGTTGCGCTCCGGGTCATTCGACTGGACGAAGACCATCCCGCCGCGTCCCGCCGCCGCGCCGCCCCTGGCTGCCTTGGAGTTCTTGCCGGCGGGATTCTCATGCGCCGAGGCGATCCCCGTGGACACACCACCGGCCGTCAACAACAGGCCCACCGCCAACGCGATACCGGTTCTCCTACGCATGTCTGCCCCTACCTCCGACGAACGAACAGTGCATTCCGTCATCCGGTACGGCACCGCCGCGGTGTCAGTTGAACGTCGGAGCCCGTCGTAAGGACTGCGTAATGCCTTCCGCAGCAGAGTCTCCCTGCCATGGCGGGCGGTCGGCTGCTGATTCGGCTACTCAGGTCGCTCGCGATCTCCGCAGCCAATTTGAGCGGTAGCGCGACTTACCCGACAGCTGCGGGTTGGCGGCAACCGCAGCCGCGGAGGATCAGGGGGACCGGGAGCACGATCTTGCGCTTCATCCGGCGGTGGGGATGGTCGATGCGGTCGAAGAGGCGGGTCGCGGCGACCCGGCCGACCGACACCGGATCCTGGTCGATCACGGATGGCGGCGGTTGGATCGCTTCGGCCAGGGGGAAGTCGCCGAAGCTGATCAGTGGGATCGTGCTGTGCCCGACGCGTTGCAGGGCCGGGATGACACCGATGGTGCACCAGGCGTTGGAGGAGAAGATCGCGGTCGGCGGTTCGTCCAGTGTCAACAGGTCGACGGCGGCCTTCCCGCACGCGGCTTCGGTGGTGTGCCCGACCGCGACTATTCGTGGATCCTCCGGGATGCCTGCTTCAGCGAGCGCGGCCCGGTAGCCCTCGAGGCGGCGTGCCGTCGTGGCGGTGGTGATCTTGTCGCCGATGAAGGCGACACGGCGATGGCCGTGTCCGATCAGGTGCCTGGTGGCTTCCTGGGCGCCGGCCTGGTCGTCTTCGACGACGCTGTCTGCGGTGATCCGCGCGGGCATCCGGTCGATGAACACGATGGTGGTGCGGTCCTGCCACGACCGAAGATAGGACTGGTCGGCGGAGACCGGGGTGGTGATGAGTCCGGTCAGTTGCCGCCCGAGCAGGGCTTCCACACGACCCTGTTCGTCGGCGCCGTTCTGCCCGAGGCTGGAGATGAAGACGGCGGCGCCGCGGGACCGTGCGATCTGTTCGACCTCGCGGGTCAGGGTCGCGAAGAACGGGTCGGAGATGTCCGGGATGGCCACGCCGATCACCGGATCGCGTCCTGATCGAAAGGTCCGGGCCAGGAGGTTCGGAACGTACTTCAGCTCCGCGATGGCCTGCTGCACGCGGCGGCGAACATCGTCGGACACGTACTTGTCGTCGTTCATCACTCGCGACACCGTCTTGGCGCTGACGCCGGCGTGCTTCGCGACCTCGCGCATCGTGCTCATGGGGTCAACCTCCCGACCAGTGACGATACGCATGACACCGGTGTCTGTCACCGATGACATACGTTCAAGATTTGTGGCATGACACCGGTGACAGACACCGGTGTCATGTCCTAGTCTCCGTTACAGCCGAGTTACGAATCGGTACCGTACAGCTGGAGGCTTCATGAAGGCAGTCGTCTACGAAGCAGCACGCAGCTACGCCATCAAGGACATCCCCACGCCGGAGGCGGGCCCTGGAGAGGTGCGGATCAAGGTCGATCAGGTCGGCGTGTGCGGTACTGACCTACACATCCACGAGGGCGACTTCAACGCCGTCTTTCCCTTGATTCCCGGCCACGAACTCGTCGGCGTGGTCGACCAGGTGGGGGAGGGCGTCCGTCGGGTCCGAGTCGGCGAGCAGGTCACGGTCAACCCAAATGTGAACTGTGGTTACTGCGACTACTGCCTCGCCGGTCGGCTGATCCTGTGCGAGAACCTGCAGGGGTACGGCAGCAACTTCCCGGGCTTCTTCGCCGAGCAGGTGACCGTGCCGGAGCGGCTGGTGTTCTCGGTCGACGGGCTTCCCAAGGACACCGCGGTGTTCGCCGAGCCGGCGGCCTGCGCCATGCACGGCCTGGAGACACTGGACGTGCGCCCGGGCGCCAGCGTGCTGGTCTTCGGCGCCGGCCCGACCGGCCTGCTGCTGGCCCAGCTGATCGCCAGCGGGGGAGCGTCGTCGGTGACCGTCGCCGCGCCCAGCCGGTTCAAGCTCGACACCGCGGCCGCTCTGGGGCTCGACCGCACCGTGCAGATCAGCCGGGACGACCCCGAAGGCAACATCGCCACGCTGAAGGCCGCCTCGCCAGGCGGCGACGGCTACGACATCGTCGTGGAGGCCACCGGCTCGACCAAGGTCGGCGACATCTGCGTGCCGCTGACCCGCAACGGCGGCACCGTCCTCGTCTACGGCGTGACCCGCGCCGACGAGCGCGTCACGTTCCACCCCTTCGACGTGTTCCGCCGCGAGATCACCATCAAGGGCTCCTTCGCGGAGATCACGTCGTTCGCGGCCGCGATCGCCGCGCTGCGCGGTGGCCGGGCGAAGACCGACGGCATCATCACCCATCGCTTCTCGCTCGACGACTACCCCAAGGCTCTGGACGCCGTCCAGAACAACCCCGAGGTCCACAAGGTCGTCATCGTTCCCTGACCCGGCCCGCCCATACCTCTCACCCGGAATGAGGTGATCACCACCATGTCGCTCTCTTCGCAGCCGTCGACTCTCGGCATCGATCTGGGCACCAGCTCGGTCAAGGCCGTGGTGGCCCGCCTCGACGGATCCGTTGCCGGGCAGGCCACCGCCGAATACCCGGTCCACAGCCCGCACCCTGGCTGGAGCGAGACCTCGCCGCAGGACTGGCTCACCGCGACGGCGACCGCGGTCCGGGCGGCGGTCGCACAGCAGCGCGCCGAGCCGTGCGCGATCGGCTTGTCCGGGCAGATGCACGGCGTGGTGGCCACCGCCGGCGACGGGCGCGCGCTGCGCCCGGCCCTTCTCTGGTCCGACGCCCGAGCCGTGTCGGAGCTGTCGATCTATCGGGGTCTGCCTACCGGCACGCTGGCCGGGCTGGCGAACCCGCTCAGCCCGGGAATGGCCGGACCCATGCTGGCCTGGCTGGCCACGCACGAGCCGGCGACCTGGGCCGCCACGCGGTGGGCGTTGCAGCCGAAGGACTGGCTGCGGGCTCAGCTGACCGGGCGCTTCGCCACCGAGCCCAGCGACGCCTCGGCGACCCTGCTCTACGCCATCACCGAGGACCGCTGGGACGACGACGTCGTCAAGGCGCTGGGTCTCGACGCCGGCCGGCTCCCGGCCATCCTGCCGTCCGCGGGCGCGCGCGCCGGAACGCTCACCGGCGCAGCGGCGAACCTGTTGGGCCTGCCCGCCGGCATCCCCGTCGCGGCCGGTGCCGCGGACACCGCGGCCGCCGCCCTCGGCGCCGGGCTCACCGACCCCGGCGCCGTGCAACTGACCATCGGCAGCGGCGCCCAGATCATCAAGCCGATGGCCGCGCTGCCCGCCCGGCTGCCCACCCACCCGGTCACGCATCTCTACCGAGCGGCCACCGACACCGGCTGGTACGCCATGGCCGCCGTCCTCAACGGCGGGCTCACCCTCGGATGGGTCTGCCGCACCCTCGGCGCCACGTGGCCCGACCTGTACGCGGCCGCCGGCGCCACGCCGCACCTCGACGACCCGTACTTCCTGCCGCACCTGAACGGCGAACGCACCCCGTACCTGGACCCGGGCCTGCGGGCCGCCTGGACCGGTCTCAGCCCACGCCACGGTCGCCCGGAACTGCTACGCGCCGCTCTCGAAGGTGTCGCCTTCGCTCTGCGCGACGCTCTCGGACATCTCCTCGAGGCGGGTGAGCGACCGGCTCACCTGCGACTCGCCGGCGGCGGCACCACTGATCCCGGCTGGCGGCAGATGCTCGCCGACATCCTCGGTCATGCGGTCGCACCGGTCGAGGTCGCCGCGGCCTCCGGGCTCGGCGCCGCGCTGCTCGGCGCTCAGGCGGCCGACCTGACCACCACCCTCAGGACCGTGGCTCCGGCGGCCGAGACCTGCCCACGCGACGGCAACGCCGCCCTCTACCTCGAGCGTTACCAAACATTCCGACGCAATGTCCACGCCCTGCGAGAACAATCCCTCCCTCCCAAACCGAAAAGGTGACAGCACATGGCACCCCTATTGGAAGCACGAGGTCTGTCTCGAAGCTTCGGGCATGTCCGAGCCCTCGACAACGCCTCCTTCGACGTCAATGCCGGTGAGGTGGTCGCCCTGATCGGCGACAACGGCGCCGGTAAGTCCACCATGGTCAAGGCGCTGACCGGCAACCTCGCGGTCGATGCCGGCGAGCTGTTCTTCGAGGACCGGCTCGTCTCGATCACCAGTCCGCATCAGGCTTCCGAGATGGGCATGGAGGTCGTGTACCAGGACCTCGCGCTGGCCCCGCACCTCAATCCCGTGCAGAACATGTTTCTGGGTCGGGAGATCCCCCGCAAAGGACTGCTCGGCTTCTTCGGGTTCATGGATGAGAAGCGGATGCGGGCCAAGGCCGAGGCCGGATTCAAGGACCTGGGCGGGACCGTACGGTCGTTCACCGCGCAGGTCGGCGCGATGTCCGGCGGTCAGCGCCAGCAGATCGCCATCGTCCGTGCCATCAGCTGGGCCGACAAGATCGTCTTCCTCGACGAGCCCACTGCCGCGCTTGGCGTGGTCCAGACGAAGAACGTGCTGGACACGATCAAGCGGGTCCGGGACAAGGGGATCGCCGTCGTCCTGATCTCGCACTCCATGCCGCATGTCATCGAGGTCGCCGACCGGGTCCAGGTCATGCGCCTCGGCACCCGGGTCGCGACCTATCGGGCCGCGGACACCAGCGTGGAACAACTCGTCGGCGCCATGACCGGCGCTCTGGACACGACCAACGGCAACCGAACGGATGGTGCGGCATGAGCGTCATCACCCCGCCCGGCCAGACACCGGAACAGCAGGCCGTCGCCGACGCTCCGGCGAAGGACTCCTACCTCAAGCGCGTGGCGAACCTGCAGTCCGTGTGGATTCTCGGCGTCCTGCTGGTCATCGTCGTCGCGTTCTCCATCGCGGCCGGCGACAAGTTCCTGTCCACCAGCAACTTCTCCTTGATCTCACAGAACATCGCGGTCTGGGCGGTGCTCGGGGTCGGGATGACCTTCGTGATCATCACTTCCGGCATCGACCTGTCCATCGGCTCCGTGCTCGTCTTCTCCTCGGTCGTCGCTGCCAAGGTCATGCAGGCGGCGGGCGGCGAAGGTGTTGGCGTCGCCGCGCTCGGCATCCTGGCCGCGATCGGCGCCGGGATTCTCTGGGGCTCCCTGAACGGGTTTCTGATCGCGAAGGCGAAGATCCCGCCGCTGATCGTGACCCTGGGAGCGTTGTCGGTCGCCCTCGGTCTGGCTCAGGTGGTGACCGGCGGCATCGACATCCGCGCCGTGCCCGAGGTGCTGACCGACTTCAACACGTACATCAAGGTCGCCGGCATTCCGGCGTTGCCGTTCGTCGCACTCGTCGTCGTCATCATCGGCGGGATCGTGCTGCACAAGACCAAGTTCGGCCGGTACACCTACGCGGTCGGCTCCAACGAACTGGGCGCCCGCCGGGTCGGCATCAACGTCAACCGACACCTGATCTACGTCTACACCTTGTCCGGCGCGATGGCCGGCCTCGGCGCGGTCCTCGCCCTGGCTCAGTTCGGCACCACCACGATCGCCGGTCAGTCGCTGACCAACCTGAACGTCATCGCCGCGGTCGTCATCGGCGGCACCTCGATCTTCGGTGGTGAAGGCTCGATCTTCGGCACCGTGGTCGGCCTCTTCATCCCCGCCGTCCTGCAGGCCGGCTTCGTCATCGTCGGCGTCGAGTCGTTCTGGCAGGGCGTCGCCGTCGGCTCCGTGCTCGTCGCCGCCGTCTACGTCGACCAGTCCCGCCGCGCCGCCGCTCTGCGCGGCGCCAAACCCACCAACCCCCTTCTCGCCATGGTCAAAACTCGAAAGGCAAATTCATGAAGCGTTCTTTGATACTCACGGCCGCCGGTCTCGCGCTGGTGATGCCCCTGTCCGCCTGCTCCAGCTCCAAGCCCGAGGACACCGGCACGGGCACCGGCTCCGGCGCGTCCGCCGCCCCGGTCGCGTCCGGTCCGGTCACCGCCCCGGGCAAGGCGTCGAAGAACTACAACCTGCAGTTCATCCAGGGTGTCGCGGGCGACGAGTTCTACATCTCCATGCAGTGCGGCATCGAGGCCGAGGCCGCCAAGCTCGGCGTGACCGTGAAGACGCAGGGCCCGCAGCAGTTCGACCCCACCCTGCAACGGCCGATCCTGGACTCGGTCAAGGCCGCCAAGCCGGACGCGATCCTGATCGCCCCCACCGACGTCACCGCCATGCAGCAGCCCCTCGAGGCCGCCGCCGCGGCCGGGACGAAGGTCATCCTGGTGGACACCACCACCGAGGACCCCTCCTACGCCGCGTCGCAGATCGCCTCCGACAACATCGGCGGCGGGAAGGCGGCCTTCGACGCCATCAAGCAACTCAACCCCGACGGCGGCAAGGTCATGGTGATGTCGGTCAACCCCGGCATCTCCACCACCGACCAGCGCGCCCAGGGCTTCGAGGACGCCGTCAAAGCTGACTCCAAGTTCACCTACCTGCCCATCCAGTACTCCAAGAACGACCCCGCCACCGCCGCCAACCTGATCAGCTCCGCCCTGCAGAAGGACCCCGACATCGTCGGCGTCTTCGCGGCCAACCTGTTCGCCGCCGAAGGCACCGCCACCGGCGTCCGGCAGGCCGGCAAGACCAGCACCGTGAAGATCGTCGGCTTCGACGCCGGCCCCAACCAGATCAAGGCCCTGCGCGAGGGCACCGTCCAGGCTCTGGTCGCCCAGCAGCCCGGCATCATCGGACAGTACGGCGTCGACATGGCCGTGGCGGCCCTCGACGGCGGGCAGGTCACCCCGAAGGTCCAGACCGGCTTCACCGTCATCACCAAGGACAACATTGACGGCGAGGGCACCCAGGCGGCCTACAAGTCGAGCTGCTGATTCCTCCTGCCAACCCCGCTGTGGGCGCGGGCCGCCGCGCCCACAGCGGACAGGGGTTGCTGCCAGGTCAAGGGCATCGTCAGCGCGGACGCTGAGGATCAAGAACGCTCGGTCCGAGGGCGGCGAGCACGCGGGAAACCTGCTGGTCGGTGGGGAGTGCGGCGTCGATCGTGATGACCGGTACGCCCGGGAGCGGCGCCGCCGACTCCGGAATGCGGTGCCGGTCTCGAGGCTCGCCGCGTCCCGCGCGCCGTGCGGCGAACAGGCCGGCGTCGCCGGCGATGTGGACCATCCGGAGATCCGCCGCGCCGACCGCCTCGCGAAGCAGATCCCAGTCCTCGCCCCCGCGCAGTTCGGCGGTGAACGGGGCGACCAGGACGGCCTGTCCCGCCGTGCCAACGGCGTCGCGCGCCACGCCACGCAGTGCGGCGTACCGGCCGTCGCGGATCGCCGCGCGATGCGGTGACGCCAGCCAATGACCGCCGAGGACAGCTTCCGGAAGCCGGTCGAGCAGGGGATTCGTCACGGAGTCCAGGTCGAGCAGCGGTGCGCGCAGGGTTGTCGCGATCGCCCGGCCGAGCGTGGACTTGCCGCTGCCGGCGACGCCTGCGACCGCCACCACGACGGCTCCGGCGGACCGGCGACCCACTGAGAACTGCCAATTCATGAGACCCATGTTACCGGTGACAAGGCTTTCCATGACACCGGTGACATGGATACGGTTGTCACCGATGACATGGCGATCCGACAACGGCAAGGAGACTCACGTGGCAGACCCCGCCGGCGCGTCGGCGCCTCTGGTCGCCGGCATCGATCTGGGCAGCACCGGCATGAAGATGCTCGTTACCGACGTGGCCGGGAACGAGGTCGCCGCCGCACAGGTGCCGACGCCCTGGCGTTCCGGTCCGGGCGGCACCACCGAGATGGACGCCGCCGCACTCCACTCCGCCGTCGGTTCACTGCTCCATCAGGCCGCCCGCCGGGTGTCCGAGACGACTGAGGCGCCGATCGAGGCGATCGCGTTCTCCGGCATGGCCGAGACCGGAATGCTGATCGACGCCCACGGCACCGCCGTCGCTCCGGCGTTCGCCTGGTTCGACCCGCGTGGCGCCGAGCAGGCGGCGGCTTTCCCCGCCGGGATCCGTGCCGAGTTCGCCGGCCGCACCGGGCTTCCGCTGGGCGCGCAGGTGAGCGTGGCGAAGCTGGCATACCTGCGGGACCAGGGCCGATCCCTGTCCGGCCTGCGCTGGCTCAACCTGCCGGAGTTCGTCGCGGCGTCGCTGGGCGGCCGGACAGCGGCCGAGTACTCGCTGACCTCACGAACGGGCCTGATCGACCAGGACACCGGCCGGCCGTGGATCGAGATGCTGCACGTCCTCGGCGTCGGCGAATCGTTCCTGCCGCCGCTCGTGGACGCGGGCAGCCCGTTCGGCGAGGCCTCCGGCGAGACCGTCCCGGCGAACCTGACCGGTGCCCACCTGACCGTTGCCGGGCACGACCACCTCGTCGCCGCCGAAGCGACCGGCGAGTTGCCCGCCGACCACTACCACGTGTCGATGGGCACCGCCGAGGTCCTGCTGCGTGTGATCGACGCCCCGATGAGCGTCGAGGCGCGGTGCCGGCTCGCGGACCACCTGATCAACGAGGTCCGGCACATCGTTCCCGGCAAGCATGTGCTCGTCGCCGGGGTCAAGTCCGGCCTGCTCCTGCGGCGGGCCCTGCAGGCCGCGGGCATCCACGACCGGGTCGGCCGCGACGGCCTCGACACGGAGATCATGACCCTGCCGTACGAAGGGGCACTGCCGCCCGACGCGATCGAGGTGTCCGGAGCGCGTAACGACGACGGCGTACTCGCGCTGACCGTCCGCAGCGACGGCGCCGGTCCGGCCGAGGTTTTCGGCGCCGTCCTGCGGCACAGCAACGATGAGATCCGCCTGCTGATCCAGGCGATGGACCGGGAACTGCCACCGGCGGCCACCTCGACACTCACCGGCGGCTGGGCCGGCATGGCCGCGGTGCAGCGGGCCCGGGCCCGGGTGCTGCCGGCGATGTCGGTGTCGGACCGCGAACAAGAGACCGCGTACGGCGCCACCCGAGCCGCCGTCCGATTGCTGAGCACCATCCCTGCGAAGATTGGAAGCGCACTGTGAACCCGCTCACCACCATCGAACGGCGCGGCATGGCCGCGATCTCCACGCCCGGCGGGCGGATGCTCATCGTCGCCGCGGACCAGCGCAACGGCATGAAGGCAGCGATGAAGGACGCCCCGGACGGGCCCGACTCGATCAGCACCTCCGAGCTCGCCGAGGCCAAGGCCGACCTGCTGCGCTACCTGGCGAACAACGCGCCGGCGATCCTGCTCGACCCGGAGGTCGCGCTCCCCGCCGTGGTCGATGACGGGGTGCTGGCCCGGGGCACCTCGCTGGTGGTCGGCATGGACGCCTCCGGATTCGAGACCGAGGACGGCCTGCGCTACACCCGCATCGTGCCCGGCGTGAACGCGCGTCGCGTCCGCGAGCTGGGCGGCGACGCGGCGAAGATGCTGTGGTATCTGCGCCCGGACCTGCAGGACGCGAACTCGCGCGTCGCCGCGGAGATGCGCGAGCAGATTCAGGCCTGCGCCGACGAGGGCGTGCTGCTGATCGTGGAGATCCTCACCTATCGCGTCGCGGGGGAGACCGAGGAGGAGTACGCGGCGGCGTTCTCCGGCCTGGTGGCCGGCGGCGCGAAGCTGGCCGTCGAGTGCGGTGCGAAGGTGCTGAAGCTGCAGTACCCCGGTTCGGCCGAGGGTTGCGCAGCGGTTACCGGCGCCGCGGACGGCGCGCCCTGGGCGGTTCTCTCGGCCGGGGTCGACCACGAGACGTTCCTCGGGCAGGTGGCGACCGCGATGGCCAACGGCGCTGCCGGCGCGATGGCCGGCCGGTCGCTCTGGAAGGACAGCCTCTCGGTGTCCACGGACCTGCGCAAGGACTACCTGACCAAGCGCGCCTTGCCGCGCCTGTACGAGCTCGCGGACGTCGTGGACGGGCGCAACTGACGACACGGTCCACGTGGTGGGCCGGCCGTCGCAGCAGTTCCGTTATGCTGCGGCGGCGCTGACAACGGGCAGGCGGGGACGGAGGCGGCCGTGGCGACGATGCGTGAAGTCGCCGCCCTGGCCGGGGTGAGCGCGAAGACGGTGTCGCGGGTGTTCAACGGCGATCCGCACGTGCTCCCCGAAACCCGGTCCCGTGTCGAAGAGACCATGCGGGAGCTCAACTACGTCCCGAACATCATGGCCACCACGTTCCGCTCTGGGCGTTCGTCGGCCATCGGCGTCGCCGTGCCGGACATCGTCGACCCCTACTTCGCCGCCATCGCCCGCGCCGTCGACGATGTCGCCCGCCGGCGTGGCGTCGCCACCCTGCTCACCAACCTGGGCGACGACCCCGACCGGGAACGCGACGTCCTCGAGTCCTTGCTGAGCCGCAGGCTCGCGGGCCTGGTCGTCGCTCCGATCGGCACCGATCACTCATGGCTGAAGCGATGGCAGGAGAGCACCCCCGTCGTCTTCGTCGACCGGGCGCCGATCGGTCTCACTGCGGACTCGTTCGCCGACGACGACGAGGCCGGCGGCTATTTGGCCGCTCACCATCTGATCGAGCACGGGCATCGCGGGGTGGCGTACATCGGCGACATGATGCACCTGTCCACCGAGGTCAATCGCCTGGCCGGATATCGCCGTGCGCTTGCCGAAGCCGGCATCCAACCCGACGACGAGCTGGTCGCGGCGCACGTCAGCGACCGCCGATCCACCGAAGCCGCCGTTGCGCGGCTGATGGCCCTGCCGAGCCGGCCGACCGCCGTCGTCTCGTCCAACGCGCGCACCTCGATGCTGCTGGTCCACGCCCTGCCCGAAAGTGAACTGGCTGTCGTCGGCTTCGGTGACTTCCCGATGGCAGACCTGCTGCGCCCCGCGCTGACCGTGATCGACCAGGATCCCGATCAGATAGGTCACTTCGCCGCCCAACGGGTATTCGACCGGGCCGATCACCCGAGGCGCCGGCTGAAGCGGACCAACATCCTCGGCGTCGCCTTGATCGAACGCGAATCATGCAAGATCGCTCAGCGATAACTGTCCCGGGTGGGTGACGAGGTGACCGTCGCGCCTTAGGTCCCTCTTAAGTTCATTGCTCCCGAGGTGCGCGCACCGAAAGATCGGTCGGCGTGACCGCACACCGCCTGTTCTCCCCACGCTGGCTCACCACCGGCGGCGCCATCGTCCTGGCCGGTGTCGTCGGCGTGGCGATCCTGCTCAACCAGGGCGATCCGGCGTGCGCCGCGGCCGGGGCCAAGGCCTCCTTCTTCGAGCTGGGCAGCGGCACCGGCCACTGTTCGTTTCCCCAGCCGCCGGCCGACGACCTGTTCGTGGCGGTGGGCCACGGGGTCTACGGCAACGCCGAGCCGTGCGGCAGCTACCTCGACGTCAAGGGTCCGAAGGGGAAGGTGCGGGTCAAGGTGATCGACTCGTGTCCCGAGTGCGCCGACAACCACCTCGACCTGAGCCGGACCGCGTTCAAGAGGATCGCGAACGAGGTCGACGGGGTCGCCCCGATCTCGTTCACGAAGGTGCGATCGCCGACGGTGCCCGGGTCGATCTCGGTGCGGATCAAGGCGGGCGCGTCGCGGTACTGGTTCGCCGCGCTGATCGACAACCACGCCAACCCGCTGGCCTCGGTCAAGGTGTCGAACCGCGGCGGCGCCTTCACGTCCGCCCAGCGCGCCGACTACAACTACTGGATCATCGACGACGGCGCGGGGTCGGGCCCGTTCAAGATCAAAGTCACTGATGTGTACGGGAAGACGAGCACCCTCTCCGGCATCAAGATGAAGCCGGGCATCACCCAGAACGCCGGCGGCGCGGTGACCAGCACCCAGGCGGCTTCGGAGAAGAAGCCGGTCGTGAAGAAGAAGGCCCCGAAGAAGTCTCCGTCGCCCTCTCCGTCGACATCTGCGCCCGCCCTGGAGCCGGTGACCGCGACCGCCACCTCCGCGCCGCCGCCCCCAGCGCCCGCCCTCGCGGCCAAGTCCTGCGGCAGCTAGAGACACATCTTTTTCGGGGTGGGGCCGAGCGGTCCGCCACGACCGCCCGACAGGCCACCGCCAGCGCGACAAGTTTTGGCACGGTACACGCAGGTTCGTGTTGATCAGCTCATTGAGCCGCCGACCTGGTGCAGCTCAGCACCCTCGGCTGGAGTGAAGGACACCATCAGGACCCGATCGGCCTGGAGATAGATGGACAGATCGGCCGCGACGTTGCGCATGTCCGCCGCCCGCGTGACAGCGATCGCGAGAGTGCCGGCGTCGACGTATTCGCCGAGCATGAGGGCGTCTCGCCCGAGCTTGGCGGAGTCCTGGCCGACGCGGACGGCCACCACGCTGTGCCGGGGCAGCCGGCCGCGCAGTCCGGCCGCCATCGCGTTTGCGCTGACCCGGGATTTCACTTCGGCGGCGCCGTAGACAACGAGTAGTTCATCGTTGGTGGCCAGGTCGGCCAGGCGCGCTACTACCGCGGGCCCGCCGAGACGGGTTTCGGGCTCACCGACGACCGCGATCGTCATCGCCGTCGGACCGGCCTCGGGTTCGGACCGCATCGCGAGCCCGAGCCCGACGGACAGGCCGTGAGTGCCGACGTACAGCGCCGCCGCCGATAGCAGGACCGCGAGCAGGATCCAGGCCCCGGCGTACGAACGGGTCAGACCGGCGGCACCCGCCATCAGAGCCGGTGGCACCAGCGCACCGAGCGCCCCCACCGAGCCGGTCACCCCCATCACCGCACCGGCACCGCGCGGTCCTGCGGCCTTGGCAATCAAGGCCAGCAGGGCGCCGCTGGCGATTCCGTCGCAGACGGCGATCCCGGCGATCACCGGTGCCGTCAACCACCACACCGGCGGTATGAGCGCACCGACCAGGCACAACGCCGCGGCGACGCCGTAGCAGACAAACACCAGCCGAGCGGTGGGCCGCCGGTCGGTCCACCACCCACCGGCCAGCCGGCCCGTCGATGCCAGGCCGACCACCACCGCGGTGACGGCCAGGGCGTGGAACCACTCGATGCCGACGGAGATGGTCAGAAAGAGGGGCAGGTACACCGCGACCGACACGATCCCGCCGAGAGCGAGAAGATAGAGCAACGACAACGATGTGGACGAGGCGAGCCGGACCATCGCCGCGCATTGACGTACCAGGGATCCGCGGTGACCAGGCGGGACCGGATCCCGGAGCACCACCGCGGCCAGACCGGCATAGCCGGCCAAAATTCCGGCGAGTACGAATGCGGCTTGCCGCCCCTCGGGGTCGAATCCCCAGGACACACCCGAGACCCCGGCGGCGACCACCACGCCGAGACCGAACAGCCCCAGACTGAGGCCGCGCCGGCCGTAGGGCAGGGTCCGCGACACGAGGGCGGCGCCCACGACGAACGCGGCCCCGGCGACTCCGGTCATGGCACCGGCCACCGCCACCGCCGGGAGCGAGCCGGACAATCCCAAGGCGGCAACCGACACCGCCGACGCGAGGCTGACGGCGGGCATCATCACCCGTGCGCCGTAGCGATCGGTCAGCACGCCCACCGGAAGTCGCACCAGCGCCGCAACCAGCAGCGGCAATCCGATCAGGACCGCGTATCGCCCGGGACCGACGTCGAACCGTTCGTGCAGGTGCGGTCCGATCAAGACCGAGGCCCGCAGGTTCAGCCCGAGCCCGAGCGTGGCCACGATCAGCGTGGTCGCCGTCCGCGGCGACCGCGAAGGTGGAACCGGCAATCCCTGAAAGGTCATCGTCGCGCCCCGATCCGGCTCGTCGGCACCGCACCCACCCAGGACGGCTCCCACCAGCCTCTCGCTCCTCGACCGGCTCCACCATCCCTTCAGAAACACTTTCACAAACCCGGGACGGCCCGGCGGACCCACGGTGCGGACCAGCCGGATGGATCACTCAGGGCGGCTCGGTCCAGGTCGTGGTGAGCAGCGAGTAGTTCGGCGGCGCGGGCATGATCCGTCCGTCCGGCTCGCTGCCAAGCGTCCGCGGCCTCGAGCAGGATCTCGGCGCGCTCGTAGGCGTCGGCGCTGGCTTGGAGTTCGATCCGGCCGGGGCGCCCGGTTCAGCGCCGCGCGGCCGCCTTCTCCGTGTACATCGCCCGGTCGGCGGTGGCGGTGAGCTCCTCGAGCGAGGCGTCTTCGCCCGGTTCGCGGTAAGCCGCGCCGATGCTCACGCCCACCGTCAGGTCGTGGCCGCTGACCTCGACCGGCTTGGTGATCTCCGCGCGCATCCGCTGGATCGCCGGGGCGGCCTGCTGCGGGTCCGTGTCGGGAAGCAGCACCTGGAACTCGTCACCGCCGACTCGCCCCGCCAGGTCGCCTTCCCGGATGGCGGCACGCATGCGGTGGGCTGTGGCGCGCAGCAACTCGTCGCCCGCGGCGTGGCCCCATACGTCGTTGACCTGTTTGAAGCCGTTGAGGTCGAGGACGAGTACCGCGACGGCTCTGCCGTCGTACTTATCGGCGAACCGGGCGAGCTGTGTCCGGTTGGGCAGATCGGTGAGGGCGTCGTGGCCGGCCTGGTGCTCCAAGGCCCCCAGGCGACCAAGGCGCCGGCAAGCCGGAACCGGAGCGCGGCGGCCACGATCGGCACGATCAGCGCGGGCCACACGGTGATCTCGGTGTAGAAGCTCAGGCCGCCGGCGAAGGCGCACATGACGATCAGGTCGGCGGCGACCTGTACGACGCTGCGCGGCGCATAGCCGTGTCCGGACGGGCTGCGGAAATTCATCACGCCCAGCACCTGGGCGATCGCCATCACCGCCGCCATGCCCAGGCAGGTGAGCTTCAGCGCGGGTGGCATGCCGTCCGAGAAGAAGTCCAGGAGACCGGCCAGCAGCAGTGCCGTCAGGACGATGCCGCACCCGCGCATCGCCAGCTGACCCGCCTCGACCGCGCGGCGGTGCCGAGCCATGGACGCATGGGTGGCGGCGGTCACACTCGCTTCATCGGCATTCCGCGAACCGTCCTGAGCGTTCAGTGTGCCGGGTGTCCGGCCGGCGGCGCCGCGGTGAAGGCGGTGCCGCCGGTGGTGGGAGAACCCTCGGGTTGCTCATGTTTGTTGCGATTCCGGTGCGTGCTCGCGGCCCAGTGTGCTCTCCCTCGCCAGCAGGGTGTGAGTGGCGCGGACCTCCATGGGCGGCGAGGGCGTGCCGTCGTCGATGAGGGCGACCAGTTTCTGCACGGCGAGGGTGGCGATCTGTTGCTTGTCCGGGGCGATGGTGCTCAGGCTGGGGGTGCTGAACTGGCCCTCCTCGATGCCGTCGATGCCGATGACGGCGATGTCGTCGGGGACGCGGATGCCGGCGGTCAGCAAAGCTCGGATCGCGCCGATGGCGAGCAGGTCGTTGTAGCAGAAGATGGCGTCCGGTGGCTGTGGCAGGGCGAGCAGGTCGAGCGCGGCGGCGGCGCCGAGGCGGCGGTGGAAACGGGCGGTGGGACGGACGATTTCCGGGTCGTAGGGTAGGCCGGCCCGTTGCAACGCCTGGCGATATCCGGCCGTACGGAGCTGGGCGGTGTCGCCGTTGCGATAGGGCTGGTCGCCGATGGTGGCGATCCGGGTTCGCCCCAGGCCGATCAGGTGCTCGGTCGCTTCCCGCGCGGCGGCGACGTTGTCGATGGCGACATGGGAGAAGCTGCCGTCGAACACGTGCTCGCCGAGCAGCACGATCGGGGCTCGGTTGCCGCGCGCGCGGAGGTCCTGGGCCTCGAGCGTCAGCGGGCTGAGGATCAAGCCGTCGAAGAGTGCCGGACCGGTTCTCCCGGTGAGCAGCTCGCGTTCGCGCTCCGGATCGGCGTCGGTCTGGTCCAGCATGACCATGTAACCAGAGTGCCGGGCGGTGGCTATCACCGCGCGGGCGAGTTCGGCGAAGTACGGCACGTCGAGCTCCGGGACGACCAGGCACAGGATGCCGCTGCGGCCCTTCTTCAGGTTGCGGGCGATGAGATTGGGCCGGTAGTCGAGCTCGGAGAGTGCTTGCTCGACGCGTGACCTCAGCGACTCGGACACCGGAGCGTAGCCGTTGACCACGTTGGACACGGTACGGATCGACACCTTCGCCCGGGCCGCCACGTCGCGGAGCGTGGCGTCACGCATGCCTGTTCCTCTCGATCGGTGCGGACAGCGTACGACCGGTTGCCGCACCCTGCGGAGTTCGTCGACGCGTCACCCTCTGAGCGGTCTATGCATCGACGGCAAAGAGCATGTTCAACGGCTTGCAACGATGGCAAAGTCGGGGCATGGTGAGGTATCGACATTCGCCTATGCGATCGAGGAACTGTGTGAGGAGAGAGATGACCGGCAGATCAACGGCGCGCGGATGGACCCGGGCCTTCGTCGCGGTCGCGGTGGTCGCGGCCTGCCTCGTGTTCCCGCGAGCTTTCAACGCGCTCGCCAGCACTCCGACCGACCGGATCGCCTGGGACACCGGAAGCCGCCGGTTCGTCACCACCGGGGTCTATGCGCGGGTGAAGCGCGTCAACGGCGGTGACCTGGTGATGGTCTACAGCGACGGCGCGGGCGTCAAGCTGCGGCGCAGCCGCAACAACGGCTTCACCTGGGGCGCTCCGACGAACGTCGCGCAACGGAGCCGATACAACTACACCAACGCCGAGCTGACCCAGCTCGCCAACGGCTGGCTCCTCTACCAGTGGAACGGGCGCCCGGTCGCGGACGGCGGCGCGGAGCGCTACGTGATCATGTCGAAGATCAGCCGCGACGGTGGCAATACCTGGTCGGACGAGCGGACCGTGTACACCGGGGACAATGTGTTCAGCAACGGTGTCTGGGAGCCGGCCGCGATGCAGCTGCCGTCCGGGGAGATTCAGCTGTTCTTCGCCAATGAGAGCCCGTACCGGTCGTCGGACGAGCAGGAGATCACCCTCGTGCGGTCGTTCGACAACGGCTCGAGTTGGGTGAACCCGAGACGGGTCTCGTTCCGGGCCGGCCACCGTGACGGCATGCCCGTGCCGGTGCGGCTGGCGAACAACGCCGGACTGGCCCTCGTGATCGAGGATGACGGTCTCAACGGCGCGTTCAAGCCGGCCGTGGTCTGGTCGTCCACGGCGGACAACTGGAACCGGGGGACCGCCGGCCGCTGGTCCGCTCTCCGGTCCGACCAGCAGCTTCCCGCCGCCGTCTACGCCGGAGCGCCGTATGTGCAGCAGATGCCGACCGGAGAGACGGTGCTGTCGGTGCAGTCCACCGAGGGCCGGGCGCAGAACAACCTCGACGTCGCGAACATGCAGGTGTACGTCGGCGACGGCAATGCGAGAAACTTCGCGAACCGGTCGACGCCGTTTCCGGATATGCCGCCCGCCGGGCACGCGCTGTGGAACTCGGTGGCGGTGCTGGACGCCGACACCGTGCTCGCCGTGAGCTCCGTCGCCGGCCTCGGCAGCAACGGTGTCTGGACCGTCCGCGGCCGCCTCGTCAGGGGCGGCTAGCCGACAGCTCCTGACCTTTGGTGAGGTCATCTCGCTTCCGCGACGAGTGCGGCGGCGTCGCTGAGCAGCCGGGCGCGGGCATGCGCCACAGAGTCCGTCAGGGAGCGCACGGTGCGTCGCTGATGCTGCAGGTCCGTGGCAGCCATGGCAGCCAGCTCGCTGCGCTCTTTGGAGGAGGTGCCGCCGGCGCTCGTTCGGCTCTCCACGAAGCCGCGTGCGTCCAGCAGGTTCGTCAACTGCCTGGCCGAGTACGGGTGCAGCCCTCCGTCGACGTGCTCCGGCCGGATGTCGCCGTCGTTCTCCTGTGCGGTGATGAACCGGGCCACGGCGTCGTGCGCCTGCCGATAGCTCAGGTTCCGGGTTTGGACCAGGTCGTCGGCGAGCGCGCTGGAGGTCGACCAGTGCCGCCCGGCCGAGGCGGCGAGCCGATCGACGTCGATCTCCATCGTGGCGACCGCTTCGCGCAGCAACGCGATGGCGCCGGCGGTTTCCCGGCAGTAGCCGGGCAACCGGTTGTGCACGTATCCCTGGTCCGCGTCGGTGGAGGTGCCGAAGTGCAGCAGCCCCAGTTGGCTGGCACCCCAGCCGGCGGCGTCGCCGGCCAGCGCGCGGATTCGTTCCAGGGCGATGGGGTTGCGTTTCTGCGGCATCATGCTCGATGTGCCGCAAAGGGACGGGTGCAGCCGGACCATCGCGACCTCCGAGGAGGACCAGTAATACAGGTCCGACGCGCACCGGCTGGCCCCGGAGAGGGTCAGTCCGAGCGCTCCGGCAAGTTCGGCGCCCACGTCGATGGCCGACATGCCGGCATCTCTGGCGTTTCGCACCGGGCGGTCGAACCCCAGGTACGCCGCTGTGAGATCGCGGTCGATCGGCCACCGGGTGCCGCTGTGCGCGGCGCCGCCCAAGGAGCACTCGTTGAGCCGCTCATATCCCTGGATCAGCCGTCGCAGGTTGCGTGACGTGGACCAGTAGTGGGCGTTGAAGTAGTGCCCGAGGGTGGTGGGCTGGGCGTGCTGGAGGTGGGTGTAGCCCGGGATGAGCACGCTGTCGTGCTCGTCGGCCGCTTCGAGCAGCGTCTCCGCGAGCCGCACCAGTTCGGCGAGCACCACCAGTGTTCCGGCTCGGTCGGCCATCCGCAGGCCGGTGGCATTCTGGTCGATCCGGCTTCGGGCTCGTTGGATGTCGAGTCCGCCGGGGCCGCACTGTTGCTCCAGGTAGCGCTCGATGTGCAGGGTGATGGTGCCGATCTCCGGATCATTGCCGAGCAGCTGCGCGGCGTCTCCCGCCAGGAGCGCGAGCAACGCGGCGACGATCGCGCGGCCCTGCTCCCGGTCGAAGATGTGTTGCCGGGTGAGCATGAGGGCATGGGCCAGGTCGATCAGGACGAAGGTCTCGGCCTCGCGCAGTTCGTCGGCGAGTTCGACGGCGTTGACGTGCTGGACGAGCAGCGGTGCCGGGGGCACCGACAGTCTGCCGTCGGTGAGCCGAGCCGTCATTTGACCGCTCCCGCGGTCAGGCCCGAGGTGATGTGTCGTTGCAGCAGCAGGAAGGCGATCACGATGGGTGCGGAGACGACCAGGGAGGCGGCCATGACCTGGTTCCAGTACACGTTCGCCTCGCTGGCGTAGGACTGTAGACCGATCGAGACGGTGCGGGTCTGCTCGCTGGTGAGTACGGATGCGAAGAGCACCTCGCCCCAGGCGAGCATGAACGAGAAGATCGAGACCGCCACGATCACCGGCCGGGCCGCCGGGAGCAGGACGCTGACCAGGAGGCGGACCGGGCCGCACCCGTCCACCTTCGCGGCGTCGTCCAGTTCACGCGGGATGGTCTCGAAGTAGCTCACGAGCATCCAGATCGCGTAGGGCAGGGCGAAGGTCAGGTAGGTGATCACCAGGCCGGTGCGGCTGCCGACCAGCGCGATGCCGGTCGCCCGGTCCACCATCACGAAGAGCAGGAACAGCGGCAGCAGGAACAACACGCCGGGAAACATCTGGGTGGACAGGACCGCGAGCCGGAACGGCTCCCGGCCGCGGAACCGCCAGCGGCTGACGGCGTACGCCGCCATGATCGCGACCGAGACGGACAGCACGGTGGCGGCGCCGGCCACCACGACGGAGTTGGCGAAGTATCGGGCGAGCGGGACGGTCGACCACATCTCGACGAACGGGCGCAGCGTGGGCTCGGTGGGGATCCAGCGAAAGGCGCTCTGCACCTGGCTCAGTGGCTTGATGGCGGTGCTCACCATGACCACCAGCGGCGCGCCGACGAAGACCGTCAGCGCCACCAGCGTGGTGTGGCGAAAGATCCGGTAACCCGCTGTTTCCCGCATCATGAGCGCCTCCGGGTGATGGCAAGATAGCCGGCGGTCATCAGCATGAGGAACACCAGGAGCAGGACGCTCATCGCGGACCCCAGCCCGAAATTGAAGGTCTGGAACGAGTTCTGATAGATCTCGACGCTGATCAGACGAGCCTGTTCCGGCGCGCTCCCGCCGAACAGCACGTACGGCGTCTCGAAATCGCGGAACGTGCGCAGGGCCAGCACCAGGATCAGCACCTGGTTCACCGGCGCGATCATCGGCAGCGTGATGCTGCGCAGCTGCCGCCAAGGGCCGGCACCGTCCATACCGGACGCCTCGTAGACGTCCTCCGGAACCGACTGCAGCGCAGCCATGATCATGAGGAACGCGAACGGCCACTCGCGCCAGATCGTCACCACGCACAGCGACCAGAACGAGTTCGGCCCGATGAGGTAGAACGCGTTGCCGTCCAACAGCCCCAACTGATCCACCAGTACGTGGTTGAGCATCCCGTTGTCGCGTTGCAGCAGGAAACGCCAGGTGATGACGGCCGCGAAGACCGGCAGGGCGTACGGGACGAGGAAGAGCGTGCGCAGCGTGCCGCGCCCGATCCGCACCCGTTGCAGGGAGATCGCGCCGGCCACCCCGAGGCTCCAGGAGAGCGTGACGACGATCAGCGTGAAGGCGGCGGTGATGAGGAAGGAGCGCAGAAGCGACGCCCCGGTCGGCTGGTGCACGTCGAGGACCACCCGGTAGTTGGCCAGGCCGGCCCACGGCGCGTCCCACCACCGACCGAGTTGGTACTGAGTGAGTTTGAGCGTGCTCATCACGACTCCAGCGATGATCGGTCCGAAGTGGATGAACAGCTCCAGGGCGAGAGCCGGAAGCAGGAACAGATAGGGCGTACGCCATCGGCTGTTTCGAGGTTTCCGCCCCGCCGGCCGGTGGGGCGCGCCGGACCGCACGGGCACGGTCGCGTCCCTCCGGGTCTGATCGGTCGATGCCCTCATCCGCCCGCGCTCACCTTGCCCGCGGCGGCCCGCAACGCGGCGCTGATCTGCGCTGCTCCGGGCTGCTTGCCCGTTGCCGTGTCCGCGAGCCAGGCCACGACGTCCTTGCCGATCAGCGTTTCGAACTGCGTCTCCTGCGGCACTCTCGGCATCGGTACGGCTCGGCCGGCGATGGTGTCCCGGGCGATCTTCACCTCGGGCGTTTCGAACGCGGGACCGGTGGCGTCCTTGACCGGCGGGACGGTCCCGAACGCGGTATTGAGCGCGACCTGTTCCGGCGCGCTGGTCAGGAACTTGACCAGCTCGATCGCGCCCTTCTGGTTGCCTGTCGAGGCGAAGACGGCGATGTTCGTGCCGCCCACGAAGGAGCCGACGTCTCTGCCGCCCGCGACGGTGCTGGCCGGCATCGCGGCCACTCCGTAGTCGTCGGCGGTGAGCTTGTAGTCCTCCAGGGTTCTGCCCAGCGTCTGGACGAGCATCATCGCGGTCTTGTCATTGGCGAACGACTCGTAGACGTCGGCCCAGTCGGCGTTCTCCGCGTCCGACGGGTTCACGATCTTGTCGGTGCCCATCCAGGAGAGGTATTGCTGGATGCCGGCCACGGCGGCGGGCGAGTCGAATGTCGGCTTGCCGGCCGAGAAGTACTCGGCGCCCTGGGCGGAGCCGAGGATGTAGGCGTAGTGCAGCGCGACGGTGGCCGCCTGTCCCCGCAGGGCCAGACCCCACTGATCGGGGGTGCCGTCGCCGTTGGTGTCCCGCGTGAGCTTCTTGGCGTCGGTGACGAACTCGTCCCAGGTCCTCGGGGGTTGGCTGATGCCCGCCGCGGAGAAGAGCTTCTTGTTGTAGTACAGCTGGTAGACCTTGTTGTACAGCGGCACCGCCGCGGGGGTCTGACCCTCCGCTCCGGTGGTCTGCAGCGCGGCCGGCTCAAACCGACCGGCTCCGCCGATGGCGTCCAGCTTCGCGCTGTCCCAGGGCATCAGCGCGCCGGTGGACTGCAGCGACGTCGACCAGGTGTTGCCGATGTTGAGCACGTCGGGGCCCTGGCCGCTGGTGGTCGCGGTCAAGATCTTGTTGAGCAGGTCGGTGAAGGGGATGACCTCGAGCTTCACCTGGATGCCCGTCTGGGCGGTGAATCTGCTCAGCTCCGGCGTCAGGATCTCCTTGTCCCGCTGGACGCTCGGGGACTGCTGGGAAGCCCAGTACGTCAGGACCTTCGGATCGGCTTCGGAACCGCCCCCGCAAGCGGCGCCGGCCAGCACCACGACGCCGGCGACCAAGGCACCCAGCGACGCTCTCCACGATCTCCGCATGACGTCTCCCACCTCTATGTAATCGATAACATTTCCAGCGAGTGTCAGACATGCCGCAGGAGATGTCAACGATTACATTGGGCTGTGAGAGCCTAGAGAGGACGACGGAACACTTCAGGAGTGAGCTTGAGCGGGCACGGTCGGGCCAGGGTGACGGTCAGCGATGTGGCGCAGGCGGCGGGGGTGAGCACCGCGACGGTCACCCGCGCCCTTCAGGAGTCTCCGCTGGTGGTGCCCGCTACCCGGGAGCGGGTCGTGGAGGCCGCGCGACGGCTCGGCTACACGCCGGACCACACGGCGCGCGACCTGCGCCGCGGGCACCGGACCGCAGCCGTCGGGCTGATCACCGCGGGCTTCACCAACATGTTCCAGGCCGGCGTCGCCGCCGGAGCGGAACGGGAGCTGCGCCGGGCCGGGCTGCAGTTGCTGATCGGTTCCACTGACGACGACATCGCCAGGGAACCAGACCTGGCCCGGACCATGGTCGATCGGCGAGTGAGTGCGCTGATCACGATGCCCGACGGCAACGACCGCGACTTCCTGCACGCCGACCGGACCTTCGGCACCCCGATCGTGCTCGCCGGGCGACCGGCGAACGGCCTCGCCGCCGACGTGGTGATGACCAGCGACGACAGCGGCGTCCAGGACGCCACGAGCCAACTCCTCGCGCTCGGGCACCGGCGGATCGCGGCCCTGGCCGGGCGCGCCGATTCCTTCCGCGCCGTCCAGCGCCTCAGCGGCTACCGCACCGCGCTCACCCGCCACGGCATCGAGGAGATCCCCGAACTCGTCGTGACCGGCTTCACCACGAGTGAGCAGGCGCGCACGGTCGCCGGCCGACTGCTCGACGGACCGGAACCGCCCACCGCTGTCCTCGCCCTCAACCTCGGCATCGGCACCGGACTGCTGCTGGACCGCATCGCCCACCGGCGCGGGAACGCGTTGATCATTCTCGACGAAACCGAGGTTTCCGCCGGACTCGGCATCTCGGCGATAACCCGAGACCCGCAGGAGGTGGGACGCGCGGCGGCCGCGCTGGCCCTCGAACGCATTGCCCGCCCGGACACCCCCGCCCGGACCATCACCATGCCGACCACACTGATCAAGCGCGGCTCCGGTGAACTGCCACCGTGAACGCCGCCAAGATCGGGGCGGTCGTGCTCCTGCTCTCGCCGTCGTTCTCTACCTGGCGGTCGTAGCCGCGGCTTTCGCTGGTTCGTTCGTCGTGGTCGGGACTTTGCTTGGCGAGCGCGCTCGAACGCCACTATGATGCCGGCGGGTCGGCGATTCCGATCGACGTCCTCTTCGGACTCGCGCTCCTTCGCGGCGCTCACTTGGCCTGCTCGCGGCGCCGACCGGAGCGTCCGCGCCGCCTGAGCCGAAGCCGGAGGATCGTTGTTCATCGCGCGGCACGACATCGACTGGGAGCAGGCCGACCTGATCGACCAGATCGCGGTCGAGGAGCGCCTGTTCCGTCGCGGCTGGCAACGCCTCCCGCAGCGTCCGGGCAACATCGGCGTGCTGTTCCCTGACTCGTTGAAGGCTGCCGGGCTGCAGGCGGTGATCGATCCCACCGCTCCGCAGCTGCACCTCTGGCTGACGCGATCGGTGCGCGCCGCCTGCGCGTCGATCGAGTTGATCAAGCCCGGTGACGCGCCGGTCGAGGTGGATCTCGGGCTCGGTCCGGCGGTCCCGATCGAGCGGCTCGGCCGAAACCGGATCTTCAATGCGCAGGACCTGAAATGGGCGCTCTTCGCCGCGATGATCTGCCGCGACCGGCCCGCGATCGAGCTGCTGTGCCGGGTCGATCCAGTCGAGTTGCGCACGCCGGGAGGCACAGTCGACGAGTTCCTGGAGACGTTCGTTCGTTTCCTGCAGACGATGCTCACCCAGCGGGCCGGCGCCGGTGAACTGCTCGTGCGGGCGATGGCGCAGACCGATCCGGCGAGCCTGCGGACCGGAGCTGTGGACTACACACTCCACATCGCGGTCGGTGAGATCGATTGTTTCGCCGGCCTCGGGACGCCGTTCGCCGAGGAGTTCAGCGAGAAGCTGGCCCTGGCACTGCAGCGGCACCGCACGTTCTACGAGTCGGTGCAGATCACGCCCGGCCGGTCGCAGCGCCGGGACCCGCGCGGCTTCATCGCGCTGGGCCCGCTGGCCGCGGCGACCGCGGTGCACGACCTCGGCGGCACGATCACCGTTCGTTCCGACTACCTGCCCGAGGCGTTGCTCAACGGCCGCGCGCGATAGCCCGATGAACATTTCCGTCCCCGCTCTTGTCGTCAACGGGCGGGGAAGCGCAGGACGCGGTCGTCGCCGTCGCGCGCGTTGCCGCTGCGCTGACGGTTGGACGTGGTGAGCCAGAGCGCGCCGTCGGGGGCGACCTCCACCGTGCGGAGCCGGCCGTAGCGTCCGGACAGCTGGGCCGTCGGCTCGCCGAGACGCCCGTCCCCGAGGAGCGGGATCGTCCACAGTCGCTCGCCCCGGAGGGCGGCCATGTAGAGGGTGTCGCCGGCGATGGTGATGCCGGACGGTGATGCCTCGGCAGTGGTCCACGTGCGCAAGGGGTTGGTGAAGCGGCCGTTCGCGGTGTCGCCGGTGCCCTCGACGATCGGCCACCCGTAGTTGTGGCCGGCTTCGATCAGGTTGATCTCGTCGAGGGCGTCCTGGCCGAACTCGGCGGCGTACATCCGGCCGTCGGCGTCCCAGGCGATGCCCTGCGGGTTGCGGTGGCCGAGGCTGTAGACGGGGGAGCCCGGGAACGGGTTGCCCGGCGCCCGGGCGCCGTCCGGGGTGAGGCGCAAGATCTTGCCGTTGAGGCTGGACATGTCCTGTCCGCGATCGGTGAAGGTGCCGTCGCCCACCGTGGCGTAGAGCATGCCGTCCGGGCCGAACGCGATGCGCCCGCCGCTGTGCCCCCGCCCGCGCGGGAGCGTGAGCAGCACTTCCGGAGCTTCGTCGCCGTCGAGCCGGAACCGGGCGATCCGGGCGTCATCGGCGGTGGTGTAGTAGGCGTACACCCGGTTGTCCTGGGCGAAGCCGGGGGAGAGGTCGAGGCCGAGCAGGCCGCCCTCGGTCAGCACGACCACGCCGGGGATCTCGCGGACCAGGCGGGGTTCGCGGCCGCCCGGCCCGATGCGCAGGATGCGTCCGGTGCCTCGTTCGGTGACCAGGGCGTCGCCGCCGGGCAGGAAGGTCAGGCCCCACGGCACCTCGATGCCGGTGGCGATCTCCTCGGGCGCGGTCAGGTCGGGCGTGCGCGCCGGCGAGCCCGAGGAAGCAGCGGGCGGCGGCGTGGCCGGCGAGAAGGACGCGGCCGGCGGCGAGGCCGTGGGAGGGGGATCGTCAGCGCCGCCGGCGGTGCAGCCGGCGAGGAACAGGACGGTCAGAGCAGCGGCGGTGATTCGCGGCGGTGAGGCGTACGTGATCACAGGTTCTCCTCGGTCGAGGGCAGCGGAGATGAATTCCGCAACGCTTCGAGGCCGCCTCGCGCATCCTCCAGTGCGAGGCGCTCGGCCGTGGCGGCGTCGTGTGCCCGGAGAGCCCGGACCAATGCGTGAAAGGCTTAGGAAAGCAGCGGGAAACCGCTGTTCAGGCCACTCAGGAGCAGCCCGGCGCCGAGCGCGGTGACCACCGCGGCGCTGGCGAGTGGAATATTGGTTCGCCACCGGGTGCCGAGGCGTTCGAAACGGCTGAGAAGGTGGCGAGATCGGACGAGAATGATGCCGAGTCCGATGAGGACCGCGGCGAGGCCGACGCTGAAGGAAAGGATCAGGCTGAGGCCGAGAACGGTGCGATTGACGCCGACCGCGAGGACCATCACGCCGAGGGCCTCGGGACACGGCACGAGTCCGCCGGAAACTCCCATGGCGATCAGATTGCGCGGGGTGATGCCGCCGGCCGGGAGTGTGTGCGTGTGCGACCGCCCGCCATGGCTGTGCGGGACGCCGCCGGCCTCATGGTGATGGTCGTCGTGGCTGTGCCCGTGAGCCACGCCGGCGTGCACCAGCGCTTGGTCTGGATGGTGCTCGGGCGCCGGCGGCCGGGCTCGGGCGGCGGGCCGGCGTCGCCTGATCAACTGCAACCCGATCACGAGGACCAGGACGCCGGAGACTGTTTCCAGGGCAGGCACCAGGACTCCGGGCACGAGGAACCGGCTTGCGAACAGGGCGACCAGGCCGATGACGATGACCGAGGCGGTGTGGGTGAAGGTGATGACCGCGCCGAGGGCGACGGCGTTGCGGGTCGTGCCACCGCTCCCGACGAGGTAGGCGGCCATCAGCGTTTTCGCGTGGCCGGGCGTGAGCGCGTGCAGGGCTCCGAGCAGGGCGGCGAAGCCGATCGCGAGGAGCACCACGGTCAGCGACAGCGTCGGGGACTCGAGCAGGCCGGCGAGCCGGCCGGCATCAGCCGGGGGCGCGGCACCGGCCGCGTCGGAGGGCGCGGCCGGCGCGCCGGGGCCGATGCGATAGGTGACGCGGCTCTGCTGCTGCACCGCGTCACGCTGCTGGGCGCCGAGCACGACGGGCGTGCGGGCGCCACTGACGGCGTTCACCTGGTAGGTCGCACCCTTGGGGGCGTTGTCGTTGCGGAAGAAGAGTTCGTGCTCGCCGCCGCTGGACGGTGCGCCGTCGGCCCGGGCGTGCAGCCGGACGACGCCGTAGCCGGCCTGGATGGTCAGGTAGGACGGCATGTCCACATCGGTCAGGACGATGCGCAGCGGCAGGTCGTCCGCGCGGAGCTGGAGGCGTCCGAGGACGCGCTCGCCGTACGCGTGGGCCTCGGTCTCGCTGATCTGCCGGTTGTCGTCGGAATCCAGGTCGGCAAGGGCATCGGGCGCGACGAGCACGCCGGGCGAGATGTCGAGGTCGACGCCGATCGTGGCCGGCGCCGGGGTCAGATAGGCCGCCTGGAGGTAGGCGTCGAGTGGGTGCGCCGCGGCGGAACCGGCCGGCAGCAGCACACCGATCACCAGGCCGATCGGCAGGAGCAAGGCCGCACCGGTGGCCCGGCGGATGATCAGGGCGCGACGGCTCATCAGCAGACCGTGCCGCCGTAGTCGTTGGTGGGATCGCGGTAGATGCCGTGGATGTGGTTCTCCGGATCGCCGCCCATGGCCTGCGGGGAGTACTCGATGACCACGTGCGGCCCGGTGATCCGGAAGTACGCGGCGCTGCCCGGCGTGGTCGGTCCGTACCAGGCGAAGTGGGTGCCGGCGAGGTCGGCTTCCAGCTGCGCCTGCCGGGCGGCGGCGTGCTGGGCATTGCCCAGTCCGCCGTACTTGCCGAGCAGCGCGAGGAACGCGGTTTGCTGGGCGGCCGTCATCGCCGAGCCGGGCAGCCCTTCGGGAGGGATGGTCCGGCAGTCCTGTCCCGCGCCCAGCACCAGGTCGATCGGCTCGGTGCCCAGCACGGCCCGCTGCCGCAGGCCGCCGTTCAGCGAGTTGACCAGCGCGAACGCCTGGTCGGTGATGTCACCGAGCGGGCGGACGGAGTTCCCGTCCGCGTCGTAGGTGGCCGGCTCGGCGCCGAGGAAGCTGGGCGTCATCGACAGGGCGCCGCCCTCGATGGTGGCGTTGACCGAGAGGTGGTGGCCGCCGAACTGCCACTGCCACGGTTCGGTCGGCGACGGTTCTCCGACGATCGCGAGCCAGTAGTACTGCCGGCCGATGCTCCCGCCGCGGCGGGAGGACAGCGCATCGTCGGCCGCCCACTCGTCGATCACCCGGTTGTAGCCCTCGGGGCTCATGGTGGCCCGCATCATCGCGAGGAAGGCATCGACCTTGCCCTGCTCGAGGTCGCCGATCATCAGGCCCGCCCGGTCGAACACGCCTTGCGGCAGGTTGGACCAGCGCTGCTTCTGCTCCCGGTCGTCGCGGTCGAACAGCACGCTGTCACGCTCCTGCTCGCTGAGGGCGGCGAGGAAAGCGTTCGCGGTGTCGACGATCCCCGCGGTGGCGGACGTGGACGGGCCGGAGGCGCTCGGCGCTCCGGACGGTGGCGTGCTGGAGCCCGTCGAACCCGAGGCGCTCGGCGCACGTGGCGCCGGTGGGAGCGTGCTCTCGTCGTCGCCGCACGCGGCCAGCCCGAACGCCAGCACGAGGGCGGCGGCCAACGAGCCGGCGCGGGGGGCGTCGCGAACCGTCATCGAGGCCCTGTCGGAGATTCTGGTGGTAGGGAGCCGATGCATGGCACGGGCCCTTCAGGCTCAGGCGGGCCCGACGCGGTCAGGCGCGGAGACGACGAGGCGGTTGGCGTACGGACAGTCGAGGTCCACCACGAGCGACAGCGATTCCGTCGCCAGCGACAGCGGTTCCGACTGCTGGCGTACGGTCGGCACAGAGGCGAGAAGCAGTCCGGCGGACACCGCCAGGGCGGCCACGCCGAGAGACATTGACTCGAGTGGGCGAAGCATGCTCGTCAATCTGCCCGCGCCGGCACCGGACCGCCAACGCGAAAAGCGCATGCATACTATGCGCATGCCGCATAGCGATCTTGGCTTGCTACAGGAGCTGCGTGCCCTCTATGTGCTGCTCGATGAACGGCACGTGTCCCGGGCGGCCGAGCGGTTCCACCTCAGCCAGTCCTCGATGAGCCGCACGTTGCAGCGCTTGCGCGCGCAGTTCGGCGACGAGCTCCTGGTGCGTTCCGGCAGCGACTACGAACTCACCCTGCGGGCGCAGGAGGTGCTGAGCGAACTCGCGCTCCTGCTGCCGCGGCTGGAGAATCTGGTCACCGGCCAGAACTTCGATCCGTCCACGGCCACCGGCATCGTACGCATCATCGGCACCGACTACACGACCGCGACCCTGGGCCCGCACCTGCTGCCGCAGCTGTTCCTGGCGGCGCCCGACCTGGAGATCCGCGTCGAGCAGCGGGACCAGGACAGCTACGCGGACCTCGAGAGAGGCCGGGCCGACATCGCCCTGTCCGTGATGCGCCCACCCACCCCGTTGCGCTGGGAGCAGTTGTTCACCGACGACTTGGTCTGCGTGGTGGATCGCGACCACCCCGTCCAGGACGGCTTCTCGCTGGCCGACTACCTGGCCGCCCGCCATGTGGTGATCACCCTGATCTCGCAGGAACAGCCCATGATCGAACGGTGGTTGCAGAACATCGGCCAGGCCCGCACGGCTGCCGTGCGGGTGACGCACTTCGGCGCGGCCATCGCCGCTCTGCCCGGGACGGCTCTGGTGGCGTCGATCCCGCGCCGGTTGGCGGAACTGCACCAGGGCGATCCGCGGTTGCGGCTGGTCGAACCTCCGGAGGTCTTCGAGGCATTTCCGTACGGGATGATCTGGCATGCGCGCATGGACTCCGACCCGACCCACCGCTGGCTGCGCACCATGCTCCGTACGGCGGCCAAGGAGCTGACCTTCGCGGGCGCGGGACGGACAAGCGACCATTTGCTGTAGCAAAAGTCTCACGGGGTTGCTAGTGGGCTTGGCCATGGCAGGCGCTAAAGTTTCGTCATGGCTGCCACCGAGACGCTCGCCGACCGGGCGTACCGTCATGTCCGCTCCGCCATCGCCGCCGGCGAGCTCGCGCAGGGGGAGAAGGTGACCGAGCGCGGTGTGGCCGAGCGGTTGTCGATCAGTCCCACGCCGGTCCGTGAGGCGCTGCGCCGGCTGGAGCTGGACGGGCTGGTCGAGCGGATCGGGCCGCGGACGATGCTGGTGGCCACCATCCGCGACACCGCCATCGACGACCTCGTCGAGGTGGAGATCGGCCTGCGCGGTCTGGTCGCCCGTTTCGCCGCCCGGCACGCCACCGGAGCCCAGCTGGATGCCCTGGATGCGATCCTCGACCGTGCCGACGACCTGCTGATCCTCGTCAAGCAGCGGCTGGCGCGCGGCGAGTCGTCGCGGCGGCACCTCACCGAGCTGCTCGACACCATGCAACAGTTCAACGACACCGTGGACGCGTGTGCGCACAACCCGGTCCTGATCCGGATGCTGGAGCAGAGCCGGGTGTTCACCCGCCCCGAGAAGCGCGAGATCGTGCTGCAGCGGGTGGCGAAGGACAACACGTTCGGGCTGGAGCGGTACACCAGCCATCGCGCCCTGGTGCGCGCGCTTCGCGAACGGGACCCCGCCACCGCCGAGCGCATCGCGGTGGAGGACGCGCAGGCCGGGATGGCAGCCTTGCGGGAAGCGCCGTGACGAAGACACCTGACGTCCGTCCGGCCTGCGGTGAACGTCGCCCGGCGCTGAGCCGTCGGAAAAGGCCGGCCTGCGGGATCTCGGCCGTCCCGACAGGGTCGTGCGAGTCCGGTACCGTTCTGCGCTGTGATGGTGAGGGTGTTGTTCACGGTTGCCTTCGCGCTGGCCATTCTCGTCTCGGTGAGCCTGCACGAGGCGGGGCACCTGCTCAGCGCGAAGCGCTTCGGGATGCGGGTCACCCAATACTTCGTGGGGTACGGGCCGACGATCGTCTCGTGGCGTCGCGGCGGGACCGAGTACGGGCTCAAGGCGATTCCGCTCGGCGGATTCTGCAAGATCGTCGGGATGACCCCGGACGACGACGTCGACCCGGCGGACCAGCACCGGGCGATGTGGAGGTTCCCGGTGTGGAAACGCACCGTCGTCATGGTCTCCGGAGTCATGGTGCAGTTCGCCCTGGCCGTCGTGACGCTCTGGTTCGCCGCCGCGTACGTCGGTGTGCCCAATCTCGACTACCCGCAGAGCGAGGCCGACCTGGCCGCGGAGCCGGCCGCGATCACGATCGGCGACTGCGTCACCCCGGACGCCGCGCGGGCCTGCACCCCCGCCGACCCGGTCGCGCCGGCCAGGACGGCGGGGCTGCGCACCGGTGACGTGCTCACCGCCGTCAACGGGGTGCCGATCGCGAACTACGCCGACATGCTGCGGGTCGTCCGGCAGACCCGGCCTGGCCCGGCGGAGGTGGCTTACACCCGCGACGGGCAGCCCGCCGTGGTGCGCGCCGACCTGAGCGCGGTGCGGCGCCCGCCGCTGGACGACCCGGCCGGCCCGGTCGCCACCGTGGCCGCTCTGGGCGTCGGCCTGCACATCTCCGCCCCTCGCGAGGTGACCTTCGGCCCGGCCGGCGCCGTCGGGGCGACCGTGACCTATTCCGGCTGGATGGTCGGGCAGACCTACGAGTCGGCCAAGCGGATCCCGTCGAAGATTCCCGCTCTCTGGCACTCGATCACCGGTGCTGAGCGCGACCCGAACACGCCGATCAGCGTGGTCGGGGTCAGCCTGATCGGCGGGGAGGCGGCCTCGCTCGGCCTCTGGTCGACCGTGTTGATGATCTTCATCGGGCTGAACGTGTTCATGGGCTTCTTCAACCTGCTGCCGCTGTTGCCGCTCGACGGCGGTCACATCGCCATCGCCTGGTTCGAGCGGGCCCGTTCCTGGGTCGCCGCGCGGCTGGGCCGGCCCGACCCGGGCCGGGTGAACTATCTCAAGATGATGCCGATGACCTACACGGTCATCCTGATCGGCGGCGCCTTCACGCTGCTGACACTGACCGCCGACATCGTCAACCCCATCACCATCCGATAGGGACCGCTGCCCCGACGGCCCTGGCTCACCCTCTCAGCGGCGGGCGAGGGCGGGGCGCGGTGATCAGGTGCGCGTTGACGGACGAGGCGGGTTTGCCGTCGAGGGCCGCCACCAGCTCGCGGGCGCCTTCGAGGCCGGCGTCGCGCCGCGCCTCGGCGGTTTGACCGGCCATGTGGGAGTAGATGGTGATGCCGTCGACACCGCGCAGCACGCTGTCCGCCGGCACCGGCTCGACACCGGCGACGTCCAGTGCCGCCCCGGCGATCCGGCCGCCCCGGACGGCGTCGGCGAGGGCGGTCTCGTCGACGATGGGTCCTCGGGCGGTGTTGATCAGGTAGGCGGTCGGCTTCATCCGGCCGAGCGCCGCCGCATCGAGGAGGTGCCGCGTCCGATCGGTCAGCGACGTGTGGACGGAGACGTAGTCCGCTTCGTGCAACAGCTCGTCCAGGCCGGCGAAGCGCACCGGCGTGCCCTCGTCCGCCGGGGCCGGTCGGGACGAGGAGCACAGCACCGTCATGCCGAACGCCTCGGCGAGCGGCGCCACCCGCCGTGCGACCGCACCCCAGCCGATCAGTCCGAGGGTCTTGCCGCGCAGTTCCTGCCCGTCGAGGCGGGGCCAGCCGCCGGCGGCGACCGCGGTGGCCATCGGGACGAGGTGGCGGGCCTGCGCGAGCATCAGCCCGATGGTGTACTCGGCGACCGCGTTGGCGTTGATCCCCGGCAGGTTGCTCACGCTGATGCCGAGCCGGGTGGCAGCGGACACGTCGATCGAGTCGTAGCCCACCCCCGTGCGTGCGATCGCCCGCAGGCTTGGTGCCTCCGCCAGCACCCGCTCCGACATCGGCTCGTTCGCGATCAGCGCACCCTCGACACCGGCGAGAGCGGCGATGAGCTGATCGGCCCGGCGTGGTCCGCGCATCGGTTCATGACGGGTCACGAAGCCGAGTCCGGAAAGATAGCCGTCGACCTCGTCGCCCGGGGCCAGGTAGTCGGTGGTGATGAGGATGGAGGCCATGGGCAGTACGTTAATTTGCTATTGCATATCGGTCAACAGCGGCTTCATGCTTTGCCATAGCATGCGATAGGGTGCTGCCATGAGCGCGCATCGCATCGCTGTGATCCCCGGTGACGGCATCGGCGTCGAGGTGATGCCGGCCGGCCTCGACGCGCTGCGCGCCACCGCCGCCCGCTTCGATCTGCGGCTCGAGTTCGACAGCTTCGACTTCGCCAGTGCGGACTACTGGCAGCGGCACGGCACGATGCTCCCGCCCGACTGGGAGCAGACCCTGCGGCGATATGACGCGATCTATTTCGGTGCCGTGGGCTGGCCCGCGGTCGTGCCCGACCACGTCTCGCTGTGGGGCAGCCTGCTGCAGTTCCGCCGGGTCTTCGATCAGTACGTGAACCTGCGCCCCTGCCGCCTGATGCCCGGCGTCCGCAGCCCGCTCGCCGGCCGCGAACCGGGTGACATCGACTTCGTCGTGGTCCGCGAGAACACCGAGGGCGAGTATTCGAGCGTCGGCGGGCGCATCTTCGAGGGCACCGAGCGCGAGACCGTGCTGCAGGAGACGGTGATGACCCGGATCGGCGTCGACCGGGTGCTGCGGTTCGCGTTCGAGCAGGCGCGGCGCCGCTCCGCGCGGCACCTGACCTCGGCCACCAAGAGCAACGGCATCTCGATCTCGATGCCCTATTGGGACGAGCGGGTGGCTGCGATGGGCGAACGGTTCCCCGAGGTGCGGCTGGACAAGTTCCACATCGACGCGCTGGCCGCGCAGTTCGTGCTGCACCCGGAGTGGTTCGACGTGGTGGTCGCCAGCAACCTCTTCGGCGACATCCTCTCCGACCTCGGTCCGGCGTGCACCGGCACGCTGGGCATCGCCCCGAGCGCGAACATCAACCCCGAGCGCGACCACCCGAGCCTGTTCGAGCCGGTGCACGGCTCGGCGCCGGACATCGCCGGCCGCGGCGTCGCCAACCCGGTCGGCCAGATCTGGTGCGGGTCGATGATGCTCGAACATCTCGGCCATCCGGAGGCCGCGGCCCATCTGCTCGGCGCGATCGAGGACATCCTCGCCCTCGGGCCGCAGGGCGCGCCGTTGACCCCCGACCTGCACGGCACCGGCACGACGGCCGAGCTCGGCGGCGCGATCGCCGAGCGGGTGGCCGAGCGCTGAGCGTCAGATCTGCCGGCCGTCGGTGACGATGTCGGTTCCGGTGGAGGCGTTGGTGTTGTTGAGGTGGCCGTAGTGGAAGCGGGTCCGCGGGTGGCTCGCGGTGTGCGGGCGGGACTCCTCGATCGGCAGGTGGCCCATCGACCGGGCGCTGCCGGGCCGGCCGGTGACGCGGGTCAGTTCGTCGTCGGTGGCGAACGTGCCGTCCAGCAGCACGTCGCCGGCGCCGGTGAGGAAGTCGTCGAAGTCGCTCGTCCAGGCGGGCAGGCAGGTGGCGTAGACGAACGACGACCCGGTGCGCGTGTCGGTGAGACGCAGCGCGGACTGCCAGTCGGCACCGGGCATCTCGCTCGCGTAGCGTGGCCGCTTCTGCCCGACGGTCAGGCGGGAGACGGCCAGGCCGCCCGCCAGGTCCAGTCGCTCGGGCAGCTCACGCCAGTCCAGCCGGGTGTAGTGCGCCAGGGTCGGCGCCAGGGGGAAGGCCTCGGTCAGCGCGGCGGTCACGGTCCGCGTCGCGTACACAATCAGGGCGGTCGCCTCACGCAGGCTCAGCAGACCGAGCGTGTGGTCCAGCTCGGCGGTGGTCAGCAGGACACCGCGCAGCGGTGTCTGCCGCGGTCCGGGTCCGGGTGCGAGATCCGGTGCGGCGATGATCTGGGTACGGATGTCCGGCGACGCGTTGATCAGATACCAGGCCGACCCGTCACCGCTGACCGCAACGCAGTCCTGGAGCCGGTCGGTTCCCGTCCGGCGCGCCTCCTGGCAGGTCGGGCAGGCGCAGTTCCACTGTGGAGCCCCGCCTCCCGCCGCGCTGCCGAGGATCCGGATCCTCACGTATATCTGCGCGGGATCATGGCCGGTCGTTCGGAGGGTCCGGCGGCCGACGCGATCAGGTCGTGGTCCGGTGACAGCGTGCAGGCCGGGTCGGTGGCGGAGGCGTCACCGGTGAGCTGGAACGCCTGGCAGCGGCAGCCGCCGAAGTCGATCTCGCGCAGCGCGCAGTCGCGGCACGGCGACGGCATCCAGTCGGTGCCACGGAACCTGTTGAACAGCTGCGAGGAGTACCAGATGTCCGCCAGCGAAGCTTCGCTGACGTTCGGCGGAGGCGGCCCCGGCAACTGTTCGGCGGCCAGGCAGGGCAGCATGGCGCCGGTCGGCGACACCGAGAACTGGCGGCTGCCCCACCCGCTCATGCACGGTTTCGGGCGGCCGGTGTGGTAGTCCGGCTCGACGTACACGATGTCGATGTCCCTGCCGTAGCGGTCGTGCGCCTCGGCGGCGGCGAGACCGGCGCGGCGGACCTGGTCGGAGGTCGGCATCAGCGCGGCACGGTTGCGCAGGCCCCAGCCGTAGTACTGGGTGTGCGCCAGCTCGAGCCGTTCGGCGCCCAGCGAGGCGGCGAAGCCGGCGATGTCCAGCAGCCGGTCGACGTTCGCCGCGTGCAGCACGACGTTGATGGTCAGCGGGAGCCCGGTCGCCTTGACCAGCCCGGCGACAGCGATCTTCCGGTCGTGTGCGCGCAGGCCGGCGATCGCGTCCGCGGCCTCGGCGTCGGCGTGCTGCACGGAGAGCTGGATGTGGTCGAGCCCGGCATCGACCAGCCGGGCCAGACGAGCCTCGGTCACACCGATGCCACTGGTGATCAGGTTGGTGTACATGCCCAGCCCCCGCGCGATCGCGATCAGTGAGGGCAGGTCGGGACGCAGGACGGGTTCGCCGCCGGACAGATGCAGCTGGAGCACGCCCAGATCGCGTGCCTGCGTCAGAACGGTGATCCACTGTGCCGTGGTGAGCTCCGGTTGCGGCGCGAGCTGCACGGGATTGGAGCAGTAGCCGCATTTGAGCGGACAGCGGTAGGTCAGCTCGGCCACCATGCCGATCGGCATCGGCGAAGCGTCGGCCGGGGTGCCGGCGCAGTGCATCGGCGTCACCGGTGCGCCGCCGTCGGCGAGCAGCCGCCGTTCGACCAGGTCATCGATGAGGGCGGTCACGTCCTCCACCCGTACCCCGGAAAAGCTGGCCGAAAGCACCTGGACCAGCCCCTCGATGTCCCGCTTGCCGTCACAGGCACGCACGACATCGGGGGCCGGCCCGGCCAGCAGGATGCTGCCTTCCGGATAGAGCAGCGCGTCGGAGTCGCGCACCGGATCGTGCACGAGCCGCACCCCACGGGCCAGGCCGGGTCTCACTCGATGCCTCCCTGGTAGTCGACGGCGTCGAGCATCGCGTTCAGCACGTCGCACTTGAACGCCAGTGCCGCGATCGCCGCCTGCTGTTCGTCCGCACTGCGGCAGTGCGTCAGGACCACGTCGAGCGTCCAGTCCGCGTCACCGCGTACGACCGGGATACGACGTTCGAAATACGCGTACCCCTCGGGCTTGATCCATGGGTAGTGCTTCTGCCAGGCCACCACCCGGGCGGCCATCAGGTCCGGCGAGAACATCTCGGTCAGCGCCGCCGCCGCGGACTCGGTCCACGGCCGCGTCTGGCAGAGGTGCAGGTACGCATCCACCGCGAACCGCGTGCCCCGGACCACGTGCCGCTCGTCCAGCAACTCCTCGCGAGCCAGCCCGACCGCGTCGGCGAGGACGAGCCAGTCGGCCAGCCCGCCCTCGTCGTCGCGCGTGCCGTCGTGGAACACGACCCGTTCCAGCCACCGACGCCGGATGTCCGGCAGCGGACATGCCGCGATCACCGCGCCGTTCTTGCGCGCGAGGATCTTCTGGTAGTACCACCGGTTGGCGACCCACGACCGGACCTCATCCGGCGTGCAGGTCCCGGCGTGCAGACGCAGATGGAACGGATGGCGGTCCCAGTAGCGTGGCGCCAGAGCTCGCAAAGCGTCCGCGAACTGCTCTCGGGTCAGCGGTTCTGCCACGGCTTGGCGATACCGACGTACGCCGAGATCTCGGCCCGGGACTCCAGGCACTCGATGCGCGGCTTGTTCCAGGCGCGTCGCTCGTCCTTCTTGGATTTGACAGTCATCACAACTCCTTCGTCGGGAATCGATGTGCTGAATCCAACGTGCACCGGCCGGTGACGGAACACCAACGCGTCAAGCGCATAGCCGTCATCCCTCATCCGCATAGCTGAAGGTCGCGTGAGGTTTCGCATTGTAGGTCCGCGGATCGCGAGCTAGGAAAGACACATGTCTGGACACGGTCCGCCGAAAACGGCCGATCTCCGCGCCGGTTCGCGGCAAGGGTGACGATTCGCTGATCAGGAGCGTTACATGGACGGCACGGGAAGGAATCTGCGGCGCATCGGGCTGGCCGGCTTCATGGTCCTGGTGGTCGCCGGCGTCGTCGTCGCGCTGCTGACCAGCGAATTGTCGGGCACCGGTGCGGAGAACGTCGGCGGCCGGGCCGACACCGCCGCAGCACCCGCGCCTTCGACGGCCTCGTCGCCGGCCGCCGGCTGTCCGGTCACCCGGTCCAATCCGGGCGGGGACAACAACTACCTGCCGGATGCTCCGCAGGGCGAGGATCTCGGCGACGGCTTCATCATCCAGGGCGTCGTCCGCAGCGCGGAGGACTGTCGCCCGCTGCTCGACGTACGCATCCAGATCTGGCTGGCCACGCGGACCGGCAGTGAGTCCGACAACCGGACCAGCGTGCGGACCGATGCTCAGGGACGGTACCGGGTGGAGACCGCGCCGACCGTGGCGCAGTTCGGCGAACCGAACATCCATGTCGCATATGACGACGGCGCATACGACTCGGTCTTCATCCGGAACGTGGTGGACCTGGACGACACGTCGGCCACGATCGACCTCAATCTGCGCCCGAGGTGACCATCCGGTGATCGCCCGAGGAACAGCTCTGCTGCTGTGCGCCGCCGTTGCCGTGCTGATGTGGCTGACGGTGACCAGCACGCACCTGAGCGCCGGCCCGGTCAGCCTCGTCGCGTCGGCGGTCACCGCCGCCCTGGCCACGGTGCTGATCGCCTTTCAACCCCTGTTGGCGCTCCTGGCCCGGTCGCGGCCGGCGGCCTGGCGCGGTCACTGGGTGCTGGGGCTGGCGGCACTCGTGCTGGTCCTGGCGCACGTCGCGGCGCTCTGGCTGCTCAGCCCGGAGGATGTCCTGTTCGCGGTCTCGCCGGATGGCCCGACGCGGGCACGGATGGCGGTGCTGGCCACCATCTCGCTGGTGGTCGTCGTCGGCCTGGGCGTCGCCCGGCGAGGGAGCAGCGTCGCCCCGCAGGCGACCCGCATCCTGCACGCCTTCTTCGCGTCCCTGGCGCTGCTGCTGGGCGTCGGGCATGCGGTACTCACCGACGGCGCGCTCGACGGGCCGGGCACGGTCGCGCTGCTCCTGCTCGCCGCCCTCGGCGTCGCGGGAATCGTCGCCGCCCAGACGGCTCACCTGAGCTCGCCGTCGCCAACCCGCGAAACGCACTGACCGCGCGGCCCGGCCGCGCTGTTTTCGCACCCTGATCGACGGGTACGCGAACTCGTCCACCCGTCTCGCTGAGGAGTCATCCATGCGCGCGTTGACCGTCCACCCGTCGGTGCGGAACTCCGCTGACGTCCGTGACGTGCCGGACCCGGTGGCCGGCCCGGGGGAGATGCTGGTCGAAGGGCTGGCACTGGGCATCTGCGGCACCGACCGGGAGATCGTCGCCGGGGAGTACGGCTGGGCACCGCCCGGCCGTGACCGCCTCGTCCTGGGTCACGAGTCGCTGGGCCGGGTCCGCACCGCCCCGCCGGACTCCGGCTTCGCGCCCGGTGATCTGGTCGTCGGGGTCGTGCGCCGCCCCGACCCCGAACCGTGCGGGGCGTGCGCCCACGGCGAGTTCGACATGTGTCGCAACGGCAGATACACCGAGCGCGGCATCAAGGAGATCGACGGATTCGGCAGCCGGCTGTGGACCGTCGAGACCGGGTACGCGGTCAAGCTCGATCCCGGCCTCGAGCGGGTCGGCATGCTGATGGAGCCGACGACCGTGGTGGCCAAGGCGTGGGAGCAGGTCGAGAAGGTCGGCGCGCGATCGTGGTTCGAGCCGAGGAGTGTCCTGGTCACCGGTGCGGGGCCGATCGGGCTGCTGGCGGCGTTGCTCGGCACGCAGCGGGGCCTGGAGGTACACGTCCTCGACGTGGCGACCGAGGGACCGAAACCGGAGGTGGTGCAGGCGCTGGGCGCCCACTACCACTCGGCCGGTATGGGTGAGGTGACCGCGCGAGCCAAGCCCGACGTGATCATCGAGGCGACCGGGGTGTCGAGCGTGGTGTTCGACGCGATGGCGAACACGGCGTCGTACGGCATCGTCTGCCTGACCGGGGTCTCCTCGGTCGGCCGCAAGATCGCGGTGGATGTCGGCGCGACCAACCGCGACATGGTGCTGGAGAACGACGTCGTCGTGGGCTCGGTCAATGCGAACCTGAGCCACTACGCCGCCGCGGCGGCCGCGCTGGCGAAGGCCGACGTGGCGTGGCTGGAGGGGCTGATCACCCGCCGGGTGCCGCTGGAGAACTTCGCCGACGCCCTCGAGGCACGGCCGGACGACATCAAGGTCGTCCTCGACCTGACCGCGTGAAAGTCGTCCTCGACCTGACCGCGTGAAAGGCAGCTCGGCGCGCTCGTCGACGCGGTGCACGCCGGCAGTTGCGTCGGGCTCGCCGTCTTCTCGCCGCGCCGGCGCCGCCTGGCGTTGATCGACGCACTTGTCGAGGCGGGATTCGCCGCCTCCGGCTGGAGCAACCGGAGAGGCCGCGGCTCCCGTCGCCGGTGATGGACGCCATCGGCGTCGCCTGCCTGAACGCTGCCCCAAGCCTGCGACACGGTCTGCACCGAAACGCTGCCGCTCAGCCGGCCGGCACCCAGCTGAGGATCACGACCTTCCGCCTGCCCGCGACCGGGTTCGACGGGTCGCCGTCCACGAAACTGACCTTCGCCCGCAGGTTCGCTGTCCCGGTCGCCGGGCAGGTGCTCGCCCCGTTCGGGCAGACGTAGGCGCTCAGGTAGACCGCGAAGGCGTATCCCGGCGCGTCGTCCGGCACCTCGATGACCGGGCCCAGGTAGGAGAAGCTGCCGGTCTGCTTGACCCGCAGGGCGCGGGCGATCACGCCGAAACGGAAGACCTGCTCCGAGATGTTGTTGAGGGTCACGTCCACCACCGCGCGGGGGGTGTAGGTCGTGCCCTGCACGTAGAACCGGTTCTTCGGGCTTCCGGCGTTGGTGATCACCGCGCATGTCGTCGACGAGCCGGTCGTCGTGTAGGGGCCGGTGGTCACGCAGCCGCTTCCGGCGCGCAACGCGGGGGGCACGTAGGTGAGGTCGAGCTGGATGGTGTCGATGTCCTCGGTGTCCTTGTTGGTGACCAGGCCGGCGGTCACCGCCACCCTCGCCCCGGTGAAGGTGCCGGCGTAGACCGCCTTGGCGATGGCGCCCGTACCGGTGTCGAGGGTGGCCTGGTCGGTCTGCCATGCCGTGGAGCCCTTGCGACCGGTGAGCGCGGCGCTGATCGGTGTGCCGCCGGACGGGGTGACGGTGACGCCGAGGCTGTCGGTGGTCGCCACGTCGCCGTGGCGGCGTACGACCCGCACCGTGGCGCTCTTGAGCACCGAGCCGGCGGGTACGGCCGCGGGCGGGGCGAAGCCGTCGACCGTGACCGTGCCGCTGCTGTCGTTCTGCTTGCCGCTGGTCCAGCGGGCGAACTTGGTGGCGTCGGCGTCGGCGAGGTTGGCTGCCGTCGCGGTCGCGCCGAAGGTGCCGGCGGCCGGCACGCCGGTGACCTTCGTGGTGATCGCGGCGGCCGCGTCACTTCCGCTCGTCAGGCCGTAGACGGCGACGGGCGGTCTGGTCGCGCTGTAGGTGCCGCAGATTTCCGCCTGGCCGTCCTTGTTCACCACCATCTGGCTGTCGCCGCCGAAGATGAACTGCACCCCGACCGCGGTGTTGTTGCTGATCGGGTTGTCGCACGCGCCGGGGATGGCGGCCGGCACGGACGGCGCCGCCACACGGGCGCCGCCGGCGTCGACCGGGTTCCCGGCCACCAGGTAGCCGTCGGCGATCGTCCAGACGTTCGCGCCGGAGTTCAGCAGGGGGTTGCTGTTGCCGCCGGAGTTGTGGAAGTCGAAGTAGTAGGTGCCGGGCTGGAACCACCAGGTGCTGTTCTTGCAGCTGCTGTTGCCGTCCATGATCGCCGACAGGCCGGCCGCGTCGTCGTAGTAACCCGGCGTGAAGCGCACCACCGAGTTCGCGGTGGTGCAGGCCGGCAACTTCTGGAGCGCCGGCACGCTGGTGACGGCGGGCGCGTAACCCGGGTCGGTGCCGAGCGGGCTGGCGCCACTGTACGAGCACTGCGCCGCCGGCGTGCTCGTGATCGTTCCCGAGCAGGCGCCACGGGCGTAGACGGAGCCGCCGGTCGTGGTCAGCGAACCGCCGTTCACGGCGACGGTCGAGTGGGAGAACACCGCCCCGTGCACCCGGAACGCCGACGTGTTCGGCTGGCTGATCGACACGCCGTCCTCGCCGGGGATCGTGCCGAGCGTCAGGATGGCGGTGCCGGGCCGATTGCACTGGGTCAGTGACGGGCACTGGATGAGCACGGTCGCCGGGTCGGCGCTGCACGACACGGCGGCGGACGTGCTGCCGTTGAAGCCGGGCAGATCGAGCGTGTCGTCTCCGCCGAAGCACTCGGTGCCCGTCGCCGCGTTGAAAGTGCTGTTGCGGATGCCGGTGATCGCCGCCTGCATCGCGCCGTCCGCGTCGGCCGCGGTGGACGCCTGGCCGCGAAGGTGCACGGTGGTCCGCAGACTGGTGTCGGCGAAGGACAGCAACGCGCCCAGGCCGACGGCGATGACCGTGACGAGCACGAGCACGAGGACGAGGGCGGCGCCGTCGTCGTCGCGGGGGGCTGGGCGGATCACATCTGCCTCCGTTCACCGGTCAGGGTGACCGGGAAGGTGCCGGCCTTGGAAAGGGTGACCGCGAAGGCGATCGTCACGGTCCGCGGAACCGCCGCGCCGTCGCAAGTGGAGGGTCCGGTGCAGGTGACGTCCAGGGTTCCGGGGTCGACATTGTGCGCGATGACCACGTCGGTGCTGGTGCCGCCGGCACACAGCAGCCGATGCAAATCCCGGGACGCGAGGTAGTAGGCGACCACGCGGGTGCTGTGGTTGTGCGAGCCGGTGGAACTCCAGTCGTCCGCCAGCAGCCGCACCTTCGCCTCCGGCGTGGTGGCCGAGCCGCAGGTCTGCCCGCCTTCGTCGTAGGGGGCGTTCAGCTGGATCGAGGGCTTGAAGGGGATGCTGCCGTCCGGCCCCGGCGCCGCGGTCAGGTCGCGGACTCCGAGGGCGGCGACGTCACGCGCCACGTACGCGGCACTGATCTGCGCGTCGTGCGACAGCGCCATTCGCGCGCTGGCGGCGTCGCTGTTGCGCAAGTAGCCGATCACCGCATCGGCCAGTGGCACCGTGATCAGACCGAGGATCACCACGACGAGGAGCACCTCGATGAGCGTGAAGCCCGCGTCGCGCGCCGGTGCGGTCTTCACGAGCACCATCCGTCGGCGGGGCCGCAGGGCTTGCGGACCACGACCACCAGTTGCTCGGTGGCCCGCTGATCGGCGCTGCGCACGCTGAGGGTGAGCTGGCGCAGGCCGGTGTCGCCGCCGCACGACGCGCTCCACCCCGAGCCGGTCCAGTACCGTTGCGACTCGATCGAAGCGGTGAAGCCGGCCGGGGGCGTGAACGCGGCGGCCACCGGCGCGCAGGTGGCGGGATAGCCGCCGCTGCCGACCGCCGCGGTGATCGTCTCGGCGTAGTTGCGCACCGTCGTCTGCGCGGTCGCCTGTTTGCGGTGCACGTCGGACATGACGATGGCGGTGCCGAGGCCGCCGATGAGCGCCACCACCGCGACCGACATGACGCTGAGGGCGATGAGCAACTCGATCAGCGTCTCGCCGCGATCGGACGCGGGCCGGGCGGGCATCAGATCTGCACCTGGTTGAAGATGCCGTACATGGCGGAGATCAGCGCGACCGCGACGAAGCCGACGGTGCCGCCCATCACGATGATCATCAGCGGTTCGAACATCGAGGTGAGCTTCTTGATCTTGTATTCGAGCTCGCCCTCGTAGTAGCGGGCGGTGACCTCGAGCTGGGTTTCCAGCGTGCCGGTCTCCTCGCCGACCCGCATCATCCGGGCCGCGGTTCCGGGGAAGAGCGAGGTCGCCGCCAGCGGGCCGGCCAGGCCCTCGCCCTCCAGGACGGCTCCGGTCACGCCGGTGAGCGAGCGGACGAAGACCGCGTTGCGCAACGACTCGGTGGACACCCGCAGCGCGGTCGGCAGCGCGACCCCGGCCCCGACCATCGACGCGAGGATGCGGCAGAACCGCTCGACCATGGTGAACTGGATCGTGGAGCCTAGCACCGGGATGCGCAGCAGGAGGCTGTCCTGGAAGTACCGGCCGCCCGTCGTCCGGCGGGCGATCACGTGACCGGCGATCAGCGCCACCGCGCCCAGCACCAGCGCCCACCACCATTGCGTGATGAAGCCCGTGACGTCCAGCATGATCCGGGTCGGCAACGGCAGCGTCGCGCCGAGATCGTCGAAGAAGACGCGGAACCGCGGCAGGACGAAGGCGGCCAGCACGACGATGGTCACCAGGCCCACCACCGCGATCATGATCGGGTAGATCATCGCCGAGATGATCCGGCGGCGGGCCTCGAGGTCGCGTTCCAGATAGCGGGCGAGCTGTCCGAGCACGGTGTCGAGCTGGCCGGTCAACTCGGCCGAGCGCAGGATGCCGCGGTAGAACTCCGGGAAGGCGCGCGGGTACCGGTCGAGGCAGTCCGACAGTCGTTCGCCGCGCCGCAGGTCGACCTCGATCTCCGCCATCATCGAGCGGATCGCGGGTTTGGTGGCCTCCTCGCCGAGGATGTGCACCGCGTCCACCAGGGTCAGCCCGGCGGTGATGAAGGCGCCGAGCTGCCGCGACAGGTGCATGACCTCTTCTCGCTTGATGCGCGGGGCGGTCAGCTCCAGCTTCAGGATGTTCTTCATCGCGTCGTCTCCCCGGGAACGTAGATCGAGCGCAGAATCTCGGCCGGGGTGGTGACACCTTCCGACACCAGGCGGGCCGCCTCCTCCTGCAACACGTGCATGCCCTCCGCGCGTGCGGTGCGGCGGATCTCGTCGTGCCCGGCGCGGGCCAGGATGTGGGCGCGGATGGTCTCGCTGACCGGCATCATCTCGTAGACGCCGACCCGGTCCATGAATCCGGTGCGGGCGCAGAAATTGCAGCCGGAGCCCCGGATGAAGCCGCCCTCGGGCGCCTCGCCGCCGATCACCTCGAGCAGCGCCAGCTCCTCCGCCGCCGGCCGATAGCTCTCGGTGCAGTGCTTGCAGATCCGCCGGACCAGGCGCTGGGCCAGCACGGCGGTGACCGACGAGGCCACCAGGAAGTGCTCGATGCCCATGTCGAGCAGCCGGTGCAGGGCGGAGACGGTGTCCGTGGCGTGCAGCGAGGACAACACGAAGTGGCCGGTCAGGGCCGATTGCACGGCGATGCCGGCGGTTTCCACGTCCCGGATCTCGCCCACCAGGATGACGTCCGGGTCCTGCCGCAGGATCGACTTCAGCCCTCCGGCGAAGGTGATGCCGGCGGCCTCGTTGATCTGGATCTGATTGATCGACGGGAACGTGTACTCGACCGGGTCCTCGATCGTCATGATGTTGCGTTCCGGGGTGTTGATCTCGTTGAGCGACCCGTACAGCGTGGTGGTCTTGCCGCTGCCGGTGGGCCCGGCACAGATCACCATGCCGTACGGCGAGCGCAGCAGCGCCGAGTATCGCGCGGTCATCTCGGCGTTCATGCCCAGCTTGCCGAGCTCGAACAGCGGCCGGCTCTTGTCCAGCAGCCGCAGGACGACCTTCTCCCCGCCCACGACGGCCGTGGTCGACACCCGGATGTCCACCGCCCGGCCCTCGACCTCGGTGCTGATCTGGCCGTCCTGGGCGCGCCGCCGCTCGACGATGTTCATCCCGCCGAGGATCTTGATCCGGCTGACCAGCGACGCGCCCATGGCGCCGGGCAGGTCGAGCATGTCGTGCAGCGCACCGTCGATGCGGAAGCGCACCCGGACCCGGTCGTTCTGCGGCTCGATGTGGACATCGGACGCACGGTCGCGCAACGCCTGGGTGAGGACCAGTTGAACGACCTGCACCACGGGGGCGTCTTCGTCCGCCGTCGGCGCCTCCTCGCGAATCAGGTCCCGGCGGACCTTCGCACGTTGCTCGAACGCCTCCACCTGCGTCCCGACGCGGCTCAGCGCGCGGTACGCGTTGCCGATGGCGCGCAGCACCTCCGCCTCCGCCGCCACCCGCAGCGACACCGGGCGAGCGGCCGCCGCGGCCAGCGTCTGTGTCAGCGAGTCCGACGGCACCGCGACCGCCATGGTCACGCCGGCGGCGTCCATGGACAACGGGATGGCCAGCAGAGCGCGGGCGGTCTCCTCGTCGAGCAGGGCCACTGCTTCCGGTTGCGGCGCCACCTGCCGCAGATCGACTGTTTCGAGCTCGTGCCGTTCGGCCAGCATCCGGGCCACGTCCCGCTCGGTGACCATCCCCCGGTCGATCAGCAGCCGGCCGACCCGCTTGCCGCCGCCGCGCTGTGCTTCGGTGAGGGCGGCCACGATCTGGTCCTGTTCGGCCAGGCCGGCCGCAACCAGCAGCTCGCCGAGCCGCGTGCCGTCCGGTTCGACGGTCAGATCAGCCGGTCGCGCCGGGGCGGTGAGTGTCTGAGCCGTAGTCGCGGCGGTCGAGGCGCCGGGTCGCTCGGAGCGGTTGCGCAGTCTCATGCGACGGACCCCGCCGTCACTCGCGGCTGCGCCTCGATGTCCTTCGGGTACAGGCTTCGGGCGGCCGCATCGGCCAGGCTGACCACGCCGTGCTGGACCAGCCAGGACAGCGACTGTTCGAGCGTGCGCATGCCTTCCTTCTGCCCGGTGAGCAGGGCGTTGCGCAGCTGGTTGTGTTTGCCCTCCTTGATCAGGTTGCGCACCGCGGTGTCCGCGACCAGCACCTCGTGGGCTCCGACCATGCCGCCGCCGATGCGGGGAACCAGCCGCTGGTAGACGATGCCGGTGAGGGCCGCGGCCAGCTGGAATCGCACCTGGGCCTGCTGGTGGGCCGGGAACACGTCGATGATCCGGCCCAGCGCCTGCGAGGTGTCGTTGGTGTGCAGCGTGGCGAACACCAGGTGGCCGGTCTCGGCCAGGGTCAGCGCGAACTGGATCGATTCGAGGTCGCGCATCTCGCCGACCAGCAACACGTCCGGGTCCTCGCGCAGAGCGGCCCGCAGGGCGTCGCCGAACGAGTCGGTGTCCGTGCCGACCTCGCGCTGGCTCACCGCGGAACGGCGGTGCGGGTGCACGTACTCGATGGGGTCCTCGATGGTCACGATGTGGCAGGCCCGCTCCTCGTTGATCTGATTGATCACCGAGGCGAGGGTGGTGGACTTGCCTGAACCGGTCGGGCCGGTCACCAGCACCAGTCCCTGATGCCGGCGGGCGAAGGCGGTCAGAGCCGAGGGCAGGCCGAGCTGCGCCATGGTCGGCACCACGGCCGGGATCATCCGCAGGGCGACCGCGGTCGCGCCGCGCTGGCGGTAGGCATTCCCGCGGATGCGCGCCGTGTCCCGCCAGGTGAAGGAGAAGTCGTACTCGTTGGCCGCGGCCCACCGGGTGGCCTGCTCCGGGCTCAGCATCTCGGCGAGCAGCGCGTCGGTGTCGGCGCCGGTCAGCATCGGGTGGTCGGCCACCGGGCGCAGCTGCCCGTCGATCCGGATCTGCGGCGGAAGGCCGGCGGTGAGCAGCAGGTCGCTGCCGCGGAATCGCCACAGAGTGTCGAAGAGGGCGTCGGCGCGGTGCATGGGGACCTCCGGGTGACCGTACGGGCGGGGGAGCGGCGGGCATGGGCGAGGCGCCGGGATCAGCGCCTCGCCCATCGGTGCTCAGATCAGCAGCCGGCCAGGTTGGAGGTGACCGTCGCGTTCTCCGGGGCGGTGGCGGTGGCGGGCACGACGGTGTACGTGATCGAGTACTTGGTGCTGGCCGGCTCCGACTTGAGGTAGCCGGCGGTGACCAGCGCGGCGACGTTCGTCGCGTGGACCCCTGTGGCGCTCTTGGCGAAGAAGGCCTCGGAAGCGGTCTCGACGCTCTTGCGGTCGGTCTTGCAGGCGGCGAGGACGCCGTCGTTGTTGAACGCGCTGACCGCGAAGACGACGATGCCGGACAGCACGCCGAGGATGACCACGACGATGAGCAGCTCGATGAGTGTGAAGCCGTCATCGGTGGAGCGCGCCTGAGCCATGCGGTTCTGGAACATGCGGATCATGGGATGCCTGCTCTCTTCGGATGCCGCCGTGGCGGCGCATGGGGGGTTCGCCGGTCAGGGGGTGACCGGGCGTCTTGGGTGGTGCGGGGAAGCGGCCGGTTCAGCCGGTGATCGGCCCGGCCACGGTGCTGTAGTTGCGCCAGCCCGAGGTCTCGAGCTGGTTCGCCATGCCCCACACGGTGATCGCGTTGAGGTTGGCGCTGGTCGTGCTGTAGGACGGCGTACCGGTGGCGGCGGTCGCGGTGAGCGTCGCAGCGACCGACGAGCTCGGGCACGGCCACGTGTTCACCCGGCAGAGCACCACCGTGACCGCGGGATTGAACGCCGGGGACAGACCGGCCGTGCCGGTCGCCCGGATGGCGCGCCCGTTGGCGGCCGCGAGCGACAGGGTGATCACCTTGGTCGTTCCGGTGCCGGTGGGCACGGTGCCGTTTCCGCTGCCCGACGCACGCCAGTAGGCGGATGCCGGTGTCACGATCGCGGTGGCGAGCGTTGCTCCGGCCAGCACGGCCGCGGCGATGCGTCCGATCATTGCCATTGCTCTGCCCGTCCGGTGAAGCTCAGTGGGAAGGAAACGCGCCGGCAGGCGTTCGATGCCTGCGTCGACAACGTGATCGTCAGCTGGACCTCGACCTGGCCACGCCCGGGCACGATCGTCTGCGGGGCGCCGGCGAACGACGTGATGGCCAGCAGACTCGGCGGACAATCCCGGCCGGCCGATTGCGCCGCCGCGCTCACCGAGGTGAGACGGATGGGCTGCGCATCGGGGTTGGTGACGGTGACCTTCAGCGGCACGGCTTTGCCCGGCATCAGGCCGGCGGCCGTTCCGCTGATCCGGAAGCTGTGCCCCGGAGCGTCCGATGCGGACAGTGAGATGGCGAGCTCACGTCCACCGAGGACACCGACACCGATCAGGACCGTCACGGCTGCCGCCATGGTGTACCGCCGCACCGCCGTCTCCTTTCAGGTGGGTCGCGGATGCGGTCCGGGGCGAAAGGAAGTCCACCGCCCCGGACCGGTCACCGGGCGGTCAGCTGGCGGTGTAGGTGAGGGTGACGGTCGCGCCCTTGCAGGCGTCCTGGTTGGTGGCCAGCGTGTCGTTCAGCTTCACCGTGCCGGCGAAGTTGACGCTGCCACCGGCCGGCACCGAGCTCGGTGCGCTCAGGCTCGGCACGCTGTACCAGGCGGCCGAGCAGCCGGCCTGGGTGTGGGTGGCGTCGACCGCGACGCTCGCGACGAACGAGGCGATCGGCACGGCGAAGGTGTTGGCGTTCGCGATCGTGCCGCTGACGGCCTGGGCGTTGCCGCCGGGCACCAGGGCGCTGCCGTTGAAGGCGGTCTGCGTGATGGTGAGGTTGGTGCTGGCCTCCGCGGTGGTGGCGGTGCCGGAGCCGGTGCCGGTGGCGGTCCAGAACGCGAAGGCGGCGCTGGCGCTGACGGCTACGATGCCACCGGCGATGGCGGCGGTGACGAGGGGCTTGCGGATGTTGAGCTTCATGTGCCGTACTCCTCGAAGTCTCGACCGTGGGTGGTCGATGAAGCCTTCGGGGTCGGTTTCGCCTCTTGCTCCCTGCCGGACCTAGGGCGACCAATGCGTCCTGGCAGATCTTCGCTTCCCGGCGGCCCGGGTGGGCCGCTGCCATAAGTGAAGACCCTCGAGCCGCGCTCTGGATCACCCGTTCGGTCCCTAAAAACAGTGCTTTGAAGTCCTTAAGCCGGAAAAATCCCGACACCAGGCATCAAACACCCAGCGCCGGCCTCCTCGACGAGGCAGATCAGGCCATCGACCGCGCGGCGTTGTTCCTGTCCCAGCACCTCGGCTGACCTCGGCGGCCGGTAAGTTGGCCCAATGCCTCGGTGGGAACACGGCAGTGCAGAGCGGATGAAGCAGGCCGCCATGGAGCTGTTCGAAGAGCAGGGATTCGAGGACACCAGCGCCGTCCAGATCGCGAAACGTGCCCGGGTCACCACCCGGACCTTCTTCCGGTACTTCTCGGACAAGGAAGAAGTGCTCTTCGCCGACGCGGACGCGCTCAACGAGGCGCTCGTCCAGGAGCTCCTGCAGATCCCCGACCTCACGAATCCGCTCGAGGCGGTGGCCCGGACCCTGGCCGGTTACGACTGGGCGAAACTCGGATCACGAGAGACCCTGCGTCGGCGGGGCCGGATGATCGCGTCGGATCCCCGGCTGCTGGAACGCGACCTGATCAAACAGGATCAGATGGCCGGCGGGTTCCGGCGAGCGCTCTGCGAGCGTGGGATCGACCCCGACATCGCGGAACTCGCAGCCAGCACGGGGAGCCAGATCTTCCGCACGGCGTACCGGAAGTGGTTGGAGAGCAACGACAACACGGACCTGACGACCATCACCGAGACAGTGATGTCTCTGCTGGCCGCCATCGTGCCCAGGGCCGGGTCGCCGCGCGGGCGGCGCCGGGCACCGGCCACCCGGCACCCCTGATCAAACCTGGCCAGGCTCTGCCCGGACCGCCTGCGCACCTCTTCAGCGGCGCGTTGACGTCACGCCGCGACATCAATAGGATGATGTCGCGGCGTGACATCGCGGCATGGGCGTCGCGCTCGGCCTGGTGGCCCTCTATTACCTGTGGAAGCCGGCCCAGACGCGTGCGTCGCTGGTAACCGCCGCCGTCGTGGCGAGCATCTACGGCCTCACCCAGCTGTCCGTCGCGCTCTATCCGGGAGTTTCCAGCGTCGACCCGCCCGGTGAGAACACCTGGCCGCAGCTCTTCACCACTCTGCCCAGCCTCGGGTGCGTCCTCGTCGGCTATCTGATCGAGCGCCGCCGCATGGCACGGATCTAGCCCCGGCCCGCGCCGTCGTCGTCGGCGGCTGGCCAGCTTCCAGGCAGCTTCCAAGCAGGCAAACGTCCTGCGGTTTCACGACCGGTGCGGTGTTCGACGCCTCGGGTGGACGGGCCGACTATTGATGAAGCCCCGGTAGGTTCGCGGCGGGTCAAGGCATCGCCCGGACCCGCCGCGGAAACCGATCGCGGTCAGGCGACGACTCGGGTGTGCTGGACGGCGGCGGGCCCGGCGACGTGCGGGCCGATCGCCGCGCGCCACTTGGCGAACTGCTCGGAGCCGCGGTAACGCTCGTGGGCCGCGACGTCGGTCCACTCCACGAGAAGGACGAAGTTCGTCGGGGTCTCGACCCCCTGGGTGAGGCGTGCCGAGAGCATTCCCTCGGACGGCCCGAATGCCTCGACGGCCGCGGCGTGCGCTTCGGTGAATGCCTTCTCACTGCCCGGCTTTGCGCTCAACTCGGCGATTTCGAGGATCATGGTCATCGCTCCAACTTCTGGGAGGCGTCCTGGATCGACTGGATATCCAGAACTCTACGCGATGATGTCACGTCGCGACATTGCTTTGTGATGTGCATTCCGGCTTTGCCGGCGCCCGCTGCCGCCCGTCTACACTGCCGACCGTCGGCAACATTCCGCTCCAGCCTCGGGCGCGGTCCACGACGCTGGGCCGAGCATCGTGAGCTGGACGCGGCCGGTCATCACCGCGGACGCAACGGATTGAGGCGAAACGTCGTGGTGATCCCGCACCGGTGCAGCATGCCGAACCGGCTGCGCGGATTCGCCTTCGCCTCCGCCCGCACCAGCCGGACAAACCTGTCCGTGACCCCGTTCCGTTCGTCCTTGCCGGCTACCGCGTGGCGGTATGCGCGCGACAGGTCGCTCGCCCGAAGTCCCGACAGATCGAGCATCGAGCCCGCCTGGACATAGCAGCCCAGTCGAGCGCCCTCCGTCTCGGCAGGAATGCGGCAGACGCCCGGCGTGACATGAAAGGTGATCGCGTCCGCCACCGTCACCCCGACCGCCTCGGAACGGTCGGCCGCGCGGACGCACTGCAACGCACGCTCGGCGCTCCGCAGCGTGAAATCCTCGCCGACGCGCGATTGCTGGAGTCCGTGGTCGTGGAGGAGGCAGGCGACGTAGAACAGCTCATCGTCCAACTGCCGATTGTCCAGCAGGGCGAGAGCACTCCCGTACGCCCACGTGCGGAACGAGTGGCGCACCACATCCGGGCTCATCTCCGCGCACGCCTCTCGAGCCTCTTGGCCGGCGATCCCAGAATCGAGCTCGTGGACGATGATGACCTGGCCAAGGCAGACGTGCTGGTCGTCATCGTCGAGAAGGCTCTTCCGCTCAGCCTTCAGACGTCGAGGCGGACCTCCGGCGGCAGCAGCGCGCCGATCGTGCTCATCGAGAACGACATGACCGAACGGCACGTCGTCGCGGCGATCTCCTACGGGGTGCGGGGTGTGATCCCACGCCGCCACGCGACGAGCGACAGACTGATCGCCACCGTGCTGGCCGTGGCCGCCCGCCATGGCGTGCTTCCGTCAAGCGTGGTCGGGGCAGCCCTGGAGTCATTGAGACCGGCATATTGGTCTCAGCCCTCGGGCCGGGAGTCGCACGCGGTCTTGTCCGCTCTCGAGTTCGACATCGTCCGGCTCCTCTCCGAAGGTTTCAGCACCGCGGAAATCGCGCTGGACGTGCACCTGTCGGAGCGTTCGGTCAAGAACTACGTCACCAGGATCATCAAGACCATGCAAGCCAGAAATCGCCCCCACGCGGTCGCGAATGCGATCCGGCAAGGCCTGATCTGATCCTGCGGAGGCGCCTGTCGACGCCGGTGCGGTCAGGAAGGCGTCAGGCAGAAGGGGTGGCCGGCCGGATCCAGGAGCACCCACCAGCGTCCGTCGCCGGGCTGATGCTCCGGTTTGATGGCACCGAGCTTCAGCGCCAGCTCTTCCGTCGCATCGAGGTCGTCGGCGCGGAGATCCAGATGGAACTGCTGTGGCACGTCCTGACCCGGCCACTGCGGAGCCCGGTATCCGTCAACCCGCTGGAATCCCAGATCACAGCCCGAGCCGCCCGTCAGAGCGACGAACTCGTCCGAACTGAACAGCTCGCGCATCCCGGTCAGTGCACCGTAGAAGCCGGCCAGCGTCTGCGGGTCGGCACAGTCCAGAGTGACCCCTCGCAGTTCAGCGCCTGGCAACATTCGCTCCTTCGGGTCCGCACGCCTGTGTCCGTAAGCCGCCGCCGCACGCGATCGCCGGCCAGCCACACCGTACGCGCCACACCCACCGCTGGAGTAGCGGTTTATCCCCGATGCGCGCGCTCGGGGGCTTGGGGCGGGGCGCTGACGAGCCGCAGAGCCAGCGCGGGGCAACGGTCGACGGCGCGGCGGGCGACGTCCTCGAGATGGCGCGGGACCGTGGGCTGAGACTTTCCGGTGCGGGCAACGGGATAGCCCCAGTCGTCCTCGACCAGCAGCTCCGGCAGCAGTTCCGCACACAGGCCTCGTCCGTCGCAGGCAGTCCAGTCGACGTGCAGGTAGCTCATCGCCTGACCCCTTCGCTCACCGAAGCCAGACAGTGGCCGGCAAGATGGGCAGTGACGTCTTCCTTGAAGGTGCGCATGGCACTGATGATCATGCGTGCCGTACCGTCCGGATGCCGGCAGGCGCCACGGCCGGTGACCATCGCGGCAAGCCTCGCCACCTCGGCCGGCAGGCCGGGTCTGGCCCGTTGCCGTGCCAGGTCGGCCATCGTCCCGGCGAGCCGCGGCAGCCCGTTGATGCAGGGGCCACATTGCCCGGCCACCTCTCCGGCGAGGTAGCCGGCGATCCGTGCGGTCTCCACCAGGCCGCATTCGTCTGCCGACAGCGCGCGCACGATGCCTGCGCCAGGCGACGCTCCGAAAGGCGCGAGGGATGCCCGGCTGATCTCCAGGTCCCGCCGGGCCGGCGCCCAGCCGCCGTGATAGCCACCCAGCAGCACCGCCTGCAGCGGTGCGGTGGGCCCGCCGGCCGCGGTGATCAGCTCGCCCAGCCGGACGCCGTGGCCCGCCTCGATGACGCCGGGGGCGGCGACCGCTCCGCTCACCGTCGTCAGGAAGGTCCCCGGTTCGTCGGCCGTGCCCGCAGACCGGAACCAGTCGGGACCGTGCCGGGCGATCAGTGCGAGCTGGGCGAGCGTTTCAACGTTCTGGACCAGGGTGGGCGCGCCTCCGACGCCGGCCTCAGTGATCCGGCGCCGTTTGTCGGCCGGCACCGCGGGCCGCCTGGAGACGGCGGCGACCACGGCCGACTCCTCTCCGGCGATGAAGGTGTCCGGAGCGACGGTGACAGTCACCGGGACCGGATCCAGCCCCGTGCCGCGCCGGTCGATGAGGGCGGCCCGGACGCCGTCGGCAGAGGCCCGGCCGGTGTACAGGTGGGCGGTGCGCGCGCCGAGCGCGCGTGCGGCCAGCTGGAGGCCGTCCAGGACGAGGTGTGGCTGGTAGCTGAGCAGCGCCCGGTCCTTTCTGCTGGACGGTTCGCCCTCGGCGCCGTTGGCCACGACTACGGGGGTGCCGCCGGCGCGCAGCACCGTGTCCACCTTGCGCCAGGTGGGGAAGCCGGCGCCGCCGCGTCCGGTCAGCCCGGCGGCTCGCAGCTGGGCGACGAGCTGAGGCGTTCAGCACCGGTGGCCTGCCGTGCCGGTCGAGGTGGGTGTCCAGCCGGCCATCGGCGGGACCGTTCAGCAGCGTGGTCATGGGGTCTCCTCGAGGGTGCGGACCCGGCGGTTGGCGCGAGCGGGGAACTGGGTGAACGACGGCGAGAGCCGCCAGACAACGGCGGCAAGGACCAGAGCGGCACAGAAGACCAGCACGGTACGCAGCCACCAGCTCCCGCCGTCCGAGCCGGTCTGCAGCCCGTGCATCAGCGCGGTCGGCCAGCACAGGTACGCGAGCCAGTGCACGATCCGCCAGCTGCGGGCGCCGAGCCGGTGCCGCAGCAGGCTGGTCGCGATCAGGGCCAGTATCAGGTCGAAACCGAGGGTGCCGAGGCCCAGCCAGAACGGCCGGTACGCGCCGGTGAACGGCAACACCACATCAATGAGGCGGAGTTGCGCGTACGGGTCGAAGTAGAGACTGCCGACGTGCCCGGCGAGTAACACCAGGGCGAGCAGCGCCGCGTTGCGGTGCAGCATGTTGACGGCGAAGCGGGGCAGCCCGAAAGCTGTGCGCCCGGAGCGTGCGCCGATGCCCAGCGCGACCACGATGGTGAGCAGGACGAGCGCGACGACGCCGGTGCCGCGCCCGATGTACCACAGCGCTTCAGTCATGCCGGCCACGTGCCCAGTCGTAAGACGTCGCCGGCGGCGGTCACCAGGCGGGCCGGCACGCCGGCGAGAAGTTTCGGTGCGGCATGTCCTCGGACGACTGCCGCGGTGCTCAGTGTGTTGGCTCGCAGGCAGGAGGCCGCGGCAACGGAAACCGTGCGCCAGACGCGGGGTGCGGGCCGGCCGCTGCGCGGGTCGAGGATGTGGTGCAGAGGCTCGCCAGGGGCGCCCCAGGCGCGGGCCACCGTGCTGGAGGTCGCGATCGCCGCGCCGCCCGGCAGCCGCACGGTGCACTGCGGGTCGCCCGGCCGATCCTGCACCAACACCTGCCAGCCGCTCACGGGGGCCGGGCCGGCGGTGGCGATGTCGCCGCCGAGCGCGACCAGCACGCCGATGCCGAGCCGCGCGGCGACCATCATCGCGGCCCGGTCGGCGGCGGCGGCCTTGGCGGTGGCGCCGAGGTCGAGCAGGACGCCGTGGGGCACGGTGAGCTTGCGGTCGTCCAGCCGTACGGCCCGCCAGTCCGGCGCCGGGAAGACGCGGACGGCCGGCGCCACCGTGTGACCGGTGATGGCGGCGAAGTCGCGGTCGTAGCCGAGCCCGCACAGCGCCGCACCGACCGTCGGGTCGACGTCACCGTCGCTGGTCCGGGCCGCTTCCAAGGCCGCACGGAGCAGCTCGGCGAGCAGCGGGCTGACGGTGACCGCCCGCCCACCGGCCCGGCAGGCGGCGGAGAGTTCGGAGTCGGGACGGAATCGGCTGCACGCCGCGTCGATGGCGTCCAGTTCTGCTCCGACGATCGTGACGGCGTCAGCCAGCAACGCGGGATCGGTGACGACGATGCGCGCTACGGTGCCCCAGGCGGACCACTGGGCGGTGTCCGGCCCGATCGGAAGGGTCTCGGCGAGCGGCATGTCACGACCCACCTGAGGTGGCCTGGCCGGAGCCGTCGTCGCCGGGCGACAGCGTGGGCGAGTCTGCGGTGCTGCCGCTCGACTCGCCTTCGCCGTCGGTGTCGGTGGTGGCTCCGTCGGTGCTCAAGGTCGCATCGCCGGTGGGCGGGGTCGTCGTCGTACCGGTGGACTCCGCGTCGCGGGCGACGAGGCCGACCGCGAGAGTCCCGCTGAGGCTGGCCACGACCAGCGCTCCAGTGATCGTCGTGGTGCGGTTCAGCCCTCTTTGCCGGTCCATCGGATCAGTCTCCCTAATCATTGAGATCTCAAATTGCCTGTCGGCCGGGTCCGCTGCGGTTGCCCTTGCGGGCTCGTCAGTCGCCGGACTAGCCGCCGACCGGTGCCGGTGCAGCGACCGGACCCATTGCCGGTCTGTCGGCCGGGTCGTGCAGCTCGTTCTCCCACATGCTGGTGTCCCTGCCGGTTCGAGCAGGCCTGGCACGGCGCACCGAAGGCCAAGCGAGCACCAGGATCGCGGCGATTTCCATACCCGCCATTCCCCGCTCGATCAGCCCCAGCGGAACGACGGTCCACCAGGGCGCTCCACCGGTGAAACCCTGATAGGCCATGGCCACGAACATCGGCACGAACCAGGCCAGCGACCCGATGCTCAGCCACTTGGCCCACGGCCGGCGGCCGGCCGCGCTGCGGGCGACCAGGAGCACGGCAATCGGCAGGGATACGAAGGCGATGAAACTGGCGTACCGGTGCACGTCGCCGCCGAGGCCTTCAGTGGCTGTGTAAGGCGCCTTGGGGAACAGCACGAGCACGATCAGTCCCGCGGACCAGAGCATCGCGAACACGCTCGCCGACGACAGCAGCGGGATCCGGCGGCTCATCACCATGGCGGCGAAGACGCTCAACGATGCGCCGGCCAGGATCAGCACGGCGAGTCCGAAGGCCCATCCGGAACTGGCGAGCGCGTACTCGCTGATGGTCAGGTCGACAGGTGAGATCGCTGCGGTCGGACCGAACACGTGCATCAGCGCGATGATCGACGCTGCGACGCAGACGCCTCCGAGACCGACCGCGGTTGCCCAGGACGCCGGCGTGCGGCGATCTGTTGACATCGCCAGATCGAGCTGGCGTTCGCTCTGTGCGTGGACTGTGGTCATGCGTCAAAGGATGGCCGCCGCAAGGGCATTGCACGTCGTACGCATGTGGTGAACGACAGCTACTGCAACAGTGGTAGATCACATTGCGGGGCCTACCACCGCCGCACGAATCGCGGCCGAGCCGCCGTCTGCCGCGGTCGTCCCGATCGCCGTTAAGCTGCCCCCATGAGTGATGGAGGTGACGCCGTGACCGCGTCGGGGATGCAGCGTCGCCCGCATCTGGTCGGCAGTTTTCCGGCGCCGGATGCCGGCGCCGCGATGCGTCAGTTTCTGGAAGCCGTCGGTGATCGACTGCCGGTGCTGCCCGACGGCGAGACCGGAGAGCGCCATCACTGGATCGTCCACATCATCGAGGGGCTGCGCCGGCATCCCGACCTCGAGGTCAAGCAGGACGGTCGCTGGACGGACTACGACGACCTGCTGGTGTTCAAGGTCCGCCGCGGGCACGCCTTGACCGGCGACAGCCTCGACTTCGGTCACGTGGCCGCGTTCCGGGAGAGTTATCCGACCTATCAGCAGGTGCGCGGCCCGGCCCAGACCGGGTTCCAGGTCGGTGTGCCCGGCGACCTCGACATGGCGCTCTTCGCGCTCGGCCCGCTCGGCGCTCTGCGTCACCGCCGGCCCTTCACCGATGCGACGATCGCCGAGGTCCGAGCGATTCACGCCGAGGCCGGCGACGATGTCGTGTTCCAGATCGAGATCCCGGTCGAACTGATCATGGTGGCCCGGACGCCGCCGCCGCTGCGGCCGCTCATGGCGCGCATGATGGGCCGGGGCGTGGCCAACCTGGCGCGGCAGGCGCCCCACGGCGCCCGGTTCGGGCTGCACCTGTGCCTGGGCGACATGAACCACCGTGCGCTCGGGCGGATGACCGACACCGGACCGCTGGTCGCATTGACCAATGCGATCGTCAAGGCGTGGCCCGGCGGACGTCCGCTGGAATATGTCCACGCGCCGTTCGCCGCCGCCGAGGAACCGCCGCCGACCCACCCGGGCTGGTATGCGCCGCTGCGCCGGCTGCGCCTTCCGGCTGACACCCGGTTCATCGCCGGCGTGGCCCACGAGGACCAGGATCTCGCGACCCAGCGACAGATCATCCAGATGATCGACGAGCTCGTCGGCGGTCGTGCCGGAGTGTCGACCAGTTGCGGGCTCGGTCGCCGCACCCCCGAAGCCGCGGCCCGCGCCCTGCAGCGCATCGGCGAGCTGACCATGTGACCGGAGGCGGCCGGTGGGGCCGCCGGGCTGCGAAGCGCGGGTGCATCGGGCGGCTCACATCGCCATGCCGCACAGGAGGCCCGCACCCGCTGCCAGGATCATCAGGACTGCCAGGCCGGTTGACCCGGTGAGGGTGCGCAGGCGATGCCGGCGCAGCGCCCGGCGGCCGTTCTCGAGGATGGCGTCGGCCCATTGTCGATCCGGCTGGACCGCACTCGGCGGGAACGCAGCGAGCAGCGCTCTGAGCTCGTGCTCGGGATGGCTTCGGCCGGCAAGCGTTGCCTGGTTCTCCTCTGACTGCAGGCGACGAGCGAGGCGCGACAACGCGCCGGCGGTGCAAAGCCCGGAGCGGGTTCGCGGACCTGTGATGTGATGGTTCTTGGTCACATGTCGTTGACGTGTATCGAACCAGGAAGGTTGCATCCAGTCGTCATTGACCTGGCGGATCGTGCGTGATCTACTGCTGCCCTCGATAGTTGTCAACCTCAATCATTGAGGAACGGAAGCGCATGCCCAAGAGAGCGGTTCGCGCCGAGCTACTTCGAGAACTCACCATGCTGTTCCGGGCGACCAATCGCCGAGTGACCGCGCAAACCGATGCCATCCTGCGCAGCCACGACCTCACCCACGCGCTGGGAGGGCTGCTCTGGGAGCTGGATCCGGCCATCGAGCCGCCGGCCATGAAGGACCTTGCGCTCACCCTGCATTGCGACCGCTCCAATGTCACCGCCATGGTCGAGAAGCTCGTTCAGCGAGGGTGGGCCGAGCGGCACGAAGATCCCGACGACCGTCGCTCCAAGGTCGTGCAACTCACGGCCGCGGGAGCCGAGGTGCGCATCTCAGTCATGCGCCAGCTCGTCGAAGACTCGGTGTTCGCCATTCTGCCGAACGAGGACCTTACCGGTCTGATCGCCCTGCTTCGCCGGCTCACCGTCGAGGAGCAATCCGTTCGCTGAACAGTCCTGCTCGACACACTGGCCGAGGCGCCGGCCGGACCAGGTGAAGAGAACGCCGCGCCCGCCTGGCGGGCCCAACGAGGAGTGACCACGTGGACGACAGTCAACAGCGCACGAACGCCGGACCCCTGGCCGATCTGGAACGGCAACTGGCCGGAGGCGAATTCGACGTCATCGTCTGCGGCGCGGGCTCGGCCGGCTCGACGGTCGCGGGTCTGCTCGCGGCCGACCATGACCTCAGTGTGCTGCTGTTGGAAGCGGGACCCGACGACGCCGACGATCGGGTGTCCACTCCCGATCGGTGGTTCGAAAATCTCGGCAGCGAACGCGATTGGGGCTATGTCACCGCGCCGGGCGCACAGATCGATCACCGGCGCCTGTTCTATTCGATGGGCAAAGGACTCGGTGGCGGTGCAAGCATCAACGTCGGAGTCTGGTCCCGTGGCCATCGACGTGACTGGGAGGACATCGCCGCGATCAGTGGGGACCCGCGCTGGGACTATCGTTCGGCCCTCAGCGCGTACCGCGATCTGGAGACGTGGAGTGGCGAACCCGACCCCGTCCGGCGAGGCACAGCGGGGCCCATGCACGTTCAGCCGGCGCAGCAGGTGCACCCGTTCTTCGCTGCCATGCTCGAAGGAGCCGAGTCCGTCGGCCTTCGGCGGTACGACAGCCCGAACGGCGAACTCGCGGAGAACGGACCCGGCTGCGCCGTCCGGGACGAGATCGTCGAAAACGGTTCGCGGCTGTCGCCGTTCCGGGCGCTGGTCACCCCCCGGCGCCGGCAGCGCAACCTGACGGTACTCACGCAGACACTGGTCACGCGGGTCCTGTTCGACGGTAAGCGCGCGGTCGGCGTCGAGGCGGTTTCAGCCGGCCGCCCGGTCAGCTTTCGGGCCGCACGCCAGGTCGTTCTCAGCCTCGGGGCGGTGCAGACACCCAAGATCCTCATGCAGTCCGGCATCGGCCCCGCCGAGCACCTCGAAGACTTGGGCATCGACGTCCTCGAAAATCTGCCCGGAGTCGGCGCCAATCTCGACGACCACCTCATGTTCGGCTGTGTCTGGGAGGCCGGCGCAGAAGAGATGCCTCCGCCGCCACGCGCTCAAGCGGTGTCGTTCTGGGGCAGCGACGGCGGCGCGGACTCGCCCAAGTTCCTCATGTACTCCGGGGCCGACGCGTTCATGAGCCCCGAGGCGCAGGCACGTTACGGCAGACCGGAGAAAGCGTTCACTTTCCTGCTCGGCATGCGCCTGCGATCGCGCGGATCCGTGCGGCTCGCAGACTCCGACCCGGCGAGCGCCCCGCTGATCGACACCGGATTCTTCGACGAACCCGATGACCTCCGAGATGCCGTCGAGGCATACCGCTTCGCCGAATCGATCGCACACGCCAAGGCCATGGATTCCTACCGGGGCATCCGCGCCGTCCCGGGAGACGTCTCCGACGACGACGTCGCGGCTTACCTTCGCGCCGCCGCCAGCACGTTCTGGCATCAGTGTGGAACCGCACGCATGGGTCTCGACGAAAACGCTGTGGTCGATGCGGAGCTGCGCGTCCGAGGTTTCGAGAACCTACGCGTCGCGGACGCGTCGGTCCTGCCCCGCGTGACGTCCGGCAACACCATGGCGCCGTGCGTGGTCATCGGATACCAGGCAGCCGGTCTGATCCGCGGATGAGACCCCAGTCGGCGGCACAATCCCGTTCGGCAGTGATGATGCGGCAGGTCGCCGGCATGAAATAGCTGCCGAACGCGGTCTGGTAGTCGCTGATGATGTCGCCCATCATCTGCCGGGCGATGGTGCGTTCGCGCTCGTCGAGTGTGTCGAAGACGGGCTTGAACGGGCCGGCGCCGGACTCCAGCTGCCACCATGTCTCGAAGTCGGGGCACTCGATCTCCCAGGAGAACCGGGTCGCATCGATCCGCGTGAAACCCGCGCCCGCAAACGGTTTCTCCCACGCGCTGTCGAGTGCGAACTCGGCGTAACGGGCTTCGAAGTCGGGAACCGCGCTCTCGCCCAGCACGTGCCGCAGGACCGGGACGGCGACACCGGTGTAGGGGTTCGACGCCGGATCAGGCCATGTTGCGACGCTCAGCAGTCCGCCGGGGCGCAGCACACGGGCGGCTTCGCTCAGCGTGGCGTCGAGGGGCGCAAGCTCTGCCGTCAGCAGACCCATGCGCGAGACGATGCCGTCGATGCTGTCGTCGGCGAAGTCCAGGTCCTCCATGGGCATCGTCCGGAAGCCGACCCCGGCGAGCCCGTCGCGAGCGGCCTTGGCGCGGGCGGTGTCCAGCAGCGGCGCGGCGGTGTCGATCCCGGTGATGCGCAGGTCCGGGCGGCGGTGGGCCAGTGACAGCGATGGTTCCCCGGTCCCGCAGCCGAGGTCGACCACGTGTGCGCCGACCGGCAGGGAGTCGAAGGAGGCGAGCAGGGGATGGTTGACCGCGGCCAGATAGGACTGGATCAGATTCTGGGCGGGTGCCGCCTGAGCGTAGGTGAGCATGACGTTTCCTTCCTTCGGTGGCGGATCCGGTTGCCTCGGCGGCGATGTGCGCCCTCTACAGGCCGGCCTGGGCACGGGCTCGTCTGATGGCCAGCGCCACTTCTTCGCAGGTCCACTGGCTTTCGCCGCCGTACAGGACCCACCGCACATCGCCGCGTCCATCGGTCCGCCGCCGTGCCGAGAGCCAGCCGGCCGGTTGTCCGGACCGTTCGAGCGGCACGTGCAGCAGGGTGGTCGCGGTGATCCGCTCGCGGGCCAGATCGAGAAATCTGAGGTCGGCAGCCAGCCGCATTGTCAGTTTCGGCGCCGCTTGCGGCTCCAGGTGAACGAACGTGATCTCGGCGCGGTCGGCGTCGAAGTCGGCTCGTTCAACCTGCTCCCAGCCCAGCCGGTGCCACGGTTCCATCTCCCACGGGGAGCTCTGGTAGTACATCGCGTGCTGGGTCGCCACGACCTGTCGATCTCCCGTGGCGTCGTGCTCACTGGCCAGCACCCGCTCTCCTCGAGGCAGGGGCGGGCACGGCGATCGGGAACCTCGACGCCGAAGCCAGCCTTCCGCGGGATGCCGGAACAGAGAGGGCATCGGGTGAGCCCGGGTCATCAGTGATCTGTGGTCATCAGCCATGTCGTCACGATCGTCCGCAGCGGGTACCGTCCGCGTCCTCCGGCTGTGGGCATTGTCGGCTACCGCCGCAGTGGTAGCCGAGGCGGTCGGCGTGTGCACGCGTGTAGACGACGTGGGCTCAGGTGCTGTCCCGTACGGTGACCGGCATGCCCCTGTTGTCGACCTGGCTGCCGCGCGCCGAGGCTGTTGTGGCCCGCCATCCTCAGGTGATCGACGCGCTGCTGGGCGTGCTCATCGGCGGGTTGTCCCTGATCTCTGTGCTGGAGGGACCCCGCGGCATCCCAGGTCGCCACCTGACGGCACTGGACGTCGTGGTCGCCGCGGCCGCAGCCCTGCTGATCACCCTGCGGCGCCGCTGGCCGGTGCCCGTCCTGCTGATCGCCGCCGTCGGTGCGGCGTGGGCGGTGGCCGAGGCCGGGGAGATATACGTCCTCACCGCGGTGTCGGTGATCTGTGCGTACACCGTCGCCTCACGCATCAAGCGCACTACCGCGTGGATGACCGGCACGGCCGCCGCGCTGATCGTCTTCTTCGCCGCCGTCGTCTTCAACGGACAAGGATGGGACTCCTCGGAAAGTCTGGAGGACCTGGGCTGGATGGGAATGGCAATTGCGGTCGGTGACGCGGTGCGCACCAGGCGGGCCTACCTCGCGGCGGTCGAAGAGCGGGCCGAGCGGGCCGAGCAGAGCCGCGAGGAGGAAGCCCGGCGGCGGGTGGCGGAGGAGCGGCTGCGCATCGCCCGCGAGCTGCACGATGTCGTGGCGCACCACATTGCCGTGATCAACGTGCAGACCGAGGTGGCGTCACATCTGCTGCGGCCGCGCCCGGATCAGGCCGAGGAAGCCCTGGGACACATTCGGCAGGCTGTCGGCACCGTGCTCGAGGAACTCTCCACCGTGCTGACCGTGCTCCGCCGCTCGGATGACCCGGAAGCGACCACCGAACCGACACCCGGCCTGAGCCGGCTCGGCGGGCTGCTCGACTCCGTGGCAGCCGCCGGTTTGCGGGTCGCGCACCAGCAGGACGGCGAAGCCAGACCACTGCCCTCCGCCGTCGACCTCGCCGCCTACCGCATCGTCCAGGAATCACTGACCAACGTCCGCAAACACGGCGGCGACCCCACCGCCCACCTCCGGCTCAGCTACACCGCCGGCGGGCTGGCCATCGCCGTCGACAACCGGACCGGTTCCACAGCTCGTCCGCACCCGACCTCCGGGCACGGCCTGACCGGGATGCGTGAACGGGCTGCGGCGGTGGGCGGGACACTGGATGCTGGTCCCGACGCGGACGGCCGGTTCGCCGTACGGGCCTTCCTGCCGGCGCCTCTCGCGCAGGACATGTCGACGTGATCGGCGCGATCTCACTCGCTCACAGCTGAATCTCGGTCGATCCTCGGCCGTTCGCCGGGTCGATCGGCACGTGGGCCGCTGGATCGTGGTGGCGGAAGCGGCCCGGTGCGATACCGAACTCCCGCCGGAAGGCTCCGGCAAAGGCGAACTCCGACGTGTACCCGACCTGGTGGGCGATTTCGGCGAGCGTCGCCTGCGTTTCGCGCAGCAACTGCGCGGCCCGGACCAGCCGCCAGCTGATCAGGTAAGCCATGGGCGGCTTGCCCACTGCCGCATTGAAGCGACGGCTGAACGCCGTTCGCGAAGTGCCCGTCAAAGCACTGAGCTGCGGCACGGTCCAGGGCATGTGCGGGTTCTCGTGGATCTCGCGAAGCGCGACGACGACGGCGGTGTCTTCGACCGTGGGCCAGCCGGTGGGTCGGTGCTCGTCGTGCCACAGTCGCAGGACCTGCACGAGGAGCAGGTCGACCAGTGCAGCCAGGGTCACCTGACCACCAAGCGCCGGCCGCGACACGTTCTCATCCAGCAGGCCGGCGAGCGTCCTGAGGTCCGGGTGACGGTCATAGTCCGGCGATACCTGAACTGAATCGGGCAGCGCCCGCAGCAGATGGTGGACTCGACCTCGATCGAGGCGGTAGGCGCCGCAGAGAAATTCAACGGCGGAGGCCCGCGGATCGGGCGGCCCCGCGACCTCCGAAAACCCTGTCGGGAGTTCAGTGAGCGCGACCGGGCGGTGACAGAGCCCGTGCTCGGTGCCGTGGGGTGCGAGCACGATGTCACCGGCACTCAAGGCGATCGGGTCACGGTCGGCGGTGATCAACCATGGCGAACCGCGCCGGATGACGTGGAAGCCCGCGCCCTCGAAGGCCGCGAAGCGCCATCCCCAGGTGCCCGACTCGCGGGTTGTCCGGGCCATCACCCTGCCGGCCCGTGCGCTGCTGACCATCTCATCGATCATGTCCACGCGAGGAGATGATATCCGCCCGAGCACAAACGCTTATGCGGCGGTGCGGTACGGACATGGCGCCTTCGCCACACCGGGCGCTTAAGTCAGCGGACGACCTGTCGGCGCGCTGAACACATTGCGCGTCCGTGCATGTTCCGCCCGGCCAGTGAGGAACGCGCTATGACGAGCTCCACCACACCGATGCCGCAGCGCAAGAGCCCGGAGGTTGACTGGCAGCGTGCCGCTGCCGGGATGACTACCGCCGTGCCGCCGACCAGCCCGGTGACGGAGGCGCTCCTCGGCCGGCTGCCATCCCTTCCCGCCGGGTCGGAAATCGTCGATCTCGCCTGCGGTAACGGTCAGCCGACCTTCGTCCTGGCGCAGGACCGGCGAGACCTCGAAGTGCTCGGCGTCGATATGACCCCGGCGCTGATCGATCGGGCTCGGTCGATAGCGCGTACCCACCAGATCGGCAACGTTCGCTTCGAGGTCATGTCGCTGGACCGGCTGGACCTGGCGGATGGCAGCATGTCCGGCGCCGTCTCCCAGTTCGGCTTCCTGCAAGAGGGTGATCTCCCGACTTCAGCCCGCGAGCTCGCGCGAGTGCTGGCACCGGGCGCACCCTTCAGCTTCGCGGCCTTCGACGACATGGCATTGAACACCTTGATGACGACGATCGCGGACGCCTTGGCCGTGCAGGTGCCGGCAGACGCGCTGCCTGACTTCGCCTACCTGACGCAGCTGGCAGCTCCCGGTCTGCGTGAGCGAGTGATGCGTCAGGCGGGCCTGTCGGCGCTGGAGTCTGAACTTTTCCACTGGTCGGTGCGGCTGCCGTCGGTGGATGTGCTGTGGCAGATCGCGTCCGGACCCATTCCTTTCGCCCGGGCGTTCGATGCTTTGGACATCGCCGGAGCGAGCCGCGTCCGGTCGGGGCTGGAAGACGCGGTGCTGCCGTTCCAGGCCGAGGACGGCACCTTGGTGTTTCCGATGGCATGCCGAGTGTATTGGGGTCACCGCTGATCTGCGGCGAGTGCGGCCACACATTCGAGGTTCGTTGACTGGCCGTCGAACAGTCGACTGACGCCGCGAATCTTCGGGCAAGATCTCGGCCCTTTCGGGCACGACGCCTTGGTGGGCACCGTGTTGTCCACTCGTCGCTGTGTCGAGAGTGGAGCTTGCCGGCGCGCGATCCCGCTTGTCTCTACAACGCCGGCAGGCGGCTTTGCGCCTCAGCCCGCAGCGCTACTACAGCGGTGGTAGCCCGCATTGTCCCCAGCTGGAGGACGCGCCGTACGGCCCGCACGACGATTGTTTGTCTGGCAGCGATCGAGGCTCAGGCCGTTTCCCCCGCCGTTGCCACCACGGGCCGCCACCTCACAGAACGGGAGTAATCCGTGAACCGAACACCGGCTGTGCCCTCCACGGGCACGACCGTCAGAGTCGGCAACATCGCGCTCTGGACCCTTCAGATCGCCCTCGCCGCCCTCTTCATCGCCAATTTCGGTCTCGGCAAGCTGACGGGCAGCGAGCAGGCTGTGCAGACATTCACCGACATCGGCGTCGGGCAATGGTTGCGCTATCTCACCGGCAGTCTGGAAGTCGCCGGCGGCATCGGACTGCTGATCCCGCGTCTGAGCGGGTTCGCCGCGCTCGGGCTCACCGGCGTCATGGGTGGCGCCGTCCTGACCGAGATCTTCCTGCTCGACGCTGACCTGCTCGTGCCGCTCGTCCTGACACTCCTCGTCGCCGTCATCGCATGGATCCGCCGTGACGACATGCTCGAGTTCATCGGACGACGACTCGGCGGCACGGTCACATCGGATGGACGCTGACCCGTTCGCCGACTGTTCTCAACCATTCTTCGATCCGCAACACCGCATTCTAGGAGATTGATATCTGATGGCTGGTTTCTTGTATCGCGTGGGCCGGTTCGGGTTTCGCCGGCGTGGGTTCGTCCTGGTGGGCTGGTTGTTGGCCGTAGGTTTGTCGGTCGGCGGTTTCATCATGTGGTCGGGCACGCCGACCAACGGCCTGGAGGTGCCGGGCACCGAGGCGCAGGTCGCGATCGACACGTTGCAGCGGGAGTTCCCGCAGTCGGATGGCGAGGGCTCGTCGGCGCAGGTGGTGATCGCTGCGCCCGAGGGGCAGAAACTCACCGATCCGGCGAACGCGGCGGCGGTGTCCGAGCTGGTGTCACGGCTCGGCGGGTCGCCGCAGGTGGTGGACGTCGCAGAGTTGGATGAACGATCGACCAGTCCGGAGGGCCGATTCGGGATCATTGAGGTCTCCTACGGCGTGGACGGTGATGAGCTCACCACGGCGGCGCAGGATGGTCTGACGGCGGCGTTGGAGGGCGCCCGCACTGCCGGGCTGGCCGCCGAAGCCGGCGGCAACGCGGTCGACGGCGGGCAACCCGAACTGGGTAACGCGGAGATCATCGGCGTGGTTGTCGCGGCTCTGGTTCTGCTGCTGACGTTCGGGTCGATGGTGGCTGCCGGACTGCCGTTGCTGACCGCGATCCTGGGTGTGGTCATCGGTTTCACGGGGATCGGCCTGGTGTCGGCGGTGGTGGACATGCCGTCCGCGGTGAGCACGCTGGCCTTGATGCTCGGCCTGGCGGTGGGCATCGACTATGCCCTGTTCATCACCTCGCGCTATCGGTCGGAGCTGGCGAAGGGCCATGAACCCGAAGAGGCCGCCGGCCGCGCGGTGGGGACGGCGGGTTCCGCGGTCGTCTTCGCCGGCCTGACGGTGATCATCGCACTGGTCGGGTTGATGGTGGTCAACGTTCCGTTCCTGACCGTGATGGGTCTGGGCTCCGCGGGTGTGGTGGCCGTGGCCGTGCTGATCGCGCTGACGCTGCTGCCGGCGCTGTTCGGCTTCGCCGGCCGCCGGATCGTGGGCCGGCGCGCCCGCCGTGCTCCCGCTGTCGTGGCCGACGAGCGGAAGATGACGCTGGGGCGTCGCTGGGTGATGCTGGTGCTGCGCCGCCCGGTGATCGCGGTGGTGATGGGCGTTGCGGTGCTGGGTGTCGCGGCGATCCCGGCGATGGATCTGCGGCTGGGCCTGCCCGACGACGGGACGGCCGCGGCGGACTCCTCACCGCGCAAGGCGTACGACCTGACCGCGCAGGGGTTCGGGCCGGGCTACAACGGTCAGCTCACCATCGTGGTGGACGGCGCGGGCGCGGATGCGGATGCGGTCAGTGCGACGGTCGCCGCCCTGCCGGGAGTGGCCGGGGTGAGCCCGGCCCGAGCGTCGGAATCGGGCACGGTGTCGATCTTCCAGGTGATCCCGACGACCGGCCCGAACGACCCGGCCACCACGGATCTGGTGAACGCGATCCGATCGGCCACCGCGGACACGCCGGGCGGTGAAGTCTCGGTCACCGGTATCACGGCGGTGAACATCGACGCGTCGGAGACGATCAGCGGTTCGCTGCTGCCGTATCTCGCACTGATCGTCGGACTGGCGTTCCTGCTGCTGCTGGTGGTCTTCCGGTCGATCCTGGTGCCGATCAAGGCCACCCTGGGGTTCCTGCTCACCATCGGCGCGACGTTCGGCACCATGGTCGCGGTGTTCCAGTGGGGCTGGCTCAACGGATTGCTCGGGGTGCCCGCGACCGGGCCGATCGTGAGCATGATGCCGATCTTCATCATCGGGATCGCGTTCGGCCTGGCCATGGACTACGAGGTGTTCCTGGTGACCCGCATGCGGGAGGAGCACGTCGCCGGCGCCGAACCGCGGGACGCGATCATCGACGGGTTCTCCGCCAGTTCCAGGGTCGTGACGGCCGCCGCGGTCATCATGATCAGCATCTTCTCCGGGTTCATGCTCTCGCCGGACCTGCAGATCAAGATGCCCGGTCTCGGGCTGGCCACCGCGGTGCTGGTCGACGCGTTCCTGGTCCGGATGACGATCGTGCCGGCCGTGCTCGCCCTGCTTGGACGCTCGGCGTGGTCGCTGCCCGCCTGGCTCGACCGGATCCTGCCGAACCTCGACGTGGAGGGCAGTGCTCTGCACACCCCCACCCCGCCCAGCACCGAGGAGGAGGACAGCGCCCCGGCCGTCGAGCTCGCGCGATAGGCCCGAGCGACGACCGGCTTGACCGTCCACGTCCCCGCCGAGCAGACGCTCGCGGGGACGTGGACGGTTCGTCGTCAGCCTTGCAGCCTGGCGACCGCGACCCCGTATCCGCCCAGGACGAAGGTGTCGCTGGTGGCCCGCTCCTCGCGGATGGCGCCACCGGCGTTCTGCTGATCCACGATCCGGACGAGGGCCCGGCGCAGGCCGTCGATCTCGACGGTCACGGCGGTGTTCGTCTTGTTGATCATCAGCACCTTGCGGCGTCCCCGGTCGCGAACGGCGAGGGCGTAGAGCGTGCCCGCTTGCGGCTGGTCCGGGATCTCGATGAGTTCGCAGCCGGGCCGGATCTCCGCCAGGATCAGGTCGAGCACGTGGTAGCGGGCATTGGGATCACCGCTCGTCCAGTCCACCATCGTGACCGACGGGAACTGTCCCGGATGGCCCACCAACTGGCTCTCGCCGACGATGTCGATGCCCAGCAGCGCGAGCCGGGCGAACACGTAGGCGTAGATGCCGGCGGAGAAGTTCCAGTAGGCGTCCGGGATCGGCGCGGGATCGGGCTGGGTGGACGACTGCGGCAGGATCGTCCCGACCTCGTTGACGGTGGTGCGCACCGTGGGCGCGATGCTGCGGCGGATCTCCTCGATCTGCGCGACGGTCGCGACGAAACGCTCGGCCTGCGAGAAGCCGTCCGGGCCCAGCTGGTCCACTGTGTCCGCCGGGTTGGGCTGGGCGTAGAAGTGATAACTGATGAGATCGAGCGGAACGCCTGGCCGGTGGTTGTCCGGGTTGAGAAAGTACCGGTAGTAATCGAGACTCGCCGCGTTGCCGAGCGACAGCCCGACGAACCTGGTGTTGGGCGAGACTTCGCGGATACCGGTGACGATCGCGTCGTACAGCGCGGTGTAGAGCTGCGGACTGATCGCGTGCTCGAAATCGATCTCGTTGAGCACTTCCCAGTAGGGCAACGGGTAGTGGTGGCGGGACCGGTGAAACTTGCCGTACTCGTCGGTGAAGCCGCCGGCCGTGTACCAACTGATCAGCCGCTTGTAGTAGTCCGCGACGACCTCGACCGGAACGGCGAGCCTGGTGCCCGCCGAGTAGCCGAAGTCCGCTTGGTTGGGGTCCTGCGGATAGGCGACGGGAGGGGCCCATCGAGACAGGTCGCCCGAGAAGTCGTCGGCGAGCACCGTCTCTCCGCCGGCTGTCGTCACGGCGACGTTGTCGAAGGTCGCTGATTCGGTGTCGAACTCCCGGAATCCGACGGTTCCCGAAGGGTACGTCTCGTCGTGGACCGTGAGGACCTCGGTGCCGTCCACGGTGACCGTGAGATCGGCGCCGGTCACCGTCGTTCGCACCCGATAGGTGCGTCCGGGTTCGACCGCGAACGGCAGGGCGGTGGGACGAACGCTGACCGGTCGACCGTTCTGAAGGAGGACGAAGACGATGTATCCGGTCGCCGCAGGCGTGGAGTAGGCGAAGTTGGAGAGCAGGAAGGCGTAGCCGTTGTCCGGGTCCTGCATGCGCGACAGCCACCCCGCCTGCGCGTAAGGGGGCGTTCCCTGCGGCCCGGTCGCCAGGGGCGTGACATCGACGGCGAAGGTGTAGTCGGTCCAGCCCTTCCCGGTCGCGGCGATGGCGTTGTCACCGCCGGCGACGTGCAGCGCTCCGTCCCTGATCGTCCACGGGGTGGGTTGCCACATCCATTGCGGGATGGTGCTGAAGTTCAGCATCGGCGATCTGCCTCTGGTGGCTTCCACGAAGTCTTCGACGAGCGGGTCGATCAGGGTGAAGTCCCAGCTCGTCCGGCCGTTGGACGGGGGTTCGAGCTCGGCGACCCCGAGCTTCGGGTACGGGAACCAGGGAACGAAGCGCACGTACTTGGCGTTGAGGTCGCGAAGCGCGCGGTAGGCGTCTTCGACGATCGGGGATCCTCGCCGGACCAGAGGGTTTACGACGACCTGCAGCGTCGGTGTCGTCCTGGAGATGAGTCCGGCGCCCTGCCAGTCGATCGTGAGCGGCACCTCGGCGCGACTTGCCTGGGCAGGCGTGCTGGACACCAGGGGAGCGGCGGCTGCGGCGACCCCCGCCGCGCCGAACGACTTCAGGACGGCTCTGCGGTCTGCCCGGGAGGGAGCGGGGGTTGGGCCTGATGATCGAATCACGATGACTCCCGTCGGGGGCGCCTCCGGATCAGGGCGGCAAGACGTGACGCAGGACTGTCGATCGACAGGTCCGGACCCAGGAAGCGGCATGTACTGAATCGTTTCAGAAATCTGATTGTTGACGCTACTAATCGGTTTCTGGCGTGTCAAGATTGACGGAGATGATTGCGCTGCGCTCCTGGAAGCGGCTATCGCGCGACGGACGCAGCCGCCTGCCGGTCGATGCCGCGCACCTGCATGCTGGGCTGATAACGCTGGCAGCCGCCGTCGCCACGGTTCTTCGCCTCATACATGGCGATGTCCGCCCGGCGCAGCAGTTCACCCGGATCGTCGCCCACCGCACCGTCGACGACGCCGTAGCTGGCACGGACCGACAACAGGTTCCCCCCGGTGTGTACGGGCCCACCCACGGTGCCGGCCAGCCGGCTCGCGACCTGATGCACCTGAGGCGGATCAACGCCGTCGAGAAGCAACGCGAACTCGTCGCCCCCGAGGCGGGCGACGGTATCGCCAGGTCTGACTGCGTCACTCATCCGCTGGGCGACTGCGACAAGCAGAGAGTCACCTGCCGCGTGGCCAAGAGTGTCGTTGACCAGCTTGAAGTCGTCCAGATCGACGGGCGCGACGGCAAACCGGCTGTCGGGCTCGGTCCGGGACACGGCAGCGTCCAGTCGTTCGGCGAACAGGGCGCGGTTCGCCAGTCCCGTCAGCACATCGTGAGTGGCCTCGTACCTGAGCCGTTCCTGCACCTGGCGAGTCTCGGTGACGTCACGGGAGTTGTGCACCAGGCCGGCCACGCTGGGCTCGTCGATCAGGTTAGTGCTGGTCACCTCCATCCATTTCCACGACCCATCCGCGTGGGCCACCCGAGCCTGATACGTCGTGCTCTCGCCGCCGCCGCGGCCGCCGCCGCGAGTTGCTCGGCGACGGCGTCCCGGTCACCGGGGTGAATCAGTGGCAGGAACGCGACCTGGTGCAGGTCCGCGGGCTTGCGCCCGAGAATCCGCCACACCGAAGGGCTGACATAGGAGATGGAGCCACCGGGTTCGCTGATGAACACCACGTCGGTGGCGTTCTGCGCCAGCGACCGGAACCGGCGCTCCGTGCGGCGAAGTCGATCTTCGCTGTTGCGGGCGATGCTCATCACCAGCAGGACGTCGGTGGCGGCGATCGCCGTGTAGGGCAGGAGGCTGTAGTGACGTCGGCGCTGCGACGACACCGCCGTGGTTTCCGCCGGCCCCGACCCGGTCCCGGTGCGCGGCCGGGTTGAGTTCTCGAGGATCGGCCGAGCCCGGCTGACCTCGCGGCGGGCCCCAGGGCGATCAGCATGCACGACACCGGAACCCCGAGAAGACTGATGTCGAGATATGTCGCGTGCACCAGCGCCCTCGCCACGCTCGAGCCGGGGATGCCGGCGACGAGGGCAGCGCCCAGCAGCACGAGCACACCCCGGTCCAGGGCAGCCGAACCGGTCATAGCCACCTTCACCACGACGATGCCGATGAACGCGAGGATCGGCATGACGAAAGTCAAGATCGTCGTGGTCCGGACCTCGTCCCGGTCGAGGACCGGCTGGAGGCGGAAATGCCACAGGAAGACGGCGCTGCTGGTCATCACCGTGCCCATGTCCAGCCACAGCGTCACCGCCTGGCGCCGCGATTCGATGCCGGACGGAAGCCGGATCAGCGCGGCCATCATCACGAGCATGGCGATGGCATGAAATGCCGCGCTCAGCCCGCTGAATCGGGCGGTCATGGTCCCATCGGTGTTCAAGGAATCGGTGATTCGGGAGACCATTGCCACGCCGCATACGGCGAGTGCGGTGCTCATGGAACGCCAGAACGACCGCCCCACCTGACCGACCGATGGCGTCTCCGACGTCTGCCAGCACACGGCTGCCGCGAGCGCGGCGCTCGCCGGGGCAAGGAACCAGCCGAGCACGATCGGTTCCACCGGATGGATCGCCATCACCGTGAACCATGCGGCGGCACCGAACGTCAGCACGGCGCACAGCCCCATCATCGGGCTGTCCGACATCGATGCACGGCGCGCCCGGAGCTGTTTCTGTTTCGAACCGATCTGCGAGGCGCGCCAAGCGCCCTCTGTCCGATTCTCCGGCCGGTCTGCGCTTGCCGGGCCGGCAGTCGACTACGGCCGGGCGGTGTGCAGCAGCCGGAAGCCCTGTATCCGGCCGGAATCCAGGAAATGGAGCCAGACACCCGCCGGTGGGCAATGCGAGGGCTTGTCGGCGGGGTTGAGGAAATCGGTCTCCCAGATGGTGATGTCGTCACTGGCCACGACGTTGGTGAGCCGGTATCGCACGCCATCCTCGTGGTTGGCCGTGATGGCCTGTGCCAGCCGGCCGTACCCGTGCTCGAAGGTGCCGTCGGGCAGAACCGTGACCGCGGACGGCGACCAGGTCTCAGCGAGCGCCGAGGTAACCGCGCCGGCCCGCATCGCGGCCAGCGCCTCCTCGGCATCCCGACGTGACCGCAGCGTCCGCATGGCGGCATCGGGGTGGGCGAGGGCGGCGGTCGCCCGCAGCTGTTCAGCGAGCTTGGTCCGCGCTTCGCTGAGCCGGCTCCGCACCGTGCCCACCGGGACGCCGCACAACTCGGCGATCTGCGCATACGCGCTGGCCTCGGTGAAGTAGCGAAGCATCGCCACGACGCGCAGGTTCGGCGTGAGCCGTTCCAAGGCGTGCCACGCCCAGTCCCGCAGCGCTTGCCGCTCGAGCAACTCGGCCGGGTCGGCGTCGGCCGCGGCCACCTCCCGGCGCAGGTCTTCTAGAGGGAGGGGGACCGGTCGGCGCCGGGACGCCCGGCAGATGTTGCGGACGATGCCACGCAGCCAGGAGCCGACCGACTCCGGATCGCGCAACGCGGCGAGCCGGCTGACGGCGACGAGAAACGCCTCCTGGACGGCGTCCTGGGCGTCTGATCCGTAGCCGAGAACGGCATAGGCCGTGGCCAGCATCCCTGCCTCATGGCGATGCAGCAGCAGACCGAGGCTGGCGGCGTCGCCGGCCCGCGCGCGGCGCACCAACTCCGCGTCCGCCGGAATGTCGATCATCGATCGAGACTACCGGCAACATTTCCGCGACTCGATCGAACTAATCGCGCCCCCCGCGCACCTGCGGGTATGGAACTCTTCGCTACGACACAGGCCGGGCGGGTGCAGGGACGGCCGACAGCCACGGGAGTGGCCTTCCTCGGCATCCCCTATGCGGCACCACCGTTCGGACCGAACCGGATGCAGCCGCCGCGACCGGTCACCGCGTGGGACGGCACACGGCGAGCCACCGCATACGGTCCGACCGTCCCCAAAGGAACGTATCCGCCGCCCTACCGCCCGTATTTTCCCGAGGTCGACAACCCTGGCGCGGACTGCCTGAACCTGAACGTGTGGACACCCGATCCCACCGCCGGCGGGCTGCCGGTGCTGGTCTGGATACATGGCGGCTCGTTCACGAACGGCTCCGGGTCGGTGAACGCGTACGACGGCAGCGCCTTCGCCCGCGACGGTGTGGTGTGCGTGACCATCAACTACCGGTTGGCCGCCGAAGGCTTCCTCTACCTGCGTGGCGGATCCGCGAACCTGGGACTGCTGGACCAGATCGCCGCGCTGCAGTGGGTCCAGGACAACATCGCCGCCTTCGGTGGCGACCCCGCCCGGGTCACCGTGGCGGGCGAGTCCGCGGGCGCGATGAGCGCCGTCACGCTGCTGTCGATGCCCACCACAAAGGGCCTGTTCAGCCGCGCGATCGCCCAGAGCGGAGCCGCCGCGAACACACTCACCGCGGAGCAGGGGCTTCTGGTGTCGGGCCACCTCGCCGATGCGCTCGGCGTGACGCCTACCCGCGACGCCATCGCGAAGGTGCCGCTGGACAGACTGGTCGGCGCCGCTTCCGACCTGGTCACCGAGGTGCAGACCACACCCGACCCGGCCAAGTGGGGTGCGATCGCGGCCAGCCAGACGCCGTTCGCCCCGGTCATCGATCACGACGTGCTCGATGACGCCCCACTGGAGTCCTTCAGGCGCGGTGTCGGTGCGCACGTCCCGATGCTCATCGGCTTCAACCGCGACGAGGCCCGGCTCTTCCTGATCGCGCCGGGCACGTGGCACCGCATCGACGACTCGATGCTGGTGAACGCCGCTTCAGGCTACGGCCTGACACCCGCGCAGGCAGCGCTCTATCGCGCCAACCGGCGCGGGGCGGCAGCAGGAGACGTTCTCTCAGCCATCGCGACCGACTGGTTCTTCGGCGTTCCGGTGCAACGGGTCGCCGAGGCTCGGCACGGGAACACCTGGGTCTACCGCTTCGATCACCCGGAACCCGCTGCCAACGGGGGGCTGGGCGCCTGCCACGGCGCCGAGGTCCCGTTCGTGTTCGACACCATCGACGAGCCGGATGCCCGCCCCCTCATCGGCGACGACCCATCCCGGACGGTGGCCGACACGGCACACAGTCTGTGGGTCTCATTCATCAGCGGGTCCGTGCCCGGCTGGGCGCCCTACGAGATCCCCGACCGGGCCATGGCGCTGATCGCCGACCGGATCGACGAAGTCCGCGATCCGGCCCCGGACGAATGGCGGGTGTGGAACGGTATTCGTTGACCGGCGCTCGGTAGAACAGGTGTGGCATGGACGCGGGGTGCCTACTGCAGCCGTGGTATCCCGCATTGTCCATGGCAGGAGGACGCGGCTGGTGCCCGGCAAGGGGATCCTGATGCCGTGACCGAGGTCATCGGCCAATCCCGACACGTTAGGAGGGCTCGTGAACCGCGCATCGACCACGACAAGCGAGACCGGCACGCGTTCCAAGGCGGCCAACATCGCACTCTGGGTCTTCCAGATCGCTCTTGCGGCACTGTTCATCATCAACTTCGGGCCCGGGAAGTTGTTCGGCAGCGAGCAGGCCGTGCAGACCTTCACCGACATCGGCGCCGGGCAATGGCTGCGCTACGTTACGGGCACGCTGGAAGTGGCCGGCGGCATCGGTCTGCTCATCCCGCGCCTCTGCGGGCTTGCCGCGCTCGGGCTCGCCGGTGTCATGTCCGGCGCGGTGCTCACCGAGCTCTTCCTGCTCGACGCCGACGTGGTCATGCCACTGATCCTGCTGGTCTCCGTCGCGGTGATCGCATGGTTCCGGCGCGACCGCACCCGCGCGCTGATCCAGCAACTGCGGACGACACGCGCACCGGCCAAACGCTGAAGTCCCGGCAACCCGATGCCGGCGTCCTCATCGCCCGGTCGCGCAGCTCAGCCCCGAGAGCCCTTGGCCTCGGGGCTGAGCTGTGCCGCGGCCGCCCAAGCAGATGGACTCACCTGCGGCCGGTCTCAGCAGAGGTAGCCGAGACCGGCAGTGCCCTCCGTGGGGTAGCCGCCGAAGCGTCCGACCGGAGACCAGTCCGGGCTGATCGGCAGCGGAGACGGCGCCAGCTTGCGGAACTCGGCCACGGCGTAGGCGACCTTGCCGTCGGTCAGGGTGAGAACCGACTCGATGTCGAGGATCTCCCGCTCGGGGATGTGCAGATAGTCGTCGGAGAGCACGGCCAGGTCGGCCAGTTGCCCGGCGATCAGGGTGCCCTTCTTCGTCTCCGCGTTCTCCAGGTATGCACTGCCCTGGGTGTAGAGCCGCAGTGCGGTGAGCCGGTCGACCCGGTTGTCCGCGGCGCGCATCTCAGTGCCGGCCAGGGTGCGGCCGGTGACCAGCCACCAGAGCCCGATCCACGGGTTGTAGCTGGCCACTCGGGTGGCGTCGGTGCCCATGCCGACCGGGACACCGGCGCGGACCATCTCGCCCACCGGCGGGCTGCGCCGCGCGACTTCCTCGCCGTACCGTTCTTGGAAGATGTTGCCTTGGAAGGCCATCTGATGCTGGATGGCGATGGTGCCACCGAGCGCGGCGACCCGGTCGATGTTGCGGGCACTGATGTTCTCGGCGTGGTCGAGGATCCACCGTGATCCGCCGAGCGGCAGGTCCTGGTTGATGGTCTCCAGCACCGCGAGGAAACGCTCGATCGACTCGTCGTAGCTGGCGTGGTAACGGAACGGCCAGCCGCGTTCGATGGTGGTCCGCAGGACCCGGGTCAGATCGGCCTCCATCGCGAGTGGGAAGATCGGCCGGGGCTCGAGGAAGTTGTCGAAGTCGACGCCGTTCCAGACCAGGGTCTCGCCCGGGCCGTGGATCCGGAACATGTCGTCGCCGTTGTCCACCGTGAGCTCCCGGGTCACCCGTTCCAGCTCGGGATATTCGGCGCCCGGCACCTGTGGGAAGACGCTCGCGGCCAGCCGGGTGGTGATCTGGTCGTTGCGGTGCAGGTTGTCGATGACCGCGTAGTCGCCCGGGTAGGCCTGGCCGCCGCCACCCGCGTCCATTGCGCTGGTGACGCCGAACCGGTTGACCTCGCGCATGAACTGGCGGGTGCTGATGATCTGGTCCTCGAGCGACAGCCGCGGGATCTGCCCGACGATGCCGTAGAGGATGCGCGGGTCGGGCTTGGCGAGCACCAGCCCGGTGGGGTTGCCCTGGGCGTCGTGGTCGATGGCGCCGCCGGGCGGGTCGGGGGTGTTCTTGTCGTAGCCGAGCACCCGCAGGCCGGCCCGGTTGATGAAACCCATCGAGTACTGGAACAGCACGAACGCCGGAGTGTCCCCGGTGGCGCGGTTGATCTCGGCGAGGGTCGGCAGCCGCCGCTCCCGGAACTGGTCGCGCGACCAGCCGCCGATCACCCGGACCCATTGCGGCGGCGGGGTCACCTGCGCCTGGCGCTTCAATCGGCGCAACGCCTCGGCGAGGCTGGTCAGGCCGTCCCACCGAAGCTCCATCATGAAGTTGAGGCCGCCGCGCAGCAGGTGGGTGTGTGAGTCGTTGAGGCCCGGGATGACGGTCCGCCGCCGCAGGTCCACGACCCGGGTGGCGGGGCCGCGCCGGCGCAGGATCTCCGCGTCCGTGCCGACGGCCATGATGCGGTTGCCCTTGATGGCGATGGCCGAGGCGTACGGTTGCCCGCGGTCCAGGGTGAGCAGTTTGCCGTTGTGCAGAATCAGGTCGGCCGGCACCGGAGGCGGCGTGTCAGTCGCCCAGGCGGGCGAGGAATGCAGGACACCGGAGGCCGCTGCGGCCGCCCCGCCCGCAGCTCCCTTGAGAATGGTGCGCCGCTGGACGGCGCTGCGCTGATCATCGTGAGACATGCGGACATGTTCTGGCCGGGATGGGCCGGCCGGGTGACTTTCAGCGTCCGGTGGCGTGACCTTCCGCGCCCGCGCGCACCTCCGCCGGGCTCCGGCCGTCCCATCTGCGGAAGGCGCGGCTGAAGTGCGACCGGTCCGGGAATCCCCACCGGTTGGCGATCGCCGAGATGGTCAGCTGGGCCAGCGCCGGGTCGAGCAGATCACGACGGGCGGCGCCGAGGCGCTGTTCCCTGATCCAGCCGGCCACCGTCACCTCGGTCTCCTCGAACGCGCGATGCAGGTAACGCACCGACACCCCCAATGCGCCGGCGACCGCGGCCGGGTCGAGATCAGGATCGGCAACGTGTCGGTCGATGTGCTCATAGGCCCTGATCCGCAGCAGATCCAGGCCCGACGAACCCTTCCCGGCCTGTTCACTGAGAACTACGGCGAACGCGCTCAGCAGCGTCCGCTCCACGTGTCCGCGGCTGGTCACCGCCAGCCTGCCGTGCGAGCGCGAGACGCTGCGCAGCAGCGCGCCGAGCATGCCGGCCCCCGGCTGCCGCGCGGGGAACGTGGTGGCGGTCATGGCTCGGTAGTCCGTACGCGGTCCGCCAACGTCGACGCCGGGCGGCACCAGCATCGTCACGAAGTGGACGTCGTCCGGATTCCAGGTCGCGAAGGGGCGTGCGGCGTCCGACAGGACCAGGTCACCCGGCCGGATCATCGCCTCCCGACCGTCCTGGGCGAGCACGGTGGTGCCGGCGAGCTGCAACCGGACGCTGAGCGGGCGTAGTCCCTGGCCGGTCGCCATCGTCGCGCTGCGGACCGCCTCGTGCGCGGCGAGGCGCATCCGAACCAGCCGCAGGCCGCCGACATCCATCCGATGGGACACGGCGGTGAAGGAGGACTGGTCGGCCGGCGTGATGTGCAGTTCAGCGACCGTCTCACGGGCGATCTGGGACCAGGCCCGGACGCGGTCCTGTGCGGGCGTGCCGGCGTCGACGCCGGCGGTCTCGTCCATGGCGGATCCCACCTGTCATTACGGCGCTTGCGGCTGGCTTCTCAGAGTCGCAGCCGCGGGAGTTCGAGAGAAGGCAGAAGGTGAAGGTGTGCACCGGAATCCATGGTGATTTCCCCTTCACCGCGGCCGGCACCGGCTCGAGTACAAGGGGCAAACAATTGCCCCAAGGTGCAGGGGTGCTCGGCGCGGTAGCTTTCGCCTCGTCCAATGGTCACGTTTCCGGCGTCTGTGAGAGGAGTTCGCGCCCATGGCGGAGGACAGCGGCCGGCTGGGGAACGTGCGGCCGCCGGCGGACCTGGCCGCGAGCTACCGCCACGACGGCCTGTGGCGAGACGAAAGCCCCCTCGACGATCTGCGCCGGTGGCGCGACCAGACACCCGAGGCGACCGCGGTGTTTGCCTGTCGTGCCGGCGACGACAAGGTTCAGCGTCTGACGTACGCCGAGTATGCGGAAGCGGTGGAACGTTTCGCCGGCATCCTGACAGGTCTCGGCGTTCGTGCCGGGCAGGTTGTCGCGGCGCAGCTGCCCAACTGGTGGCAGGCGGGAGCGTTGTTTCTGGCCTGTGCACGGATTGGTGCGATGGTCGCTCCCATCATGCCCACGCTCGGTGCGCGGGAGGTGGAACGAATCCTGGCCCGGCTGCGGGCGAACGTGTGTGTCACGCCGGGCCGTTGGTCGGGCGCAGACTACGAAGCGCGCATTGCGGAGATGACGCCCCGGCTGTCCGAGCTGCGCCATCGGGTGGTGCTGGGCGGCGGCGCCGGGCCCGATGCCGTGGACCTCGACCACCTTTTCGACGCCGCAGGGCAGGACGAGCGCCGCGCGGCGCTGGAAGATTTCCGCGACGAGCCCGACCGGGCCTTCATGGTGTTGTTCACCTCGGGCACCTCCGGCGAGCCGAAAGGCGTGGTGCACAGTCACAACACGCTGCACGCCGCTGTTCCGCAGTTCGCCGCGGCGGAGCGACTCGGCCGCGGCGACGTCATCATGACCCCCCATGCGGCGATGCACATCATGGGCGTCAACTTCTCCATCCTGCTCCCGCTGCTGGTGGGGGCGACCACTGTCCTCGTAGACACCTGGGACCCGAGTGTCGTGCTGGACCTGGCCGAGGAACACGGCCTGAGTTGCCTGGCCGCGGCGCCCGTCTTTCTGAGCCAACTGCTGGCCGCGCAGCGCGACGAACCCCGCGACCTCACCTCGGTGCGCCTGGTGCTCAGCGGTGCCACCACCGTTCCCCCGCAACTGGTTCGCGAGGTGCACGCCGTCCTGGGCTGCATCCTCCGGTCGATGTGGGGAATGACCGAGGTCCCCGGCACCTGGACCCGATCGGACGCCCCAGCGGACTGGGCGATGCACAGCGACGGCCGTCCCAGCCCGGCACTGAACCTCGAGCTGCGCGGCGAGCCGGACGCCCCGGCCGGCTCGCCGGCGCGCCTGTTCGTCCGAGGAGCCAGCGTCTGCCTCGCGACGTTCGGCCGTGACAGCAGCGGACTGTCCCTGCTCGCGGACGGCTGGTACGACACCGGCGATCTGGCTGTGCCCGACGGACGCGGCGGCATCCGCATCGTCGGACGGGCAGACGATCGCATCGGCGGCGCGTTCATGATTCCGGTGGCTGACGTGGAAGCCGAGTTGCTCAACCACCCGGCCGTGACGGAGGCGGCACTGGTGGGCTACCCGGACGGCTCGGGCGGGGAACTGGCGTGCGCGTTCGTCGTATCCCGATCGACCGTGCCGACGCTGGCCGAGCTTCGCAGCTTCCTGAGTGGACGCGGGATGACCGAGTGGTATCAGCCCAGCCGGCTGGAGATCGTGGCGGAGTTGCCGCGCAACGCCATTGGCAAGGTGCAGAAGTCGATGTTGCGCCGGCGACTGCGGACCGGAACGTGATGGCGTCGCACTCGACCGAGTGCCAGCGAATTCTCAGTCGGCACCCGCTCACGGTGCCGCGCAAGTGCTTTAGTATGTGAATTGTTTATGGCATCAATTGAGCGCCGAGGCGCCGGCAAGATGTCCGGGAAGAGTGTTCACGGATCGGGAGGGCCGGATGAGTGTTAGATGACATTGAACGGCGCCGCTTGTCGGAAATCGATGCTTTCCTGACAGCGAGTGATCCCGCGCTGGCCAGGGCCCTTTCGCGCCGGACGATCTGGACTCTTCCGCGCTGGGCGACCATCGCCGTGTCGGTATCCGCCCTCGTCGTGGCGGTTCTGCTGGGCGGATTCATCGCCGGAACCCCGGCCGCCATCGCAGGTGGGTTGCTGGTCGGCGCCGTCGTCGCCGGCTGCTGGCTGCAGATCCGCCAAGGCCGTGGTGAAGATGCCTGAAGACAAGCTCGTCGACGACTACCTGCGAGCCGTGGAGACGTTCGACGTCGCGCTCATCACGAGTCTGTTCGCTCCGGGTGCGGTCGTCCACTCGCCGCTGTACGGACCCACGCCGGCGGCCGAGTTCTATCCCGCGCTCTTCGCCGACACGGAAAGCGCCGTTCTCACGTTGCGATCAACGATGAGCGGCAGCGATCGGACGGGACGGCAGACCCTCAGTTTCTGGTTCCACTTCGACTGGCGCTTGTCCGACGGTGCCGCAGCACCTTTCGATGTCGTGGACGTCGCCACGCTCGACGAGTCGGGCAAGATTGCGGAGCTGGCGATCATCTACGACACCCATTTCCTCAGAGCCGCATTCGAGTCGGCAACCGGAAAACCGTCGTGGCGCCCGGTGGCAGGCACCTGAGTCGCCGGATCGGGCCCGAAAGGACTCCGGGCGAGGCTCGGCGACCGGCGTAGGACCACGGGACCGAACAAACCTGTCCGCGTCTGTCCCGCGGCGATGGCCGGGGTCGGTGACACGTCGTCGAGGTAGCCGGCGAGCGTTCCTCTCACGACGACCGTGATCACGTTGCGGCCCGCGATCACGTCGTCGGTCACCTCCGCCCGGTACGGGCTCCAGATGCACGTGTGCCACTCGCCGCCGTTGACGCGCACGTCGGCGGTCCCGCGTACGTCTCCCAGATCGACCATGACGCGCTCGCCGGCGGTCGCGGCGCCGAGCTCCACCTCCGTCTCATAGGTCACCTGCCCGCCGAGCGAACGAAGGCCCAGCTCCTCCCACGATGCGAGCTCAGCCGTGGCGCTCGCGAGCTCGACCGTCACCGGGCCGCGCAGCAGACCCCCGGCGGTGTGCCCGTCATCCACGGTGAACCGCAGCTGAATCAGCTGACCGGGGGCGAGCGGCCCGGCGAAGGTGAGCACCCTGTCGTGCTGCGGCACGGGAACGCCGTCGACGAACGCGGCGAACGGTGCGTGCGCGTCGACCCGTGCGACAACGGCGCCGACCGGGGCCGGAAAGCGAAGCCATTCGACGCGTTCCCCCCTGCGGTGCGCGTCCGGCACCACGTCGAGCACCGTGCCCGCGCTGCGGGCTGAGGGATCGAGCCAGCCGGCGCGCGGCAGCGGGTGCGGCCGAGCGTGCAGGCAGACCCACCGCGGATCGGTCCACTGCTCGCGACGCAGTTCCAGGTCGAGTGGGGCCCCTTCACTCGTCATCGTCCAGTCCGCGCCCGTGCTCACGCCGATCCCTCCGACGCTCACCGGGCGGCTGTCGGCGAGCGCTGCCGGCGTACGGCCGTGGTTGTCGATCGTCAACTCGAGCACGTTGTCGCCCACACACAGGAACGGGCCGAGGTCGTACGGATGGACGTGCACGTGCCGCATCCCGGCGTAGGGCTCGAAGCCGCCTTGCCGCCCGACCTCGCTTCCGTTCACGGACACGACGCAGGCGCCCTCGGCGCTCACCTGAACCGTCGCGTCCACCGGCAGCTCGTCGAGCCGGAATTGCTTCGAGAAGCTCACCGGAGCGGGCTTGCCAAGGTGCGAGGCCGGGCGCAACCACTCCGGACGCCGGTAGCGGGCCAGATCGGTGACGACAGCGAAGGACGCCCGGATGCCCGCGGTCGGTCCACCCCGAGCATCGGGGCCGAGTTCCGCCTCGTTGAACAGCCACACCTCGACGTCGGCGTCGCCGATGCCGGAGCGAAGGGGCAGCGTGGACCAATAGCCGTCGCCCGTGGCGGCTGTCTCGACCCCGTTCAGGAACACCCGCCGCACCGCATTCGCGCCGAGCGCCAGCCAGCGCGGCTCGGTTGCCGGCGGCATCGGCAATGTGGTGCGGAATGCCACCCACTGCCCCGGTCGAGCCGTCGGCCAGGCCAAGAACTCCTCGGGCACCATTCCCTTGGGGCCGAGGTACTCGAAGTGCAGCGCATCCTTGTGAATGCCTCGCGAGAGGGAGTACGACGCAGGCTTCCAGCGGTCGTCCGCCGCACCGATCGTTCCCGCGAGCCGGTCATCGTCCTGTGGATCGAGGGTGTGCACATATGGTCCGAACGTCGCGAGGGCGTCCGACCAGCCGGAGGCGGGCGGCGCCTGACTCCCGTTCTCGCCGATCGTGTGCTCGACGCGCCAGATCTGCAGCGGGAGCATTCCGGTATCTCGCCGGTCACCGAGGTCGGCCCATCGGTTGTCCAGAGTCGACGCGGCGGTGAGCCGCCAGGGGCCGGCAACCTCGGTGACGGTGTCCGCCGGCGATGGCGTCCACCTGGTGGCGTTGGGCGGCGGTGGCTCCGGGGCGAGCACGACGACGGACATCGGCCCGCTGTCGTAGGGGACGACCAGGTGAAGGTCACCGGCGTCGTCGACGGCGTCGAGTTCGGTCCGCAGACCGGTGCGAGGGTCCCATTGCTGCGCTCGCATCTTGCCGGCGCCGCGGATGCACACGTGTGCCTGGCGCTCGCCCACCGGAACGAATGTGTAGCCGTTGGTAGACAGCGCCGCCCAGTATCTGTCCCACCGGAAGGAGGACTCGACCCAGTTGACGTCCCGGTGATCGGGGATGATCGGGGCCCGCGTACCCGTCTTGTCGTCGTGGCTGGTCAGCAGGAGCACAAACGCGTCGCCGTGCCGCCTGACGAGAACCGGGGCATCAGCGGTCACGACGGCGGCGGGAAGCTGCCCGGGCACGTCGGTGGCGCTGGACACCACCGCGATCTGCCCGCCGGCCACCGCGGCCACGAAACGGTCGGCGATCGAGGGGTCGTCGCCGGCCAGGACCTCCGGCACCACACCGACGCAGATCACCTGTCCGCCGTCGTCGGCCAGCTCGGTGAGCCGTTGTGCGAGCGCCTCATCGATGAGGGGGACCGCAGGCAGCACGACGCTGCGAAAAGCTCCGCCGGCCACCCTCAGCGCTCCTGCGCTCACGACGCCACCGGACACGGTGGCGTCGTCGAAGGCCTCGTACTCGATGCCCGCGCGGTCGAGCACGCCGGGTGCTTCGGCGAACCACGCCGTGACGCCGTTCAGTTCGTGGAACACCTCGCTCGCACGGGCTGCCTGCGGCAGCGTTCCGGCGAGCGTCTGTCCCGCCTGCGCGGCAACCAGCGGGTACAGCAGCACGGTGTCGGCGAGGAGTTCGCCGATCGACAGCAGTGAGCACAGCCTGGCGACCGCGGCAGTCAGGACGCCGTATGACGGCCAGTAGGGCTGGCGCCAGCAGGTCGACGGCGGCGCCCACTCCCACCATCCGCTCACGGTCGCGTAGTAGACGGCGTGGGGGTCGTACAGGGTCGTGCCGCGGCGGAGGAATGGCGACAGCCAGTCGTAGGTCTCCTCGAGGGTGCCTCCCCAGCCGGACGAATGAAAGCCTTCCAGCCAGGTGCGCGGGTGCCGCCGCGCGTGGGCCAGCGAGCTGTGGATCTTGGGATCGCCCCAGTGGTCGCTACCCGGTGCGGTGAACTGGTCATGGGTCTCGAGGTAGTCGCCGTAGAGCGCGACGCCGCCGCTGGGGTCACCGTCACGCGCCGGCGACTGCTGGTCGAAGCCGGCGATGAGCCCGGTGCGCCGAGTCCACCGTGCCAGGGGGTCGAAGAAGCCGCGTCGGGCGAGGGCGCCGCGATGCGCGTGGTAGTGGTGGCGCACTCGCCGGCCGAGGGCGCCACCGTCCTCCCAGAGGAGCCCGATCACCTCGACGATGGAGTAGCCGTTCGCGGCGCCGAACGTTTCGGGAAAGTCCGCCGCCCACGTCGGCATCGCGGGCAACTCGTCCTGGAACAGCCCGACGATGACGGAGCCGAACCAGGCGCCGGCGCGTCGTTCGAACTCGCCGAGGACGGAGTCGACGAGATGTTCGCCGGCGTCGGCCGAGAAGTAGTCGAATCCTCGCCGCTCCGCGTAGACGAGCACGAGCCGGCCGGCCTCGCCGCCCCATCGCACGGCGTCGCCGTCCAGCTCGACCGGCAGCGGTGGGTTGTCCTCGGTTGCGGCGTCCGCGACGAAATAGGCGCCGACCGGGCGTGCTTGCGGCGGGCACCTGAGTTCAACGCCGACCGTGCCGTCACACGGCGCCTGCAGCCGGTGCAGCTCGTGCCCGGACCACGCGGGCTGAGCGCTGACCAGTTGCCCCTGCAGGTTGGCGCCCGAGAAGCCGATCTGGTCGTACAGCCAGAACCTGAAGCCCAGCCGCCCGGCGTCGGAGCAGGCCTGGAGAAATATCTCCCACCACGGCTCACTGAGGAATGGCGGGTCATCGGCGACCGATCCGAAGATCGGTCCGCGGGGCGCGAGGCACATGACGACGGCCTGGTTGACTCCCTGGGCGGTCAGTTGCTCCATCTGCCAGCGCAGCCGGGTGCTGTCGAGTCGGGCTCCGCTCCACCACCAGATGGGGATCGGTCCGAAAGCCTTGTCGGGGCGCTCGAAGCTGTCCAGCAGTTCGGTTACGGAATCTTCGGGCTGCACCGCGGGTGTCTCCCTGGTCGACTCTGTCGGAAGGCGGCCCGGTCCGCTCGTCGGACCGGGCCGCCTTTCCGGCTACTTGCTCTGGTAGGCGGCGTCCATCTTCTTGCTGATGTCCTGCGGAGTGGCTTTGCCGCCGAACATGTCGGCGACGCCGACGAACAGGTCCTGCTGCACCTTCGGGTTGGGCCAGAGTTGGTCCATGAAGGGAACGCCCTTGTTGGCCGTGTTGAACTTGTCGAGAACCGCCAGCGCCGGGTCCAGCTTGAAGTCCGGGTTGGAGATCGCGGGCAGGCCGCCGAGCGCCGTCATGTAGGTGTTCTGGCCCTCCGTCGACATCAGGAAGTTGATGAACCCCTTGGCGGCCGGCGCGTTCTTCAGTTTGTTGTTGAGCCCGTACGAGCCGGATGCGGCGAGCGGCATCCATGTCTGCGCCGAGTCGTCCGTCGCGGGCAGGGGCTCCATGACGAACGAGGCGTCGGCCGCGCCGGCCTTCTTGATCGGGTCGAGCGCCCAGTTGCCGTTCACCAACGCGACAGCCTGCCCCTTGCCGACCAGGTCGGTGCTCGCCTCGTACGCCGTTCCGAGAGGCTTGTCCTGGAAGCAGCCTTGCCGATCCATCTGCTGGTACTGCTCGAACACCTTGTCCCAGTTCGAGCCGGCGAATGTCTTCCCGCCCGCGGACATCTCAGAGGCGAACTGTGGTTCGCTCTGATAGACCAGAGTGGACGCCAGCGCGTAGGGGATCAGCTGCGTGACCCAGTTGGTGCCGTTGCCCAATGCGAACGCCGTCTTGCCTTTGGCTTTCGCGGTGTCGCAGAACGCCAGCAGTTCGGTCCAGGTCGTCGGCGGGGTAGCGCCGATCGCGGCCAGGGCCTGCTGGTTGTAGATCGCGCCGATGCCGCCGATGCCGGTCACGGCGACGTACGTCTTGCCGTCGATCTTGGTCACCGAGTCCATGCCTTTCGGCATCTTGGCGGCCCACGGCAGGTCACTGAGATCGGCGATCATGCCGGCCTCGTGCAGCGTCTGCATCGCCGCGGGGTTGCCCTGACCGGGCCACGTGAAGAACACGTCGGGCGCGGTGCCCGAGACGAGTTGGGTGCGAATCGCGGGCTGGTAGGCGTCGGTGTCCGCGAAGGTCGCCTGCACCTTGGCCGCGGGGTATTTCACCTCGAACGCCTTGATGACAGCCTCCGCGGCCGCCCGGTCGCTGGTCAGCCCGGAGAACGTCACCGTGCCTTTCACCTCGGCGCTGGTCGGGGAGTTGGACGTGGATGCGGCGTTCGAGTCACTGTCGCTCCCGCATCCGGCCGCGAGCGCACCGGCCATGAGCAGAGCCGTCGTTGTTCCTATCCATCTTGTGCCTGACATGTTTTCTCCTGTGGTGAAGCGAGCCGATCTGAATCGATTCAGTAAATGCGATGCGTCGGGGGAGGTCGCCCACGTCCGCGCTCATCCTTTGAGCCCGCCGGCGAATCCCTTGATGATGCGTCCCTGCATGACGAAGTAGACGAGCAGGATGGGGGCGATGCCGATGAGGAGACCGGCGAACACGAGGTTCCAGTCGCTGGTGTATTGCCCGACGAAACCGTTGATGGCAACGGGAATCGTCTGCTGACCACTTCCCGAGAGATAGAGCAGGGGAGTGAAGAAGTCGTTCCACACGAAGACCGCGTTGAGGATGGCAACGGTCCCGGTGACCGGCCGCAGGAGTGGGAACACCACCAGGCGGAACGTCGTGTTCGGCCCCGCGCCGTCGATCTTCGCCGCCTCTTCGTACTCCCGCGGGAGAGAGCGGAGGAACCCCACGTAGAGGAACGTGGCGAACGGGACTTGCAGGCCGCTGTAGAACAGGACGAGTCCCCACACCGTGCCGAGCAGGTGCAGGTCACGCATCGTCTGGTAGAGGGGCAGCGCCGCCAGCTGGAACGGGAGGATGAGGCCAAGGATCACCACGGCGAACGTCACTCGTGACCACCGCGCGGTCACCCGGGCGAGCGGGTATGCGGCCATCGAGCTGACCGCGACGATGATCAGGACGGCGAGGACGGTGACGGTCAGGCTGTTTCTGATGGCGCTGCCGAGCCCCGCATCGGTCCACGCGTCCCGGAAGTTCTGGAAGGTCGGCTCCGATGTCGGGGAGATGGGCGAGCCGGCGTCGTGTTCTCCGCGCAGGCTGAGATTGATCAGCACATACAGCGGAAACGCGACGACGACGGCAACGGCGACCATGACGAGCTCGAGCAGCGCGGTCCACCGCGTATACCTGTTCACTCCTCGGACCCTTCGGATCGGCGCAACGCGCGGAATTGGATGCTCGCCAGCACGACCACGATGACGGCGAGGGCGACGGCCAGCGCGGCGCTGTAACTGAAGCTGCCGTAGGCGAAGGCCTGCTTGTAGATCATCGTGGACAGCGTCTGGGTGTCGTTGCCGGGACCGCCTCCCGTCATCGCGAAGACCTGGTCGAACAACTTGATCCCGCCGATCAGCGAGAGCATCAGGTTGATCGTGATCGCCGGCCCGAGCAGTGGCCGGGTGATGTACCAGAACCGGCGTACCGGTCCCGCCCCGTCGGCCGCGGCCGCGTCGATGACGTCTTGCTGGATCCCCTGCATGCCGGCCAGGAAGATGACCATCGAGTAACCGCAGAACTGCCACACGACGACGCCGACGATCGCCCATAGCGCCACCGAGCCGTCGCCGAGCCAGTCCTGCTTGAGCGACGACAGGCCGAGCGCATCCATCGCACTGTTGACCGCGCCGTCCGGCGCAAGCAGGTTCCGCCAGAGGAAACCCGTCACCACGGGAGTCATCACGGCCGGCGCGAACAGGAACACCCGAAGCACGTTCCGGCTCTTGATGCGGCTGTCCACGCCCAGCGCCAGCAGCAAGCCGACCACGTTCTGGATCACGGTGATGGAGCCGGCGATCAGCAGGGTCCGCCTGAGCGCCGCAAGCGCATCCGGATCGGAGAACACCTCACGGAAGTTCGCCAGACCCACGAAGTCGGCCGTCGCGCGCAAACCGTCCCAGTCGGTGAGGGCGAAGTATCCGCCGCGCACGCTCGGCACCAGCACGATGAACCCGTACAACACCAAGGCGGGCACCAGGAACCAGGCCGGCGCGGCACCCACCCGTCGGCGCCTCGGCCGCCACCGCGACGGGCGGCCGGCACGCCCCCGACCTGCCGCTGCCGCGGCGGTTGGGCTGGGGGCGGCCGTCTCCTGGCTTGCCCTCGTCGATGGGGTCCGCATCGTGTTCGTGGTCCTCCGTACTGAGGCCTTGCCAAGGGCGGCCGCGGATTTGAAAACCCCGGTCACGGGCTTCTGAATCGTTACAGGAAAATTACGACCCGGTTCCCGAACGTGTCAATGGCCCGGGATGACAAATGAGCAGGTCGTTACAGTCCGTCGCGAGTTACGCGGTGGGGGAGGGCCCGCAGCCGCACGACTCCCGGAGGACGACCTCCAGCGGAAGCGTCAGATGCCGCTCGGGCGGCGCGACGCCGTCGATGAGCGAGAAGAGTCGCTCGGCGGCGGCACGGGCGAGATCCTCCGCGGGTATCCGCACGGTGCTGAGGCCCGGCTTCGTGACCCGCGCCAGCCCGAAGTCGTCGAAGCCGACGATCGACACGTCGCGGGGCACCTGGATCCCGCCCACCCGCAGTTCCTCCATGGCTCCATATGCCATCTCGTCGTTGGCCGCGAATATCGCATCGAACTCCAGCCCGGTGGCGAGAAGTCGTCGGGTCAGATCACGACCGGACTCTTCGCTGAAGTCCCCCGTCCACACGTCGCGAGGGTGCGCGATGCCGGCCGCGGAAAGCGCCTGCCGATAGCCCTCGTAGCGCTCGATCGACACCTGGTGCTCCGTCGGCCCGCCGAAGTGGATCGGTCGCCGCCGCCCATGTGCGGAAATCAGGTGAGCGGTGATCTCCCGGGCGCCGGACAAGTCGTCGATGCCGACGCTGTAGGCGTCGGGAAGATGAGGGTAGCGGCCCATGAGGACGACCGGCAGGCCGGAGTTGACCAGTGAACTCAGCTGCGGGTCCGCGACCTTGGCCACCGTGACGATCGCGCCGTCGGCCGCCCGGGACCGCAGCACCCGGTCGTACGCCGCGCCGCTGGTCTCGTCCTTGTTCGTCGAAATGATGACGTAGGCGTTGTGTTCGGTGCAGACGTCGGTGACTCCGACCAGCACATACATGAAGAACGCATGAGTGAAGGCATGCCGCCCGGTGTCGGGCACGACGAGGGCGATGGAGCCCGACGACTGCGAACGCAGGGCTCGCGCCGCCGAGTTGGTGACATAGCCGAGCTGACGCGCCGCGGTCCGGACCCGCTCCTTGGTGCGAGCCGCGATCTCCGGACTATCGGAGAGCGCCATCGAGACGGCGCTGCGGGACACTCCGGCGAGCATTGCCACATCCTTCAGCGTCGCTCTTCTGGGAACGTCCCGCTGCGCCAATTTTCCTCACCCTCGTCGTGCCGACCATCGAGTCGGTAATGGTATGGAGCGATGATATCTACGGGGTGAGATAACAGCTCTTGACCACCAGATAAGCCGGATCATTGTCGAAACCGTTGGCATTCGCATTGCACGGCGCACTGCCCGTAAACGACTTGTACACGAATGAGCCCCGTTCACCGTACGCCACGGTCCGGAAGCCGGCGAACGTGCACGTCCCGCCTTCGCCGGCACACTGCGTCGCGTAGCCGCCGGGGGCGCCGTTGCGCACATAACAGGCCTTGGCGAGGTTGGCGATCGGATCGCCGCCGAAGGATGCGTTGCCGCACGGCGCGGAGCCCGACAGCGCGTTCGAGTAGCGGAAGGCGCCTCTGGCCCCGTACGCGACGACATAGCCGGCCTCGACGCCGCAGGCCCCTCCTTCGCCCGCACACTGGGTCCAGGCACCGCTCGGGCCACCGCTCGGCCCGACGTAACAGGCCTTGACGACACCGAAGAGCGGATCACCGCCGAACGCGGACGAGTTGCAACCCGTCGCCCCCTGCGCGGTGACGTAATTGAACGCACCGTTGGCGCCGTACGCTATCCGCGCCGGTCCGCCCGGGGCACACGTGCCGCTCTCGTTGGCGCACAGTGTCCAACCCGCCGGCCCACCGGCCGGGGCCACATAGCAGCTCTTGAGAATGAGGAATGCCGGGTCGCTGCCGAATGTGCCCGGGTTGCACGGCGAGCTTCCAGATGCGGTGCGGTAGAGGTATTTGCCGGCGCCGTAGGCCACCCGGCGTGTGCCGGAGAACGAACACGTGCCGCCATCGGTGGCGCAGAACGTGTAGCCGACGGGAAGTTCATCGTTCGCCGTCGCCGGGTTGCCGCCGCCTCCGTTGTTCATCGTTCGCGACATGGCGATCAGGGCGAGGTTGGCGGCGCGAACTCGGCCGACGTCGAACTTCGTGATCTGCCGGTCGTACGTGTAGAAGCCGACCGGTTCGCCTTCGACGTCGGTGGCCTCGGTGAAGACCGACCCCCCGAGGCCCTTGGTCCGGATCAACCCCTGCATCCGGTCCGCCATGCCGACGAAACGGTCCGTCATCGCCGCCGAGGACGTGAACAGTTCGGCGTACCCGTACTGGCCGTTCGGGCTGTACTCGTGGCCGGGCGTGCGCAGTGCGAGCGAGCCGAACTCACCGTTGACGGTGATGCGTGTGGTCGACGCGAAGCCGGAGTCCGGCCCGGCGTAGACGTGCCGGTCGTCGACGTCGCCCGCGTGGGTGTCGTTGTTCGGCGAGGTGCCGATGTTGTAGCCGCTCGACGCATTGACCAACCTGCTCGGGTCGTAGTTCTTGACCATGTTCGCGATGCGGACCACGTCGGCGGCGGACGGCTCTCCCCACCCTTCGTTGTAGGTCACGTACATGATCAGAGAGGGCGAGCTGCGGTGCTGGTCGACGATGTTGCGCATCTCGCCTTCCTGCGCGGCGAGTTGCGCGGCAGTCCGGGACGCGCCCGCCTTCTGCGACGGCATGTCCTGCCAGACCAGTAGACCGAGGCGGTCGGCGTGGTAGAACCAGCGCTGTGACTCGACCTTCATGTGCTTGCGCACCATGTTGAAGCCGAGATCCTTCTGCTTCTGCAGATCGAAGGCGAGTGCCGCGTCGGTCGGCGGCGTCTGGCCGCCGTCAGGCCAGTAGCCTTGGTCGAGGGTGCCGGCCTGGAACACGAACTGACCGTTGAGGGTCGGCATCGCCCGGCCGTCGATCAGCTTCATGCCGACCTCGCGCATGCCGAAGTAGTGCATGGTGGTGTCCACGGCCGTGCCGGCACTGTTGCGAAGCGTGAGCCGGAGGTTGTAGAGGAATGGATCCTCCGGCGTCCACAACCGGGCGTTCGGAACGGGGACGATGACATCGGTGCCCACGTTCGCCGTCGCGGTGCCGACCACAGCGGTCCCGTTCATCGATTCCGCCAAGACGGTGTACCCGCTGGTTACTCCTCGGGTGAACGCCTTCACCCGCAGCGTGTTGTTCGAGATGTTCGGGTAGGTGTCGGCGCTGAAGATCGATGACACCGGTGTCGGTTCCAGCCACACGGTGTCGTAGATCCCCGAGGTGGGGGTGTAGGACGTGCCGCCCGGGCTGATCGTCTGCTTGCCGAGCAGCGGACGGTCGCCGTTCTCTCCCGAATCCGTCGGGTCATAGACCCGGACGATGAGTTCGTTGGCGCCGCCGTTCAGTTGCGGCGTGATGTCGAAGACGAACGCGTCGTACGCGCCGGTGTGCACGCCAACCTGCTGGCCGTTGACCCACACCGTCGCGCGCCAGTCCACGGCACCGAAATTCAGGTTGACTCGCCGGCCGTTCCACCCCGCCGGGATTGTGAACGTGCGGCGGTAGGTCAGATAGTGCCGGGGATCGTTGGCGGCCCGCATCACACCCGACAGCGGCCACTCCACGGCGAACGGCACGTTGATCAGCTCGGGCAGCGTCGCACCGAACACCGGCGCGGTGTTGGTGGTCGACTGCTGGAGCTGCCACTCGCCGTTCAGGTTGGCCCAATCCGGGCGTGTCATCTGCGGACGCGGATATTCCGGTAGCGGCGTCCCGTTCAGCGCGGTGGATGTCCACGGCGTGGTGAGAGGCGACGGCTTGGCCGGCACCGCGTTCGCTGGAGCCTGCGTGACCGCGATCCATCCCGCGGACCCGATGGCGAGCGCCAATAGGAACCGACCGAACCGGGTCTGCCTTCTTGCGGTCATCGATGACTCGCTTTCTCCGGGTACGTGCCGTCACGGGGGGAGGCAGCCGACCGGGCGGGGAGGGATCGAAGTTAACTGAATCGTTCCAGGACGGTAACGCCAGCGATCGGGAGCGTCAATGGCTTGCTTGGCCGGAACATGGCAGGACGCGCTGTGTGCGCTGCGGCAGGGTCGTCTGGATCGTGTCAGTGACCAGATCGCTGTTTCCCGGCCCTGAGCCGAGAGCCGGCGGTTCAAGGCCGGATCGACGTTGAGGCAGAGAGTGGTCCGGCAAGTCGATCGCTGATGGTCGGGTAGCTCTTCGAGTCCGATAATCGGTCAACGAATTTGCCGAATAGCCTCAACCTTGAAGGTTTGGGGGTTTATGCGAGGCGAGATATCACCGATCAGCACGCAGCTCAGCAGGCCGCGACGTCGGCCAGGGAGCCAGCGAATCCTGCGTGTCGGGTGCCGTCTTGTGAGCCGCAAGGGTGCCGGCCCTACCATCGGAGCGGGGGCTGGCAGGATCGATCCGCGCCGTCGGCGCTTTATAGCGTCATGAATATGACGGATAGCAAGGGAATCGTGTCGAGAGTTCGTGTCGTGCCGACGCGGCGTGTGGGGCAGAGGCTGTTGTCCGCGTGGGCTGCCGTCGGGTTGGTGCTGATCGCGCCGGGCGTGGTCGTGGCGCCGGCTGTGGCCGGTCCGCCGGCGCCACCTCCGCTCGCCGTCGAGGTCCTGACCGCGCCGCAGCCGGTGCCCGCCACCGATTGGCGTACGCATCTGGTCTACGAGATTCTGCTGCGCAACGACGCGGATCATGCGGTCCGGCTGGACCGGGTGGAGGTCCGTGCCCGGGGCATCCTGGCCGTGCTGGACGGTGACGCGATCGAGGACCGGCTGTTCCGGTTCGCCGATGGCGTATACGCCCGGACGCTCCCGCCGGGCGGATCCGGCATGCTGCTGCTCGACGTCGCGCTGGCACCAGGCGTACCGGTGCCGGCCCGTGTCGACCACCGCTTCGGTGTGGCCACGGGCACCGGCGACGACTCGGCCACCTTCACCGGCGCCCCGACCACCGTCGACCGGCGGGAGCCGCCGCGCGTGAGTGCGCCGCTGCGCGGCGGCAGCCTGGCCGTGTTCGGCTGCTGCGGCCCGCCGTTCGGGCACCGGCGGGCGCGGGTCGAACTCGACGGCCGGCTCTACCTTGCGCAGCGCTTCGCGGTCGACTTCGTCCGGATGGACGCCGCGCTGAACACGTACGCCGGTGATCCGACGCGCAATGAGAGCTACTACATCTTCGGCGCGGAGGTCATGGCCGCCGCGCCCGGCCGCGTGCTCGCGGTCCGCGACGGCGTGGCGGAGAACACCCCGCCGGAGTTTCCGGATCTCGGGGACAACGACGCGCTCGGCAACTTCGTGCTCCAGGATCTCGGTGGTGGCCGCACCGCCGTGTATGCCCATCTGCGCACGGGCAGCGTGCGGGTACGGCCCGGCGATTGGCTTGACCGCGGCCAGGTCCTCGGCCAGGTGGGCAACAACGGCAACTCGTTCCAGCCGCACCTGCACTTCCAGGTGACCGACGCGCCTGGCCTGCCCTCCGGCCTGACCGCCAATGGCGTGCCCTTCGTCTTCGACCGGGTCCGGCTCGACAGCCGCGTCGCCGGGTACGACATCTTCCCGCCGGCACCGGTCCGCGTCCCCGTGTCGCCACCGCACCGGCGTGCCGGGCAATACCTCCTGAACGGCGACATCGTCACGTTCGAACCGTCCGGCGACCGGCGGTGAGCGACGCACGGACATCCCAGTCGGGCCAGCCCGCCGACGAAAGGTAGACCCAGCTCCATTGGAGGGGGCCAACCAGGCGGCTCGGGGTCCGTAACGCGAACGGCACCTCTCTATGTCAAGGCGTCGGCAGCTGAGTGGTGCCGTTCGTGGTACAGCCCCACAGCCCGGAAACCCCGCTACCTCCGGTGGGTGCGGGTCTCGAGTTGCTGGACTCGTCGGGTGGTTGCGGCCGACGAGCTTTGCACCGGGCGATCGGTTTGGTGGTCGTCCGGGCGGCCTCGGTGTGATTTCGGCACCTTGATCGAGTACCAGAACGTCACGTTCTCCGGGCACCACGGCTCGGGCGCAGGTATCGCCGGCCATGTCCGTCAGACGACCACCGACGCGAAGGTGCTTGCCGAAACTATGACCCGGCAGGGCTCCTTGGCGAGCGTCGCCGACGCCGCGACCCGGCTCGGCGCGACGGCCGTGCCGTCAGACGACGCCGGCCTGCGCGACGCCCTGCACGCCACGCACAACACCGAGACCGACCGCATCGATCTGGTCGGTCAGATCCGCGCCGCTGCCACCCAAGCGATCGCCGGCGTTCCGCCGACCACGCGGCCCGCGGCCGAAGCGGCCGCTCAGCCCCTGCTGCGGCTGCTCACCGAAGACGCGTCACTGGCAGACATCGCGCGGGAACTGCCGCCGCACCTCGCTGCCCGGAAGGCTGCGGGAGTCGCATTGAGTACGTCCTCGATCGCCGGACCGCCGGACCGCCGGACGAACGGGCGGCCCCCGAAGAACTCTCGGGACGACCGCGGGCCGACCGCCCGACCGAGCAGATACCGGCGATCGCCCGCCGCGTCGTCGCGGGCGGGCTGTCCGTCGGCACTGAAATCCTGCGCTTCCTGCTGCTCGCGGCGTTGATCTCCCTGTTGGCCTACGGGCTGTTCGGCGGTGACTGGGTCGGCACCTGGGGCCGGATTGTCGTGGTGTTCTCGTGGGCATTCGTGCTCGACGTCGGGGTGGAGGCCGTCCGCGCGCACTACCCGCGACACCTGTGGCGCCCGCGACACCTGTGGCGCCTGCGACGAAGTAGCTCGGCCATGTGAGGGAAGCTCAGGCGTGCCGCAGTGCCGGCAGCGGCGGCAAGGCGGCGAGCCAACCCGCCAATTCATCGGCGGTCATCGGCGATGCCAGCAGGTCGCCCTGCGCGGCTGATGCGGCGGTCCGCCGCAGCCGGGTCAGCTGCTCGGGCTCGGTGACGCCCTGCACGACGGTGTGGGTGTCGAGCACCTCGCCCATCGAGAGCACGAGATCGAGAGCGTCCTCCGATCCGTTGAGGAAGCTTGAATCGATCTTGAGCTGGTGTATCGGGAACGAGCGCAGGGAGGCGAACGAGACGTGCCCCGTGCCGAAGTCGTCGAGGGCGATCCGTACGCCGTGCCCGGCCAGCACGCGAAGTTGCCCGTGGGCGGCCGGATCGTCGACCTCCTCGGCTTCGACGATCTCCAGGATGACCCGGTCCGGACTCAGACCGCCGGCTGCCAGTGTGGCGAGGACCCCGTCGGCGAACCCGGGCAGCAGGTCCCGGGCGGCGACGTTGACCCCGATCGACAGCCCGGCGCCGGCCGGCAGCGCGGCGAAGTCGGCGCAGACCCGCCGGAGCACGTACTCGCTGACGGCGGCCAGATCACCGGCGTGTTCGGCGACATCGGACAGTTCCTGCCAGCCGACCGTGCCCAGCACCGGGTGCGCCCATTCGGCCAGCGTCTCCACGCCGGTGCAGGCGCCGGTGTCCAGGTCACGGTAGGGCTGATAGCGCACGATGATCTCATCGCGGGCAATGGCGTGCGGGAACTGGTCCTCGAGCATGCGGTGCCGGGCGACGTCGCCGTGCTCGCCCGGGGTGAAGACCCTGACCCGGTTCTTGCCCCGGGCCTTCGCCGAGTACATGGCGATGTCGGCGCACCGAGTCAGTTCGGTCGCAGTGCCGGCGTATTCGTTGACGGCGACGCCGATGCTCGCGCCCACGCGCACGGTGACATCCGCCAGCCGAAGCGGCTGCACGAGCCGGTCGCACAGGGCGTTGGCGATCGTCTCGGCCTCGGCCGGGTCGCTGAGGCCGGTCAGCAGCAGCGCGAACTCGTCGCCCCCGAAACGGCTGGCGACGCCCGCGGGGCCTGCGGCTTCGCGGAGCCGGAACGCCACCTCGATGAGAAGCTCGTCGCCGGTGCTGTGACCGTACGTGTCATTGACCTTTTTGAAGTCGTCGAGATCGATGTTGAGAATGGCGACCGTGCCGGGCGGGCCGGCGTCCACGGCCTGGAAGAGGTGCTGGGTGAACAACGCCCGGGTGGGCAGGCCGGTGAGGTGGTCGTGATTGGCGCGGTGATCGAGTTCGGCGTGCGAGCGGCGGCCGGTCTCACCCAGCAGCACCTGGTTGCAGATGCTGCGGAGCACGTCGAAGACGTGGTCGGGGACCGGGTTGACGCCGCCGACCAGCAGGCGGCTGTCGACGGCGAGATCGTCGATGCGCCAATGCTGGAACTGCGGCGCGTCGTCGGCGAACAACGGGCCGGGATCGGCCGCAAGCGTGTCGGGAAGCACCCGGCCGACGATGTCCTCCGGTAGGCCGGCGACGAGGGAGACGGTGAGCCCGTCGGCCTCCGGCTGATGCTTCAGGATGATCATGGTGAATCCGGGGTGCAGGGCCAGGATCTCGCCGGCGGCCTGCTTGCCGATCTGGTGCACGGTCTCGACGTCGGGCGCACTGAGCATCCGGCTGCCGGCGCGAGCCAGGATCGTCGCGCGGGCACCTGCCCGCTCCTGACTGCGGATCGCTATGTAGACGCCGCGCAGCACCGCGGCCACCAGCAGCAGCTGCGGCATGTCGGCCAGCACCGCCCAGGAGTTCCACTCGGTCATCCGGTCGGCGGAATACGGCGAGATCGCCACCGCCGTGGGAATCGCGATCATGCAGCCGATCGTGCGGATCGTCCAGGACCGCGTCGAACCGTAGAACGACTGGACCGCCGCGATGCTCGAGGCAAGCGTGATGAGGTCGAACGACGGGAGCATGCCGACACCGCTGACCAGGACCAGTGGCGGCACGACCAGCGGCTCCCACGTCGGTGGTCGTCCCCGCACCGAGGTGGTGACGAGCATGGTCGCGATCAGCACGATGGCCACCCCGGTGACCCTCTGCCACGGATCCGACCATCCCGCACCGCCGATATCGACGAGCTGATAAAGGAGGAAGAGACAGCTGAGGGTCACCATCGCGAGCCGGATGCGGCCGAGAATGGTGGCCGGAAGCCGGTGCCGTAGACCCCTCACGACATGACGTTCGGCCGGGCGGAGCCGGATGTGAGGCCAAATACGAACGATGTACGGCTGCTGTAGGGGAGATTCAGCGATTATCGCTGCGGCTCCGAACCGAAATGCCCATGATGGTCACGTACCACCCTCGTAGTAGACCGCGATGTCTACGCTGGTAGGACGCTTCTCCGACGGAGTCCACGGCAAGCTGTGGGCATGAATCGCCTGGCGACGGTTGGCACCCCTTGAGCTGTCAGTTTCAACGCTCGCGCCTCGATGGCCGGCTGCCACGATGACAACTCCCTTGCATGCGCAGCTCGACGGTCTGACCGAGGATGAAGCGGCCGCCCGCCTCGCCCGAGGTGAAGGCAACACGAGCTCGACCGGCACGTCGCGCTCGTATGGAGTGATTCTTCGCGCGAACGTATTCACCTTCTTCAACAATCTACTGTTCGGCATCGGCGTGGCGTTGCTGCTCCTGGATCGGACCAACGACGCTGTCATCAGCGTCGGGCTCGGCCTGATCAACTCCGTGATCAGTTCGGTGCAGGAGATCAGTGCGAAACGAAAGCTGGACCGGCTCAAGCTGCTGCACCGCGCGAGCTGTCTGGTCGTCCGCGGAGGCGTCGAGCGGACCGTGCCACCGGAGCAGATCGTTCGCGGCGATCTGATCCATGTGCGCCGCGGTGACCAGATCGTCGTTGACGGCCCGCTGGTCGCCGGCAACCGCATCGAGTGCGACGAGTCACTGCTGACCGGAGAGTCGGAGCCCGTCGTCAAGCTCGAGGGCGATGTGCTCCTGTCGGGCAGCTCCTGTTTGTCCGGCGACGGTTTGCAGCGCGCGGATGCCGTCGGCGCGGCCAGCTATGTGCAGAACCTCACGGTGGTCGCCCGCGGCTGGACGAGCGAACCGACCCCTCTGCAACGCCGGATCAATCAGATTGTCCGCGCGGTGATGTTCACCGTCGCACTGCTGAGCGTGACCATTATGGTCCAAGCAGCGCTGCTCGACTTGACCGTCCTGCAAATGGTCAAGGACGCCGCAGTGCTCTCCGGCCTGATCCCGTACGGGCTGTTCCTGCTTGTCGCAGTCGCCTACGCCACCGGCGCCGCCACAGTTGCGGGACGCGGAGCGCTGGTGCAGCGGATCAGCGCGGTCGAAGCACTGAGCAACGTCGACGTGTTGTGCACGGACAAGACCGGCACACTGACGACCGGCAGGCTGCAGGTCGAGCAGATCCACGTGCTGGAGGCGGGCACAGACGACGATGTGAGCGGCAGGCTCGGATCCTTCGCGCGCAGTGTGAGCGCCGGCAACGCCACCATCACCGCGCTGATCGAGGCACTTCCCGGAGAAGCGTTCGCAACACGCGAGGAGGTTCCTTTCTCCTCAGCGCGACGGTGGAGCGCTGTGTCCGGCCGGCACCAGTACGTCCTCGGGGCGCTCGACCGGCTCACTCCGGTGCTGACCTCATCCGAACCGCTGGAAGCGATGGCGGCCGGCTGGACGAGCCGCGGCTATCGGGTATTGATCTTCGCCGAAGCGTCAGACCCTGCGCAGAGCCTTTTCGACCCCTCCGGCGAACCTCGGCTGCCGCAACTGCGGGCCCTGGCTCTGGTCGTGCTGCGCGACGAGTTGAGGCCGCACGTTCAGGAGGTGCTGCGCACTTTGCAGGACACCGGAGTCCGGGTGAAGGTGATCTCCGGAGACGACCCCAACACCGTCGCCGCTCTCGCCGCCCAGGTCGGACTGCTCGACACCGCGCCGGTCTCCGGAGCCGATCTCGACGGCATGAGTCCGGCGGAGTTCGATCTGGCGGTCGACCAGCGCTCGGTGTTCGGCCGCATCGCACCCGACCAGAAGCACCGGATCGTCGACTCGCTGCGTCGCCAAGGCTATTACACGGCAATGATCGGCGACGGCGTCAACGACATACCATCCCTCAAACGCGCCCACGTCGGCGTGGCCATGCAGAGCGGCAGCGCCGTCACCCGAGACATCGCCGACCTCGTCCTGCTCGGTGATTCCTTCGCCGCACTGACCGCGGCACAGGACCAAGGCCGCCGCATCATCTCGGGCATCAGTACATCGCTGAATCTGTTCCTTGCCCGAGTCGCCACGTCGACCCTGATCATCATCGTCGTGGCGGTGATCGGACTCGGCTTCCCGTACGAGCCGGCGCAGGTGGCCCTGACTCTGTTCACAGTGGGCCTGCCAACCTTCTTCCTGACCCGATGGGCGCCCGCGCGGCGTTTCGACCCCCGGATGATCGGCAACCTTGCCCCCTTCGTCGGGCCGGCGTCTCTGGTCACGGCAGCGTTCGCAGCCGCCATCTACGTCGTGGTCTATCAACTGGTCGACGTGGGCATCGGCCGCGGCGAAGTTCCCTCCGACGTCCTGCATAGGTTCAGCGAATACACCGGCGTCGACGGCTCCGAGGCGGGGTTCGCCGACGCGGCAGCCACCATCACCGCGCAGACCGCGTTGTCGACGTTCACCGCCGTCACGGCGTTCATCCTGATCCTCTTCCTGGCCCCTCCGCGGCGTTTCTTCGCCGGCTGGACCCAGCCGGTCAAGGACACCCGGCCGGCCCGGCTCGTGCTGTGCCTGTTCGCGGTGTTCGCGATCGTCCTGGCGTTCCCACCGTCCGCGCACTACTTCGCTCTGCTGCCCGCGTTCAAGGTGCTCGTGCCGGTCATCCTGATCACCGTGCCGATCTGGTTCTTCCTGCTGCGCGGCATGTGGCGGCACCGACTGCTGGAACGGGTTCTCGACCTCCCGCCGGCTCCCGCCGACAGGCATTAGCCTGTCGCCCACGTCCGAGGAGGCGGCGGCTTCGCGGAGGAGCGGGTACGGTCGGGGTCTGTAGTCGACGTCTTCAACCGTCGACCGAGCCATCGTCAAGCAGCGGCGTCGGTCTAGGACTCCCCCCGAGCGGGGGCCTGCAGCGACCTCGTCGACCTCGCCGGACTCAGCATCCCGGGGGTTGCCGAGGCATCTGTCACCGTGGTGCGGGGCGCGGACGCCCACACTCCGGCCTGCACCGGTGGCCTCGCCCTGGCCCTCGACCCATCGCTGTGGCGCAGGCCTTCGCCAGCTACGCGAGTCTCGCCATGGCCAACGACTACCTCAACGACGCCCAGGTGACCCTCTCGCGAGACCTTGAGGCCGGCTTGCGGTTGTCAGACGTACCGCCGGGCCGTCGACGCGCGCTGGGTGGCGTCGAGCGGCGCAAGGCGGGCTTCGACCGACGGGGGTCGGGTGCGGCGGGCGGCGATCACCCAGGGCAGTCCGCGGACGGCGTCCCACCAGGCCAGCGCCGAGATGCGGTCACGCGGTGTTGAGACAGCCAGGAAGAACGTACGGTGCAGGGCCGGTGCTGTCGGCCGGCGCAACCAGGTGAACCACAGGGTGTTGCGCAGACCGTTGCGGCGGCGTCGGACGGCGTCCCGGATCGGCGAGGCAGCGTGATGGACGACCAGGTGCTCGACGTAGCAGATCTCCCAGCCGGCGCTGAGTAGGTCGGTGGCGAGCAGTTCCTCCTCGCCGCCCAGCCACAGCCGGGAGCTGAATCCGCCGGCGGATCGGAAGGCGTCGCGCCGAACCACGGAGGCGCCCGCCAGGAAGCTGCCGAGGGCCGGGCCGGGGAGCCAGTCGGGTCCGGGCACGGGTGAGTCGCGCAGCTCCGCGACGATCGGGTCTTCCCGGCCACTGGGTTCGACGACGATCCGGGCATTGAGGACGGCCAGCCGCGGGTGGGCGTCCAGGAGATCAGCCGCCTCGGTCAGGCTGCCCGCCTCCCACCAGGTGTCGTCGTCGCAGAATGCCACGTACGGCGTGGTCAGGCGTTCAACCCCGAGGTTACGACCGACCGCGCCGGCGTTGTGCTTCAGCGCCAGCACCTCGACCTGCGGAAACATCTCCCGTACGGCGTCTGCCGTGCCGTCGGTGGAGCCGTTGTCAACCACGACGATTGGCGGTCGCTCGGGCAGTGCGGTGAGGCGCTCGATCGCTCGGAGTGCCTCGCCCCTGCGTTGATGGGTGATGAGCACAACTCCGGTGCGCATGTCGGCCATGACGAGGGTTGCTACCCGATCGGGCACGCGTCATTCCCCGGCTCACGGTGAAATGCGAGTACTACGACGGGTGAGTCCTGGCCGGATGGGTATTGCGCTGTGCTGACACGAGCACGGACCAGCAGGGAGGGGAAGACGATGTCATTCGAGGTCCCGGACGGCGATGAGCTCGACGAAACGGGGGTGGCGGCGGCCGATCTGTCCGAAGCTGATCTGCTGCGGGAACTGGAGCAGCTGCACCGCACGCGGCATGAGACGTTCCTGCACGCGCCGACCCAGGCATTGCAGCATCACTCGGAGCGTACGGCCGATCTCGAGCTCGAATACCTGCGCCGGCACCCGGACCGAGAAATCGACCAGTCCCGGCTGCGGGACCAGGCTCGCGAACGGACGTCATAGAACGATTCGCTCGCTGCGCCGGCACAGTCCTTGGGCCCCGGCGATTCTGCCGCCGGGGCCCCGTGCAGTGCCGTTTCGCCATGATGGTGCCTTACCGGCGAATTCAGTGGCGGGTTTCGATGATTCCGGCGCTCCGGAGAATGGCTCGCACCGGGACGGACGCTCGGACGAAGTCGAGCCGGCAGTCCAATTGAGCCGCGTCCGCACGGCAGAGCCGCAGGCCGCGCACCCCGCCAGCGTCGATCACGGTGCAGCCGTGCAGATCCAGGTGGATCCGGCTCGATCGGGGATACGGGAACAGCGGCGCTGTGGGCCGGAACGTTCAACATGAGCACACTCCGACGGAAATGGATGTCGCCCTCGTTGCTGAAGGTTCGGTGACCGGATATCCCGCTGCGGGCGAAACAAACCCCGTGATCCGCTCGGCGCGTTCATCCTCGGCGTCTCAACGTTGCCGTTCCTCTACAACGTGTGGAAGTCGTACAAGGTCGGCCAGCTCGTCACGGTCGCCGACCCGTGGGGTCACGGGAATTCACTGGAATGGGCGACCTCCTGCCCGCCGCCGCTGCGCACTTCGACCGGATACCCCGAATCCGCTCCGAGCGCCCGGCGCCACCTACGAGGAAGATCAGCCGGACACCCGGTAGACGACAGCGGCGAGCCCGATACCCGCTGAGCGTCAGCGCCGTCCGGCCAACCGTTTGTAGGCCGAGTAGGCGAGGAGTGCGCCGAACACCCACGGCGTGGCCACGATGATCGGGTCGAGCAGTTGATGGCCGACGTCTGCTCGTTTCCGGCCGAACCGCGAGCCGATGCCGCGGTGTGTGAACTCGCTCAGGACGCCGGTCTCGGTGACGGGGTTGTCCGGGTGGAGGGTGGCGAAGGAGCGAAGAGTGCTCTCGACGGTGTCCACCCGGTCGGCGGCCAGCAACAGCAGCCAGTGTGCGGCCCGCCCCTCGCTGTACTTCCGGTACGAGAATCTGCGGATGACTCCGGACAGGCCCTTCGGCCGGCAGGAGGTCCCGAAGACCGGGGGGAGGAACTCGTGCTCGACGGACCGCTCGCGTGGCCACGTCTCAGGTTGCCGATCCGGAAACTCCCAATGCGCCCCGCTGAAGGATGGGTCGAAGCGCTCCCGCGGGACCGCGGGACGGTCCTTCGGGTCGAGGTCGGCCCCCCAACCGGGAATCCGGGCTCGCAGCTCGTCGCTGGACTCGGCCGGCTGCGGCCTGTCCGATGTGTAGGGCATGCTTCCTCCGTCGTATCAGCCGGGAATGATGAGCGGCTTGATGCAGTCGTCGAGCTTCGCGGAGAACATGTGGTAAGCCTCGGCGATGTGTTCCAGCGGGATCCGGTGGGTGACGATCTCACTGGGCTTGAGGTGACCGTTCCTGATGTGCTCGAACAGCCGCGGCCACTGCCGCTTCACCGGGCACTGGTTCATCCGCAGGGTCAGCCCTTTGTTGACGGCGTCGCCGAATTTGACCGCGCTGAACATCGGCCCGTACGCGCCCATCACCGAGATGGTGGCCCCTTTGCGGACCGAGTCGATCGCCCAGTTCAGCGCCACCGGTGAGCCACCCTGCAGCTTCAGCTTCGCGGAGGTCACGTGCTGGATGAAGTTGCCGTCGGCCTCCGCGCCCACCGCGTCGATCGCCACGTCGGCGCCCAGGTGATCGGTGATCTTCTTGAGGTGGACGACGATGTCGTCGTACTCGGTGAAGTTGTAGGTTTCGGCGTGGGCGAACGTCCTGGCCTTGGCCAAACGGTATTCAAGGTGATCGATGACGATCACCCGGCCCGCGCCCATCAGCCAGGCGGATTTCGCGGCGTAGAGTCCGACCGGGCCGGCGCCGAAGACCACCACGACGTCACCCTCGGCGATGTCGCCGAGCTGGGCGCCGAAGTATCCGGTGGCGAGGGCGTCGGTGAGCAGGACGGCGTCGTCGTCGTCCATCCACTCCGGGATGAGGCTCGGGCCGACGTCGGCGAAGGGCACACGCACGAACTCCGACTGGCCACCGTCGTAACCGCCGGCGGTATGTGAGTAACCGTAGATGCCACCCACCGCCGTTGCGTTCGGGTTGACGTTGTGACAGTTGGAGTACAGGCCGCGGGCGCAGTAGAAGCAGGTACCGCAGAAGATGTTGAAGGGCACCATGACCCGTTGTCCCGGCACGAGGTTCCGCACCGAGGAGCCGACTTCGTCGACGACCCCGATGAACTCGTGCCCGAAGGTCATGCCGACGCGGGTGTCGGGCATCAGCCCGTGGTAGAGGTGAAGGTCGGATCCGCAGATCGCCGCCCGGGTCACCCGCACGATGGCGTCGTTGGGATGTTCGATCGGCGGCCGGTCCTTCTCCTCGACCCGCACCCGGTACGGGCCGCGATAGACCATTGCTCGCATCAAGTGCCTCCTCGACCGTTCAAACCTGTCCGGACGTGGCGGCTACCCGGGCGATTCCCCGGTAAACGTCGGGGAGTGCTGCGAGCGGCGTGCGTGCGGGCGAATTCGACGGCTTTCGCGGCGACCGCTGTGCCGGCGGTCGTCACGGCGTTGTGTGCCGCGCCGGGGATGACGTCGGTGCTGCCGGCCCGGGCCAGCGCGGCGGCTCGGGCGGCCCACCGGGCCGGGACGATGGGGTCGTGCTGGCCGCGCCGGCGCTCGCCGCGACCGGGTCGACGGTCGGGCCGACATGGGTGGCACGAGTCAGGTCTCGCTGAACGGGGCTCATCCGGGCGGTGCGGAACGCGGGCATACCTGCGTCTACCCGGCCGTCGGGCTTTCACCGCGGGAACAGGTGGTGGATTCGGCGAGCTGTTTATTCGTTGGTCGCACGGGTATGCAGCGCCGTGGCTTCCCGGACCATCGGAGGACTTCAATGTCGACTGACGCCATCGTCATCCTCAAGGACGATCACAAGAAGATCAAAAAACTGTTTCGTGAGTTTCAGAACGCCGGCGAGAACGCTGAAGCGGCCAAGGAGCGCATCGTCAAGCAGATCATCGAGGAGCTGACGGTGCACACCTACCTCGAGAACGAGGTCATGTATCCCGAGGTGCGCAAGTTGCTGCCGGCCCTCGAGGACGACGTGCTGGAGTCGTACGAGGAACACCACGTCGCGGACATCCTCTGCGCCGAGCTCGCCGCCATGGATGCGGGGGATGAGCGGTTCGACGCCAAGACGACAGTGCTCATCGAGAACGTCACGCATCACATCGACGAGGAAGAGCAGGACTGGTTCCCGCAGGTCCGTGAGGGTGTCGGCCGGAAGCAGCTGCAGGAGCTGGGCGCTCGGATGAACGACATGCGGGAGAAGGCCCCGCGCAGCCCCGCGCAGCCATCGGCGCTCAAGAAGGCGGTCGACGCCGTCATCGACTGACCCGGAGGGAGAGATCATCGAAAACCGCTCAGTCACGCGACGCGGACCGGCTGCGTCTCCTCGGGGATGGCGCTGCGCAGGTCGTCTCTGGGAACGGTGAATGTGATGCGGGTGCCGTGTCCGGTGGGGCTGTCGGTGGCGACGATCGTGCCGCCGTGGCGTTCGACGATGCGTTTGCAGATGGCCAGGCCGAGGCCGGTGCCGCTGTAGTCGGCGTCGTGGTTGGCGCGGTGGAAGTTGTTGAAGACGGCGTCGTGTTGCCCGGTGGGGATACCGATGCCGTTGTCGGTGAGTTCGACCCGCGTCAGCCACGGCTGCGCGGCATCGGTGCCGGCGGTGATCGTGATGGTCGGTGTGACGCCCGGCGCGGTGTATTTGATGGCGTTGCCGATGAGGTTTTCGAGCAGCTGGCGCACCAGGGCGGGATCGGCGTTGACGGCGGCGAGGTCGCCGACCTGGAACACGGGTGTGCATCTGCCGGCGCCTTGGGCGTGGTCGACCCGTCCGGCGGTGATGTCACCGACGATCGCGTTCATCGCGCGAGAGCGCGAGAGCCAGACCGACAACAGCCAGGGTGCCGACGAACAGCTGGGCGACAAGCGCCCGGGTCGGGTGCGAGCCGATCATGGCGAATGGTCCCTGACCGTGCAGGGTGAACAGGATCGCGACGGTGCCGAACACCAGGTCGTGCAAGACCACGAACGTCGTGTGCATGCGCAGACCCGCCCAGACGGTCATCGCGATCAACACGAACGCCACCGGCAGCCGGCCCACGACATTGAACAGCAGGTAGTAAGCCAGCGCGGACGCAGCGACGAGCGCCACGTACTCGAGCCGCTTCCCGATGGGCAGCGACCGCCACCACCCCGCATCCGTGGCCGGGGTGTGACGGCGGCGCCACCACGTCACGAGCAGGTAGCCGATCCGGCGGCTGGCGACGCCGATGAGAAGGATGCTGACCGCGTTGCGGGTCAGCCACACCAGGGCGCTTTCCCAGGAGTAGTGGCCGGATATCGCCCATGCCGCGGTCGGGCCGATCAACGCGCCGCAGCCCGTTGACACCACCGCAGCGGCGATCAGACGCCACAGCTGACAGCCGAGACAACGGTTGCCCGCCGTCGCGTCCGCTCCACAAACCTGGAAGCCATTGGCCGAACAGCGCCGTGAACACGTATGCCTGCACGAGGTTCGCGACGACGAAGCAACCAGCCAGGCCAACGCTCGCACCGGTGGCGATGTTGACTGTCATGGTGATCACGGCCAGCGCCAAGGCGTCGAGCCAACGCCACCGCGAGTCCCGCTGCGCGACGAACCAGACCGCCAGGATGCCGGCAGCCGGCCACACCAGGCTGAGGTTGGTGGCGTCCATGACCGTCAACCGGCCAAGATAGGTCGCCACCAGATAGAGAGCCGAGAACCCGGCGGTGCGGGCCAGAGAGTGGGAAAATCTCATCTCTGTCCGCCCACCAACGCCGGCATCGGCTTCGTCATCCGCGATCAGCAACCGCGCCACTCAGGGCCTCCTGAGGCTCTCCTCCTTTCTATCGGCGACATGCCGACGCAACTGAACGCCAGGGACGTCGACGCGAGCGCGGCCGGCGCTCCTCACGATCGTCGCCCGTCATCGTCGCGGTTCGCGTGTCCGCCCGTGAGTGCCTGGGCGTCCAGGGGAGCGAACGGGTCGAGGGAGAACAGCGCCTCGACGGGCAGGTCGAAGTGCCGAGCCAGCCGCAGTGCCAGATCGAGGCTCGGGGTGTAGTCGCCCCGTTCGATGTAGCCGATGGTCTGATAGTGCACGCCGACCGCTTCGGCCAGTTGTTGCCGGGAGAGGTTGCGTTCGGTCCGCACCAGGCGCAGTCGGGTGTAGAACGCGGGTTGCGGTTTACTCATCGTCGGTGAGGTTGGTCGGCATCCGCCAGGCGAGGACCATCGATGGTGCGCCGTAGAGGAGCCCGAGGACGGCGATCATGACGCCCATCATCAGCGCCTCGTCGGCCAGGGCGGCGACTGCCACCACGAGTCCGCCCATGAGGCCGAGGCTTGCGCCGGTCGCATACGGCTCGCGGAACAGGGATCGTCGCAGGTGCACCTGCCGCTCGTCGAGGGACCTGAGTGGCCGGTCCAGCAGCCCCTGCGTGGCGATCCCGAGCAGCAGGGATCCGATCGCGTACGGGATCAGCAGGAGCAGGACCACCCAGAGCCGGCCGGTGAGCCAGCCCAGCACGGGAAGCGCGGCCAGCGCGATGAGGTACAGGCCGGCCAGCAGCCGCCGTCCGGATCGCGATCGGAACGGCGCCATCATCGGGCTGTCGTGCAACCTCCGGCACGCACGTGACCACCAGGCAGCCTGGTGGGTGAAAGGCTCGGTCGCCATCGTACGCCCCCTTGTAGATTGTGTATAAAATTTACTACGACCTGGCGTAGATGTCGACCCGACGTCGGCAGGCGCGGCTCAGGTCAGCTCAGGGTGATGAAGGCAAGGGCGACGTCGCCGATCCAGACCACAACGCCGAAGCGGTCGGTGAGCTGAGTCAGCAAGTCACCGGGTTCTGATTCTCCCGCTCTGGAGATGCGTACGGTCAATGTGGACGAACTCGTCAGCGCCCGATTGTCGACGGCCGTCGCGGCTGCGTCGGGATCGCGGGCCGCATCCAGGGTCTCGTTGTCCGGCGCCTTCTCCGCCGGCGAGATCGTTACGGCAGAGTCGTCTGACCGGCCCGGCGCACAGCGATCATGGACACCATCAAGGAAGATCAGTCCACCAGGGCAGAAGAAGCCCGGCGGGACAGGGGGCGGTGGTGGAGAGCAGCGTTCGGGCGGAGGACGGTGGGGTGGTGCGTGTGTCCGTCACCGGTGAGATCGACATGGCTACCGCTGAGGACCTGCTGCGAGCGATGACCGCGGCGGTCGAGGTTGACGGTGTCACGCAGGTCGTCGTTGACCTGGGTGCGGTGACCTTCTGCGATTCATCCGGGCTGGCCGCTTTCGACCGGGCCTATGCCACCGCAGCCGGACGGGGAGTCGTGCTGCGCCTGGTCGACGTGCAACCACCCGTCCGCCGAGTGTTGGAGTTGGTCGGCATGGCGCAGACGCTGCTCGGCCCCGAAGGCCCGTCGGTTGCCGACGGTGGCTGACGTCACGGCTCTCGCGGGGTCGGCCTTCGTCTGCTGCGAGCCTCGGGGCCGGTGACAGCACCGCGTTCAGTAGCTGAACCGGGAGACCAGGGTCTGCAGTTGAGTGGCGGCCGTGGTGAGGTTGTCGGCCGCGTTGCGGGTGTCACCGACGGTTTCGGTGGTCCGCTGGGCCGCTTCCGAGACGCCGGTGATGCCGGCGGCGATGTCGCCGGCGCCGACGGCGGCTCCGGACAGGGTGCGGTTCATCTCTTGCGTGATGGCGGTCTGTTCCTCGACCGCGGACGCGATGGTCAGCTGGATGCCGTTGATGCGTTCGATGATCGATGAGATCTCACCGATCGCGGTGACCGCACCGTCGGTGTCGGCTTGGATGGCCTGCACCCGCCGGGAGATGTCATCGGTGGCTTTCGCCGTTTCCTGCGCGAGATCCTTGACCTCGCCGGCGACCACGGCGAAGCCCTTGCCCGCCTCACCGGCGCGGGCGGCCTCGATGGTGGCGTTGAGGGCCAGCAGGTTCGTCTGCCCGGCGATGGCGGTGATGACTTTGACCACGGTTGCGATCTCGCCGGAGGATTCACCGAGCCGCGACACGATGGCATTGGTCGCTGTGGCGACCTCGACTGCCTTGGCGGCGACCTCGGAGGCCTCGGTGGTGGACACCGAGATGTCCCGGATCGACGAGCCCACCTCAGCGGAGCCGGACGAGACGATCTGCAGATTGTCCGACACCGCCTTCGCCGCCAAGGCGACTGAGCCGGCCTGTGCCGAGGCTTCGGAGGCCGCTGTGTCGACCGCACCGGATACGGCGGTGAGCTGTCCGGCAGAGGTCTTCAACGTGGTGGCTGTCCCGGCGAGCTGAACCACGTCGGCACGCAGACGCGCGATGGCCTCGTCCAGGGCCCGGGCCATCCGGCCGACCTCGTCGGTGGCGGTCACGCCGGAGGAGCGGGTCAGGTCGCCTTGGGTGAGTCCGTCAGCCAGGTGGGCGACGCCCTGCACGGCACGACGGACCCCGTTCATGACCCGTAACCCGACGAGCACGCTGAGCAGGACACCGGCAGCGAGCAGCACCGCGATTGTCACCATTGCGGTGCGCGCTCGGGACTGCGCGTCGCGGATCGACGCCTGCGACGACTGTACGGCCCGCTGTTGCAACGCGGTCTGGTCCGCGGTCAGCGCGCCGTACACGGTGTTGTACTCCTGTAGCAGGGCGGTCATGTCCAGCGTGGCCGCCGGGTCGCGGTCTGCCGTGATGAACGCCAGAAATGCCTGCCAGTCCTGCTCAGCCTTGGCCACCGCCTGCGCGCTCTCCGGGTCCGCGGGCAACGCTGCCCGCAGCCGGTCCAGGGCGTTCGCGATGGCTTGCCGGTTCGCGGCAAGCCCTTTGTTGATCTCAGTGGCGAGGCTGGGATACAACTGCGCCGCCGAGATGCCGCCGCCGAACGCCTCGACGTTCTTGCTGAACGCTCCGACAGCCGTCTCGACCGCGATGGTCCGTTGCTGCGCTGCCTCGGCCTCCCCGTTGAGCCGTTGCACCGTGTGGATCGCCACCGCACCGACCACCAGCCCGCTGATGATCGCTGCAAACATGGCAGCACTCAACTTCGTCCGGAGCGAACGATTGTCGAACGCCCTTGCGATGCCCATCACGACGCCCCCGTCAGCAGATTTCCGCCCTATCGCATCTTCCGCCGGTCCAACCGCGGCCGCCGGGGATTCCCCAATTCAGTGGATCTTCGGTCGAGGTCGGGAGGGTTCACAACTGCCACGGAAATCAGCGTGACGCCAAGGTCTCGGATCTTGGTGAGCAGGCCGTGGAGTTCCGCCTGGTCGGCGACGGCACCGGTGAGGCTCGTGGTCCCGTCGTCTTCGTGGGTCAGGGTGAGGTCACCGAACCAGGACGACCAGTGCTCGTCGAGGTGCCCGTCGACCCGCAGCTGGTAGGCGGAGGGTCCCGGTCCTGGTGCCCGTCGGCCGGCGTGCGCCGAGGCGGTCACGTGGCGTCAGCCGGGTCGAGCTGAAAAGTGGCCGGACTGGGCAGCGGGCGAGTGGTAGCGGTTCGCTGCTCACGCCAGAGCGAGAAACCGAGGCCGATCAGGGCGACGCCGGCGGGGACGGCGAACAGCCGCTGGGTGAGTTCCGGCAGCTGGAAGGTGGCGACGGTGGCGATGGCGCCGACGGACATGAGCGCTGCGGCCCACCGGGCGAGGATGTTCGCCCGGAAGAGCGCGATGCCGAAGATGATGCCGCCGGCGATGTAGGCGATGCCGACCATGCTCAGGTTCTGGAACCCGCCGACGTCGCCGACCGGAGGCTTGCTGGTGGCCACGGCGAGGACGTCGTTGACGTAGCCGGGCCGGCCGGCGGCCAGGTCCGGCAGGACGAACACTCCGATGACCTGAACGCTCAGGAGGGTGAGGTAGCCGACGGCGAGTACGGCGTACCCGATGAGGCCGAGCACTCCGGCCTGGCGGACCTGCCGCAGGTAGATACCGGTGATGCCGATCAGCGAGAAGACGGCCATGAAGATCTTCGCGGTTTCCCTGACGGCGTACTCGGTGGTGGTGGTGAACGGGGCGTCCAGCAGGGGGTGCTTGACCTGAACTGCGATGAACAGCAGGCCGCCCACGACGGCGGCAAGGCCCGCCGCCCGGGTGAGTGTGGTGGGGGTGAGTGTCATGTCGACTCCTGGTGTCCGAGTGGTCCGTGGCGGCGCCGCGGGATGACTCGAACCTAGAGACGGGCTGGGTGAGCGGGCGTCACCCAACGATGTGACCGACTGGGTGAGAGGGGAGCTGTGCCGATCAGATCAGGCCGTGTTCGCGGGCGCGGAGCACTGCCGCCCGGCGGTTGGTGACGTCGAGCTTGGTGAAGATGTGCTTGGTGTGGGTGCGCACCGTGTTGTGCGTGACGAACAACGCGCGGGCGATCTCCGGCCCGGTCAGCTCGCTGTCGAGAAGCCTGAGCACATCGAGCTCCCGTTCGCTCAACGGCTCGATGGGCGAGGGGGCCCGCGGCCGGAGGCCTTGCGCGTCGCGGACCAGGGCCTGCAGCAGGCGGATCTCCCGGACGCTTCCGGCCCGTCCCGATGCCGCAGCCGCCTCGTACAGCCGGTCGAGTAAACCGGCCGCCTGCGCGATGACGCCGCGGTCGGGCCGCATCCGATGCTGCGCGAGAAGCAACCGTACGAGTGTGAGGTGGTCGAACTCGCTCAGGTAGCGGGCCTCGTCGGTGATCGACACCCCTCGCTCACCGGCCCAGTCAGCGGCCTCCGACAGTCTGCCCTGCTCGATCCAGATCTGCGCCTTGATGGTGGCGATGGGCCGCACGTCCGGGAAGAAACCCGGACGGTAGAGCTGCTCGGCCTGGTCCAGAAGCTGGATCGCACCGTCCGCGTCGCCGGCGGCCCGGGCGAGGAGCCCCTTCGCGACGAACCAGCGAAATCGGCTCTCGGTCATCGGCGGCCCGGCGACAGCGGCGGCAGTCGCGAGGTGGTGCCGGGCGCTCTCCAGGTCTCCGATCTCGATGTCCATCTCGCTCAACGCCACATGCAGCTCGGCGGTCGCCCGCCCCACCGGTGCGCCGTGTGCCTCGGCCGAGACCAGTGCCTGCGTGCAGAGCCGGCGTGCCTTGCCCGGCCGGCCGGCGACGAGCCACAGGTCACTGAGCACCACGGTTCCGCTCAGCCCGTCGACCAGGCTGCCGGCGGCATGCAGGCTGGCCACCGCTTGGCTGAACGTCTCCAACGCGGAGGACACGTCACCCGTGGCCCACGCGGCGAAGCCGAGAAATCCGGCCGCACCGCCGCGCGCGAGATGGTCGTCGGGACCTGCCAGGTCCAAGGCGCGCCGGGCGTGCTCCGCTGTGCCGGTCGCGTCGCCGCGGGCCTGGGCGAGGGCAGACCGGTACATGGCGATGGTGGACGGCAGCGTCAGCAGGTCCTTGGTTTCGGCCCGGGGGAGAGCTTCGCCGTCGGCGATGGCCGCGAGCGCCCGTTCCGCGTCGTCGAGCCAGGGCTCGACCCCGCTCAGATCGCCGGACGCCATCAGCATGGAACCGTAGAACAGGCTGAGCACCGGGCTGCGCCGGACGGTGTCGTCGGGCAGCGCCTTCAGCCAGCCGTACATCGTCGCTTCCTGCCGATGTCGTCGGATCCTGGAGACGGCCAGCTCCATCAGGTGGGCGGCGCGGTCGAAGTCCCGGCCGGCCAGGGCGTGCCTGACCGCCTCCTCGGTCAGATCGTGGCGCTCGTACCACTGGCTGGCCCGCTGATGCAGTCGCGGAACTTCGTCCGGCTGCTCGCTGAGTCCGCGCGCCCGCAACACGTCGGCGAACAGGTGGTGGTAGCGGTACCACTCCCGCCGGTCGTCCAGGGCCACGATGAACAGGTTGGCGCGCTCGAGAAACTGAATCATCTCGGTCCCGTCTCCGCGACCGGTGACCGCGTCACAGAGCGGTCCGGTGAGCCGATCCAGAACCGCCGACTGCATCAGGAACCGGCGCACCGCGGCAGGCACGTGCGCCAGCACCTCCTCGATCAGGTAGTCGACGATGTAGCGGTCGTCGCCGGCGAAGCGCGTGATGAAGCCGCTCACATCCGACCGGCCCCGAAGCGAGAGAGCGGCCAGCTGCAGCGCGGCGATCCATCCCTCGGTCCGCTCCTCGAGGACCTCGACGTCTTCGGCGGCGAGCTCCTGGTCGACCGCATCGGTGAGGTACGCGGCCGTCTCCTCGGAGGTGAAACGCAGGTCCGCGGCCCGGATCTCGACCAGCTCGCCCCGCGCCCGCCACCGCGCCAGAGGCAGATCCGGGTCCGCTCGGGTGGAGAGCACGACGTGGACGTTGGGCGGGAGATGCTCCAGCAGGAAAGCCATCCCGCGGCCGACCTCGTGGTCGTCGATGAGGTGGTAATCGTCGAGCACCAGCCACACCTCGTCCGGCGCTGCGGCCAGCTCGTTGAGCAGCGTGATGAGCATCAGCTCGGTCGGTGCCGGGGTGGACGCGAGGAGTTCCAGCAGCGCAGTCCTGCCTACGCCCGGCACGGGGTCCTGGAGGGCGGTCACCACGTAGGTCCAGAACGATGCGGGCTCGTTGTCCGCGGCCTCGAGCGAGAGCCACGCCGCACCACGGCCGGCTGCCGGTCCCTGGTGCAGCCACGCCGCCAGGATCGTCGTCTTGCCGAACCCGGCCGGCGCGGAAACGAGCGTCAATCTCGCGTCAGCTCCGCCCTCCATCCGCTTCAGAAGTCTGGGGCGTGCCACCAGACCGCGCCGCAGCTTGGGGACGTAGAGCTTGGTGGCCATCAACGGCCGTGTCACGGCCGCCGCGGTCCGGCCTGGTCCAGCGCCGTCACGATGGCGCTAATGGTTTCCCCCACAACGCCATTCCACCGCGCCCTGCCGGAAACAGCAACGTCCGGGTGGAATCACCGTTTTACCTGCTGGTTCGTCGAGACCCGGGTCGTCGGCTTTGATTGGCCGGCCCGGAACTGCGGGGGCGAAGCGGCTGATCGCTCGGGCCGTCGACGGCGCCGGGACTGGAGAACGTCACCGAAGGCGCCGAGGGCCGGGACGACGTCGGTGGCGGCCACTGCGATGCCACGATCTGCGCTCCGGTGACCGGCATCGCGGGCGACATCTGGTCAAGCAGGCGCTGGGCGATGGTGGCGTCGATCTCGAGGTCAGCGCTGATGCGAACATCGGCGGCGGTCGCCAGGTCCACCACGTCGTCACTGGTGAACGCATCGGCTCCGAGAGTGCTGAGCCGTCGGGCGAATTCCAGCACATCGATCATCTGCAGCCACATCCCCCGGGGTTGTTGTCGACCCAGCGTAACCGGCGCTGTGATCGGTTGTTGCTGCGCCCGGCGCGGGCAGCCGAGGTGTGAGGGTCGTGTCGCGCCGATACACGGCGACCGAGCACACCGGCCGTGGAGAAATGGAATCACTGAGCCCTGCCGCCGGGCCTGGGTATCGGCAGCAACGGGCAGCTGTAATGGCGAAGCTGGTAGGCGCTGGGACGGATGGCTCTGCGCGGAGGTGGGGGCGCCCGCGAGTTGTTCCATTGTCCCTCCGGTAGTAGGGAGTCCACGTCGAGCCGACGCCGGCGATGTCCTCGGGTATCCGGACCACGCGGGTCACCAGATCGACCGCTCAACGGACGCGCGACGGTCTACCTCATCCGGCCAGGACGACAGGGCGGCCCAGGTGCAGGGAATCGGGGGCCGCAAAGCCGCAGCTCGACGCTAGGCGTGCCGACGTGCACAAGGACCGAATGAGAGACGCCTGTCTCACCCATCGTAGGCTGTGGCACCAGGTTCGCCGGTTGCCGTATTTGGGCGAATTAACCGGCTGATGCTCGTGGTACCGGCCGGCCCCGAGGTCCAGGGCCCGCCAGGGCCGCACGTCGCAACATCGTCATCGCCGCAGGTGGTATCGCCACCTATGCAGAACGGGAAGGATCCGCATGACCAAGGTCGTCATCCAGCCCTCCTACGGTAACCAGGACGCTTGGCGGCACTGGGCGGACACTCTCGATCAAGAGGTTCCCTTCACCGCAGACGCGAGAAGGACGGCGCTGAGCGCCGAGCAATTGACCGCGTTGACGGCGTTCCACCCCACCGGCACAGCCAGGTTCTGGGGGGCGACAGGAAACCATGACGCACGGATGACGACCCTGCAAACCGGCGACGTCATCCTGTTCACAGGCAAGAAGATCGTCCGCGCCATCGGCGAGGTCGGCTACAGCTTCTCGAACCCTGCGTTCGCCGATACTCTCTGGAACCCCCACCAGGACCGCGGCAGCTACAACAACGTCTATAGCCTGATCGCGTTCCAGCGCACCGACATCCCGTACGAGGAGGTCTGGGATCTGCCGGGCTTCAACCAGGGTGACAACTTCATGGGCCTGCGTTTCCTCGACCAGGCTAAGAGCGACACCGTGCTCCTCGGCCTCGGCATCGACACCCTCACCACCGCGGTCCAGCAGGCAGCCGAGGAATCCCTCACCGCTGCCGCCTTGGCCGGCAGCGCCTCCCAGATCATCAGCGTCGAGGCGGTCAACACCACGCACACCAGCTATGAACGCGCGGCCGGCATCACCCTGGTCCACCGCGCCGAGGCGCTCCTGGTCGCCCGGTACCGGGCCAGTCTGACCCGGAGTGAGCAATCACGACGGATCCTTACCCCGGCCGGGATCACCGACCTCTACGTCACCGGCCCCGCTGGGCCGGAAATCATCGAAGCCAAACGCAGCGCCGATCACTACTTCGTGCGCCAGGCACTCGCACAACTCCTCGACTATGTCATTTACGCCCCCGAGCCAATTTCCCGTCTGTCCGGCCTCTTTCCCGCCCAGCCGTCGCCAGCGGATATCGCCCTGCTCAACCGGTACGGGATCGACTGCATCCACCCGGCGTCCAACGGTCAGTTCGCCCGCCATGCCGCAACCGACGACCAGCGTCAGCGCATGAAGACCGTATGGTCATAGTCCAGGCCCGCACGCAGACTTAGTCTCGGCCGTCAGACTGTGCCTATGAGTCCTGATCCTTGGCCGGTGGCCGTGCAGGCGCAACTGCGCTCCTTCGCCGAAGAACGCGATTGGACACAGTTCCACACACCCAAGAACCTGCTCCTCGCCCTCATGGGCGAGGTCGGCGAACTCGCGGAGCTCTACCAGTGGGCCGCCCCCGAAGCGACGCCAGACGGGGTCGCCGACGAGATCGCAGACGTAATGATCTACCTGCTCCGCTTCGCGGATGTCGTTGGTGTCGACATCGACCTCGCCGTGCAGAACAAGATCAAGGCGAACGGCGCACGCTACGACGTCGCGACGTGGCAGGGTAAGGCCGGCAAGGCTCCCTGAGAAGAGTTGCCGGCTGACCCACGTAGGTCGGGCCCAGTTCTCGTCGATAACGCACTCCGGTCGAAGGCGGTGTGTGGGACTGGGCCGATCGTTGCGATACAGCTGATGACCGACTGTGTTTTGGCGAAGGTTCGGTAATCGTCCTTCACCCAACGCCTTCCCGGAGACCGGTCGGCAGACTCTCGTTTGCTATTGATTTAGGGGCGATCAGTCTTGTCAGCGGTCGCGAGAGCCTCCTTGATGCGGTGCAGCAATTTCTCGACCTTATGGCCTGCGTCGAAGGCGTCCGCTCGGTCATCAATCTCGTTGGCTGATCCCCAGTCCCATTTTCCTTGACCAACTGACATGACAAACCAAAGGTCGCCACTGCTTGGATGTAGAAATAAGGCGCATCCCCATTCTTTAACGAGCAATGTCATGGGCTGTGTTGAACAGGTGATGAGGCACGTGCAAGCCTCAGCGTTGTAAATAGTGCGCCGAGAGTGGTGATGAATAGGGCATCGGCAATCACAGAGTCGATCAATCGGATGCGGGAAGGCCACAAGTGATCCAAATCATTATGAGGATGAGAACAGCCCTGGTTTGTACGTCTCTGGCCGACCCGCCGAGAGGTCCGCGTCGGTCCTGAGGTTCGAGGATGACGTGGTGCAGACCGGCGTGCCGCCCTTTCGTTGCACGCTGTGGACAGCTTCGAGCTGTGGACAATCGCCACGTGCCTCGGTCGGTGTGGTATGAGCGACCGGTGGGCGCGGAGACGCGGGCGCCGATGTGTGTCGACGCATCGAGCCGGATCGGGTTGGCGGTCAAGAGCCACAGAGTGCGCGGAGGCGCCGGAATTCTGGATGGTGAAGAGAGCGACAGATCGAGAGATCGGGAATGACAACCACCACGGGTCTCGACATCGGGCTAGGTCGCGTCGCCGAATCAGATTGATTGGCTCTGTCGCGCCACGCGGCTACAGGATCGGGGCGACGTTGATCCGAAATCCCTCGACTCAGTTCGGCGTCGCAGACCACAATCCACGCTCGTGCAACAGCCGGACCAAACCACCCAATGACCGTGCCGTTCGCTCTGGACGAGCGGGTGACCGGTACCTCTTGTCGGAAAGTCAGGCCTTGGCTGTGTTCTGGTAGTGGATCCAGCCCTCATCGAGAAGCCGGAAGCCCGCGTTGATGGCCGGTTCCGGATCAGGGTCCCGCGTTGCGCTGAGCTGGATTTGAAGGGCGAACCGGACGTAGAAGCGGATCTCGTCGGTCGGTTCGGCGAGTGTGAACTCGTCGGCGATGGCCGCGGTCAGGGCGTTTTCGTGGCGGAACCACATTCGTTCGGCGTACTCGACGAGGGATGGGGTCTGTTCCATGAGCGCCAGCAGCGAACGTTGGGGTTCGGACGAGAGCGCGGCGATTTCGTCGAGGTAGTGCGCCTTCAGCGCGGCGGAGATCGTGGTTCCCGGCGGCCGATCGGACACCGCGGCCACGAGCCGCGCATGCCGCTCGTCTTCGTCACCGAAGGCGAGGGCCTCCTTCTGCGGGAAATGTGCGAAGACGGTGGTGGGCGACACGTCCGCCCGGTCTGCGATCTCGCGCACGCTCACGGCATCGAACCCGCGCTCGAGGAAGAGCTCGTGCGCCGCTTCCACGATCGACGCCCGGGTCGCGGCCTTCTTGCGCTCACGCCGGCCGGCTCTCAGATCGCCCATGTCCGTCAGCTTAGTGGAGCCGGCCAGAAGTTGGCTTGACACCAAAACTGGTATCGGTACAGTTTCGTAGTGACACCGGGAAAGCTCTAGAGGAGAAGTCATGAACGAATCCAGGCGGCGCCGCGCTGCCGGCGCCGTGCTCATCGCCGGCGGAATGATCTTCTTCCTTGCCGAGTTCGTTGCTGCCGCGGCCTGGACGAAACCTCCGTACAGCTACACGTACCACTACATCAGCAACCTCGGCGTCCGCGGACCCGCGGAAGGCTTCGGGCAGCTCATGTACTCGCCGCTGGCCTGGGTCATGAACACGGGCTTCGTCCTCTTCGGGATCACCCTGTTCATCGGTGCCGTCATGCTGACGGGCCTGCACGGCCGGCGGCGCTGGGCGGTGCTCGTTCCGGGATTCCTGCTCGCCGCCGGCGGCGTTCTGCTGGGGCTGTTCCACGGCACCGGCGAAGAGCCGGACAGCGGCGCCATCGACTTCCACTCGATCGGCGCACTGGCCGGCATCGTCGGCGGCAACGTGCTCATCGTCATCCTCGGACGGCTGGGCCGGCACGCGGGGATCGCCAGGAGGACCGGCCGGGCGATGATCATCCTCGGCATCGCGGGCCTCGCATCCCTGGTGGGCTTCCTTGCCATTGCCGGCTCGGAAGCCGCCCTTATCGGCCTGGTGGAACGCTGCGCCGTCTATCCATCCCTGGTCGGCCTGATCTGTGCGGGTCGATCCATCCGGCGTCGCACGGCCTCGGATGCGCCAGAGGCGCGTCGCGTCGACCCGGCGCTGGGTCAGCCGAGGTGGGTGGGTCTGATCGACGGGGGGATCGGGCCCTTGTTGCGGCGGCCTTGACCGGTTTCCTCCCACGCGTGGGCGAGGATGCCCACGCTGCGGCTGAGGACGAACAGGCCGCGCGCCAGCGGGGCGGGGAAGCCGAGTTCCGCATAGATCACGGCGGTCGCTCCGTCGATGTTCATCGGCACCGGGCGGGTGCGGCCGCGGTTGAGCGCTTCCTCGACGCCGAGCGCCGCCCGCAGGTGGTGACCCTCCACTGTGCCCTCCGCGACCGCCGTCGCCACGAGGGCGAGCAGCGGATCGCGGCGCGGATCACGGGTGTGGAAGCGATGGCCGAAGCCGGGCAGATAGCGGATGCCGTTGTCCCGCCAGGCGGCGATCACCTCGTCCACGGCCGTCGGCAGCGGTGTGCCGGCCGCCTCGCGTACCCGGATCTCGTCGAGCAGGACCACGCACTCCTGGCCGGCGCCCCCGTGTGAGTCACCCAGCAGGTTGATCGCGCTCGCCATCGCGTTGTTGAGGCCGACACCGCAGGTGACGGCCATCCGGGCGACGGCGATCGACGGCGCGTGCGGACCATGGTCGACCCCGGCGACGAGCGCGGCCTCGAGCAGGCGCACCTGCTCGGGCGCCGGCCGGTCGCCCCGCAGCATCAGCCAGATCATCGATCCGAAGCCGGTCGCGCCGATGAGGTCCTGCACCGGGTGGCCGCGGAGCTCCACGACGTTCGGTTCGATGCGTGACACCGCGGTCGCCCACCAGTCGGCGGTCTCCTCGTCTGACAAGACGGCTCCTCCAGTCCGCTAAGCGGACCATCAGGCGGACTAGTGGTCCACACTGCGGTCCGGCCCAATATAGGTCGCACCGTCGTGAAGTGGCAACGACCCGGTCCGCACCGCGGACCGGTATTGACATCCGCGGTTTCCGGGGCATTAACTAACGCACCAGTTCGTACATTGGTGGAGGTCCCGAGTGGCCAACCCGGACGAGCAGTTTCTGGTGGGTCTGATCGGCGCCGGGATCGGCACCTCGATGAGCCCCACGTTGCACGAGCGCGAGGCCGATCGCCGGGGTCTGCGCTACCTCTACCGGGTCATCGACCTGAGCCGGCTCGGCCTGGCCGCGGCCGACGTCGGTGCCCTGGTGACCGCGGCGCAGCAGCTCGGCTTCCGCGGCCTGAACATCACCCACCCGTGCAAGCAGGAAGTGGTCGAGCACCTCGACGAGCTGTCTCCGGAGGCCGCGGAGCTGGGCGCGGTCAACACCGTGGTGTTCGACCGCGGGCGTTCGATCGGCCACAACACCGACCGGCACGGCTTCGCGGCCGGCTTCGCCCGCGCGCTTCCGGGCGCCCCGCTCGGCCGGGTGGTGCTGCTCGGTGCGGGCGGCGCGGGCGCCGCGGTGGCCTCGGCCATGGCACAGGCGGGTACGCGCCGGCTCGCGGTCGTCGACATCGACCTGCGCCGGGCGCGCCGCCTCGCCGCCTCGTTGCGTCGCCACCCGGGTCTGATCGCCGAGGCGGGCGGGCCGGAGTCGGTGCCCGGCTTCCTGCGAGACGCGGACGGCTTGATCAACGCGACGCCGATCGGCATGGAGGGGCATCCGGGCCTGCCGCTCGATGCCGGCCTGCTGTCGTCCCGGGTCTGGGTGGCCGACATCGTCTATCGCCCGCTGGAGACCGAGCTGCTCCGCGTGGCCCGTGCCCGCGGCTGCCGCACGGTCGCCGGCGGCGGCATGGTCGCCTACCAGGCCGCCGAGTCGTTCCGCCTGTTCACCGGCCGGTCGGCGGACGCCGAGCGGATGTACGCCGACTTCGCAGCGCTCACCGGGAGCGCGGCCGATGGCTGAGGAACGGCTCGGCGCTTCAGCGGGCGACGTCGACGGCGGCCGTCGCCGAAGCGGTGCGCCAGCGCTCGAGCAGGTTCGGCAATTCGGCGTTGTGCTCGCCGAGGGCCGGTGGCGCGCTCGACGGCCGCAGCTGCTCGCCGTCGACGAGCACGCCGTTCCCGCTGAGCCGCAGCCCGTCCCGGCCGTTGGCGGCGAGGGCCTGCGGGGCGTCCGCCCGCAGCGGCAGATCGGTGAAGAAGCCGCGGTCGTGCAGCTGCTCGGAGGTGACCGCCTGGGCGACGGTGAGAATCCGTGCGGCCGGCACGCCGGCGCCGGAGAGCAGCCGTTCCCACTCGGCTGCGGAGCGGGTGCGCAGAGCGGTGTTGAGCTCGTGGTTGAGCGCGTCCCGATGGGCCTTGCGGGCCTCCCGGTCGGCGAACCGGGGGTCGGTGACGAGATCGGGGCGCTGCACCAGCGCGCACAGCACCTCGAACTGCTGCTGGCGGTTCGCGGCGATGTTCAGCGGGCCGTCCGCGGCCTCGAAGGTGCCGGAGGGCGCGGCCGTGGCGTTCTGGTCGCCCATCGGCTCCGGTGCGACACCGCTCAGCAGATAGTTCGAGACGGCCCAGCCCATCGCGGACAACGACGCCTCCAACATGGACACGTCGAGGAAGCGGCCTTTGCCGTCCCGCTGCCGGCCGGCCAGCGCCGCGGTGATGGCGAGCGCGGCGCTGAGACCTCCCACGGTGTCGGCGACCGGGAAGCCCACCCGCAGCGGAGCCGTCTCGGGCGTGCCGGTGATGCTCATCATCCCGGAGAGTCCCTGGATGATCTGGTCGTACGCGGGCGCCTGGCTCATCGGCCCGTGCTGGCCGAACCCGGTGATGGCGCAGTAGATCAGGGCCGGGTTGAGCTCGCGCAGACGGTCCCAGGGATAGCCGATCCGGGCCAGCACCCCGGCCCGGTAGTTCTCCACCAGCACATCGGCGTGGCGGACCAGCTCGTCGAAGACCGACCGTCCCTCGGCGCCCTTGAGGTCGAGCTCGATCGACTTCTTGCCCGCGTTCTGCGCCAGGAAGGAGACACCCATCCGAGCCTGGTTCAGCAAGGGATCCGGCCCGAGCTGGCGCGCCAGGTCGCCGCGCCCCGGCATCTCGACCTTCACCACCTCGGCGCCCAGCAACATGAGGTGGTAGGTGCAGAACGGGCCGGCCAGGACGTTGGTGAGGTCCAGGACGCGGACGCCGGCCAGTGGTCGGTCAACCATGTGCGAGTCTCCTTCGGACGGATCGGACCGGGAATTCTCCGAGCCGATCCGCGATCAGAGCGGCGAGCTGAGCGGATGGTCGAAACCCCGCTCGCTCATCTGCTGTGCGGCGGTGACAAGAGCCTTGACGAAGCCCTCGACGCGTTCGCCGGTGAAGCGCGTCGAGGGGCCGCTGAGGGTCAGCGCGGCGACCACCGTGCCAGAGCGGCCCAGCACCGGCGCGGCGACGGCGGACAATCCCTCCTCCCGCTCGCCGTGGCTGACGGCGAAGCCCTGGCGCGCGGCGTCGTCGATCCACTCCTGAACGCGCCGCGCGTGCCCCTCGCCGTACGGCGAGGAGCGGGCGATCCGGGCCACCAGCGCGGGATTCGCGTGCCGCAGCAACACCTTCGCCGAGGCGCCCGCCCACAGCGGCAGCTCGTCACCCACGCGGACCACGTGCCGCAACGGCTGCGGGCTCTCCTGCTGGGCGATGCACACCCGGACGATGTCGCGGGCGACGTAGAGATTGACCGTCTCGCGCTCGCGAGCGGCCAGGTCGCGCATCATCCGCTGGGTTTCCGGGGGCAGCTCCCAGCTGCGCCGGGCCAGGTGCGCCCAGCGCCACAGGCCCGGTCCGGCCAGGTATCCCGAGCCGGTGGCCCACAGCAGCCCGCTCTGCTCCAGTGTCTGGACCAGACGGATCACCGTGGTCTTCGCCAGGCCGGTGGCGGCGACGATGTCGCGAATCGCGATCGACGGCCGGTCCTCGCTGAGCAGGGACAGGATGTCCAGCGCCCGTTGCACGCTGCGGACGCCATGACTCTCGGCGGCCTCCTCGACTGCGGTTCGTTGCTCGGCTGCGCTGGCATCTGGCGTGATCGCGGAGGTCACTGCGGCTCACTCTCCCTTGCGTCGGGTGCCGGCCGGACGCGCCGGCGAAGACCCGATTCTGCCCGCCTGCCCGGCCGGTTCATCGGCCCGTAACTTTTCGGACCGACCTATTGCCAGGGGCTGTCGGGCAACCCTAAGTTACACCTAGTCCACACAGTGGTCCATATGCCGGATGTAGGTCCACCCAACGGACCTCGGGAGGCTTCCGATGCTCGACTCGCTCCTCAAGACGCGATCACCCGACGAGGTGGTGGTGGTCCCGTCGCTGCTCGGTGGCAAGTGGGTGGAGGACGGCCCGCTCGCCGATCGCGTCGGCCCGTACCTGCGCACGGTGGTCAGCCGGGCCCGGGTCGCCGCGCCCGGTGACGAGCGGGCCGCGGCGGAGTACGCGAAGGCCGGCAGCAGGGCGACGGCCCGCCTGGCGCCGGCGACCCGGGCCGCCGTCCTGGAGCGCGCCGCGACTCTCGCCGCGGCCCGCCGGGACGAGTTCGCCCGGCTCATCGCGCTCGAGCTGGGCAAGCCGCTCAAGGACGGCGCGGGCGAGCTGGACCGGGTGGCGGACACCTTCGCGGTGTGCGCGGCCGAGGCTCGCCAGATCGGGGGAGACGTCCTGCCGGTCGCCGGTTGGGAGCGCGGCGTCGGCAACACCGCCCTCACCTATCGGGCGCCGGCCGGCGTGGCACTGGCCATCACGCCCTTCAACGCGCCGGCCAACCTGCTCGCGCACAAGCTGGGCGCCTCGTTCGCGGCCGGGAACAGCACCATCGTGAAGTCGCCACCACAGGCGCCGGCCGTGTCGGCCGGGATCGTCGCGCTGCTGCTCGAGGCCGGTGCGCCGCCCGAGGCGGTGCAGCTGCTGCACGGCGGCGGCGACGTCGGTGCGGCCCTGTGCGCCGCCCCGGAGGTGGCGGTCATCAGCTTCACCGGCAGCGCGGAAACGGGCGCCGCGGTGGCCCGGGCGGCCGGCGCGAAACGTCTCGTGCTGGAGCTCGGCGGCAACGCCGCCACCATCGTCTGCGACGACGCGGACGTGCCGGCCGCTGCTCGGGTGTGCGCCCGCACCGGCTACACCAACTCCGGCCAGAGCTGCATCTCGGTGCAGCGGATCTACGTGCAGCAGTCGCGGTTCGACGAGTTCGTCGACGCGCTCACCACCGAGGTGGCCGGGCTCCGGGTCGGCGATCCGCTGGACCCCGCGACCGACGTCGGCTCGATGGTCGACGAGGCGGCCGCCGACCGGGTGCTCACCTGGGCCACCGAGGCGGCGGCCGGCGGCGCGCGGATCACGCTGGGCGGCACCCGCGACGGCGCCACGCTGCACCCGACCGTGGTCGCCGATCCGCCGGCGGAGGCGTCGATCGTCACCAGGGAGGTGTTCGGCGCGCTGGTCACCGTGCTGCCCTTCGACGACTTCGACGCGGTGCTGGAAACCTGCAACACCAGCCGGTTCGGGTTGCAGGCCGGCCTGTTCACCCGCGACCTCGGCCGGATCCTCACCGCGTGGCGCGAGCTGGAGGTCGGCGGGCTGGTGGTGAACGGCTCCTCCAACTTCCGGCTGGACCACGTGCCGTTCGGTGGCGTGAAGGACTCCGGGTTCGGCCGGGAGTCGCCGCGCTGCATGGTCGAGGACTACACGGTGATCAAGACGCTGCTGCTGCGCGGCATGTCGATCTGGGGTGAGAACTGATGACGATGACGGCTGATCAGCGGGCGCGGACCCGCACGGCGGCGGACGCGCTCGTCGAGCAACTGCGGTCGTACGGGGTCGAGTACGTCTTCGGCACCTGCGGGCACACCAACATCGCGCTGCTCGATGCGATCGGCCGCAGCGACATCACCTTCGTCATCGCCCGGCACGAGCAGACCGCCGCGCACGCCGCCGACGGATACGCGCGCGCGACCGGCAAACCCGGCGTGCTGCTCATGCACGTCGGCCCCGGGATGATGAACGCGGTCACCGGGGTGGCCACCGCCGCGATGGACTCGGTGCCGCTGATCGCCATCTCCGGCGACATCCCGTCCTACATGTACGGCCGGCACCCGCACCAAGAGGTCAACCTGCACCAGGACGCCGACCAGACGGCGATCTACCGCCCCTTCGTGAAGCGGGTGTGGCAGGTGCACCGGGTGGAGGACCTGGCCCGCTTCACCGAGCGCGCGTTCTGGACCGCCACCTCCGGGCGGCCGGGCGCGGTGCTGCTGAGCGTACCCATGGACGTCTTCTCGCGGCCGCAACCCGAGTCCGTGCCGGACCATCCGCTGCCGGGCTCGGCCACCCGCCCCGGCCTTCCGGAGGCGGATGCCGACCGGATCGCGGCCGCGCTGATCGGCGCCGAGCGGCCGCTGCTTTACATCGGCGGCGGGCTGGGCGGTGACGCCGGGCGGCGGGCGCTGCGTGAGCTGGCCGAGCACCTGGACATCCCGGTCGCGCACTCGCTGATGGCCAAGGGCACGGTGCCCGACGAGCACCCGCTGGTGCTCGGCATGACCGGCTTCTGGGGACTCGAGGTCACCAACTCCTATGCCCGCGACGCCGACGTGGTGCTGGCCGTCGCCACCCGCTTCGCCGAGACCGACGCCAGCTCCTGGAATCCCGAGTACACCTGGCGGTTCCCGCCGAGCCGGCTCATCCAGATCGACATCGACCCGGCCGAGATCGGGCGGAACTATCCGGTCGAGATCGGGGCGGTGGCCGACGCCGGGCTCGCCGTGCCGGCCATCCTCGCCGCGGTCCGCAAACGCTCGCCCGAGCCGGTGCAGCGGGCCGGGCTGCGCGAGCGGATCCGGGTGGCGCGCACGGAGCTCTTCGCCGCCAGCGCCGAACGCGGTCGCAGCGACCAGTTCCCGCTGCGCCCGGAACGGATCCTGGCCGACGTGCGCGCGGTCCTGCCGGAGAACGCGGTGCTGGTCACCGACGTCGGCTGGAACAAGAACGGGGTGGCGCAGTGCTATCCGCTGCCGGCCGCCGGCCGGTTCATCACCCCGGGCGGCGCGTCCACCATGGGCTTCGGCCCCGCTGCGGCGCTCGGCGTGCAGATCGGCGATCCGGAGCGGGTGGTGGTCGCGCTGATCGGCGACGGCGGGATGAGCGCGCAGCTGCCGGCCGTGCCGATGGCGGTCGAGCAGGGCCTGCCGGTGATCTTCCTGGTGATGAACAACCGCTCGCACGGCACCATCTCGGATCTGCAGTCCAGCTTCTTCGGCCGCAGCTACGGGTGCGACTTCGTCGATCCGGACGGGCGGCCCTACAGCCCCGATTTCGCCGCTCTGGGCCGGGCCTGCGGCGCCGACGGCTATCTCATCTCGGCGCCGGGCGAGCTCGCCACCGCGCTGCGCACGGCCGTCGAACGCCGCCGTCCCGCGGTGCTCGACGTGCCGATGGTGAACGAACCGGTGCCGACGCCCGGGCACTGGAACATCAAGGACATCTATCAGGGCGTCTTCGAATGATCCGCACGATCCCCCCTTTCCATGCTCTTCAGACCGATCGAGGTGAGACGCACATGTCCCGACGACGCGCCACCGCTTCCATATCCCTGATCGCCGCCCTGACCGCCGTCCTGGCCGCCGGGTGCAGCGCGCCCGGCGGCGAGGAGGAATCCTCCGGCGACGCCTCCGGACCCATCAAGATCGCCGTCGCCGACGCGCAGAGCGGTCAGCTCAGCTCGCTCGGCGCGTGGGAGCTCAAGGGCGTGAAACTCGCCGTCGAGGAGTGGAACGCCAAGGGCGGCATCAACGGCCGGAAGGTCGAGCTGGGCGTCTTCGACAGCCAGGCCGACCCGACCATCGGCACCAACCTGGCGCGCAAGATCGCCAGCGAGGACTACATCGCCATGCTGGGCACCGCGGAGAGCGCGGTGACCATCGCGATGGCGCCGATCCTCAAGCAGGAGTCCATCCCGAACATCACCTCGGGCCAGTCACCCGGCCTGGTCGCGGTGAAGAGCGAGTTCCTCTTCCTAAACGGCCCGACCAGCACCACCTACGACGAGACGCTGGCCAAGCACATCGTCGACGGTCAGGGCCTCAAGGAGATCGCGATGATCACCAACAACGGCGGTTACGGCAAGGGCGAGCATGACGCGTTCCTCAAGGCGCTCGGCTCGCGCGGCGTGAAGCCGGTCGTCGACCAGGTGGTCACCACCGACCAGAAGGACTTCAGCGCGGTGCTCACCACGATCCGGCAGAAGAACCCGAAGGTCATCTTCCTGGGCGCCGAGGAGGTCGAGTCCGGCCTGATCGTCAAGCAGGCGCGCGATCTCGGCATCAAGGTGCCGTTCGCGGGCGCGGCGCCACAGGGCACCCCGGTCTTCCTGGACACCGCGGGCGCGGCCAACGCGGAGGGCACGATCGTCAGCTCGCCGTACCTGAGCAACGAGACCAGCGAGGCGGCCAAGACCTTCGCCGCGGCGTACAAGGCCGCGTACGGCGAGGAGGCCGAGTTGCACGGGGCCAAGGCCTACGACGGCGCGCAGATCCTGCTCACCGCGCTGAAGAACAGCAACGTCGCGACCGGCAAGGAGCTGGCCGACGCGATCCGGGCGGTCAAGCACCAGGGCCTGCTGGGTGACTTCGCCTTCGACGAGACCGGGGTCGGCATCTTCGAGACCTCGATCGGCATCATCCAGGGCGGCAAGCTGGTGGCCGCCGCCGGCTGACCGGTCACTGCTCCGATCCCGGCGGCCCGTCCTCGGCCGCCGGGATCCCACCGTCCGAGGGGAACGCGATGCAAGTCTTCCTGCAGACCATCATCGGCGGGGTGAGTCTCGGCGCCATCTATGCCCTGGTGGCCCTTGGCTTCTCGCTGGTCTACCGCACCATGGGCCTGGTCAACTTCGCGCACGGCAACGTCGTGACGGTGGGCGCCTACCTGGCCTCCACCTTCTATCTGTCGACCAAACTGCCGTTCGCGCTCGCCATGGTGGTCGCCATCGTGGTCACCGGCGTCATCGGCCTGGTCATCGAACGAGTGCTGCGCCCCTTGGAGAACAAGGACTTCGACCTGATGCTGATCGGCACCATCGGCTTCGGCATCGTGCTGGACGCCCTGATCATCATGGTCTGGGGAGCGACCGGCCGGGCGGTGCCGTCGCCGGTGCCGTCCGCGCCGCTCGAGATCGCGGGTCTGCGGATCCGCACCTACGACCTCGTGGTGCTCGCCATCGCGGCGGCCGCGACGGTGCTGCTGGTGCTCTTCCTGCAGCGCACGAAGCGGGGCGCGGCCATGCAGGCGGTGGCGATGGACCATGAGGCCGCCACGGCGGTCGGCATCCACGTCGGCCGCAGCAACGCCATCGCCTTCATGATCGGCGCCGGCCTCGCCGCGCTGGCCGGCGGGCTGGTCGGGCCGTTGCTCTACGTGAGCCCGACGCTGGGCGGCACGCTCGGCATCAAGGGTTTCGCGGCGGCCATCCTCGGCGGCTTCGGCAACATCCCCGGCGCGATCCTCGGCGGACTGGCCATCGGGATCCTCGACTCGTTCGCGGCCGGCCACTTCCAAGGCTATTCCGAACTGGTCACCTTCCTGGTCTTCACGGTGATCATCATGATCCGGCCGACCGGCATCTTCGGCGAGAGGACGGTGAATCGCGCGTGAAGTACCGTCTCGGCGTCCTCGCGCTGCTCGCGGTCGCGGCCTGGTTCCTGCCCTACGGGCTCAACTCCTACTCGATCCACGTCGTCAACGTGGTGATCATCTTCGCGGTGCTGGCCGTCGGCCTGGGCCTGGCGATGGGCATCGGCGGGCAGGTCAACCTCGCCCAGGTGGCCTTCTTCGGCGTCGGCGCCTACACCACGGCGATCCTGACCACCCGGGCCGGCTGGGGCTTCTGGGTCTCGGCGCTGATCGCGATCGCCGCCACCATGGCGATGGGCCTGTTGGTCGGCACGCCCGCGCTGCGCATTCAGTCGCACTACCTGGGCATCGTGACCCTCGGGCTGGCGCTGGCCTTCACCAACTGGGTGACCAACGCGCAGATCGCCGGCGGCGCCGAGGGCATCTCCGGCATCTCGGTGCCGACCCTGCCCGGCATCGATCTGTCCAGCGAGTACCTCTACTACTACCTCGAGCTGATCGTGTTCGCGATCGGCCTCGGCTTCGGGCTGTTCGTGGTGCGGACCGGGCTGGGCCGGCGGATGCGGGCGATGCGCGACGACGCGCTGGCGGCCGGCGCGCTGGGCGCCGAGGTGCCGATGCTGCGGATGACCGCCTTCCTGCTCGCCAGCGTCTACGGCGGGGTCGGCGGCGTGCTCTACGCGGGTCTGATCCGGTACGTGGCACCGGAATCGTTCAACATCGCCAACATGTTCCTGCTGCTCGGCATGGTGATCATCGGCGGCCGGCAGAGTCTGGTGGGCTGTGTCGCGGGCGCGATCGCGCTGTCCGTGGTCCGGGAGCTGCTGGTGGACCATCCGGCGCTGGCCCAGCTCGCGTACGGGGCGGTGGTCGTGCTGGTCGTGGTCTTCGCGCCGACCGGCTTGGCCGGCCTGCCGGTGCGGGTCCGCGCGGCGATCGCCCGGCGACGCAGGGGTGGGGGATCGGCTGCCCGGATGGGTGCCTTCCGGCCGTACGAGGAGGCGGCCACGCGACCCGACCCGGAGGCGGAGCCGGTGCTCCGGGTGGCCGGCGTGAGCAAGCATTTCCGCGGCCTCAAGGCCCTCGACGACGTGTCGCTGACCGTGGTGCCGGGCGAGATCCGCGGCATCGTCGGCCCCAACGGCTCCGGCAAGACCACACTGTTCAATGTGGTCAGTGGCCTCTACCGGCCGACCGCCGGCCGGGTCGAGTTCCGCGGCCGGGACATGACCGGCCGCCCGCCCTATCGGGCCGCGCGCGCCGGGATGTCCCGCACGTTCCAGAACCTGCGGCTCTTCGGTGATCTCTCGGTGCGGGAGAACGTGCTCGTCGCGCTCGACCGCAGCCGCACGATCGAGAGCTGGCGCTACGTGCTGCGCCCGCTCAGCGTCGGGCGTCGCGACCGCGAGCTGCGGGGGCGCGCCGATGCGGTGCTCGAACGGTACGGGCTGACCGAGTTCGCCGCTTTGCCGCCGAAATCGCTGCCGTACGGCACCCAGCGCCGGGTCGAGCTGGCCCGGGCGGTCGCCGCCGAGCCGTCCCTGCTGCTGCTCGACGAGCCCGCCGCCGGACTCAACGGCGAGGAGGTGCGGCAGCTGCGCGAGATGGTGCGATCGATCCGGGACAGCGGGATGACGGTGGTCATCATCGAGCACAACATGGGCCTGGTGATGTCCCTGTGCGAGAAGGTCACCGTGCTGGCCAGCGGGCGGATCATCGCCGAGGGCACGCCCGCCGAGGTGGCTGCCACCCCGGCGGTCATCGAGGCGTATCTCGGCGACTCTATGGACGCCGACGACCTTCCGCCGATTCCCAGCGAGGTGACTCCGTGACCGCATCGGTGACTACGCAGACCGGCGCCCGTACCCTCACGGTCGAGGGTCTGACCGTCCACTACGGCGGCGTCTGCGCCGTGCGGGACCTCAGCTTCGAGGTGCCGGCGGGGGAGGCGGTCGGCGTGATCGGCGCCAACGGCGCCGGCAAGACCTCCACGCTCAAGGCGGTGCTGGGTCTCATCCCGCGCAAGGTGGGCACGCTGCGGCTCGGCGACACCGATCTGCGGTCGGTGAACGCGCGGAGCATGGTCCGGCACGGCATCGGGTACGTGCCGGAGGGCCGGCACGTCTTCGCGGGCCTGTCGGTGGAGAAGAACCTGCTGCTCGGCGCGTACGCCCGCAAATGGAACGCCGCTACCAAGGCGACCCTCGGCGAGGTCTACGAGCTGTTCCCGGTGCTCGGCGAGATGCGGGGCAGGCTGGCCGGGGCGCTCTCCGGCGGGCAGCAGCAGATGCTCGCCATCGGCCGGGCGTTGATGTCGCAACCCCGCCTGCTGTTGCTCGACGAGCCGTCGATGGGCCTGTCCCCGAAACTGGTCGACGACATCCTCGCGGTGCTCCAGCGGCTGCGCGGCGAGGGGCTCAGCCTGCTGCTGGTGGAGCAGAACGCCAAACTCACCTTCGAGGCCACCAGCACCTGCCTGGTGGTCGAGAACGGCGAGGCGGCGATGACCGGCACCTCCGCCGACCTGCGACACGATCCGCGGGTGCGCAAGATCTATCTCGGGCTGTGACCGCCCGGCCGACGTTGCTCGGCGCGCCGCTCACCGTGGGCCGGGCGCGGCTGCGCAACCGGGTGGTCAGCCCGCCGATGGAACGCAACTACGGCACACCGGACGGGCTGGTCACCGATCGCTATCTCGACTATCTGCGGGCCCGGGCGGCGGGCGGCGCGGCACTGGTCTTCACCGAGGCCACCTACGTGCGGCCGGACGGGCGAGGCCGGGTGCGGCAGCTCGGCGCCGACCGGGACGCCGTGCTGCCCGGGCTGGCCGCGCTGGCGCGGGCGGTGCACGCCGAGGGCGCCCTGATCGGCGTGGAGCTGAACCACGCGGGCCGGGTGGCCGATCCGGACGTGTCCGGATTCCAGCCGGTCGCGCCGTCGCCGGTGACGTTCCGCGGGCGGACGCCGCGGTCGCTGGACCCGGGTGAGGTCGCCGAGATCGTCCGCGCTTTCGGAGACGCGGCCCGCCGCTGCGCGTCCGCCGGGGTGGACGTGATCGAGATCCACGCGGCGCACGGTTACCTGATCCATCAGTTCCTGTCCCCGCGGACCAACCGGCGGACCGACGACTACGGCGACCCGGTGCGACTGCTCGACGAGGTTCTCGTCGCGGTCCGGGCCGCGGCTCCCGAGCAGACCCTCTTCCTGCGGCTGTCCGCGTTCGAGGGCGTGGCCGGCGGGCTGGACGCCGACGCGAGCCTGGCGCTGGCCCGGCGGATCGGCCTCGGGCCGGTCGACGCGATCGACATCTCGGCCGGCTGCTACGAGGCCGGCGAGTGGATGGTGCAGCCCGGCGAGACGGAACGCGGTGTGCTGGCGCCCTACGCGGCCCGCTACCGCCCGCTGGGCAAGCCGATCTGTGTCGCCGGCCGGATCGCGACCGGCGCGGCGGCGGAGGAGGTGCTGCGCTCGGGCGCCGCCGACCTGGTGTCGGTCGGCCGTGCGCTGCACGCCGATCCGGCCTGGCCACGGCTCGTGCTCGAGGGCCGGGAACCGCGGCCGTGCATCGCCTGCAACCAGGGCTGCATCGACCGGTTGCACACCCAGCAGCCGATCTGGTGCCTGGTCAATCCGGACACCTCCCGCGAGGGCCGGCCGTCCTTCCCCGCACGTCGCCGCCGGGTCCTGGTGATCGGGGGCGGTCCGGGCGGCCTCGAGGCGGCGACCCGAGCGGCCCGGCGCGGCCACACCGTCACGCTCCTCGAAGCACGACCGCACCTCGGCGGCCAGTTCCGGCTGATCCCCGGCCACCCCGAGTTCGCCCGCCTGCTGGACTGGTACGACGCCGAACTGAGCCGGCTGGCGGTGGACGTGCGCCGGTCGACCCCGGCCACGCCGGAACGGGTCGCGGCCTGGTCGCCGGACGCGGTGATCGTCGCCGTCGGCGGCGTGGGCCGCCGGCCCGAAGTGCCCGGCGCCGGCCTCCCGCACGTGACCGACGTGCGGGACTGGCTCGCCACCCCGGCCGCCGCCCCCGCGGTCACCGTCTGGGGCGCGGATCGTGCCGCGGTGGCGGTGGCCGGCGCCGTTGCCGCGGCGGGCGGGCACGTGCTGCTGATCGGGTCGCCATCCGAACCGGCGCCGGAGGCCGGCCCTCGGGAGAAGGTCCTGGCCGTCCGGCGCCTGCGGGAGAACCCCCGGGTACGAATGCTGCTGAACTCGACGGTGGAGGCGATCGAGCCCGGCCGCCTCCTCATCGGAGCCGAGGGCGGGCGCTCATGGATCCGGGCGCCCGGCCCCCTGCTGGTCTCGCAGGGCGTCGTGCCCGCGCCGGTCGACGCCGGTTCGGGGCCGTGGCAGACCCACCTGATCGGGGACGCCGCCGCGGGCACGTCCGCCGCCGACGCCATTCACCAGGCCGCTGCCGCGGCCGATGCCCTGGGCTGATACGGCGTTGCGCGGGCTATCGGCAGAACGGACTGCGCCCCATCGCGGACTCGATGCCGCCGAGCACGTGTCGCAGGAAGTACTCGTCGCCCGCCGTCGGCGCCTCCGTCCACGCCTCGACCGAATGCCCCAGCGTGGTCGCCCAGGAGCGGCCGCCGTCGTAGTACTGACACCAGGACACCGGGTGGTTGCGCCCGTGGCCGGGGTGGCCGCTGCCGCCGGTCGCGCCCTCGGCCAGGGTGGACTCGTCGACCTTGGCGAGGATGCGGACCTTGCTGGGGAACGGGACGAGGTTGTACCACTCGTCGGCGAAGTCCCACCGGGCCGGGAGGCCGGCCGTGGAGGCGTCGCGGCGGCTGACCGTCTGCACCACGCCCGGCTGGTTGCTCCCGTGGTCGTAGTAGTTGGTGCCGCCGATCAGGCCCTCGTACCACTCCCAGTTGTACTCGGTGCCGAAGGCGTTGTGGATGCCGACGAATCCGCCGCCGCCGCGGATGTACTGGCGCAACGCGGTCTGCGCCGGATCGTCGAGTGTGTCCCGGGTGGTGCTCATGAAGATGACCGCGTTGTAGCGGAACAGCCGGGCCGGCGAGGAGAGCTGGGTGACGTCCTCGGTCCAGTCGACGCCGAACCCGTGGTCGGCGCCGAGTTTGACCAGGGCGCTCTGGGCCGCGTTGGCCGGGGCGAGCGGCGGGTTGAGACCGGGTGGGAGCACCGGGCCGAGATGGGCGTGCCGGGGGCCCGCGGTGCGGCTGTAGACCAGCACCCGGTAGCCGTCGGTGGCCGGGTCGAAGTTTCCCCAGTCGTGGTAGCAGTCCGGGTCGGTGCCGCGGCAGACGCCGTAGTCGGGATCGCCGAGGTTCTGCGCGCCGCTGTCCTTCGGATCGTGAGCGGTGCGGTCGGCCGAGCTCGGCAGGGACGTGCCGGCCAGCAGGACGGCGGCGGTGAGCACGGCGCCGAGCGCCGCGCTGAGGACGGTCGTGCGCCTCACTGCCATGGGTGGCTCCTCAGTCGTCAAGGTCCACCAGGCGGATCAACCGTACCGAGTGGAGGTTCGGTCAATATAGGTGCCCTGTTCCCGCGCCCGCAACAGTTTCGAAATCGTCTATTGCCTCCTGGCGGGACCGGCCGTACGTTTCTGAGAGTCCGTACAGTGGTTCAGCTGATCCGCATGGTGGTTTCTGGCGCATGCGGGCGGAGAAGGTGAGCGCATGGCACACATCGACCGAAGGACCGTGCTCAAAGGCGCCGGCGCGGCGGCGGTGGCGGCGACGGCGGCACCGGCCATCGCGACTCCGGCCGCGGCGGGCGGCGGCCACGGCGGCGGGCCGGAACCCGGGGCCGCCGACCTCGCCCGCTTCGACACCCCGGGCGACCGGGACTTCCCGAAGGTCGGCGGCAACCTCGGCAACCAGAACTACACCTCTCTCGATCGCATCCACCCGGGCAACGTCCGCCGTCTCCGCGGAGCCTGGGTCAACCGCATCGAGGGTGGCCTCGCCACCGGCAACAGCCAGAGCACGGCGGTGGCCGTCGACGGCGTCCTCTACATCGAGTCGGCGCTCGGCAACGTCATCGCGGTCGACGGCGTGACCGGTCAGACCAGGTGGCGCTACGAGCAGGTCCGCGGGGCTCTGACCCGGCGCGGCGTCGCGGTCGGCGCCGGCTACGTCTTCACCAAGTCCAACGACAACTACGTCATCGCGCTGCACCAGCAGACCGGCGAGGTGGCCTGGGAGCGGCAGGTCGAAGGATTCGGCAACATCGAGAAGGTCGCTGTCGTCTACCACGACGGGCTGCTGTTCTGTGGCACCAACGACGGCCCCCGCGGCGCCGCGCTGGCACTGGACGCGCGCAACGGTGACGTGCTGTGGCACTTCTGGGGGACGCCCGGCCCGGGCGAGTTCGGCAACGACACCTGGGAGGGCGACTCCTGGATGGAGGGCGGCGCCACGCCGTGGATCCACCCGGCGGTCGACCCCGAGCTCGGCCTCACCTATTGGACCTTCGGCAACGCCCGCGGCAACAACTCCTCGCAGGACGGCTCGGCCCGCGGCGGGCAGAACCTCTTCGCGAACTCCATCGTGGCGCTCGACATGCGCACCGGCGAGCGGCGCTGGCACTTCCAGTCGATCCACCACGACATCTGGGACATGGACAACGTGATGTCGCCGGTGCTCGCCGACGTCCGCATCCGCGGGCGCAGGCACAAGGTGGTCGTCTACGGCAGCAAGTCCGGGATGTTCTTCGTCCTCGATCGCGCCACCGGCATCGCGCCGCTGGGCGTCGTGGAGCGGCCGGTGCCCCAGGAGCCGCGGCAGAAGACCTGGCCGACCCAGCCGTTCCCGGTGCAGGGCGGGTGGACCGAGCAGCGGGTCGTCGATCAGCCGCTGGGCACCTCCGTCCCGGGTGATCCCAACCGGGCCGTGCCCAACTATGTGCAGGGCTCGCTCTACGACCCGCACTGGGACGTGCCGATCCTGTCCATCCCCGGCCACGGTGGCGGCGCGGACTGGTCACACCTGTCCTTCAGCCACCGCACCGGACTGGTCTACACCGGCTACGGGTACGTCGCGGCCGCGCACTCGCTGACCGAGAGCAGCAACGGGCTGCGCGCTCCGGGCGAATACCAGACCGGCGGGATCGTCGCCGTCGACGTGAGCACCAACCGGGTCCGGTGGAAGCGGCGGATGCCGTACTCGCTCGCCCACGGCAACGGCATCCTGACCACGGCGAGCGATCTGCTGTTCATCGGGCAGCCGGACGGCAACCTGCTCGCCATGGACGCCCGCACCAGCCGCGAGCTGTGGCGTTTCCAGACCGGCGCGGCGATCAGCTCCAGCCCGATCATGTACAGCGTGGGCCGCAAGCAGTACCTGGCCGTCTACTCCGGCGGCACCAGCATTCCGTACGGCAACTCGGCGCCCCGCGGCGACTTCCTCTGGGCGTTCGAGATCGACGGTGCTCTCGGGCCGGCGCCGACCCCGCCGCCTCCGGTGATCCGCAGGCCGGTCTCCGGCGGACCGGTCGAGGGCGCGGCGGTGGCGAACACGGTCGTCATCGGCCGCACCTATGACCCGGCCACCGGCACGATCGGCGCCACCGAGTCGTTCGCCGTCGCCGGGATGGCACCCACCCACCTGCGGGTGCCGACCGGCACCACGGTGACGTTCACCAACCATCCCGGCAACGCCGGCGAGCGCGGCGTGACGCAGTTCTTCGAGGGCCTCTTCGACGTGCGGCTCGCCCCCGGGGAGTCGTTCCAGTACACCTTCCGCCGCGTCGGCGAGTATTTCTTCAACGATCCGGCGAGCCCGCGCTCCACCGGCAAGGTCGAGGTCTACTAGCGGTTCCGCCGGCGTGGCCCCACCCGGGGCCGCGCCGGCTCACGGTCAGCCGTCGCCGAACGGATGGGTGAAGCCGCGCTCGGACATCTGGCGGGCGATCTGCTTGAGGTCCGCGGCGAACTCGGCCACCCGGGCCTCGGTGAAACGGATCGTGGGCCCGCTCAGCGCGAGCGCGGCGATGATGCCGCCGGAGCGGCCGAGAATCGGCGTGGCGACCGCCGACAGGCCGGCCTCGCGCTCACCGTGACTCTCGGCGAAGCCCTGCACCGAAGCCTCGTCGATCCACTCGCGCAGACGCTTCACATGGCGTGCGCCGTAGGGCGAGCTGCCGGCGATGCGCTCCAACAGGCCGGGGGAGGCGTCGCGCAACAGGATCTTGGCCGACGCGCCGGCCCACATGGGCAGCTCGTCGCCGACATGAACCACGTGCCGCAGTGGTTGCGGCCCCTCCTGCTGCGCGATGCAGACCCGATAGATGTCCCGGGCGACGTAGACGTTGACCGTCTCGCGCCGGCGCGCGGCGAGCTCACGCATGAACCGCTGCGTCTCCGGGGGCAGCTCCCAGCTGCGCTGCACGAGATGGGCCCAGCGCCAGAGGCCGGGGCCGGCCGTGTATCCGCTCGGCGTGGCCCACAGCAGCCCGCTGTGCTCGAGCGTGGAGACCATCCGGAGCACGGTGGTCTTCGCCAGCCCGGTCGCCTCGACGATCTCCCGGATGGAGATGACCGGCCGATCGGCGGTCAGCAACCCGAGGATGTCCAGAGCTCGCTGCACGCTGCGGACACCTTGCTGATCGGCTGACTCCACTGCCGGCTTGGCCGGAACCTCCCGTTTGATGGGCGCCTCCATCCTCACGCACTCTCCCCGCACTCCGCTGAATGGTACCGAGCGAACCGTGGACGGCCGCATCTGCCGACCGCGCGGCGCGGCACACCCGGCCGGCATCAGGCCGCCGTGGTCGAGGCCGCCGGCCGTGCGGCCTCCAGGTAGTCGCGGGTCGCCGTGATCGCCAGCCGCGCGTGCTCCTTCGCGCCCACCTGAGCGACCAGCGTGGCCCGCGGGATCTCCAGAGCGAACGGCAGTCCGGGCGGAAGGGCATCCAGGATGCCGTGGACGTCGATGCCGCCCTCGCCCGGGAACAGCCGCTCGAAGCGGGCGGTGTGGATGATCTCCGCGTTGGTGGCCGGCACCCCCGGCGGCGCGTCGCACACGTGCGCGAAGTGGAACCAGTGCGCGGGCAGCTGGCGGAGGTCCGCCACGCTGGAGCCGGAGCGGGCGAAGTGCAGCAGATCGACCAGGATGCCGGCGTTGGGCTGGTCGGCGCCTCGGAGCACGCGTACCGCCTCGCGGAGATCGGGGGTCTCCGTCCACGAGGGGAACTCCAGGTCGACCGTGAGGCCGAGTGGCCGGGCCAGCTCACACAGCCGCGCGAACCGTTCGGTCTTGCGCGCGCGGTCCGGATCGGGCAGCTGCGTGATGACGTGTCGCGCGCCCAGCTCGGCGCCCGCCTCGAGGAACCGCCGGAAGTCGTCCGGGTTCTCGTCCGGGCTCATCCGGGCCAGCTCGATGTCGAGCACTTCGATGCCGGTCGCGGCCAAGCGTGCCTTGGTGGACCGCATCAGAGCCGGGTCCGTCGCCAGCGGGTAATGCGGCTCCTGGGGGGTGACCCGGGTCAGCCGCAGGCCGACGAAGCGGTAGCCCGCGTCGGCGGCCGCGTCGACAAGCTCCGGCGGTGAAAGGCTCAGCGCGGTCAGGTGAGCCAGCGAGTAATCGTGCCCCTGGGCGCCGGGAGCCGCCGGAGTCTCGCGCATGGCGACCAGCCGGCGCGCCCGGTGCGCGGCCATCCGGACCGGGGTGCTGCTCGGATCGCCGTAGGCGAGGTAGCCGTCGAGGCGTTGCACCACCGCGAAGAAGACCCGGGAGCCGAGCATCTCGGTGTAGAAGTGCAGATAACTGCCGTGCTCGTCGCGGTCGTAGAGGATCGAGTGCTCCCGCAGGGCCGCGAGCAGCTCCGGCGGCAGATCGAGCCGGGCGTCGAGGTCGGCGTAGTAGTTGCCGGGGATCTTCAGGACCGGCGCACCGAGTGCCTGCATGGCCCGGGCGCTCGCGATCGCGTCGTCGGTGCGGAACGCGACGTGCTGGGGGCTGGGGATGGCGGGTGACCAGTCGCCGCGCCGCAGCGGCGCCGTGTTCAGGGCGATCCGGACCAGATGCTCCGCGTCCGAGGCGGCTCGACTGCGGATCAGGCCGAACGGCGCGGCGATCTCGGTCGTGTCGTCCGCCCGGAGGCCGAGCACGGCCCGGTAGAAGAGCGTGCTCTCGTCGAAATCGTCGACCGAGTCGGTCAGCGAGACGTGATCCGTGCCGGTGATCCGCCCGTCGCCCGGCGCGGCGTTGCCGGTCGGCTCGAAGTCCTGCAGCCAGTTGTCACTGCCCGGGCCGGCGCCGACCAGGAAGACGGCGATCCCGTCCGGGGCCGCGACGGACATCAGCTCGGCTTCCCCCGGTTGACGCAGGCGCGGCAGCACGGGCGCGAGGAGACGCTCGGCGCGCTGCACCGAGCTGTGCGGGTCGGCGCTCTCCAGTCCCAGCGCGCAGATCGCCGCCGTCGCGGGGGCGACCGCGCTGTGCGGCGCGGAGTTCAGCAGGACTCGCGCATCGCCGTGCTGCCACAGCTCCACCGGCTTCGAACGGTGCTGGCCGGTGTGGGCGAAGCCGAGTGCGGCGAGGGTGCGGGCCACGACCGGCCCGGAGCGCGGGTCGACCGCCAGCTCGGTGAAGACGTGACCGCCGAGCCGGGGCGGCGGCGGCAGACCGAGGGGCCGGACCCGGTCCCGGACCGGCGGCGGCGCGGATGCGCTGACCGCCTCCTGCAGTGCGAGCAGTGAGCGCATGCCGTCGATGGCGGCGTAGCGGGGGTCGGCCTGCCGGTACACGTCGTTGAACGCCTCGAGCGACAGCGGCCCGTCGTAGCCGGTCGCCAGCACGTGGCCGACGAAACCGGTCAGGTCGAAGGAGCCGAGGCCGGGGAACAGGCGGTGGTGGCGGCTCCACTCGACCACGTCCATGTTCCGCCGGGGCGCGTCGGCGAGCTGCAGGTGGAATATCTTGGCGCCGGGCACCACCCGGATCGCCGCCGGATCGTCACCGCGGGACAGGATGTGGAAGCTGTCGAGGCACAGCCCCAGCGCCGGGTGGCCGGCCCGCCGGACGATCCGCCACGCGTGGGTGTACGTGTTGACGAACCGCCCCCACGCCAGGGCTTCGTAGGCGACGCGCAATCCGCGCCGGTGCGCGCGCGTGGCCAGCTCGTGCAGCTGCTCGGCCGCGAGGTCGTCGTCGTCGACCGCGTCGGGCGACACCGACGAGCAGACCAGCAGCGTCGTCGCGCCGAGCTCCTCGAGCACGTCGAAGGTGCGTTCCGCCCGGCGGAGGTTGGCGGTGACCACATCGGGCGGCACGGCCTCGAAGTCGCGGAACGGCTGGAGGACATCGATCGACAGGGCCCGGCGTGCGCACTCCTGCCGGATCCGCTGCGGCGACCAGGCGGAGGCGACCAGGTCACTGGCGAAGATCTCGACGCCGCGGAAGCGGGCCGCGGCGGCCGCCGCCAGTTTGTCTTCGAGAGTGCCGGACAGGCAGACCGTCGCGATCGCCGGATGGTGAGTCATCGATTCGCGGTCGAGGGTCATCTGCGCCTCCCACGGGAAGGCTACGAACGTACCAGATAGTTAGTTATCTGTCGTCCGCGTGGCAGACCCGCAGGTCTTCACAGCGGTATTGCCTCCCCATGGGGCGCAAGTTAGGTTCGCCTGGCGGACGTATTGATCCGCCAGGCGGAAGGATGATCGTCATGAGCTCGATCGATCGACGTCGGTTGCTCAAGGGCGCGGCCGCGGTCGCGGCGGCGGCCACCCTGGCGGACCAGGCGGTCTCCGCGCCGGCCGCGCGTGCGCACGACGGACTCGGCCCGCCGCGACCTCTGGACGGCCGTCCCTTCCCGGCGTACGACTACACCCGCGCCAACAAGCTGCCGCGGGAGATGACCGGCTACTGGACGAAGTCCTTCGACGTCGCCGGTGTGATCCGGAGCGCGAAGGTCTACATCGCACCCGAGACGCCGATCCGGTCCTACTACACGGTGATCGCCGTCCCCGACGGTGTCGACACCGCGGAATTCCTGCGACGAGCGGGCTGGGCCGGCGTCGCCGACGAGCGGGACGAAGGCCTGTTCGTCCTGGAGCCCGGCCCCGGCGGCTGGGGGAGTGCGGCGGACGAAGCGGCCTACGTCGAGGCGGCGATGTCCTTCTATCAGAACAACCGCTACTTCTCGATCTTCGGACTGCACTACCTCGCCGGATTCGGCGCCGGCGCCGCCGCCCTGGAGGCGTGGGCGGTCGCGCACCCGCTGCGGGTCATCGCCCAGGCGTACGTGGACTCGCCCGGCCTGAGCGCGGACTACCTGGACGCCTATGCGGCCCGCGAGTTCGGCGGTGAGACCGACGGCGCCTACACGCCGGTCGAGTTTCCCGCGGGCTTCGACCTGATCAGGTACGACGAGACGGTCCTGCCGACCTGGTACCTCCACCCGGACCGCCGCTCGATCGGCGCCAGCCTCGCCTACTGGAAGCGGGCCAACGACACCGCCGATCGGGCTCGAGCCGACCGGACGCTCGGCGCCGTGTTCACCCAGCGCCGCGGCTCGGACCGGTGGATGACCTCGTACGCCGGGCCCATCGCCCAGCTCGCGGTGCAGCCGCGTCCGGCCGGCGTCCAGAGCCGGACCACTACCCGCCAGATCGTCGATTTTCTCACCCGGTACTCCCGGTACGAGAACTTCTTCGCCTACGGCAACCAGCTCTTCGAACGCGCCGACCTGGCCGAGCTGGGCGTCGAGGTGCGCACGATGACAGTCGAGGGCTTCCTCCGCGAATACCTCGTCCACGTTCCCCGCTCGGCCCGCCGGCTCTGGCGTGACCGGGCGCCGGTCGTCTTCGTCTGGCCCGGCAACAGTCAGACCGACAAGGTGTTCTTCGACGCCGCCCAATGGTGGAAGGTCGCGGAACGCGAAGGCTGCGTGCTGGTCGTCGTCTGCGAGCAGTACAGCAACACCTCCGTCTCGGTCAGCCACCGCGATTCGCTCGCCTTCTATCGGCAACTGCGCGAGGTGGTGAGCGCCGAATATCCGGTCGACCCGGCCAGGTTCTACTCGACCGGGCAGTCCGCCGGCAGCGCGGTGACCCAGAATCTGGCGATCGCCTTCCCGGAGTATTTCGCCGCGGTCGCGTCGACGTCGTTCACCGCCGCGCCGGACGAGGCGGGCACGGTCGGCATCGACGGCGTGCAGCACCCGGCCGCCGGCCGGATGATTCCCAACTACCACATCTACGGGTACGGCGACCTGGCCTTCCTCGAGGGCGATCTGTGGGACGACACCCAGAATTCCCTCGACAGCTGGGCCCGGTATCACCTGGGGGTCGACGATCTGACATTGTCCGATGTGGATAGCCTACGAGGCGAACGCAGCGGATGGCACGACCGTTTCCGCACCTGGACGTGGCACGACGACGACACCGGGATCCCGGTGCTGAAACTGACCAAGAACCTCTACCGCTCGCACAACACCATGCCCGAGGAGTCGCCGTTGCTCTGGGACTTCCTCAAGCACTACAGCCGCGAGTTCGACGGCGAGGGAAACGTCGTCCGCTACTACAGCAGGTCCGGTTTCCGCCGCCCCCGAGACCGCAAGCGACTCTGACACTCCAGGCCGGTGCCCTCTGCCAGGAGATGATCAAGGCGTCCCGGTCGGCGTCTCCCACCGCTGTGCCGTCCGAGTCCCGATTCGCATTCGTGAGGTCTACATCAGCTCCGGATCGAGGGATGGGCTGGCAGTACACCCTTCAGCAGTAACTTCTCCGTCCCCGCGGACAGGCGTTTGCTGGAAGCGATTGCAGCACCGGGACATCGCCGACAATGTTGTTCGTCGGGATGCCCACCTCACCGGCCCGAACCAGGAGTGGGAAATGAAGAACGCGCGCCTCGGCGGCCTGGAAGTCTCCCGGATCGGCCTGGGAGCCATGACCATGGCCGGCACCTACACCAGCGAGGGCGGCCTGGACAACGCCGAATCGATCCGCACCATCCACCGCGCGCTGGATCTCGGGGTGACCCACATCGACACGGCCGAGATCTACGGACCGTTCCTCAGCGAGGAGATCGTCGGTGAGGCGATCAGGGGACGCCGCGGCCAGGTGCAGATCGCCACGAAGTTCGGACTGGTATCCCACGCGGGCGGTGGCCCGGGAGCCGTCGACAGCAGCGCCGCCAACGTGACGGCCGCCGTCGAGGGATCACTCAAGCGGCTCGGCACCGATCACATCGACCTCTATTACCAGCACCGCGTCGACCGCAACACCCCGATCGAGGAGACCGCCGCCGCTGTCGCCGACCTCATCGCCCAGGGCAAGGTGTTGCACTTCGGCCTCTCCGAGGCGTCGGCGGAGACGATCCGCCGCGCCCACGCCGTTCAGCCGGTCACCGCGCTGCAGACCGAGTACTCGCTGTGGACCCGTGACGTGGAGGCCGAGATCCTGCCGCTGCTGCGCGAACTCGGCATCGGCTTCGTGCCGTACTCACCGCTCGGGCACGGCCTGCTGACCGGACAGATCCGCACGGTCGACGACTTCGCCGACGACGACTGGCGTAAGACCAACCCGCGGTTCACCGGCGAGAACTTCCAACGCAATCTCGCCATCGTCGACGAGGTCACCGCCATCGGGGCCGAGATCGGCGCCACCCCGGCGCAGACAGCGCTCGCCTGGATCCTCACCCGTGGCGACGACGTCGCTCCCATTCCCGGCACCCGCCGGGTGGCCCGGGTCGAGGAGAACACCGCCGCGGACGCCGTCGAACTCACCTCCGGCCAACTCGAACGCCTCGACGCGCTGCGTCCGGCGGTCGGAGCACGCCACGACGACGCCAACATGGCCTCGATCGACCGCTAGGCCGGCCGGCATGCCCGGCAAGGCAGGCGCTCAGCGGCGACGGAGACGTTTCACAGCGTTCGCAGGGCCTCGACCGGTGACAGGCGCGCTGCCCGCGCCGCCGGGTAGAGGCCGGCGAGCGCGCCGATCAGGAGGGCCGCGGCGAGCCCGGCGGCCAGCCCCTCCGCCGGGATGACCACCGGGTTGCCGCCGAGCCGGGCGGCGACGGCGGTCGCCGCGGCGCCCAGGCCCGTTCCGAGCAGCCCGCCGATCGCCGCCAGCAGCGTCGACTCCAGCAGAAACTGGGCTGCGACGTGCCGGCGGCGGGCGCCCAGCGCGCGGCGGAGCCCGATCTCGCCGCGCCGCTCCAGCACCGAGATCACCATGATGTTGGCGATGCCGACCCCGGCGATCAGCAGCGCGATCGCGCCCAGCCCGAGGAACAGGCCGACGAACGCGCTCTTCGCCGCGATCCGGGCCACCAGCAGGTCGGACGGCCGGCGCACCTGCACGTCGTCCTGCCCGTCCGGCACCGTCGTGGCGGTGAGCACGGAGGCCACCGCGGCCACCTGGTCGGGGTCGGCGCGCAGGTAGATCCGGCTCGGGCCGCCGGTGCGACCGAACACCTCGGCCGCCTGCGGAAAGCTGATCAGGGCCGCCACGTCGATCTCCGGCGCCACCGCGACCGGTGCGAGCACCCCGACCACGGTGAAGTAGTGATCGCCGACGAGGACCTGGGTCGGGTCGTCCAGCGATCCGATGCCCAGGATCTTGGCGGCCTCGTAGCCCAGAACGGTCTCCGGGTAATGCTCCGCGGTCGCGTCGAGGTAGTGCCCGAGCAGCACCCGCGCCGACACGGCCGGCGGGAGGGAGGTCTGCGCGGCGAGCACGTTCATGCCGCCGGTCTGCTCCTTCGGGATGGCGGCGCTGCGGCGTACGGCGATGCCGGGGAGCGTGCCGACCGCGGTGACCGTGCGCACCGGTGGGATCCGCCGGATCATCGGCTCGGCGGTGACCGGCAGCGGCACCTCGCGGCCGTTGACGGACTGCCCGGATGCGACGGTCAGCAGGTTTCCCTCCTCGCCGAGTCTGGTGATCAGGTCGGCCTTGGCGGATTCGGCGATGCCGAGCACCGCGACCACGGCCGCGACCGCGATGGCGATGCCGAGAGCGGACAGGGCCGAGCGGACGCGGCGGGCGCGCAGGCCGTTGACGGCCAGGGCGATCGCGTCCGGCAGGCGCAGCCGGGAGGTCATGCGGGTGTACCGGTGTCGCTGACGATCCGGCCGTCGTGCAGGTGCACCCGCCGCCGCATGGCCGCGGCAACGCCCGCGTCGTGCGTGATCAGCACGACCGTGGTCGTGCCGGCCAGCGCGCGGAGCAGCTCGATGATCCCGCCGCCGGTGGCCGAGTCCAGGCTGCCGGTGGGCTCGTCGGCCAGCAGCACCGCCGGTCGGCCGACGATGGCGCGGGCCACGGCGACCCGCTGCCGCTCGCCGCCGGAGAGTTGCCCGGCCCGATGCGCGATCCGGCCGGCGAGCCCCACGTCGCGCAGAGCGTCGGCGGCGCGCGCACGGCGAGTCTGTGCGGGCAGGCCTCGATAGAGCAGGCCGGTCGCCACGTTGTCGAGCACGCTGAGGTGTTCGAGAAGGAAGAACTGCTGGAAGACGAAGCCGAGGCGAAGGGCTCGGACAGCGGACAGCTTCGCGTCGGGCAGCGCCGAGACGTCGGTGCCCGCGATTCGCACGGTGCCGCTGGTGGGGCGCTCGAGCGTGCCGAGGATGCCCAGCAACGTCGACTTGCCGGCGCCGGACGCGCCGGTGACGGCCACCGCCTCGCCGGCCCGCACGACGAGATCGATGCCGGACAGTGCGGTGACCGGTGTCGGACGGGGATAGATCTTGCGGACGGCGGACAACTCGAGGGCGGGTACGTCGATTGTGGTCACACCGGCACCTCCACCGTCGCGCCCTCGTGCAGACCGGCTCCGTCGACCTGCACCAGGGTGTCGGAGAACAGGCCGGGGGTGACACCGATCAGCCGGCGCGCGCTCCCGTCCAGCAGGTAGACGCCGTAGCCCCCGCCGGCGAGCGCGACCAGCGCGGTGATCGGCACGGCGAGCACCCCCGTGGCGGCGTCGGTGACCACGTTGACCTGGACCGGCGCCTGGTCGAGGGCGGCCGCGGCCGGCTGCCGGCCGAGGGTCACGGTCACCGCGATGGACGGCAGCTGATCGCCCCGGCCGAAGTCGTTCTCGCTGGGCGCTGAGGCCACCGTCGACACCTCGGTCACGCGGCCCGGCACCGTGTCGCCGTCGGGAAGCGTGACGGTCACCGCGTCGCGGGGCTTGACGAGATGGCTTTCGGTCACCGGCACCGCGAGAGTGACCGCGACGGTGGGCGAGGTGCCGGAGACCAGCGGGCCACCGGACTCGCCGGCCGCCGGACCGCCGACCGTGGCGCCGAGAGCGGTGATCCGCAACGGGCCCGGCTGAAAGGTGACCAGGCCGAGGTCCATCCGGCCGGTGACCGGCTGGCGGGTCGCCCGCTGCCAGCGGCGTGCCGCGGCCGCGGTGGCCCGGGTGAACGTACCGTCGATGGTCAGGTTTCTGATGGTGGCATGACCCAGCGCGACGAGGTTCTGCTCGAACGCGCGGACGTCCGGCCCGGCGGTGACGCCGGCTGCCAGCGACCGCCACGCCGGTCGGTCGCCGAAGAGGAGGCGGACCGGCCGGTTGTCGACGGCGAGGATCCGCTCGCCCCGGCGGATGGTCTGGCCGGGGCGCGGCAGCCAGGTCACGGTTCCGCCGGCACCTGGCCAATGCACCGCGTACGCGCCGGCGTACCCCAGCGTCCCGGGCACCGCGGTCGTGGTCGACAGATCGGTGCGGGTCACGGTCGCGGACCCGGTCGGCACCGCGGTCGTGGCCGGAGCGGCCGGAGTCTCCCGGAGCCACCAGCCGGTCCCGGTGGCTCCGGCGGCCGCGACAGCGGCCGCGCCCAGCACCACGCGCCTACGCATTGCCGAGATTCCCCAGACTCGACAGCCGCGCCTCGTCGTCGAGGATCGCCCGGCACGCGCTCAGGGCCCGCTGCACGACCGGGTTCTGCTTGCCACCGGCCGGCACGCCGTCGGGGTCGAGGCCGAACCCCTTGCCCGGCGAGAAACGCTGATCGGCCGTCGGGTCCTTGACGTTCGGCAGCCCGTTGGCGCGCAGGCACTCCGCCGACTTGACCCCGGCCTGGATCAGCTGCGGCGGGGGCGGGCCCTGGTCGCGCATCGAGAAGGCCGCCGTCCGGATGAGGTCGCGGCAGGCCGCCTGAATGGCGTCCAGGTCCGGCCCGTCCAGCTCGCGCAGCGCCACGTCGTCGGTGTAGACGTACCCCTCCGCGGTCAGCAGCGGGTCCTGGTAGCGCGGCGCCCCGTGCTGCCTGATGCAGTCCGCGGCGGCGTGCAGCCGGGCCCGTCGTTCGGCGCTGCCGTCGCCGCCGACCGCGTTGAGGTTCTCGTCATCGCCGGTGCCGCTACCGGTGCCGGCGCTGGCGCCGGTGTTCGGGAGCTGCGGCACGGTCGGCGCGGGCGGGTCTTCGGAGCAGGCGCCGAGTGCGATCAGCGCCACGGCGGTCACCAGCAAGCGTTTCATCACGAACCCCCGAATCGTGGATTCCGGACCGGTCGCCGACAGGTCTAGCCGGTGGGTGGTGACATCAGCGCTACGCGCGATGTCGGACGGATGTCACGTCCGGCGATGCACAATGTCGGCATGCGCGTGCTGGTGGTCGAGGACCACGTCACGTTGGCCTCTCGGATCGGCGAGGGGCTGCGCGACGCCGGGATGGCGGTCGACGTCGTCCACGACGGCGCGGCCGCGCTGGCCGGCGCGGCGGACACCGCGTACGACGTGATCGTGCTGGACCGCGACCTGCCGGTGCTGCACGGCGACCAGGTGTGCCGGTCCCTGGCGGGCGACGCCGACGCCCGGATCCTGTTGCTGACCGCGGCCACGTCGGTCGACGACCGGGTCGACGGCCTGGAGCTGGGCGCCGACGACTACCTGGGAAAGCCGTTCGCCTTCCCGGAGCTCGTCGCCCGCGTGCGGGCCCTGGCGCGGCGTGCGCCCTCGGCGCCGCCTCTGGTCCGCCGTGGCGACCTGACCGTGGATCGCGCCCGCCACCGGGCGAACCGCGCCGGCCGGGCCCTGTCGCTGACCCGCAAGGAGTTCGGTGTGCTCGAGATGCTGGCCGCCGCGGACGGCGCCGTGGTCAGCGCCGAGGAGCTCCTGGAGCATGTCTGGGACGCGCACGCCGACCCGTTCAGCAACATCGTCTCGGTGACGCTCACCCGGCTGCGCCGCAAGCTCGGCCCGCCGCCTCTCATCCAGACGGTGGTCGGGCGGGGCTACCGCTTGTGAACGGCCGGCGGTTCACGATCCGGCCCCGGCTGACCGTCCGGGTCCGGCTGACCCTGCTCTACAGCGGGCTCTTCGCCGCGGGCGGCGTGCTCCTGGTGTCGATCACCTATGGCCTGCTCGCCGCGAACCTCCCCGACGCCGGCTCGAAAACCGGCGCCGGGGCGAAACCGTCCGTCCCGGCGGGCTTCGCGGCGACCTGCGCGAAGGCGACCGGCGACCCGGCCGCCGAGCCGAACCTGCTGCAGAAGTGCAAGGCGGCCTACCAGGAAGGCGTGATCGAGGGGGCCGCGAGCCAGCGCGACGCGACCCTCGACCGGCTGTTGCGCTACTCCATAGGCACCCTCGTGGCCGTCACGCTGCTGGCCGCGGCAGCCGGCTGGGTCGTCGCCGGGCGGGTGCTGCGGCCGGTGCACCGGATCACCGAGGCGGCCCGGAACGCCTCCGACGAGCACCTGACGGCCCGGGTGGCGCTCACCGGCCCGCACGATGAGCTGCGCGAGCTGGCCGACACCTTCGACGACATGCTCGATCGCCTGCAGTCGGCGTTCGAAGGTCAGCGCCGGTTCATCGCCAACGCCGGGCACGAGTTGCGGACGCCGCTGACCGTCATGCGTACCGCGGTCGACGTGGTGCTGGCCAAGCCCGAACCCACCCGGGGCGAGTTGCTGGCGATGGGCCGTGACATCCGTGCCGCCGTCGGTCACGCCCAGGCCCTGATCGAAGCGCTGCTCACCCTGGCCCGCAGCGACCGGGGCGAGGCCGATCGGGAGATGGTCGACCTGGCCACGGTCGCCGAGGACGCGATCGACGCCGCCGGCCCGGCGCCGGGAACGGCGCGGCTGCACGCGTCGCTGACCCCCGCGCCGACCCGCGGCGATCCGATCCTTCTCGAACGTCTTGCCGCCAACCTGCTGGACAACGCGGTTCGTTACAACGTCCCGGGCGGCGCCGTCTGGATCAGCACGAGCACGGACGGCGCTCGGGCGACGCTGACCGTGGACAACACCGGCCCGCTCGTCGCCGCCGAGGGAATCGGCACGATGTTCGAGCCGTTCCGGCGTCTGCACGAGCGGACCGGCGACGGCGGCTTCGGGCTCGGCCTGGCGATCGTCGCCGCCATCGCCGCCGCGCACGGCGGTCAGGCGCAGGCCAGCCCGCGCCCCGGCGGCGGGCTGCGGGTGCTGGTCAGCCTGCCGTCGCCGTCTCCGCAGCAGCCGTGAGAGAGGCTTCGCCGAAAGTGTGGTTATCGAGTCGCGGCCAGAGTGCAGCGCACCTGCTGGTGCAGATGGATTCGGCCGTCGGCGCCGCGGGCCTGTTCGAGATGGTCACCGGCGATCGCCTTGACGGTGTCGTGTTCGGTGTCCGCGATGGCGTCCCACATCGCCCGCTGGCCGTGTGATCGGCTGAACGTGTGCCACTCGTCGACGTCGGCGAAGCTCACCTCGACATCGACGTGGGCCGTCCGCACGCCGGTGAATCCGGCCGCCGCGACCAGTTCCTCGACGCCGGTGTCGCTGGCGAAGGGCCCGGCGGCGCCGGAGGTGCGGGCGTCGAGCATCCCGGCCGGCAAGTAGGGCCGGAAGGTCGCGTCGACCTTCTCCCACACCTGATCGCGGCCGGCGAAGGTCGAGATCGCCAGCCGGCCGCCCGGCACGAGCAGGTGTTTCCAGGCGGTGAGGGCGGCGAGCGGATCAGGCAGGAAGAACACGACCAGGGACGAAACCACGAGATCGTACGTGGCGGCCGGCAGCGGCGGCGATGAGGCGTCGAGGACCTGGACGTCGACGTTCGACAGGCCGAGGGCGGCGACGTCGGCCGCGCACATCTGCACCATGCGAGGGGACAGATCGATGCCGGTCACCTGCCCGCCGGGTCCCACCGCCTGCGCCAGGGCGATGGTGGCGGCACCCCGTCCGCATCCCGCGTCGAGGACCCGCTCACCGTTGGCCGGCGCCGCCAGGCGTACCAGGTGCTGGGCGATGGGGGTGAACCACGGAACGCCCACGTTGTCGTAGACGTCGGCCACCCGGTCGAACACCGCCGCCACCCGCGCGCTCTTCGCTGCTTGTTCTGTCAGGTCCATGGGGCGAGTCTCGTCCGTGCCGTTGCCGGTGGCCAACGCGACGTGCCGTGGCCGTCAGCCGATGTGATGAGTGCCTGCGATCGTCGACACTGAGGCAGGACCGAACTCCGCTCCTCCGACGACCTGCTGGATGCCGCCCGCGGGATTCTGCGGCGGGAGCGGGTGCGGCTGGCGGAACCGGCTCCGAGCACGACCTGCGGTTCACCCGCACCTGGGCCAGGCTGGCCGCCGAGCCGGCCCTGGTCGAGGCCTACAACGACATCAAGCTGCGGCATCGCGACGATCCCGGCGAGTACGAGCGGCGCAAGTCCGCCTTCTTCGACTCCCTCCAGCCGTCCGCCACCTGACCAGCGGGCCGCCGGCGCCGGCCACTGATACGGTTACCGACACATCGCTCCCGGCTAATGTAGCGTCGCCTTGTCGGGACACGTGCTCGTTCCGGCGCCGCTGCTCCAGACCCCGGCAGTTCCTCAACTCTGTCCAGGTGCCCGGGAGCCGCTGTGGCCGAAGTGAACTGTTGCGTCGGGCGACGGGTCGTCCGCGCCGTCCGCGCGGACGGTTCGTGGTGACCGCTGTCGAGCGGCGGCCGTTGGAGTCCCCGCATCTCATCGACGCCGTGATCGATCGTCACGGCGTGGGGGCGACCGTCATGACCGACGTGGGCATCGAGGTCATCGAGATGGCCGTGCACGGCCAGTGGTCGCCTCAGGTGAGCGCCCGGGTGTCCGCCGCACTACCCCTGTGCCTGGCCGGGCCGTCGCCATCGATCATTGTCGATCTGCACGATCTGGGTGACGCGTACGGGGCGAGCCTGCCGTTCTGGCTGGCGCTGTGGCGGGAGGCCAGGCTCGCGGACACGCCGACGCAGATGACGTTCTGCTCGCCGGAAACCGCGTTGAGCCGGCGCCTGCAGAAACTTCGAGGGCCGCAACCACGGGTGTTCGCCACTGTGCGCGACGCGCGGATCGGGATCGCCGCCCGGACGTCGCGGGCCGACCGACTGCAGGTCAGCCTGGAGCCTCGTCCAGCATCCATCGCGGCCGCCCGCGCCCTCGTCACGCAGGCATGTCGACTGCGGAACCGGCCGGATCTGCTCCAGGACGCCTGCTTGATCGTGTCCGAGCTGGCCACCAACGCGGTGATACATGCCGGCACCGACTTCATCGTCACCGTGTCGCACAGCGGCACCCGCCTGCACCTGGCGGTTCATGACCGCGTCCGCGGCTTTCCATGCCTGCGCGAACCGGGGCCCGCCGGCCCGCTGGCCCCACTCGAGGTGCGAGGCCGGGGCCTGCCGCTGGTGCACCTGCTCGCCACCGCGTGGGGCGCAGTGCCGACGCGCCACGGCAAGGTGGTGTGGGCGACGGTGATGTGATTCCCGGCAGATCTTGGCCGCGGCCGGGGATGATTCGAAGCAGGCGTAGTCTGGCGGCTGTCGCTCCGGACCCCGGCGACTCCGATCCAAAGCCGGCGGACGCGACCCTGAAAGAGCAGACCATGATCATCTCGAAAGCCCTCGTGCTCAGCATCCTCCGGGAGCGTGGGCAGAACGCCCGGGCCGATTTCGTCGATCGGGAGCTGCCCGAACACATCGACTCCCTGCAGCACGGGGGACTGCTCGCCACGCTGCACCTCGACCCGAGCGAGTTGGCAGCCGCTGATCCGGCGTGAGGGTCGCATTCCTCCGGCCGGTCGCATACCCGGATGCCGGCTGGCGGCCTCCGCCGCGCGCCTGCGGCCCTTGGGACCGTCTGGTCGCCTTCACAGAGCATTGCGGCTTCGCTGCACCTTCCTCGGCGCGGACGGGATGGTCGCCGACTGCTTAGCCGTCTAAGTCAGTTGACGCTTCAACCGTCGAGAGCCGACAACCGGAAGGCACACAGATGACCACCAGATACGGATTTCTCAGCACCCACCCGCCGACCCGCTGCGGCCTCGCGACCTTCAACTCCGCGCTCGTCACCCATCTCGGCGAGGCCGGCCACCCGGGTGGCGTCGTGCGGGTGGCCGCGCACGGCGACGAAGCGGCACCCGCGCCCGGCGTGGCATTCACCTGGATGGCCAAGACACCGGCCGGCTGGCGTGCCGCCGCCGACGTCCTGAACACCTTCGACGTCGCCGTCATCCAGCACGAGTACGGCATCTACCCCGGCCGCGACGGTCGCGACGTGCTGTCGGTGCTGCGCCGGCTCACCGTGCCGAGCCTCACCGTTCTGCACACCGTGCTGGCCCACCCGACACCGAGCCAGAAGTCGGTGCTCGAGCAGGTCGTGTCTGCCTCCAGTGCCGTGGTGACCATCACCTCGGCCGCGCGCGACCGGCTGCTGCTCCACTACGCCGTGGACGGGGCGAACATCTCGGTGATCCCGCACGGCAGCTTCGACTATGCCGGCCCGCCGGTCGAACGGAACCCTCAACCGCACCTGCTCACCTGGGGTCTGCTGGGACCGGGCAAGGGCATCGAATGGGCGCTGCGTGGCCTCGCCCGGCTGGAGAACCTCGACCCCGCGCCCGTCTACACCGTGGCCGGCCGGACACACCCCAAAGTCGTGGAGTTGCACGGCGAGGCGTACCGGGCGGGTCTGCACCAGCTCGGCGCGGCTCTGGGCATCGCCCACCGGGTGCGCTACGAGTCCTCCTACCTGGACGATGCGGCGCTTGGAACACTCATCCGATCCGCCGACGTCGTCGTGCTGCCCTACGACTCCACCGAGCAGGTCACCTCCGGTGTCCTCGTCGAAGCGGTCGCGGCACGGATCCCGGTCGTCGCCACCACTTTCCCGCACGCGGTGGAACTGCTCACCGACGGACCCGGCCTGCTCGTGCCGCACAAGAACCCGCGAGCCCTGGCCGCCGCCGTCAAACGCATTCTGACCCAGCCCACCCTGGCCGCCTCCCTGCGCAAACGCGGCGGTCACGCCGAACCGGCGGTGCGGTGGTCCACCGTGGCCCACCGCTACCACGAACTCGCCACGACCCTCGCCGTCACCGGTGGCCGTGAGGTCGTCACGGCCGGCGCGTGACCGTCCGGACGACCAGCCCGTTCCAGGGCTGGCGCGGCCGGCCAGTGAGGCCCGCGATCAGCCGGCGCGGTAGGCGAGCCAGATCAGCGCCATCCGGACGCTCTGGCCCAGGCTGAAGCGGTCCAGGCACGGGTCGTCGCCGTAGCTCATGAAGTTGTGCACGGGGTCGCGGCCGGGAGCCGGGCACGTGTCGTCGGACTCGTTGCACTCGAAGATGTTCTCGCCGTCGAACTGGTACGGCGTGTCGATCACCGAGTCGCCGGGAGCCGCGCAGCCGTTCTCGAAGGTGTGGTAGAGCCCGAACCAGTGGCCGACCTCGTGAGTCAGCGTGTCGCCCTCGTTGTACGGCGCCGCCGAACCGCCGGGCAGGCTGTCGTTCAGGATCACGACGCCGTCCTGGATCAGCGTCGCCTCGTTCGGGAAGTACGCGTAGCCGAGCAGGCCGTCGGAGAGCCCCGCGACGTACACGTTCAGGTCGTCGTAGCCGCCCCTGTGCAGCGCCGCCTTGGCCTCCTGGTCGTCCGCCGGGTCCACGTCCGGGTCGGACCAGTCGTACCAGTCGTCGTTCCTGGTGTAGTCGATGGACTTGGTCCTGAACTGGAAGATCGTCTTGCTGCCGAAGGCGGCGTTGAGCACCGCGATCTGGTCCGCGATCTGCTTGCGCGTGACTCCACCCGTGCCGTCCGAGCGGGTGATGACGTGCACGCGCACGTCGACCGTGACGCCGCGCTTGGGCACCTTCGCGCCCCAGGTCAGGCCTTTCGACCGCAGCTTGGCGGTCATCTGCTGCTCGGCCCGGGCCGCCTCGGCCCGGGTGAGGTCGTTGGGATCGGATCCCTGCTTGCCGGTGCGGACGCGGTCGTTGGAGACCGTGGCGCACTCCGCCACGGACTGTGCCACCTGCGTCGCCGGAGCCGCGGCGACCGGGCTCGCCGGGGCCGCGACCAGCGTCGCCCCGAGCAGGCCGACCGCGGCCAGACTGATCCTGATTCGTTGCATGAGACCCCCTGATGAGCCGGCCGACGACGTGGCGACACCGGTAATCGGACTATCGACAGAACGTAATCCGTCGATGTCTTTCGCCGACACCGTCCGACCGGCCCACCGACGCCGGCCACCCGGCCCACCCGAGTGGAGCAATCGTTACCTGCTGGTTCTTGTCCACTCCGTGTCACCTTGATGTGATCGCTGGTAACCATCGCGCGACGGTGTTCATCGATGTGTCACTGAGAGGAAATCTCATGAAGATCGATTTCCGGCCGCTACCGGCGCTGTTGGTCACCGGCCTGATCGCCGTGACCGCGCTGGCCGCATGCGGCGGCGACGACGATCCCGAGGACGGCGGCGGCGGCACGCTGACCGTGTGGAGCCTGGAGAATCAGACCGACCGGATCCAGGCGACGCAGCGGATCGCGGACAAGTTCACCGCCGCCTCGGGCACCAAGGTGAAGATCGTCGCGACCGACGAGAACCAGTTCAGCAGCCTGATCACCTCGGCCGCGGCGGCGGGCACCATGCCTGATGTGGTCGGTGCGCTGCCGCTGGCGGCGGTGGCCCAGATGGCCGGCAACGACCTGCTCGACAACGAGGCCGCCAAGGCCGTGGTCGACCAGCTCGGGACGGGCACGTTCTCGCCGCGGGCACTCGAGCTGAGCAGCCAGGACGGCAGACAGCTCGCCGTGCCGTCCGACGGCTGGGCGCAGTTGCTGTTCTACCGCAAGGACCTCTTCGACAAGGCCGGGCTGCCGGCGCCGGACACCTACGACAAGATCCGCACCGCCGCGCAGAAGCTGAACACCGGCGGGACGGCCGGGATCACCATGTCGACCGTGCCCAACGACGCGTTCACCGCGCAGACCTTCGAGAACTTCGCGCTCGGCAACGGCTGCCAGCTCGTCGACGACAACAAGACCATCACTCTCGACTCGCCGCAGTGCGTGCAGACCTTCGAGCTGTACGGCGACCTGATCAAGAACTACTCCGTGCCGGGCACCCAGGACGTCGACACCACGCGGGCCACCTACTTCTCCGGCAAGGCCGCGATGGTGGTCTGGTCGTCGTTCCTGCTCGACGAGATGGCCGGCCTGCGCAACGACGCCGCGCCCACGTGCCCGGAATGCAAGTCCGACAAGGCCTTCCTCGCCAAGAACAGCGGCGTGGTGACGTCGATCGCCGGCCCCGGCGGCCAGCCCGCGCAGTTCGGCGAGATCACCAGCTGGGCCATCACCAAGGAGGGCGAGAACACCGACGCGGCGAAGAAGTTCGTGGCGTACATGATGAACGAGGGCTACCCGGACTGGCTGGGCATCGCGCCCGAGGGGAAGTTCCCGGTGCGCAAGGGCACCCAGGACGACGCGGCGAAGTTCACCACCGCCTGGAACGACCTGCCGGCCGGTGTGGACGCGAAGAAGCCGCTGAGCGACGTGTACCCGGCGGACGTCCTGGCCGCGCTGCAGAAGAGCCCGGACACCTTCCAGCGGTGGGGCTTCCCGCAGAAACAGGGCACTCTGGTCGGGGCGACACTCGGCGAACTGCCCGTGCCGAAGGCGGTCAACGCGCTCGCCGGCGGTGAGCTCGACGCGGCCGCCGCCGCGAAACGGGCCGCCGAGGACGTGCGGGCCATCCAGAAGTCGCTGGAGTGATGGTCGCGACCCGGCCGCCCGACGCGGCGGCGCCGAAGCAGCGTGAGCGCGGACGGCGGCCGCTCACGCTGCGCCAGCGGGAGAACCGCGCCGGGCTGGCATATCTGTCGCCGACGCTGATCGTGGTGCTGTTCGTCGTCGTGGTGCCGATCCTGTGGACGATCATGCTGGCGTTCCAGCGGATCCGGCTGATCAACATCCGGCGAGCCGGCGTCTTCGGCGACTACACGATGCGCAACATCGAGGCGGTGCTGAGCTCGCCGGGCTTCTGGTCGTCGCTGTGGACCACGCTGGTCTACACCATCGGCAGCACCGTGCTGTCCATTCTGTTCGGCCTGGCGGCCGCGCTCGCGCTGCGCGGACGGTTCCGCGGCCGGACGTTCGTGCGCGCCTCGGTGCTGCTGCCGTACGTGGCTCCGGTCGTGTCCGTCACCTTCGTCTGGGAGATCCTGCTCAGCCCTCAGTTCGGCCTGGCCAACGACTGGGGTGCGCGGTTCTTCGGCTGGGACCGGCCGATCGACTTCCTCGGCCAGCGCGAGTACGCGCTGTCGGTCGTCGGCTGGCAGGTGGACATCCCGCTGGCGCTGTTCACGGTGATCGCCTTCGAGGCCTGGCGGTATTTCCCGTTCGCCTTCCTGTTCCTGCTCGCCCGCCTGCAAGCCGTCCCGGCCGAGCTGGAGGAGGCCGCGCTGGTCGACGGCGCGGCGCCCAGCCAGAGCTTCCGGCACATCCTGCTGCCGCAGCTCGGCCCGGTCATCGCGCTGCTCACCGTGTTGCGGTTCATCATGACCTTCAACAAGTTCGACGACGTGTACCTGCTCACCGGCGGCGGCTCCGGCACCGAGGTGGTCAGCGTCCGGGTGTACGAGTACCTGACCGCCCGCTTCGACGTCGGCGCCGCCTCCGCCCAGGCGCTCGTGCTCGCCGCCGGACTGATCGTGTTGCTGGCGATCTACCTGCGGTTCCTGGCCCCCCGCGTCGAGGAGACCTGATGGATCGGGCGACGTTCGAGATCCGGCTGTTCCGGGTGCTGCGCTGGGTGGTCATCGCCACCCTGCTGGTGGTCACGCTGTTCCCGTTCCTTTACATGGTGCTGCTGTCGGTCCGCCCGATCGACGAGCTGCTGCAGAACCCCGGCCGGCTGTGGGGCGGCCTGTCCGAGTGGACACTGACCACCTATCGGGAGGTCCTCACCTCGGCCGACGACGGCGGCCAGGGCTTCATGCGCTTCCTGGCGAACTCGGCGATCGTGTCGGCGGCCGCCACGATCCTCACCCTGCTGGTGTCGATCCCCGGCGCGTACGCGGTGAGCCGGCTGCGGTTCGTGGGGCGCCGTCAGGTGCACTTCCTCTTCCTGGCGGTGTATCTGTTCCCGTCGATCCTGCTCGCGATCCCGTTGTTCGTGCTGTTCACCCGGCTCGGGCTGCGCGGGTCGCTGGGCGGGTTGACCATCGTCTACATCGCGCAGACCGTGCCGGTGTCGATCTACATGCTGCGCAACTACCTGGCGACCATCCCGGAGAGCCTCGAGGAGGCGGCGGCGGTCGACGGGTACAGCCGGTTGCAGACCCTGCGCAAGGTGGTGCTGCCGCTGGCCGCGCCGGCGGTGATGGCCAACGCGCTCTACATCTTCATGATCGCCTGGAACGAGTTCCTCTTCGCGCTGCTGTTCCTGGTGGAGGACCGCGACGACTGGACGGTCTCGCTCGGGCTGGCGCAACTCTCCGGCGGCATCGAGGTCAGCAAGACCGTGCTGATGGCCGGCTCCGTCGTGCTCACCCTGCCCATCGTCATCCTGTTCTTCGCCGCCGAACGCCTGCTCACCGAGGGGCTGACGGCGGGCGCCGACAAGGGCTGAGGCTCACCGCGGCTGGTGCGCGCAGGACACGCGGTCGAGCAGTTCCTGCAGCATCAGCCCGCGGCGCACGTCCAGGGCGTGCGGCACGCCGGAGCGCACGGCTGCGGCGAACTCGGCACGCAGCGTCGGCCAGCACTGCTCGTGGTCGATCGTGCCGAAGTCGAGCGCCAGCGTTCCGGCCGGGCCGAAGAGCTCGATCCCGGCCCGGGAGGCGGCCGGCCCGACGGCGCCGGACAGCGACATCTGGCTGACCGCGCCGCCGCGGTGCAGGCAGGTCAGTTCGATCCAGCGGCGGCTGTCGCCGGTGGCGCGCAACTCCTCGATCGGCCCGAGCGCGGCGTCGGCCAGGTCCAGCAGATGTGGGCCCAGGTCGTACAGCGCGCCGCGGGTGAGCCGCCAGCCGGTCGCCATCGCGCCGCCCAGGAAGGCGCCGTGCAGGTACTGCGTGCGGGCGCCGGTCGCGTCGAAGGTCGCCGCCGCGGCGAGGAAGGCGCGCGTACCGGGGTGGTAGCGCTTGGTCAGCACGAGTTGGGTGACCACGCCGTGCTCGGCGACCGCGTCGGCGAGCGCACGCGCGCCGGTCAGGTCGAGCGCGAGGGGTTTCTCCAGCAGCAGAGCCTTGCCGGCCCGCGCGGCGCGCGGCGCCAGCGCGGCCTGGACATCCGGCGGCACCGCGAACGCGACGGCTTCACACCGATCGAGCAGTTCCTCGTACGAGCGCGCGGCGTGCGTGCCCAGTCGTGCGGCGAGCCACGTGGCGGCGTCGGGGCGGCGCGCCCAGACGGCGCTGAGCCGGGTCTGCGGGCCGGCGGCGAGCACCGGCCCGTGCATCGTCGCGGCCCACGGCCCGGCGCCGACCAGCCCTACGTCGACCGGCGTCTGCGCATTCCACTCCATACCGGCATTCTGCACGGAACGGTCAGCAAGACACCGATTCGGCGGCCGGCATCATCCGGGCCAGTTCGGCGTCCACGGCGGCCGGGGCGTACACCTGGTCGACGACCATCGCGTACCCGCCGATCACCGCCGACCGGGCGCCCAGCCGGCTCGAACCGACCTCCAGGTGGCGCGTCGAGCGCGGCAGCGCGTTCTGATAGAGCACCTCGCGCACGCCGGTGACGAAGTGGATGTCGGCCAGGTCGCCGGCGATGATCAGGACCGCGGGGTTGACCATGCACACCACCGTGGACAGCACCTCACCGACCCGCTTGCCCGCCTCCCGCGCCAGGTGCACCGCCTCCGCGTGACCCGAGCGGATCCGCTCGACGAGCTCGGCGCCCGACGACGTGGGCGTGCCCGCGGCGGTGAGCCGGTGGGCCAGCGCGAGACCGCTGGCCACCGCGGCCAGACAGCCGTAGAGGCCGCACTCGCATCGCGCCTCGCCGTGGTCGTGCAGCCGGATGTGTCCGATGTCGCCGGCGCCACCGTCGATGCCGCGGTAGACCTGACCGTCGATGACCACGCCGGCGCTGATGCCGGTCGCCACCTTCACCAGGACGAGCGCCGGGCAGTCGGGGTAATGGATCGCCTGTTCGCCCAGCGCCATGAGATTGGCGTCGTTGTCCACGGAGACCGGCCGGCGCCAGGTGCGGCGCAGCCGCTCGGCGATGGGGTAACCGTCCCAGCCGGGCATGATCGGCGGCTGGACGACCGTGCCGGAGTCGAACTCGACCGGGCCCGGCACGCCGACCCCGATGCCGCGCACCTGGGCGGCGTCCCACCCGGTCGTGGCCAGCACGCGCCGGAACGCGGCGTCGATCCAGGCCAGCACCGCCTCCGGACCGGCCGCGATCTTCATCGGCTCGTGCTCCTCGGCCAGCAGCCGCCCGCCGAGATCCACGACCGCGGCCCGGACGTGGTTGCCGCCGAGATCGGCCACCAGCACGACGCCGTGCGCGGTGTCCAACTCCAGCAGCTCGGCGGGCCGTCCGCCGGTCGACCCCTCGACACCGCTCGCCCGCAGGAAGCCGGCCGCGCGCAACACGTCCATGCGCTGCGTGATCGTCGAGCGGGACAGGCCGGTGTAGCTCTGCAACTCGCCGCGCGTCCGGGCGCGCCCGGTGCGCACCAGCCACAGCAGATGCCCTGCCGAGTTCTGGTTGCGGCCCCATCCATCCCTGGTCAGCACCGGCACAGCGTATGCAGTGCCGCCGCGGGGGAGCGGCTGGACCACCACCGTGGGCGCGGCCCACTATTGCTCGGCGGCTGGGCATAAGTGGGGTGGACATCGGGCGCAACTTCCGGCGTTCTGCCGCGGAACCGGCAACGGTGCGATGAAATGTCCGAGTGTCCCAGACAGTGCAGATCACCAGGCCGCGTTGCGTCGAGGTGATCGATCAGCCCACCCCGGACCTGCGCGCCGGGCAGGTCCGCGTGCGGACCAGCTTCTCCGGCATCTCGGCCGGGACGGAGCTGACCGCCTACCGTGGCTCGAACCCCTATCTGAGCAAGACGTGGGATCCGGACCTGCGGCTCTTCGTGGACGAGACCAGCGGTCTCAACTATCCGCTGGCCGGGCTCGGCTACTCGGAGGTCGGCCAGGTCGTCGAGGTCGCCCCGGACGTCGCCGACGACCCCGGCCTGCCACCGGTCGGTGCGCACGTGTGGGGAATCTGGGGTCACCGCGGCGAGGCCGTCCTGTCCGCCGAAAAGGTGCGCGGTCGCACCGTCCCGGCCGGCCTCGACCCGATCGCGGCGACCTTCGCCCGGGTCGGGGCGGTCGCGTTCAACGCGGTGCTGGCCGCCGACATCCACCTCGGCGAGACCGTCGCCGTCTTCGGTCAAGGCGTCTTGGGGCTGCTCACGACCCGGCTCGTGCGGCTCTCCGGCGGCACGGTCGTGGCCGTCGACACGGTGCCCGGCCGCCTCGAGAAAGCCAAGGAGTACGGCGCCGACGCCATCCTGGACGCTCGCGACGGCGCCGTCGGACGTCGGATCCGCGGGCTCACCGAAGGCCGCGGCGCGGACGTGGCGATCGAGATCAGCGGCTCCTATCCGGCGCTGCACGAGGCGATCCGCGCGGTGGCGGTCAACGGGCGGGTGGTGGCGGCGGGTTTCTACCAGGGCGACGGCGCCGGGCTGCGCCTCGGCGACGAGTTCCATCACAACCGGGTGGGCCTGATCTGTTCGCAGATCGGCGGGGTGCCGCCGGCGATGGCCGGGCGGTGGGACGAGACCCGGTTGAACCAGACGTTCCTGCGACTCGCTTCGGATCGCCAGATAGATCCGGCCGGGCTCGTCAGCCACGTCATTCCGGTGCAGGAGGCGCCGGGCGCCTATCAGATGCTCGACCGCAGTCCCCACGAGGCACTCCAGGTGGTGTTGACCTTCCCATGATCAAGATTTCCTGCCAGGAGCAGTTGCTGCCCGGCCAGACGCTGCAGGAGAAGTGCGAGTTCGCCCGCGGCGCCGGCTACGACGGCATCGAACTGCGCGCCCGTGGCGATCTCGCGTTTCGCGACCGCCTGCCCGAGCTGCGCCGGGCCGCCGCCGACGGGGTGCCGATGCCGTCGGTGTGTGTCGACATGCCGCACTTCTTCGCCGCGTTCGACGCCGACTTGCGCCGCGACGCGATCACCCAGCTCAAGTCGCAGCTGTCGGTGATCGCCGAGGTGGGCGGCCCCGGCGCGGTGGCCTGCACGCCGGCGTCCTGGGGCATGTTCTCCCGCCGGCTGCCGCCCTTCGAGCCGCCGCGCAGCGAGCAGGACGACCGGGCGGTCCTGCTCGACGGCCTCGCCGAGCTCGGCGAGCACGCCCTCCGCGAGGGCGCGACGCTGGCCCTGGAGCCGCTCAACCGGTACGAGGACCACATGGTCAACCGCCTGGGGCAGGCCGTCGAGCTGATCGAAGCGGTGGGGCTGCCGTCGGTGCGGGTGCTGGCCGACACCTATCACATGAACATCGAGGAGGACGAGCCCACGTCGGCGCTGGTCCACGCCGCCGCGCACCTGGGCCACGTGCAGGTCAGCGACTCGAACCGCCTGCAGCCCGGCGCCGGGCACCTCGACTGGGCGGCCCTGCTGGGCACTCTCGACGCCATCGGATATCAGGGCTACCTCGCCCTGGAGTGCCGGCTGCGCGGCGAACCGGCCGCCGCCGTGGCCGCCGTTCCCGGCTTCCTGCGCCGCCACCACGTCAGCGTGCCGGTGTGACCGTCTGCACCGGACTGGACCTCGACCGGGCCGCCCGGCGGGTGCTCGCGACCAACTGGCGGCGGCAGTCCACCGTGCCGGCCGCCCGGCTCTACCCGCACCAGTGGAGCTGGGATTCGGCGTTCATCGCCGTCGGGCTGCGCCACCTGTCGCCCGCCCGGGCGCAGCGTGAGCTGGAGTCGCTGTTCGGCGCGCAGTGGCGCGACGGGCGCGTGCCGCACATCGTGTTCGACCCGCACATGCCCGCCGATGCCTACTTCCCCGGCCCGTCGTTCTGGCGCTCCGGCGCCGTGCCGGGGGCGCCGTCGGTGCCGACGTCCGGCATCGTCCAGCCGCCGGCGCACGCTCTCGCCGCCTGGCTCACCTACCGCGCCGATCCGGCGACGGCCCGCGCCCGTGGATTTCTGCCCCGCGTCTACCCGCGGCTGGTCGCCTGGCATCGCTACCTGACGACCCGGCGTGATCTGACCGGCAGCGGGCTGATGTCGGTCGTGCACCCGTGGGAGTCGGGAATGGACAACAGCCCGGCGTGGGACACACCGCTGTCGCGGGTCACGCCGGTGCCGGCCGGCGAGTTCACCCGCCGCGACCTCGACCACGCGGCGGCCGCCGACCGGCCGACCGACGCGGACTACGGGCGCTACGTGCGGCTGGTGCGCGACTACCGCGACGCCGGGTACGACGACGCGCCGCCGGTGCACGGTTTCGCGGTGGAGGACCCGCTGTGCAACGCCCTGCTGGCCGCGGGTGAGCACGCGCTCGCGTCGATGGCCGCGGAGCTCGGCGGCGACCCGGGACCACACCTCTCGGCCGCCGCGCGGCTCACTCACACCCTGACCGCCACCCTGTACGACCCCGCCGCCGGCACGTTCTTCCACCGCGACGTCCACACCGGCGAGTTGATCCGCTCGTACACCGTCGGTGGTCTCATGCCGCTCGTCGTGCCGGACCTGCCGGTCGCGACCGAGCTGATCAAGACGGCGCTCGGCGACCGGTTCCGGCTGGCTGACGCGTGCCCCCTGCCGTCGTACGACCTCACCGCCCACGACCATGAGCCGGGCCGCTACTGGAGGGGACCCGGGTGGATCAACACGAGCTGGCTCTTCTGGCACGGGCTGGGGCTGCACGGCGAAACCTCGCTCGCCGACGACCTGCGCCGGCGACTGCTCGACCGGGTGCGCGGCGCCGGGTTCCGGGAATACTTCGACCCGCTGACCGGCGCCGGCCACGGCACCGACGGCTTCGGCTGGACGGCGGCGCTGGTCCTCGACCTGACTCGGGCGTCGTGACCGGGCACTCGGTGGTCGCGGGCACCACCTGCCTGCTCACCGTCGCCGCCGGGGCCGACCTCACGGGCGCAGGCGAGGACGGCTTCTTCGTCGACGACTGCCGGCACCTGTCTCGGCTCGTGCTGGGCGTGTCCGGGCCGCCCCTGCGGGTTCTGCGCCGCGACCCGGATTCGACGGTGTACGTGCCCGAGACCGCGCGCCACGCGGATCCGCCCTACGCGCTGGTTCGCCGCCGCAGGGTACTGCCCGGCCGCCTGACCGAGTCGCTGGAGCTGACCGGCTTCGTCGCCACCACGCAGACCATCGACCTGGGCTACGAGGTGGCGGCCGACTTCGCCGACCAGTTCGAGCTGCGTTCGGCGCGGACCTTCGACAAATCCGACGCCATTCGCGGCGCCGAGGTGTCCGGCCGCCGGCTGGTCTTCTCGTACGCCCGGCGGGGCTTCACCCGCGCCACCACGATCGAGGCGGCACCGGCGGCGGGGCTCACCGGCGACCGCGTCAGCTGGTCCGTCGAGCTGCCGCCCGGAGAGTCGGTGACACTGCGCATCACCGTGTCGGCGTCGCCGTCCTCCGAGGGCATCGGCCACCGTGCCACCGCCCCCGGCGACGACCTCTCGAAGTGCGTACGCAAAGGACTCTCCGACCTGGATGCCCTCACGATGCCGGCGCCGGGCGTACCCGGAGGGGTCGTGCCGGCGGCCGGCGCACCCTGGTTTCTCACCGTCTTCGGCCGTGACAGCCTGCTGACCTCGCTCTTCGCTCTGCACCATCGGCCGGAACTGGCCGCCGGCACGCTCCAGGTGCTGGCCGCCACCCAGGGCCGGGCCACCGACGAGGCCCGGGTGGAGGAGCCCGGCAAGGTGATCCACGAGACCCGCCGCGGAGAACTCGCCCGGACCGGCGAGGTGCCCTATGCCCGCTATTACGGGTCGGTCGACGCAACGCCGCTGTTCCTCATGCTGCTCGCCGCCCACCACGAGGTCACCGGCGACGACCGGCTGACCCGGCGGCTGGAGCAGGCGGCGCGGGCCGCGGTGGGCTGGATGCTCGGGCCGGGCGGCCTGACGACCGGTTACCTGCGCTATCGCACCGACCTGCCGGGCCTGGTCCATCACTGCTGGAAGGACTCGGCCGGCTCGATCGTCTTCCGCGACGGCACGCCGGCCGCCGGGCCGATCGCGGTCGCCGAAGCCCAGGGGTACGCCTACCGGGCGCTGCTGGGCACCGCCCGGCTTGCGATCGGGGTGTGGGACGACCCGGAGTGGTCGGCGACGCTCACCGCCACCGCGGCCGCCCTGCGCGACCGGTTCGCCGCCGACTTCCGCCTGCCGGACGGCTTCGTGGCGCTGGCACTGGACGCCACCGGCACGGCGGTCGACGCGGCGGCGTCCAACGCCGGCCACGTGTTGTGGTGCGGATTGCTCGCCGACGACTGGGCGGCCGCGGTGGCCGACCGGCTGTCCCGCGACGACTTCTTCTCCGGCTGGGGCGTGCGGACGCTGGCCGCCGGGCAGGTCCCGTACCACCCGTTGTCCTACCACCGCGGCGGCGTGTGGCCGCACGACACCGCGATCACCGTGGCCGGCCTGGCCGCGGCCGGGCGCCACGCCGAGGCGGCGCGGATCGCCGACGGGCTGCTCGCCGCGGCGTCCTACACCGAGGACCGGCTGCCCGAGGTGATGACCGGCCTGGCCCGTGAGCACGGGTGCGGGCCGGTGCCGTACCCGCATTCGTGCTCGCCGCAGGCGTGGGCCGCCGCCGCTCCGCTGCTGCTGCTGACGTTGTGACCAGGCTGACGGTTCGGCCGTCAGGACGACGTCCGGTTGCGCTCGCGATAGGTGCGGGTCTTGTGGCGGTTGCCGCAGACCTCCATCGAGCACCAGCGGCCCCGGCCGCTGCGTGAGGTGTCGTAGAACGCCCAGTGGCAGTCCGGTGCCACGCACAGCTTGACCCGGTGCCACTCGCCCCGGGCCGCGCTCCGCGCCACCGTCTCGACGATGACGTCCAGCCACGGCCGCCCGGTTCGGGCGGCGATCCGCAGGCCGCTCGACGGATCCGGAGCGAGTCGCAACTCGTAGTCGGTCAGCGCCGTCGTGGCATCGAGCTCACCGAGAAGTAGCCGCCGCAGTGCCGTGCGGAGGGCGACGGTGGCGGTCAGGTCGGCCGGCCGCGGCTGGACCCCGGCGGTCGGCAGATCGTGGGCCGCCAGCCATTCCGACAGGGCATCGGGGGAGGTCAGATGTTCGCCGGCGACGTGGTTCTCGCCGTGCCGGCTGAAGGTTCGCTCGTCGACGGTGTTGAGGAACTCCTCGATCAGGTGCAGGTCGGCCACGACACCACTATACGGCAATGCCGGTGTTGACATCGACGGAACACCGGTATTAGCGTTCAGTGGTGTCGCACCCAGATGAGGGAGGAACCAATGAACGTCTCCGACACCGAACTCGAGGATCTGCGCGACCGCCTGCGCCGGACGCGGTGGGCCACGCTCTGGCCGATCGGCCCGTGGGAGGCCGGCACCGACGGCGGTGAGCTGCGCCGGCTGGTCGACTACTGGGCGTCGGCGTACGACTGGCGCAAGCACGAGGCCGCCATCAACGCGTTGCCGTCCCGAGTCGCCGACATCGACGGAACGCCGGTCCACTACCTGCGCTACGACGCCGAGCGTGAGGGCGCGCTGCCACTGGTCCTGACCAACGGCTGGCCCAGCTCGTTCCTGGAGCTGACCGGCCTGGCCGAGCGGCTGTCCGCGCCGTCGCGTCACGGCGGCGACCCGGACGACGCGTTCACCGTCATCGTCCCGTCCCTGCCCGGCTTCGGACTGTCACCGCAACGCCCCACCTTTCCCGACAGCGTCCTGCCCACGCACGAGATCTGGCATCGGCTGATGCACGACGAGCTGGGCTTCCGGCGCTACGGCGCACATGGTGGAGACATCGGCGCGGGAGTCACCGTCCGGCTCGGACAGGCCCATCCCGAGGCGGTGGCCGGCATCCACGTCCTGAGCATCGCCGACCCGCCCGCGTACGATCCGGCCGGACTGACCGACGAGGAGCGCGCCTATCTGGAGGCGAAGGCGGCCTGGCATGTCGCCGAGGGCGGATATTCCCATGAGCAGCGCACCCGCCCGCTGACCCTCGCTCAGGGCCTGTCCGACTCGCCGTCGGGGTTGCTCGCCTGGATCCTCGAGAAGTACCGCGCGTGGAGCGACTGCGACGGCGACGTGTCCCGCCGGTTCAGCGACGACTTCCTGCTCACCCAGGCCTCGCTGTACTGGTTCACCAACTCGATCTCCACCTCGTTCCGCCCGTACTACGCCGGGGATGGCGGACTCGCACCGGACCGCGGACCGGTCGAGGTCCCGACCGCGGTTGCGCTGTTCCCGGCCGAGATCGGCGCACCCCCACCGCGCAGCTGGGTCGAGCGCGCCTACCGTCTCACCCGGTTCACGGTCATGCCGCGTGGCGGCCACTTCGCCCCGCACGAGGAGCCCGAGCTGCTGGCCGACGACCTGACCGCCTTCTTCCGCCCGCTGGCGGCGGCCGGGGAAAGGAACACGTGATGAGCGAGCACCTCGAGGGCGTCTATCGCGACTACATCGCCGCCCTGAACGACCGCCGCTTCGACGATCTCGATCGGTTCGTGCACGACCGGCTCATCTACAACGGCGAGGAGTGGACCCGCGAAAGGTACCGATCCCTGCTCGCCGATGACGTCCGGAAGATCCCCGATCTGCACTACGACATCCAGTTGCTCGTCGTCGGCCCGGATCACGTCGCCTGCCGAATCTGGTTCGACTGCACTCCGCGGCAGCGGTTTCTCGGCATTGATGCGGGCGGTCGCCGCGTGTCGTTCGCCGAGCACGTGTTCTACCGTTTCCGCGCGAACCGGATCGAGCAGGTCTGGTCCGTGATCGACGTCGACGGCATCCGGCGCCAGCTGACGCCAGGATGACGGGTCAGGGGCGGGGCAGCACGCCCAGGAGGGTCGCGGTCAGGGCCAGCTTCAAATAGTGCTTCAGATCCAGGTGGATCTGGGCCAGCTCGGGCTCGGCCTCGTAGGCCGCACGCAGGCTGGGCGGGGGTGTGCTGTATGCCGGCAGCGCCCCCGCCATGAGCATGGTCTGCAGGCTGAACAGGGCCGCGTTCTCGCCCAGCTCCGGCAGGCACTTCCGCAGCAGGCCGGTCATGGTCGCCAGGCGGTCCAGGGAGGCGCGCTTGTAGCGGGTGACCACCTCGACCGAGACGTTGTGTTCCAGGACGCTCACCTGGGCGCCGAAGAGGTCGCACAGCACCACCCGGTTCGAGAGCGAACGGCTGAGGACCTCGGCCACCGCTGCGGCTCGCTCGGTCATGGACAGATTCCCATCGACGCCGGCGGCCAGTTCGCCGGCCAGTTCCGTCAGCCACTCCCGCAGGAAGTGGTCCAGCAGCTCCAGCAGCACCGCCTCGCGGGACTCGAAATAGCGCAGCACGTTGGGCTTGGCCAGGCCGACCCGGCGGCTGAGCTCGTTCAGAGTGACCGCGGCCACCGGCATCTCGTCGAGCATCGCCGCCGCCACGTCGAGAATCGCCCGGCGGCGGATCTCCCGCTGCTCCTCGGTGCGCGCCCGCTGGAAGGTCATGACCGTCACCCTAACTTACGTACCTGCGGTACGTTGACATCGTACCGGAAGTATCTTAGCGTGGTCGGCAGAAGATACCTCCGGTACGTTGATTGTTGAGGAGCCCGACATGAGCGAGCAGTGGACGACGGCGAACATTCCGGACCAGCGCGGGCGGGTGGCCGTGGTGACCGGGGCCAACACCGGACTGGGATTCGAGACCGCCAAGGCGCTCGCCGAGCGCGGAGCCTATGTGGTCCTCGCCGTGCGCAACGTCGAGAAGGGCGAGCGGGCTGCGGCCCGCATGACCGGCGACGTGACCGTGCAGGCGCTCGACCTGACCTCGCTCGACTCCGTCCGCACCGCGGCGGCGGCGCTGCGGTCCCGGCTCGACCGGCTCGACCTGCTGATCAACAACGCCGGCGTGATGTACACCCCGAAGCAGACCACCCGGGACGGCTTCGAGATGCAGTTCGGCACCAACCACCTCGGCCACTTCGCGCTCACCGGGCTGCTGCTGGACCGGATGCTGCCGGTGCCCGGCTCCCGCGTGGTGACGGTCAGCAGCACCGGCCACCGCATCCGGGCCGCGATCCACTTCGATGACCTGCAGTGGGAGCGGTCGTACGGCCGGGCCGCCGCCTATGGACAGTCCAAGCTGGCCAACCTGATGTTCACCTACGAGCTGCAGCGCCGGCTCGCCGCGCACGGCACCACCGTCGCGGTGGCCGCGCACCCCGGCCTGTCCAGCACCGAACTCGCCCGCAACAGCCCTGCGGCCCTGAGGCTTCCGCTCGCCTGGCTGGCGCCGCTGATCACCCAGACGGCGGCGATGGGCGCGCTGCCGACCCTGCGCGCCGCCACCGACCCCGCCGTTCTCGGCGGCCAGTATTACGGTCCCGGCGGGCGCAACGAGATCAAGGGTCACCCGCGGGTGGTCACCTCCAGCCCGGATTCGTACGAGGTGGCCGTCCAGCAGAAGCTCTGGGCCGTCTCCGAGGACCTCACCGGGGTGAAGTTCGAGCAGGACCCGGCCGGCCTCACATCAGGCATCGCTCGAGGGTGACGGCGAGCCAGCGCTGATAGTCGTCGTCGCTCTCCTGGCTCTCGCGCATCCGCAGCAGATACAGCTCCGGCGAGTTGATCACCCACACCAGGTCGGCGACGGCGTCGGCGTCGAGGCCCGGCCGGGCGAAACCCCGGGCGACGAAGTTCTGCGCGAACATCGTGCTCCCGATCCGCCGCTCGGCGGCACCGGTCCTCGCCAGCTGGTCCAGATCGGGCTCGACCGCCCGGGCGCCGTGCACGAGCTCGAGCACCGGTCGCAGACGCTTGGCCATCTGGGTCGCGACCGCCGCGTACGCGGACAGCAGCGCGCGGCCGTCGGGCGCGTCGCGCATCCGCTGGAACTCCGGGCGCTCGGCCATCGGGATCGGCTGGTCGTCGCCGGCGAGCACGACGTCGTAGACCGCCTTGAGGATCGCGGCCTTGTTGCCGATTCGGGTGTAGACGGTCTGCTCCGACACCCCGGCGGCGGCGGCGATCTGCCGGACCGTGGTGCCGGAGTAGCCGTTGGCCAGGAAGAGCCCGCGCGCCGCTTCGACCATCCGCTGCCGGGTTGTCCGGGCCGCCTCGTCGCGTACCTGGCTGTCGTACTTGCGTGGGGCCATGTCGCCTTTCCGTCAGTAATTCGCTAGTGAAATCTAAATTCAAATTAGTAGCCTCAAGCCATGACTGCTGCAACCACCATCTTGCCGTCCGCCGCGGACCGCCGCGCCCGCCGCACCACGGCTCTGTTCACCGCCACCGCCGTCCTCACCTTCGCGGTGACCGGCACGGGGCTCTTCGAAGGCCACGTGGTCTACCCCTCGTGGTACGACCTGGCGGCCTACGACGGGTTCGCGGACTACCACGGCGCGTTCGGTCAACGCCTCATCCCGTGGCTGCCGGTGCCCCTGCTGGCGGCCACCGTCCTGAACGGTCTGATGCTGCGCTGGCGCCCGCCGGCCGTGCCGCGCGCATTGGTGCTGACCACGTTCGCCCTGCAGCTCGGGATCGGTGCGGTGACGGCGGCCCTCGCCCTCCCGCTGCAGGCGAAGCTGAGCACGGCCGGCCACTCACCCGCGGAGGTGGTGGACCTGCTCGACCAGCTGGTTCGGATCAACTGGCTGCGTGACGTGCCCGGTGTCGCGATCGCGCTGTCGTTCGTCTGGATGCTGCACCGGCAGCTCGGCGCGCGCCGGAGCGGTGACTGATGGCGGGCCGGCCGGCCGCACTGCGGCTCGCGTTCGGGTTGGCGGACAGGGTGGCGCCCGACCTGGCCGCCCTGGTGGCGGGCAACCTGTGGTTCACCCCGCCGCGACGACGAGGCGGCGAATCCGTCGGCCCGCCGGGTGGGGAGGAGTTCGTCGTCGATCTCGGCGCGACGACGATCCGGGGGACGGTCTGGGGGGAGTCGGGTCCCCGGATCTACTTCATGCACGGATGGGGTGGCCGCGGCGCCGACGTCGCCCCGCAGGTGCCCGCACTGCTCGAACGCGGATTCCGGGTGGTCACCTTCGACGGCCCGGCGCACGGCCGGTCCGGGCCCGGCCTGTCCGGGACACGGCGTACGAATGCCGTCGAGTTCGGCCGCGCGCTGGGCGCCGTGGTCACGCACCACGGCCCGGCGTACGCCGTCATCGCTCACTCGCTCGGCGCGGTGGGCCTCAGTCTCGGTCTCCGCGCGGGTGATCTGGCGTGCGACCGGGTGGTCCTGCTGGCCCCCGTGATCGAGGCTCGCGGACAGCTCGCGGCCTTCTGCCGGCACCTGGGCATCGGCGGGCGCACCCGGAGTCGCCTGGACCGGGAGATCCTCCGGCACACCGGCACCACCCTGGACGAGTTCCACCTGCTTGCCGCCGGCGACCGGGCCGGCATCCGGGAAGCGCTCGTGCTGCACGACCGCGACGACCCGATCGCTCCGTTCGAGGCGACCGCCTCCCACGTGCGTGACTGGTCCGCGGCCGCCCTGGTGACGACCGAGGGGCTCGGCCACTACCGCCTGCTCCGGGACCGGGCGGTGATCGGCACCGTCGCGGACCGGCTCGAGGTCGGTAGCCGATCGGTCCTGGGCCCGCCTCAACCGGGCCCGCCTCAACCGGGCCTACCTCAACCAGGCGCGGCGACAGGCGGCTCCGGCCGTCCTGCGTGACGCTGACGACGGCCACGTGAAGGCCGGCCAGGAAGGCCTCTCGTTCTTCATTCGTCATCGCGAGCGTCATCGTCGTCCCTCTCGTTCGGCAAGCTCCACCGGCCAGCACCAATATCGACCGGAATCGCTGTTCGCCGCCAGCGTTGAAGCGGCCGGTTGCCCTGGCCCGGGACCGTCCTGTGCCAGGATCGGGGCCATGGTCGAAAATCGCCGCGCCACCTATCACCACGGCGACCTGCGGTCCGCTCTGATCGGAGCCGGGATCAGCCTGGCCCGCGACGGCGGTCGTGCTGGGCGAGGGTGACTCGGGCGGTCGGGGTGGCGCCGAAGTCCGCGTACGGGCATTTCTCGACCCTGTGAGAGCGACCAGCAGGGCGACACTCGACCACCACACGGTTCACCGACACGGCCCACCGCTCCCGGACACCCAGCAGGAAGGCAGGGCGCCGAGAGACACGAGCCCGGTGATCGGCAAGGGCCATGCTCACCGTCCGGGCTTGCATCCGGTACCCAGGTACAGGCTTACCGTCGGGGTATCCCTTTTGGAGGAGCCTGTGATTCCGTACGTTGTTCCCGATTCCTGCACGTTGCCCACGGTCGATCGGCCGGTGCGGCTGGCCGAGTTCGACGCCCTGTTCGGCACCGCGGTCCGGGCGGTCGAGTCGGTGACGCCGACTCACACCCGCATGCGCCTGACCGGCTCGGACGGCCTCACGGCGACGACTCGCGACCTGACCGCACGCGAGTCGGAGTGCTGCTCGTTCTTCGCCTTCACCGTCACGCCGACCCCGGCCGAGGAGGGCGAGGCGCTCGTCCTCGACATCGAGGTGCCGGCCCGGTACGCCGACGTCCTCGAGTCGCTCGCCGGCCGGGCCCGCACCGCGCTGGTGCGCACGCGACTGCTGGAGGCGGCCGAAGGCGCCGGCATCGACGGCGATGACCTGCGGGGTCTCGCCGCAGCCTGGTCGGCGGGGGAGTGCGGCGACGCTCGGGATCGGCTCGCCGACGCGCTCGCCCACCGCATCGAGGCCGTGCAGCAGAACCTGGCGCGGCGGCTGCGGCAGGCCGCCGATCTCGGTCCCGGAGCCCCGGGATGGGCGCAGGCAACCTCCGCGGTCGTGCCGCTGACCGCGGAGACGGCGCGACTGCAGGCGGCGGCAGCCGCGTTGGCGGCCGCGCCGCACGCCGGGACATGCGACGAGCACTGTGGCTGCGCCGAGGCGCTGGCCGCGACCGGCGACGTCTACGAGTTTCCGGCCGGACCCTCGTCGGAGACCGTGCTGGCCTGCGACCTGAAGGCCGATGGCGGCGCCGCCGCCGACCGGGTCGGCGTGTGGCAGCAGGTGTTCACGCGGGTGCTGGGTCGCGACGCCCTGCCCGACACCGAGACCGGTGTGGCGCTGCGGTTCCCGCTCGACCCCGACCTGGCCGCGACGCTGGCCCGGCTCGCCGCCGCCGAGTTCCGCTGCTGCTCCTTCGGCAGCTACACGCTGGTCGTCGACGGCGCGGGGCTGCGCCTGGAGGTCCGGATGCCCGACGACGCCGCAGGCATGCTCGCCGCCGTGATCGGCATGCCGGAATGACCGGCGGTCTGCGCACCGGTGAGGTCGCCGAGCGGGCCGGCGTCAACATCCAGACCCTGCGCTACTACGAACGCCGCGGCCTGCTCGCCGAACCGGTCCGCTCCAACGGCGGGCACCGCCTCTACCCGGCCGACACCGTGGCCCTGCTCGGCGTCATCAAGGCCGCCCAGCGGCTCGGCTTCACCCTGGACGAGGTGGCCGACCTGCTCGCCGCCGGTCGTGGCCGCCACCCGGCGCCCGACCTGCGGCAACGCGCCACCGACAAGATCGCCGAGATCGACGCGCGGATCGCCGACCTGACCGTCATCCGGACCGCCCTCAACCAGGTCGTCGACGCCCGCTGCGACAGCCTCACCAACTGCACCTGCGCCGACTGCCCCATCCCGTTCCTGACGATCGCGCACCCCGATGGAGATTCCCGATGAGCGTCCCTGCCCCGCCGGTCACCGATGCCGGCCCGCCGACCCGCAGCAAGGTCACCGGTGGTCTGGCCGCTCTCGCCTGCGCCGCCTGCTGCGCCCTCCCGCTGCTGATCGCCGCCGGCGTGCTCACCGGCGCGGGCGCCGCGATCCTGCAGCAGACCCTGCTCGCCGTCGCGGCCGCCCTGGTGGTCGCCGCACTCGGCATGTGGTGGTTGCACCGACGCCGCAGCACGCAGCGGGCCGCCGCCGCGGGCGCGGGTTGTGGCTGTGGCGGAGGCTGCGGATGACCCCGGACGTGCTGCGATGATCGCATGACGATCGTCCGGTCCATCCTGCTGTTCGTCGTCGCGGCCATTGCCGAGATCGGCGGCGCCTGGCTGATCTGGCAGGGCGTGCGGGAACACCGCGGCCTGCTCTGGATCGGCGCCGGCATCGCCGCGCTCGGCGCCTACGGGTTCGTCGCCACGTTCCAGCCGGACCCCAACTTCGGCCGGATCCTCGCCGCCTACGGCGGCATCTTCGTCGCCGGCTCGCTGGCCTGGGCGATGATCGTCGACAGATTCAAACCCGACCGGTGGGACATCATCGGCGCGGCCATCTGCCTGGTCGGCGTCGCCGTCATCATGTACGCGCCCCGCACCGGATCCCGCTGACTCCATGGCCGCGCCGGATTCGTGCAGCCGACACGACAGCCCACGTTCGGCGCGCCGGTCGGAAAGATGCGCGGAAATCGTCGAGGGTGCTGTCGTAATGGGGGACGGCGTCCTCGCCGGACAGGTCGGTGCGGTTCACGGTCGACAACGCCGCCCTCATCAAGATCGCCTGAGCAGGACACGACGCCGTGCCCTATCCCGCTCCGGCGGACGCATCTGGCCACTGACGCGTCCAGACCGATGCGCCTTCGGCGCCTGGATCGACCGCAGCGGCCGGCGGCCGGACCCGAACCGTCCGACCCGATAGCGGTTTCATGCCGTGGCGCGCCGGTAGCGCAGGATCGCGGCCGGAACCGTGGCGGCGAGGAGCCCGCCGATCCAGGCCAGGGCGTGCCACACGGGGGTGGCGGTGGGTCCGCCGAGGCTCAGCACCCGCAGGGCGTCGACGGTGATGGTGATCGGATTGACCTTGGCGAACGCCTGCAGCCAACCGGGGAAGGTCGTGATCGGCACGAAGGTGGAGCTGGTGAAGATCAGCGGGATGACGGCGAGGAGGCCGCCGATCCCGGCCGACTCGGCGTCCCGGACCAGCAGCCCGAGCAGCCCGAAGATCCAGGAGAAGGCGACACCGATGAGGAGGGCGATCCCGATCGCGGCGAACGCGGCGCCGGGCCCGGCGTGGAACCGGAACCCGATCGCGTGTGCCACGCCGGTCATCAGGGTGAGGACGAACAGGTTGCGTGCGGCGTCGGCGGCGACCCGGCCGGCCAGGACGGCGGCGCGGGCCATGGGGAGCGCCCGGAACCGGTCGATCATGCCGGTGGTCAGGTCGTCGGCGATGGCGACGCCGGTCTGCGAGGCGCCGAACGCGATCGCGAGCACCCAGATGCCCGGCAGCGCGTAGTCGATGTAGCGGTCCACGCCGGGCGGGTGGATCGCGCCGCCCCAGGCATAGGTGAACAGCAGCACGAACATGACCGGCTGGGCGGTGGCGAACGCGATCAGCGTCGGTACGCGCACCAGGCGGTGCAGATTGCGGACGGCGATGGTGGCGGTGTCGGCCAGCAGCCGGCCGGGCCCGAAGGTCCGGACGAAGTCTGCACCGGGGGTGGCTGTCATCGGCTGCTCCCGGTGGCCGAGGAATCTGCTGGGGAGGGTTCCCCCGGCCGGCCGGTGAGGGCGAGGAACACGTCGTCGAGGGTGGGCCGGCGCAGCGCCAGGTCGGCGACCCGCAGTCCGGACGCGGCGAGCCGGGCGGCGACGTCGGGCAGAACGCCCGCGCCGTCGCTGACCGGCACCACCACCAGGCCGGCGTCGGCATCGACGTGCGGGGGCGCGGAGCCGAGTCCGGCCATCGCCGCGGCGACGGCGGCCGGGTCGTCGCCGGGCCGGGTGCGCAGCTCGAGGCGGTCACCGCCGACCCGGGTCTTGAGCGCATCGGCGGTGCCGCGGGCGATCACCCGGCCGTGATCGAGCACCACGATCTGATCGGCCAGCCGGTCGGCCTCCTCCAGATATTGCGTGCTCAGCAGCACGCTGGTGCCCTGCGCGCTCAGATCGCCGAGCAGTCGCCACAGGCCGAGCCGGCCACGCGGGTCGAGTCCGGTGGTCGGTTCGTCCAGGAACAGCACGGCCGGCCGCGCCACGAGCCCGGCCGCGAGATCGAGGCGGCGGCGCATGCCGCCCGAGTAGGTGCGCGCGGTGCGGCCCGCGGCGCCGGTCAGGTCGAACAACTCCAGCAGCTCGCCGGCCCGCCGTCCGGCCGCGGCCCGGCGAAGACCGGACAGCCGGCAGATCATCAGGAGGTTCTCCCGGCCGGTCAGGTAAGGGTCGACCGCTGCGTACTGTCCGGAGAGTCCGATCACCCGGCGCACCGCCGGGGCCTGGCGCACCACGTCCAGCCCCGCGACCCGGGCGCAGCCGGTGTCCGGCGGCAGCAGGGTGGTCAGGATCCGCACTGCTGTGGTCTTGCCGGCGCCGTTGGGGCCGAGCAGTGCGAGCACGCCGCCGGTCGGCACCCGCAGGTCCACACCGGCCAGGGCCGTCACCGTGCCGAACCGTTTGACCAGGCCACGCGCCTCGATCGCCGGTTGGTCGGCCATCCGGACCACCTCATAGCTAGGTTTACTACCTATCGATACGGCGGACAGTAGCATACCTACGCATGAGGGCTGTAGGGTCGACCACGTGAAGGCGGAGGCGCAAACCCTCAAGGGTCACCTCGACGTGCTGCTCCTGGCCACGTTGGACGACGGACCCCGGCACGGTTACGCGGTCAAGGAGGCGTTGCGCGAGGGCAGCGGCGGGCTGTTCGACCTGCCCACGGGCACCGTCTATCCGGCGCTGCACCGCCTCGAACGCGCCGGTCTGATCGCGGGGTCGTGGTCAGTGGTGGACGGCCGGCGCCGGCGCACCTATCAGCTCACCACCGCCGGACAGCAGCGCCTGCACGCCGAGCGCGGCACCTGGCGCGAGTTCGCCGCCACGATCACCGCGATGCTGGAGCCCCGGCCATGGCCGGCCACCACCTGATCGACGAGCATCTCGCCGACCTGGCCCGCCATCTGCCGGCCGACGCGGTCGACGAACTCGCCGACGGGCTGCTCGAGACCTGGCAGCGTCACCTCGACGCAGGCCTGGCGCCGGCCGCCGCCGCGCGGGCGGCCATCGACGAGTTCGGCGACCGGGCACAGATCACCGACGCGTTCGTGGCCCAGTCGCCGGGCCGCCGGGCCGCGCGGATGCTGCTGGCGACCGGCCCGCCCGTCGGCGTCTGCTGGGGTGCGAGTCTCGTGGTCGGCGAGGTCTGGACGTGGCCGGTCCCCGTTCTGGCGGCCGCCGGGTTCGGATCGGGTCTGCTGGCGGTGATCGCCGCCCTGATCACCGCGGCCACCAGCCGCCGCGACTACCGCCGCACACGCCTCGGCCGGGCCGGTGGCCTGGGCCTGATGACCCTCGACGCGGTCATGGTCGTCGCCGTCCTGCTGGTCGCCCCGGCCCTGGTGTGGCCGATGCTCGCGGCGATCCCGGCCAGCCTGGCGCGGATCGGCCTGACTCTGCGACTGCTGCCCCCGCCACTAGCACGGTGAGGGGCGGCCCGATCTCCGGGCTACACCCGTTCCGCCACATCAGGTCCGGGTGGACGGGGCATCCGCCGGACCCCGGCCTCCGGATCGTTCTTCGTGAAATGGTTCAGAGTCGCATGTAGTTTCGCGGCGAGCAGATCCCCGACGACCTTGGTCCCGTTGCCGTTGGGGTGCACGGTCCCCTCCATGTCGTCCTGCATGTGGCACGACTCGCCGGCGCTGCGCCAGAACGAATCCGGCGCACAGTAGCCGTGGGTCTTGAACGCCTGGGCGACACCGGTCACCACGGTCCAGCCCAGGGTTTCCGCCGACGATGCGATCCTCTGATTGAGCAGGTTCCCCATCTCCTCGATGAAGCCCGCATCGGACTCGGAGATGCCCATCGGATAGACGACGCCCGCCTCCTCGGTGAGGTCGAACAGGCCACATCCGGCGTGCGGCCGGCCGTCCGCGCCGTCGAAGATCGGAGCCGGATACTCGGGGATCAGAATCTCCTTGGGGTCGAGACTCCGCCGGATGACGTCATCGAGCTTGACGTATTGCGTCCGTAGGCCTTTGATCGCCTCCTCGATGGTGTCCCGAGCCTCCTGCTGGGTCTTCTTGCCGAGCAGTCCGATGATGAATCTCTCGTTGGTGAGGTCGGACAACGTTCCGGAAAATCCGCAGTCGTTGCCGCCGATCGACATCATGAGCACGTCGACCGGCCGGATGAGGCTGGTGAGGTCGGCCGGATTGGACAGCATGCGGCGAACCTCCTCGATCTGGCCGGTCTTCTGGAAGGGGCGTTGGGGGCCGAGGAGCCCTTTCTCGATCTCCGCGCCCGACGAAGCGACCGAAACGAAGGTCGTCAGCCGGGCCCAGCCCCTGATCTCGGCGGCCTGGGTCGCGAGCGACATCGCCGACTTGAGAGACCGCCACGCCAGCGGCTCCAGCCAGCGCGCCGGCTCGGTCATGTGGACGAACTGCTGCGGCCCGCCACCGAACCCGAGAAGGTCCCCGATCTCGTCGACCGCGCCGCCGATCAGGTCGTGCAGCTGGCCGGTCAGATCTTCGGAGAGGCCGACCAGCTCGCCCAGGCCGGGGACGTTGTCCTCGACCCAGTCCAGGCCCTTCTCCTTCGCGTCGGCGACGGCCTGAGCGAGAATGACCAGGGTGGGCACCTCGCACAGGGCGCGGCTCCCGATGCTTTCGACGCCGGCTCGGTCGGGATTCCCCTGACCCGACGAGAACGAGTCGCCGACCGAGACGACGAGGAAATCCCGCAGGTCGATTTTCGCCTTGATCTCCCTGCCCTTCCACGTCGACGAGACGTTGATCGGACCGGCGAAGGGGACCCGTGCGACGACCGTTCCCCTGGCCGGAGCGCCGAACCCGCCGATGTGGATGCCGTTGTCGATGATGTCGATGGGCCCTTGGCGACCGTCCGGGGACGTCAGATGCCACTTCACCGGATCCGCCGGGGTTCCGGTGGACTGGGTGCGGCGCAGAGACAGCCGATATTCGGTCGGCTGCACGTAGGGCGGGGCCCACCGGTGCGTCCGCGGGTTGTAGAGATCCTCGAACCTGGTCGGAGCGTTCGACGCCGCGGAGACCTGAATCTCGGGGTCGGGTGCCACCGCACCTGGCCTGGTCGCGTGAGTTTCCGGCTGCAGAGATCTGATGCTCGCCAGAGCATCGAATCCGCCGACGTGATCTGGGTTCATGGCGCCCTCGCGCATCCGGACCAGCGGCCGGACGGCGGCATTGCCTCCGGCATTCGTCCTGTCATGGACGCTAGGACCGCCCGTGCGACACGGTCAAGGACACGGGAGGGGGAGTCGGCGCAGGTCCGGACCTCGGTGCTGACTGTCAGCGACACTCTGGACAGCCGAGAACCATTCCTGCGACGGCAGTCCGTCTCCACTCTGGATGGCGCCGGGTCCTCTCCCGGATGTCCAGAAGGGAAACACCATGCTCAAGAAGAACGTAGGTCGTGGACTCGCCCTGGCCGCCGCATCGATCGCGGCGGTCTCCGGCCTCACCGCCGGTGCCGGACCGGCCGCGGCCGTGCCGACCAAGGGCGACGGCGCGACCGCCGCTGCCGTCGCCGAGGCTCCCCGGCGTCAGGCGCCGCGCGGGCCCTTCACCGTCGACGGCGTCCGTTACCAGCCGGGCGACATGGCCCGGTTCGCTGGTCAGGACCTGTATTTCGTGGTCGATCTGCGCCGGCCGAACGACCTCGCCGGATACACGAAGAAGGCCGCGTTCGACAAGGCCGTGACCCAGGCGCAGGCCGCCGCAGGCCCGGCGACCCAGGTCGCCGGTCAGTACGTCACGCTCTTTTCCGGCGATGAGCGCACCGGCGACTGGGTCGACATCCAGTCGGGCTGGGGAGTCAACAATCTGGTCGCGGTGAACCGCGGCTGCGGCCTGTTCGGTTGCGCCGGAGTGTGGAACGACGTGGCGTCGTCGATCTATCTCAACGGCCGCGTCACGCTCAACGACAACATCGAGTACGGCGGCAGCTGGCTCTACTTCCAGGGCACCGGCTGGGCGAACCTGTCCTGGTACGGCTTCGACAACATCACGTCATCGGCCAACGTCTGGTGGTGATCCGGCACGGGGGGGGGGAGGGGGCGAGGGGGGGGGGGGGGGGGGGGGGGGGGGGGGGGGGGGGGGGGGGGGGGGGGGGAAGGGGGTTACGTCCCCCCCCCCCCCCCCCCCCCCCCCCCCCCCCCCCCCCCCCCCCCCCCCCCCCCCCCCCCCCCCCCCCCCCCCCCCCCCCCCCCCCCCCCCCCCCCCCCCTTGCGCCGGCCGGGGGTGTCTCGCGCCGCGATCGCGTGGACCACGGCGGCCATGTCCAGACCGCCGTGGCCCAGGTCGGCGGTCTCGGCGTAGAGGCGGTGGCACACGTCCAGCACCGGTGACGCGACGCCGGCGGCGCGGGCCGCCTCGACGATCAGCCGGTTGTTCTCCAGCACGTCGCGGATCCCGGCCTGCACCGAGAAGTCCTCGCCGACCAGTTTGGCCACCTTGACCGCGGAGATCGCGCTGGCCATCTGCCCGGCGTTGAGCACCGTCGCCAGGGTGCTGAGGTCCAGGTCGTGGCGGCGGGCGAAGTGCACCGATTCGGCCAGGCCGGTCACGGTGCTGATCAGGAAGACGTTGACCGCCAGTTTCATCAGCAGGGCCTGCGGGACCGGGCCGCAGACGACCGTCTCGTGGCAGATCGGGGCCAGCAGCGGGCGTACCCGGGTGATGTCCTCCTCGGCGCCGGCCAGCATGGCGACCAACCGGCCGGCCTCGGCCGGCACGCGGGAGCCGGACACCGGCGCCTCCACGTAGCGGCCGCCCGCCGTTTCGACGCGTTCGCTCAGGGCCTGCGAGAACTCCGGGGCGGTGGTGCCCATGTGCACGATCGTGGTGCCCGCGAGGTCCGGCACCTGGTGCAGGACCTCGTCGATCGCGGCCGGGCCGGCCAGCATCATCAGCACCACGTCGGCCGCTTTCACCACCTCGGCCGGCGTCGCGGCCACCGTGGCGCCGGCCGCGCGCAGTTCGTCGGCGGCCGCCGGGCTGCGGTTCCAGACGACCAGCGGGACTCCGGCCCGGACGAGGTTGAGCGCCATCGGCCGGCCCATCACGCCGAGTCCGAGAAATCCCACGGTCATGGCCGAACCCTAGCCACGCCCGCTGCCCCGGTCAGTGGCCAATCCGCAGATCATGGTTCTGGTCACCGTGATCCCGCGGCCACCAGAGCAGCGGTGATGGGCTCGAGCTCGGCGATCAGCGTGTCGAGCTCGGCGGGAGTGAGGGCGTCGTACGGCGCGGCGGCGAGCTCGTCGGTCAGGGCCTCGATGCGTTGCTGGATCTCGCGGCCGGCGTCGGTGAACCGGCCGTCGGTGTCCACCAGCCCGCGCTCGCGCAACCCGTCCATGACCGCGGCCAGCCGCTGCTTCGGCAGGTGATGGATGCGCCCGAACGACTCGGCCGGATAGATGTCGTGCGCCAGCGCGGAGAGCACGTGCGCCTCGGTGCCGCCGATGCGCGCGCCGACCAGCGCGGCGATGTGCCCGTCGGCGCGGTGCTCGCGCAGCATGGTCGCGGCATGCCACAGCCGGGCGACCGGGTCGCTCGGCACCGCGAGGGTGCGCATCCCGGCGTACATCACCCGACCCGCGGTGGACGCGCTCGTCGCGGCCTTGGTGGTCAGGTCGGCGGCGCGCATCAGGCCGGGGGATCCGGCCAGCTCGTCGCCGAGGATCCGCCGTACGGAGGCGGCGCTGCCTCGCTCCCGGGCGGCGACCGACGCCTCGGGCGGGATCTTCTCCCAGGCGCTCGGGATGTGCCGGGCGGCCTCGCCGTCGGCGAAGCTGTAGAACGCCGCGTGCACGACCTGCGCCGGCACCCGCCCCAGCGGCGCGGCACGGCTGGCGAAGTAGCCGTCCCAGTAGGTGCGGTGGCCGAGCGCGGCCAGTTCCTCGTTGCACTCGTCGGCGAAGAAGGTGACCAGGCAGATCGGCTCCAGGAGCTCGAACATGCGACGGGCGAGGGCATTGCCGGTGGTGGGCACGGGGGAGTTCCTTTCTCGGCGGGCCGCCCGGTGCGACCCGCTCATCCCACTCCACGATCGGGTCGTCCCGGATCCGACACCGGGAAAGAAAATCAGGCGGGTTCGACGTGGTCGTCGGCGTCGTCCTCGGCCGGCAGGGTGTGCCAGATGTCGAACGCCACCGACGCGGCTCCCTGCGCGTCGCCGGCCGCGATCAGTTCGATCAGCCGCCTGTGCAGCTCGACCGACGTGTGCCCGTCCGCGCTGAAGCGGAGGCGCTCGGCACGGCGTACGAGGGGGTCGAACTGGTCGAGCACGGCCTCGACCGCATGGTTGCCCAGCGCGGCGACCGGGATCCGGTGCATCTCCTCGTCGGCGTCCAGCGCCGCGCCGATGTCACCCGAGTCCACCGCCGCGGCGAAGCGGCGATTGGCGTCCCGCATGCGATCGAGGTCGTCTGCGCTCAACCGGCCCGCCGTCTGGCGCACGGCCCATTCGTGCATCGTGGCGATGACGTCGCGGGCATCGCGCACCGCCCGCGCGTCGATGGTGCTGACCCTGGTCGATCGGCCCGGCAGTGCCACCACCAGTCCGCTGCCGCCGAGGCGCAGCAGAGCCTCGCGCACCGGAGTGCGGCTCACTCCGAGCCACGCCGCGAGCTCGCCGTCCTTGAGCTGCTCGCCGGGCCGGAAGGTGCCGTCGATGATGGCGTCGCGAAGACGCCGGTAGACGTCGTCGCGGAGCAGTGATCGGTCCACCGCAAGGCTGCCCGAGGGAATCGGCATGCAACATATTGCACACACTTCGCACGTCTCGACAAATCGAGGGCGCCTTGTCGGCGTGTCTTGCATGCAATATATTGCACATCGGGAGTCGGCGGAGAGGCCGACGCGATGACGGAGGGCAGAGCATCATGGGCACCACCGGTCAAGAGATCAAGAACGTCGTGCTCGTGCACGGCGCGTTCGCCGACGGTTCGGGATGGCGCGGCGTGTACGACAAGCTGACGGCCCAGGGCTACCGGGTCACCGTCGTGCAGAATCCGCTCACCTCCCTGGCGGACGACGTCGCCGCGACCACGAGAGTGCTCGACCTGCAGAACGGCCCGACGATTCTGGTCGGCCACTCGTGGGGCGGCACGGTCATCACCGAGGCGGGAGTTCACCCGAACGTCGCCGGACTGGTCTACGTGTCGGCGCTGGCGCCGGATGCGGGCGAGACCACCGCCCAGCAGTACGCGGGATTCGCCCCGACGCCCGACTTCGTCATCGACGTCGTCGAGGGCGGGTTCGGCTTCCTCAACCACGACAGGTTCAAGGCCGGGTTCGCGGCGGACGCCGGCGACGAGGAAGCCGCCTTTCTCCGCGACACGCAGGTGCCCATCAACATGGCGGTGTTCGAGACGCCGGTGACGAACGCGGCCTGGCGTGACAAGCCCAGCTGGGCTGTCATCGCGACCGAGGACAAGGCGTTCGACCAGGCGATGCTCCAGCACATGGCCAAGCGTGCGGGCGCGCGGATCACCAACGTCCCGGGCAGCCACGCCGCATACGTGACACAGTCCGCCGCCGTCTCCGACGTCATCGTCACCGCCGCGCAGACCGCCGGCAGCGCTGGCTGACCGGTGGTCAGGTGGCCGGGCGGAAGCTCTCGAAGATCAGTTCGAGGTCGTCCCGCGCGCCGTCCCAGGCCGCGTCGCTGGTCTGCCACCAGATGCCGTAGGCCTGCTTGCGCGAGGTGATGAACCCGCGGTTGTTGACGTGTTGCCGCACTCCCGAGCGGGTGAAGGTGAACTCCCAGTCCGCGGCCTTCAGGAAGTAGTCCACCTCCTGGATGTGGATCTCGTCGTAGCCGGGGAAGTCGCCGATGCCCACCCGATAGGTCGCCTTGCCCCGCCAGTCGGCGACCGGATCCCACTGTGGCTGCTTGGTCTGGTCGATCCCGAGCACCCGTCCCCGGGAGCGGAAGTACACGATCGACCGCTCCTTCGATCTCGACCAGCCTTCGGGCACGTACAGCGAGAAACCGGTGGGGTCTCGATAGTCGATCCAGCCGGCCGGGAGCGGCGGCCGGGAACCGGCGGAGGCGCCGGCCGAGGCCGGGGCGGACGGGCTGCCAGGCGGTCCGGACGACGGCGCGAGGCCGGCCGGCGCCGGGGATGCCGGGGAGGTCGCCGGCGCCGTGGCGACTGCGCTCGGTGCAGGCACGGCGCTTGTCCTCGCCCGGTCGTCCGGCTTCGTCACCGCCCACAGGACCGCACCGGCCACGAGAACGAGCGCACCGATCGCCGCGACGAGCCAGAGCCTTGGCGGGCGGCGCGGGGCGAGGACCACGCGCAGCCGCCGCTGTGCCTCGGCCGCGTCGATCCGCTCGCCCGGGTCCTTGCGCAACAACCCCTCCAGGGCGTCGCGCAAGGCCCCCGCCCGCTGCGGCGGCTCGGGGTCGTCGGCGGCGATCGCGGTGACCGTCTCCATCACCGAACCGCGCTGGTAGGGAGGCCGGCCCTCGACCGCCGCGTACAGCGTGGCCCCGAGCGACCACAGATCGCCGGCCGCCCGGTCCTCGCCGTCCCGGACCCGTTCCGGGGACATGTACTGCGGAGAACCCACCACCAGCCCGGAGCTGGTGGCGATGCTCTCGCCGTCGACCGCGGCGACGCCGAAGTCGGTGAGCACCACCCGGCCGTCGTCACCGAGCAGAACGTTGGACGGCTTGACGTCACGGTGCCGCACGCCCGCCGCGTGCGCCGTGGTCAACGCGTCGAGCACCGCCAGGCCGACGCGCGCGGCCCGGTCCGGCGGCAGCGGCCCGTCCTGATCCAGCACCTGTTGCAGCGAGCGAGAGGGCACGTACTCCATGACGATCCAGGCCCGGCCCGCGGATTCGAACGCGTCGTAGACCCGGGCCACGTTGGGATGGCTGATCCGGGCGCTGGCCCGCCCCTCGCGCAGCATGTAGCGCCGCAACGCCTCCCGATCGGCCTCGAGGAGCTCGTCGGGCAGCAGGATCTCCTTGACCGCCACATCGCGATCGAGCGTCTCGTCCCGGGCCAGCCACACCCGGCCCATGCCGCCGGCGCCCAGCATCCGGCCGAGCCGGTACCGGCCCTCGACGGTGGCGGGCTCGGTGGTCATGACCGCCGATGTACCCGAACCGAGCGCATTCCACGCGCCGTGTGCCTCGCCCGCCGAACAAAGCCGACGATCGCGTGCCACGCCGAGTGCGTCTGTCCGCGTCTTCCACTGCGGACAGATTCCCGCTTTCTGTGGAGGACGAATGCGACACGCAGTGGTGGCCGCCGTGGCGGCCGTCGGCATCGGCATACCGGTCACGGTGGCCGGGATGCCGGCCCTGGCGGCCGACGGGCCGGCGACGATCGTCGTGCGGGACGGCGCGACCCAACCGGTATTCGACTACGACCAGGCGATCAACGAGGAGATCTGGGTCGAGGTGCCGCTGGACAGCGACGGGGACGGGACCCAGGACCGCGTCCACCTGGATGTCACCCGGCCGGGCGAGACCGAGACGGCCGGCCTCAAGTCCGGGGCGCTGATGATCGCCACGCCCTATATGGGCGACTTCGTGAACGCGCCGTACCACTCGGTGGACGTCGACCGGCTTCCGCAGGAGGGGAGGGCGACGGCCGGGCGGGCGCGCGGCGCGGCCGCCGCCGCCCGCGCGGGCGGCGACGACGACGAGGAGGGCTTTCCCGAGGAGGGTTACTGGGAGTACTTCGTCCGGCGGGGCTACGCCATGATCACCATGGAGAGCCTGGGCACCGCGCGCTCCACCGGCTGCCCGGACGCCGGCGGCCCGCACGAGGCGGCCGCGACCCGCGCGGTGATCGACTGGCTCGGCGGCTCCGGCCGCGCCTACGACGCGGCCGGGAAGGTGGTCTCGGCGCACTGGTCCGCGCACGCCGTCGGGATGTACGGGGTCTCGTACAACGGCACCCTGCCCCTCGCCGCCGCCGTCACCGGCCGCTCCGCGCTCAAGACCGTCATCCCGATGTCGGCGGTCTCCAGCTGGTACGACGAGTACCGCGCCAACGGCCTGGTCGTGGCGCCGTACGAATGGCAGGGCGAGGACGTCGACATCCATGCCCGGATCATCCTGACCCGCACGAATCCGGAGGTCTGCGCGGCCGCCATGGACAAGCTGACCCGCGAACAGGACCGGGTCACCGGCGACTACTCCGCGTTCTGGGCGTCGCGTGACTACGCGTCGAAGGCCGGCAACATCGAGGCCAGCGTGTTCATCGTGCAGGGCCTGCGCGACTGGAACGTCAAGACCAAGCAGGGCATCCAGCTGTGGGACGCGCTCGGCCGGCACGGCGTCGACCGCAAGCTGTGGCTCTACGACGGCGAACACGGATCGGCGACCGCGCCCGCCTTCTTCCCCGCGATGCGCCGCTGGATCGACCACTACATCTACGACGTGGACAGCGGCATCGAGGACGAGGCGCCGGTCACCTTCGAGGACTCCGCCGCCACCGTGACCGGGACGGCCTCGGCCTGGCCGGTGCCCGGTTCGGCGCCGGCCACGCTGCCGCTGGCCGTGGGCCGGCCGCGGACGGACACCTTCGTCGACAACGGCCGTGACGTGGTCGCGGAGGAGCTGCTGCAGCCGTCCGGCAACTCCCTGGCCTACCGCACCCCGGCGTTGCGGACCCCGGCCCGGCTCAGCGGCACGCCGCGGGTCACGGTCGACGTCAGCATCGACAACCGCACGGCGGCCAACCTGACCGCGCTGCTGGTCGACTACGGCCCCGCCGGCACGGATCCGGTCATCGTCACGCGTGGCTGGATCGACCCGCAGAACCGCGGTTCGCTCACCCGGTCCTCGGCGGTCACTCCCGGGAAGACCTATCGGCTGTGCTGGGACATGCAGCCGCAGGAGCACACCTTCGCGGCCGGTCACCGCCTCGGCGTCGTGGTGCTCTCCACCGACTACGACTACACGCTGCGGCCGTCGCCCGGCACGCGGATCTCGGTGCGGCCGACCAGCAGCACCGTCCAGTTGCCGATGGTCGGCGGCCGCGCCGCGCTGCAGTTCTGACCACGAGGCCGGTGACCTGAGGAGAAGCAGGTCACCGGCCTCGCGGTCGGGGTCAGTGGCCGGTGGGCGGGATGTTCGATGACCGCGTCGACTTCTCGTCGCGCTTCTCCCGCTTCGCGGTCTGCTTCTCCTTCAGGGTCTTGCCCTGCTTCTTGCCGCCGTCTTTCCGTGGAGATTTGCCGGACATAACTCATCCCTTCCGGGACTGCTGTGCGACGGCCCGGCGAGAATCAACCTGGACCGTGGCGGGCGGTGAACAAGCGGTGAACCTCACCGTACGCTCATTCGCCGCCTATCGGCCGGTGCCGGTGATGAAGCGGTGCGGGCCACGGCGGGCCGGGCGGGCGACCGGGGGCGGCGTCTCCTCGGTGTCGTCCCCGAGCTCCTGCCGGAGGTGCGCCGGGGTGCGGGCCGAGGTCGCCAGCGCCCGCCGGACGTCGGCCGACCGGTCCTCGGCCAGCAGCCGCAGGTCGTCCTCGGCCAGGTCGACCTCGCGCACCAGCGCGGCCCGGACGTCGGGTGCGGTGTCCAGCGCCAGGGCGTGCCGGTGCTCGGCGGAGGTGCGCTGGTTGTGCGCGAGACCCTTGCGGACGCGCACGGTGCGGTCGGCCAGCAGCGCGGTCATCACGGCCGGATCCCGGGTGTGTCTCGCCAGCCGTTCCCGCACCTCGGGGGAGCGATCCTCGAGCAGGGCATCGGCCAGATCCGGCTCCAGGTCGGGCATCTCCGCGAGGAGGCCGCGCAGTTCCTTGTCGGCGGTGGCCGCCATCGCGCGGCGGACCTGCTCGTCACAGCCGGGATTACCGGCGACCGCCCAGCGGACCCACCGGTCCGGGTCGCCGACGAGGCGCAGCAGATTGCCCCGCGAGGTGGACGGGTTGCGGGCGACCGCTTCCCGCACGTCGCGGTCGAAGTCGCGGGTGAGCGGTCGCAGCGCCTGCGCCGGAGCGTTCGGCTGGGCCGCCACCGCGGCCCTGACCTGCGACGCCGGGTCGGCCGCGAGCTCGATCAGCGTCATCGCCGGGGTGCCGGGGTCATGCGCCAGGGCGAGTCGCTCGTCGAGTTCCACCCGCGAATGGTCGCACGGAGGTGCCGCGCCGATCGCAGCGGACGCCCGGCTCACCGGCATCACCAGACGCTAATCCGCACCTATATGAGATTGTTTGCGGCGATTGCGGCAGAATCGAGATCGTGCCCGATGATCAGGCGGTTTCGCGCCGCGCCCTGCTCGCCGCCGCGGTCGCCGGAGTCGGATCGACGGCCGCTCACGGCGCCCCGTCGGATGCCGCGGTCCCGGCGGTCAAGCCGGTCAGCATGGCGATGCACATCCACGGGCCGTTCAGCGAGGGCGGCGCCAGTTTCGAGGCGCATCTGCACGAGGCCCGCCGTCTCGGGGTCGACCTGGTGTGGTGGACCGACCACGACTGGCGGGTCGCCGCGCACGACTACCGGCGGGCGGTGCGCTTCGACGGCGCCACCGAGCTCGAGGACGGCCTGGCCTGGACCTGGACGCCGAGCACGGAAGGTGTTCTCGCGACCGCCGCCTCGACCTTCGTGGACGGCCCGCACAGTCCGGACGAGCCGGGACGGGCGCTGCGGTTGTCCGCCCGCGCGGCGGCCACCGCCCGCGGAATTCTGTGGCAGGTCGGTTCGGCGTGGAACTCGATCTACCACACGTGCGTCGCCGACACGGTCCTCACCGTGGACGTCCTGCCGGAACGGGCCGGTCCGGACGCCAGCCTGCTGGTGCAGATGAAGCTGTCCTACCACCCGGCCCGCGGTGCGCTGCCGGCCGGCGAATACCTCCTGCGTTATCGCATCGGCGGCGGCGGGCCGCCCGCGTACACCAGGGATGGCCTGCTCGGCGTCGTGGATCTCCCCGCGCCGGCCGGCGTCTGGACCCGCCTGACGCTGCGGCTCGCGGACGACATCGCCCGGCTCTGGCCGGAATCGGTCGCCGCCGACAACACCATGCGGGGCCTGCGGGTCGGCGTCGCCGCCGGCCCGGGCCGCCAGGCCGACTTCGTCGTCGACCGGCTCACCTTCCGCCGTGACCGGCGAACCGGCCAGGCCGGCGAGGACCTGCGCGAAGAGGTGCTTTCCGGGTACGCCGAGGAGTACGCCGACGTGAAGCACTATCGCGCCTACGAGGTCTCCCTGGTGCGCCACCTGAACTGGTACGGCGGTGATCAGACCCTGCCGGCGTTCCCCTCCCCGCCGGTGCGCGACGACGAGCCGTCGGCCACCGCCAAGATGGTGAAGTTCCTGCACAGCCACGGGGGCATCGTGTGCTGGAACCATCCGATGGACGTGGAGACCCGCGAGGGACTCGCCACCCTGATGATCGAACGTGACGCGCTCGGCGTCGACCTGGTGGAGATCGGCCGCGACCCCCAGGAGGACCTGCTGTGGGTCTTCGACGTCGCGGCCCGCAACGCGGTGTTCTTCACGGCCGTGGGCGCCAGCGACGACCACGACGGCGACGACTGGCTGGCCGAGCCGGAGCGCGGTCTGACATATGCGTGGGCACCGTCGCGCCGCCGCGGCGACGTCGTGCCGGCGCTGCGGCGGGGAGCGGCCTGGTTCGTCGACCCGGCGCACTACCGGGGATCACTGGACCTGCACGTGGCCGGCGGCTCCGCGATGGGCGCGGTCTGCCTCACCAAGGCCAAGTCGGTGACCGTCGATGCGGTCGCGACGTCCCTGCCCGCGGGTTCGGTCCTGGAGATCGTCACCGGAGTGACCGACCTGGCCGGCAAGCGCGCGCTGTCGCCGGCGGTCACCGTGCAGCGCGTCCCGGCGGCGTCGCTGGCCGCCGACCGGCATCGGCTCACGGTGCGGCCGGGCCCGGGCGCCTATGTGCGCACGCAGGCCCGGCTCGCCGACGGCAGTGTGATCGCGGTGTCGAACCCGGTCTGGTTGCTGCCGAAGGCGCCGCCGCGCGGTGTGCCGGCCGACCGCAAACGACGGCTGCCGGCCTGAGACCCCCTCGAGTCAGGCGGGCTTGCGGCCGAGACCGATGAGGTTGTGCAACGGCTCCGCTTCGCCCGGGTCGTTGTGCCACCGGGTGACGTCGACCAGACCCGGTTCGACCAGGTCCAGGCCGTCGAAGTAGCTCGCGATCTCCTCCGGGCTGCGCATCGCGTAGGGCGGGTTCGCCGTCGCGTTCCAGATCTTCATGACCTCGTTGAGCTCGGGGTTGGTGTTGGTGCCGTCGACGACCAGCAGATAGCTCCCGGGCGCCAGATTGTCCATGATCCGGCCCACCACGGTGCGGGCCTCCTCGGCGCTGGACAGGTGGGCGAGGATCCCGGACAGCATCAGCGCGACCGGCTGCGTGAGGTCGAGCGTGCGTCCCGCCTCGCGCAGGATCGTCTCGGTGTCGCGCAGGTCGGCGTCGATGTAGTCGGTGGCGCCCTCGGGGCCACTGGTCAGCAGGGCGCGGGCGTGCACCAGCACCAGCGGGTCGTAGTCGACGTAGACGATGCGGGCTTCCGGGTTCACCGCCTGGGCGACCTCGTGCGTGTTGTTGGTGGTGGGCAGCCCGGTGCCGATGTCGAGGAACTGGCGGACGCCCGCCTCGCCGGCGAGGTAGCGCACCGCCCGGTTGAGGACGGCACGGTCGCCGCGGGCGATGTCGACGATGATCGGGTATTCCTTGGCGATCTGATCGCCGAGGGCTCGGTCGACGGCGTAGTTGTCCTTGCCGCCGAGCCAGTAGTTCCACACCCGGGCCGTCTGCGGGACGGTGGTGTCGATCTTGTCATCGGTCATCAGCATGCCCCTTGCGGTGTGCGTGTCCACCTTGGATCGGCGACAGACTACCCGTGTTCGTCACCGGGCATCGCCGAGGTCGTCGACGATGCGACTCAGCAGCCGGACGGTGTCCTTCAGCGGAGCGGCCTCGATGGAGAGGCGGTTGACCGCGTCGAAGTAGAAGTCGACGTCGTCCCGGCTCTCCAGATAGAGCGCGCTGGTCAGCTGCTCGAGATAGACCAGGTCGGGCATCTCCTGCTGCGGGAAACGCAGGAGGGTGAACGAGCCTCCGGCGGCGGCGTGCCCACCGGCCGCGAGCGGGAGCACCTGCAGCCGCACGTTCGGCGTCTTGGTGACGATGCCGATCAGCGTCTCGAGCTGGTCACGCATCACGCGCGGTCCACCGACCGGGCGCCGCAGCGCCGCCTCGTCCACGATCGCCCACAGTTTCGGCGGATCGGGCCTGGTCAGCACCTGTTGGCGGGTCAATCGCAGCTGCACGCGGCGGGCGATCTCGTCCTCCGGAACGACACCGGGGCCGAGGGGCATGACCGCCCTGGCGTACGCCTCGGTCTGCAGCAGCCCGGGGACGAACTGGACCTCGTAGGTGCGGATCAGGGTCGCCGTGGCCTCCAGGCCCAGGTATCGCTGGAACCAGTTCGGCGTGATGTCGTTGTAGGAACTCCACCAGCTCGGCGCGTTGGCTTCCCGCACCCGCGCCAGCAGCGCCGCCCGCTCCTCGTCGTCGTGCACGCCGTAGAGCGCGAGCAGATCGAGGACGTCGCGCTCCTTGAAGCGCACCCTGCCCAGTTCCATCCGGCTGATCTTGGACTCCGAGGCGCGGATCGGTTCGCCGGCTTCGGCCCTGGTCAGGCCGTGGTTCTCGCGCAACCGCCGGAGGTGGGCTCCGAGCAGAACGCGCATCGCGGTGGGACCGTCGCCCACCTCATCGTGCTGTCGTGACGTGTCCACCACGCACCTCCGGGGCTCTGCCCGGCGTCAAGCATGCCACCGAGCGGCGGCCTCGGCCAGCGGGCTCCCGGCCCGGCCTCAGTCCGGGACCTGATACGTCACCGCTCCAGGACACCGCGCGGGAGCTCGCCGGGCCGCAGCCGGCGGCGTCTGTCGCCGGCGCCGCGCCGGGCGTACCCGTCGTCGAAATAGTCGAGCAGGACCCGGATCGCGGCCTCCGGGCGGCCGGCATGGAAATGGCTGATCGCCCGGTCGGCGCGGCTGTTGTTCAACCGGCGACGCATCCGCTGGGTGGCATCGATCAGTTCGGCCGGGTCGGCGCGGCCATAGGTGTCCGCCAGCCGCTGGATCCGCTCCTCGAGAGGGGCCGTGATCTCCACCGTGTCCGCGGCCGCGATCGACCGGGTGACCTCATCGGGGAGCCAGAGCCGGCCGATGTGCGGGCCCTCGTCCTCCAGCCAGACCGGGCGATCGTCCCGGCAGGACGCCAGGGCGTCCCGGACCAGGGTGTGGAACTCGGGCTCGCTCGGCTGTCGTGCGGTGATGCCGATCCGGCCGAACGCCGAACCGCGGTGGGCGGCCAGCTCCTCCAGATCGACAACCTGCTCGCCGGCGGCGGCCAACCGGCCCAGCAACGCGGTCTTGCCGACCCCGGCCAGGCCCTTGAGCGCGATGACGCGCATGGCTCCTCCCGGAGGCGGCCTCGCGACGGAGGCCAGTGCCCCCTGAACGGAACACCGCACGGAACCCCGCATCCGCGGGGAAGAACGCACGAGCGAACCGCCCAGGAGGACTCCCAACGGCTCTGAAATTCTTCTGATTACCCGGTCCAAATTCGAGCGTGCATTGCACTACCGAAGGTCTGTCCATCGTGTGCCCGGCGGGCGGCCGGGTCAAGACACGATGCGGTCGAAGGCGAGCCCCGAACGGGCCTCCCCGCGGCCGGTGGTGACCCGGCGCGCGTGCCAGACGACCGGCGTGCCGTCATAGGCCCGCGCCCGGCGCAGCAGTCCCTGCACGCGGACCCCGGCCCGGGGCACCTCCTCCTCGTGCACGTAATACGCCGCCACCCGGTTGTCCTCGTCGTCGATTCCCTCGCGCAGGATCGAGGTGAGCGGCCGGATCAGTGAGTCCTCCGGCCCGATCGTTCGCCGCATGGTGCCGCGTTGCAGCTGGATCGCGCGGAGCTGGCCCGGCAGGTGGACCGGGAGGAACGGGATCCAGTTCTCCGCGACCTCGGTCTGCAGGATGTAGCGCAGTCCGGCTGTCGGCGCCGAGGGCTCGGGGCCGAGCTGCTGCCGCAGGCGCCGGGAGGCCTCGGCGGCGTCCCGCGAGCCGTCCAGACCGTCGCGGATCCGCTGCTCGATCGCCCACACCATGTCGGCGGTCTCGTCCCGCACGAACACCACCTGCTCCAGCGGCTCGGAGTCGCTGATCACCGGCAGCGTCCGCGGCAGATAGAGGTGCTGCGGCAACGGTCCCTGCGCCGGTCCGGACGGGCGCGGCGCGAGGCTGAACGCGTCCCAGCCGGTCCAGTCCCCACCGGCCGGTGCGACCGTCGGCTGCACCAGCGTCCGCCAGCCGAACGTGTCGGTGACGATGACGCCCTGCAGCTCGGCGACGCTGCCGACCGGTTGCCGGCAGATGATCGTGAACCAGTCGTTGCTGTAGAGCAGCGCGAACTCGCTGACCACGATGCGGGCCACGTCGGTCGCGTCGGCGCTGAGCTTGCCGAGATCGACCGCGGCGTCCTCGAACTGCCACCAGCGTGGCTTGGGCATCCCCGGGTATTCGGCCGGCACCGGAATCACGGTGCGGACGTCCATCGTGACCGCGCCGGCGTCCTCGCCGGAGGCCGGCGCCGTGGCGCCCTGGTCGAAGGAGTACCAGTCGAGGCGGCCGCCCTGGTGCTCGGCGGCCTCCACCTCGGTGCTGCTCGTGCCGCGGGCGACCACCCCGCCGACCGCGTACTCCAGCTGGTCGCCCTCCCAGCGGCTGCCCTGTGCGCCGGTGCCCGGCATCGGCTGCAGGTAGGTGCGTTCGAACCAGTCGCGATAGGCCAGCAGGACGCCCACCACCACGTCGGCCTGGCCGGGCGGCAGCGCGGACACGAGCGTCGCCGGGAGCGCCGCGACGGACAGGCCGGGCGGGGTCGACTCGTAGACCCGGACACCGTCGACGCAGCGGCCGCGCAGGGCGTGCCGGGCGCGGACGGCGCGCGGCGCGGTGCGGTCGCGTGCGGCCTCGATCGGCTGCGTGGGCTCGGGATCGAGCGGTCCGAAGTGGCGGTAGAAGAGATCGCGAGATGCCGCCGGGTCGTAGTCGTCCGGATCGATCCCGCTCTCGATCATCCCGGCGTCGAGCAGGCCGAGCACGATCCGGCCCAGCCGGGCCCGCACGATCAACGGGAAGTCGATCGGCAGCCGTTCGGTGACCGCGTCCACGCCGTCCGCGGCGCCGGCGCCCGGGATCCGCACCGGACTGATCTGGCGGGCCAGGGTGGCGAAGATGGCGGATCCGGCGTCGGCGCCGGCGAACTCGCCGAACTGCCACTGCCGGCCCAGCATGAACATCGGGTCGGAGATCTTGGCGGCCAGGCTGCCGGCGAAGTCGAGCTGCCGGGTCCGTGGCTCGAGCCGCGACCAGATTCGCAGCGGCTCACAGGTCGCGGAGATGAATGCCATGTCCGGTCCTCACGGGTTGTTCTGGTCGAAGTCGAGGATGACGCGGTCACCGGCGACGTCGGCGTCGGCGGCGTGCGGCACCACCTCGCCGACCAGCAGCGGCAGCAACTGGCCGTAGCGGCCGGCGCCGATGTGCTCGAGCTCGACCGTCCGGTTGCGCGCGACCCCGAGGGTGTCGTGCAGGGTGGCGGTCAGATCGGTGAGCGTCCAGGGTGTGTTCAGCACCGGCGGCACGGCGACCAGAATGGCCTGGGGCGCGGTCGCGTCGGGCTGGTCGTAGTGCAGGGCCACGCCGGTCATCTCCTCGCGGTAGGGCACCGATTCGCTCCACTCGTCGATCAGCAGCGTCGTGCCGCTCGCGCCGGCGGGGGGCAGGTGTTCCGGCCCGAAGATCACCACACTGGTCTTGCCGGTCAACGTGGCCGGGTCGGGAACGGGTCCACCGAGCCACGGATCGCCGTCCGCGTGCGGCAGCTGGGCGACCGCCGCCGCGATCGAGGTGCGCCCGAGCGCCTCGGCGAGGACCTGGAGGTCGGCGAGGTCCGCGGCGCCCGGCCGGACCGCGGCGGCTCCCTCGAGCCACGCGTCGAGGTCGTCGGCGCCGACGAGGTGAGCGTCCAGCGCGGTCCGCAGATCGGCGCGGATCGGGTCGAGCGTGATCCTCGGCGCCAGCGTGAGGCCGTCGCCGAGCAGCACCTTGGCGGCGTCCGTCCAGGTGCCCGCCGGCTTCGGGTCGGCCACGGCGTCGAGGATCGTGGCCGCCGCGCGGCAGCGGGTCGCCAGGTCGAGGAAGGCCACCTCCGCCGACTGCAGCAGCTCGGTGCCGACCTGGGTGCGCGACAGGAAGCGGCGGGGCAGGCCGACGCGGATCCCGTACCCCTGGGCGGCCGCCGCCGCGTCGTGCCACGCCTGGCGGGCCGCCCAGAAGCCGTCCAGCCGCGCGAGCTGCGCGGCCACCTCGTCCGGCGGGCTGGTCGTGAAGTCCAGCTCCGGCAGCCAGGCGCTGGGGTGCTCCGCGGACGGATCCAGGGGCACCCGGGTGCGCACGGTCCCGAGCCAGACCGCCGGGTCGCCGTCGAGGACCGCCACGGTGAGCGCCGCATCCTCGGCCAGCAGACGGGCGAGCGCCACCGCGTCGGCGCGAGCACCGTCGAGCAGTCGTTGCACCCGGATGGCGAGATCGCCGGCGTCGAAGCCGTCGCCGGCGGTCGCGGTCGCCTCGGGGGCTGCGAGGTCGGACGCGCGTGCCGGTTTGGCGCGGCCGAGCAGGTCGACACAGGTTTCGAGCAGCGGCGCCAGGTCGGTGATGCTGCGGATCGCCGGCCCCCACGCCGGTGCGCGGCGCGCCTCGATCCGCCAGGTGTCGGTCGCGGTGGTCTGCGGCCCGTCCGCGGTCACCACCCCCGGCTGGTCGGGCGGCAGGTCGGCCGGCCGGAGCAGATCGAGCACCCGGGCGGTCAGGGCGCCGACCGCCGAATCGAAGCCGTCGGCGAGCAGCGCGACCAGGTCGAGCGGTTGCAGACCCAGGTCGGCGACGGACGCCTCGGGCAGCGCCGCACCGGGGGCGAGCCGGTCGGAGCCGAGCCGGACGCGGATCATCGCCGGATCGCCCAGCAGCTCGGCCAGCCAGGCGTTCACGGCCGGTTCGAGGGTGGCCCGCGGGCTCATCGGCACGGATTCCCAGCCCGCCGGCGCCGCGACCGGCACGGCGTCCACGGCCGGGAGCTGCAGCAACACCTTGTGGCTGACCGGGAGCCCGGTGCGGGGCGTGTCGGTGACCTCCGGGTGCGGGATCGCCCGGCCCTCGCTGAGCGCGGTCAGCACGGCGGCTGCCCGGGGGTGGTTGCCGCGCACCAGCTGGTGCACGGTCTCGCTCGTCGTGAGGTCGCCCAGCGCGTCGAGCGCGTCGGCGATCGAGTCGATCCCGCGCAGCACCCCGGTCAGCTTCGCCAGGTCCGTCTTCGGCGGCAGCGCATCGGGCGCGGTGCCCCACGGGTGGCCGTCCAGCCGGGCCGTCAACGTCTCGACCAGGGTGCCGGTGGCGTCCGGGGTGTTGATCTCCACCCAGCCGAGGACCGTGCGGACCAGCGCCAGCCCGTCGATGACGAAGCGGGTCGGCTCCGGGACCGCGCCGGCAGCGGGATCGACCACGCTCACCGTCGGGTACGCGCGCCGCAGCGGGAAGATCGCCGAATCCAGCTCGACCATCTGCGGGGTGTCCGGTCGTGCGTAGTACTCGTGCAGGAAACGTTCGAGCCGATAGCCCAGCAGCGCGCCGAGGTCGTTGCCGGCGCGCACGCCGTCGATCAGGGAGAGGGCGACGCGCACCCGGTTCGAGGAGAGGTTGACCGACATCTCGTTGCCGAGCGACCCCTCCGCGGCCTGCGAACGGTAGGCGGCCCGCAGGATCGCGGCGGTCACCGCATGAGTCGGCGAGGGGGTCTGGATGAAGCCCTCGCCGGTCGGGTCCTGTGTCAGCGGCCGGCCCGGCAGCCCGGCCAGAGCGGCCGGCACGCCGGTGGCGGCCGGTGCGGTGGGCTTGCGGCGCAGGTTCTCGACCCAGCCGTACGCGCCCACCTGCGCGCCCGCCGGGGTGCGCCGTCGCATGCCGCGCAGCCGCCGGTTGGCCAGGCCGGTGATCCAGGCGTCGAGCCGATGACCGGCGAGGTCCAGGTGCTCGCGGGTGAGCGCGGCCATCCGGTCGGCGGGCAGCTGACCGAACGCGGTGACCGCGGTCCGGTGCGCCTCGACCGCCGGCGGCAGCCCGGCCTGGATGACCGCCGACATCGTGCGGTTGTTGAGATCGGCCGGGATGGCGGCGCCGGAACCGCCGACCGCGACCACGTCGTTGACGGTGCCGAACAGCAGGCCCCACGCCGAGGTCCGGGACAGCGTCCCCGCCGACCAGGTCTGGTAGAGACCGGACGTGCCGATGACGGCCAGCGCCTCCTCCGGCACGAGGGCGCGGTCGACCAGGATGGCGGCGGCGGCGCGGCGGGCTTCGGCCAGCAGCGCCTGCCGGGCGAACATCTCGGCCAGGCCGACGTTCGACAGGTTCTGTTCGGTCCGCTCCCGCAGGTTCTCGAGGGTGCGGGTCAGCAACGTGAGGATCCGCGACCCGGTGTCCGATGCCGCCACCTCGCCCTGCAACGGCCACAGCCCGGTCAACAGCCGCAGCCCGTAGGCGCGGGAGGTGCGGAGCAGCTCGTACAGCTCCGCCCAGTCGGCCGACGCCAGTCCGGTCAGCGGGTCACGCGGCGGGACCGCGGCGGGCAGCGCGTACCCGGTGCGGAAGACCTCGGACAGGTGCTCCATCAGGGCGAACGGACCGAACTCGGCGGCGGCGTCCGGGGCCGATCCGTCGGTCCGCGGAATCCCGAAATCGAGCCCGAGGTCGGGTTCGCCGCGCACCCCGGCGCGGTCCGCCACGTTCACCGAGAACCGGTAGCTCGCCTCGACCGACGCGTACTCCAGGCCCAGCATCGCGAGGAAGTGCTGCTGGGCGTCGAAGCCCGGCTGCCCGACGTCCGGACTGTGCGCGTGCTTCACCGCCGGGCCTCCGTCCACCCCCTCGCGGATCGCCGACCAGTCCTCGTGCAGGTGCCGGAGGAGGCCGAGCAGGGTCGCGTCGAACCTCTGCTGAGCCGTCCGCTGCGGTGCGGCCGCCGACTCCAGCCCGGCGTCGCGCAGATCGGGCTGGAACCGGCTGAGCGCGACCGCCGGCAGCAGACCGTACGGCTGATCGTCGACCCGGATCGCGGGCAGCAACCCGCGGGCGGCGACGTCGCCGAGCGCATATGTGCGCAGCCGGTCGCGTGCGTCGCGGCCGACCAGGCCGGGCGCCAGCTCCTCGAGGGCGTGCCCGATGGTGCCGGGGTAGAGCGCGTGGTTCGCCACCAGCGAGTCGCGGGCGTCGGTGCCGCCGGCGCCGCTGACGTGGGCGAGGACGCCGGCGTCGACGCCGAGGGCGGTCGCCAGCCGCAGCCCGTCGGAGTCGCTGACGGCGGTCGTCAGGTCGGCGCCGCGCTCGACGGTGAAGGCCGCGTCGACGTCGTCGGTGCTGGACTGCCCGGCGGACTCGTCCTCGGTGTTGTTCGTCGGGGTGCCGACCGGCAGCAGCGAGAGACCCGCGCCGGTGTAGTGGTGGGCCTCCAGCATCGCGGTCAGCCGGGTCGCCCCGTCGGCGGCGTCGCCGTCGGACAGGCCCAGCACCAGCAGTTCGTCGAAGCCCTGCGCGGCCTCCTGCTCGGTGAGGGTCATCCGCAGCGCCATGCCCGTCGCCTCGGCCGCGGCGAAGTCGGTCATCCATCTGATCGAGTCCGGCACGATCAGGTTTCCGTCGTCGTCGAGGCTGAAGGTGTCCGTGCCGGGGTCGAGGCCGAGCTTGAGGTCGGCGGGGACCGGATTGCCGGCGGCGACCTTGGTCGCCCGGCCGTCGACGATGGCGAAGGCCGCGAAGCGGGTCGGCAGCACGGTCGAGGACGCGGCCCGGGTCCAGGTGCCGCTGCGCGTGCCGGCGGCCGGCCCGGACGTATCGGGTGGTGCTTCGACCGGCAGCCGGACGACCAGGCGGCCCAGGTCGTCGAGCAGCCCGGTCCACTCGGCCGGCACGTTGACATAGATCTGGGTCAGCGCGGCGACGGCGGCCTGCTGGGTGCGCAGGCGGGCGGTGATCGTCGGCCCGGCGGCGGCCGGCAGCGCGGTCGCCGCGGCGACGGCCTGGTCGAGGGTACGCAGGGCGCGCTCGACGGCGGCGATCTGCCGTCCGGTCAGGACGGTGGTCGCCGGTGGCAGCGGCTCGCGGGGTGGCCGCTCACCCGGCACCAGCCGTGGCCGGCTGGTGTCGAGCTCGGCCAGGCGTTTCCCGACGACGGTGATCGCGTCGTTGATCGCGGTCGCCTGGCGCGCCCCCTCGGTGGGCCGCGTGTCGACGGGCTCGGTAACACGGGCGACCCAGGCCGCGCGCCGGGTGCTGCGGCCGATGCACAGCGCCCGCCAGGCGCCCTTGCGGAGCTCCTCGTCCTTGCCGGCCGCGGCGGTCTCGGCCCAGAAGTTGGCGCCGTCGGTTCGTTCGGTCTTGGTCAGGTCCTCCTCGTGGCTGTCGACCGCCAGCGGTTCCGGATAGATCCGGACGAGCAGCTGGTGCACGGTTCTGGTCGGCCCGGCCAGGGTCCACACCGTTCCGGCCGAGCGCCCGGGGACCGAGACGTCGAGATCGGGGCGGTCGCTGGGGGTGGCGGCGATCTCGGCGCGGAGCTCGGTGGCGCCGAGCCGTCCCGCGACGGTGTCCAGCTTGGCCAGCAGCTCCGCCTTGAGCGTTCCCGGCAGGACCACGATGCCGGCCGCGGCGGACCGGAGGTCGTCGGTGAGCTCCGCGGCCGGGTCGGCGAGCCGGTCGAGGATCAGGCCGGCGGCCTCGGCGGAGGCCACCAGCTGGGCCCGCTCCAGCCGGACCAGGCGCTGGGCGCCGAGCGCCTCGGCGCTGGTGCCGTCGTCCAGCACCACCCGGTGCGCCGGATGGGCGGCGACCGGCTCGATCGGCCGCGCACCGGGGAGCAGATCGGGGCGCATCGGCCGGCCGTCGGGGGTGCGCCCGAGCCGGCCCGCGGCCTGGGCGCCGGCCCGGATGTCGAGGTCGGCGACCAGCCGCAACGCGGGTTCGACCCGGGTCCGGATCGCCTTGATCTGCTCCTCGGCAACGGCCAGATGCCCGTCGAGGAGCGCCACGTAGTGGGTGCGCTGGAAGTCCGAGCGCAGCTGGCCGATCGAGCGCCGGGCCGCGGTGCCGCGCTCGCGCAGTGTTGCCACCGCGGCCTTCAGGGCTCGGACGTCGGCCGCCGTGCCCGTCGTGATCGGCTGGGCGATCGCCGTCCGCAGGGCCTCGAGTTCGGTGGCGAGCGCGTCGAGGCCGGTTTCGGTCCGGGCGTACAGCGGTGCTTCGACCGCCACCTTGATCCGCTTCTGCTCCTGGACGTTGCCGGTGAGCTCGGTCGCGTACCGCACTTCGGCCAGCCGTTGCAGGCCGGCGGCGATGGCGGCGAGGTGGGCGAGCAGTTCGGCGAGGTGGTCGGTGGGGTCGGGCACCTCGGCGGTGGAGAACCGGGTCTCGATCCGTACCGGGATCAGCACCGCCGGCACCCGCGGATCGAGCCCAGCGGCGAGCGCGCCGAGGGCGTCGACCGCCTTGGCGGTCGCGGGATCGGCGCCGAGCGTCGACCAGTCGACGGTGTTGAGGCTCATGTTTCTCATCCGAGGGGAAGCATGTCGGTGGCGTGGCGGGCCAGCCACACCGGGTTCTGCGACAGGATCGAGGCCATGTGGGCCGAGGTCAGGCCCCAGCCCGGCAGCCCACCGGTGCTGGGAGTCAGGCCGGTGTTCGCGCCGAGGAGGACCTGGTTCGCCGGCTCGCCGCCGATCGGCTGCAGGTGTTTCCAGTTGAGGTCGTTCCAGCTGGACAGCGCCGGCGCCGGTGCGTCGGGGTCGTCGTCGAGGTCGAGGCCGAAGCGCAGCTGACCGGGCCGTTCCATGAAGCAGAAGAAGAACCCGGCGTCGGCGGTGGTGCCGGCCGCCTCCGCGACGGTCATCTCGAACCCGTAGAGGGCGATGTCGGGATCCAACCGGCCACGGACGACCGGATAGCGGACCTCGCCGGTGAGGTCGAGCGTGCGCCGGCGAGCGGCGCCCGTGCCGGTGTACGCGCCGTGCTGGGCGAACACGATCGTGTCCGGGAACTTGATCAGCAGCTCCGCGCGGACGACGAGCACCAGCAACCCGGACAGCTCCGGGGAGTTGCCGCCGAGGTCCTTCTTCCAGCGGTGCACCTCGGGGATGTCGGGTGGCCGCTCCTGGCCGGCGTCGGCGGGATCGAAGAACCGGGCGAAGTACGTGCCGCGCTGATCGGTCGGATACTCGTTCCAGAGCAGCTCGCGGGCGAACTCGGTGTTCACCCCGGCGAGCAGCGACTCGATGAAGCGCACGTTCGGGAGCATCAGCGCGATCGACTCGGCCGGCAGCTTCGCGATGCTGGGCACGATGTAGTCCTGTCCGAGCAGGCGCAGCGGCTCGAACAGCGGGTCGTCGAAGGTGGGATAGGCCAGCACCGGCCGGAGCCGGCGGTTGTCGGCGAGGTCGGCGGTCAGATCGTCGACGCCGCCGAGCACGGTGGCGAGCTGCTTCGGCATCGCCACCGTCGGCCGCACCTGGCCGGCGACCAGCTCGGCGAGGGTGGCCGGGGCGGTCAGCGGCCCCGCCGGCGGAGGGACCGGCCGGGAGTTCGCCAGGCTGGAGAAGTCCGAGAGGGCCGCGGCGAAGTCGGCGGCGTTGGTCAGGCCGGCGGTGGGCGCCAGATTGCCCAGGGTGACCGCCGTGTCCGGGGCGATCACCAGGGAGAGGTAGTTCTTGCCGTCGATGGCGTCGCCGTAGTGGGCGGTGAAGGTCGCCGCGGGGATGCGCAGCACGGTCGGATCGGCGCCGTTCGCGCTTCCGGCGGTCAGCGTGCTGACCGCCGGGGCGGCGATGAGCACGTCGTTGAGCGCGATCGCCTCGGCCCGCAGCGCCGCGTTCGCGGTGTCGGCGGCCGGGTAGCGAGTGTCGAGGCGGTTGCCTATCCCGGTGTTCATCGCGGTGAGCGTGAGGGTGCTCAGCGTGCCGGCCCGCCTGCGGTCCTCGACGAGATCCCCGGCCAGCGCCGGAAAGACATCGCGGCCGCGCGGCAGTTGGTCCTCCACCGCCTGCACGGCGGTGAGGACCAGGGACGGCGCGACGCCGAGCGCCGGGTCGGGGACCGGTGGCGCGGCCGAGACGGCGGTGTCCGGGTCCTCGTTGAGCCGGCCGAGCAGTCCGGTCTGGAGGCCGGCGGGCGTCGTGGCGGTGAGCGACTCGACCAGCGACCGGCCGGGACGGGCGATGCGCCGGAAGGCCGGCGCCTGGGCCGCGGCCGGCACCCGGCTGCCGTCGACCTCGCCGCGGATGGTCAGGTCGCCGGTGGCCGCCGTGGGCAGCGCCGACTGGGCGCCGGCGGTGAGGCCGAGCAGCCGATCGTCGCCGGACCGGGACAGATGCTTGGCGAAGACCCGCTCGCTGGTGGCGATCGCCAGGTCGGCCTCGCGGAGCCGTTGGTTGACCGCGTCCAGCTCCTCGACCTGGGCCCAGGCCCGTTCCATGTACTGCTCGTCGCGCTGCCGGACGATCTCGGCGCCGAGCCCGGCGGCGGCCCGGTTGCGCGGGTCGAGGTTGAGCTCGGCGACCCACCGATTCGCCGGAGTGGTCGCGTCGGCGACCCGTTCCAGACCGGCGTGCTTGCGGGCGTACGCGGGCGGGGTCACGATCGGGTCCTCGCCGGGGTCGGGCACCGGGACGGCGGCGTCGCGCAGATCGACCGCCAGGTCGACCACCTCGCGCAGCTGGTTTCGCACCGGGACGCCGGGCGAGGCCGGGAAATCCGTCCGGGTGTGGTCGATCGGCACCAGCGCGCCCTCGAACGCGACCGTCGTGCCGGCCGGCACCTCGACGCCCGCGCCGGGATTCGAGATGTCGAGGGCGCGGGTGCCGAAGTCCTCGGACTCGATGCGCAATGCGCTCGGGCGCCGGGCCAGCACCTCGAAGTCGGCCGGTTCGGGGCTGGTGCGGAAACTCCAGTCGTGGAAGACCGGAAAGACCCGCGGCTGGTTCTGGCCGCCCCAGGACGGCTGCTGGGCGGGTACGGTGCCGGGCTCGGGAGGCGTGCGCAGCCCGGCGAGCCGGCCGGTCTCGAACGCCGGCACCACGAACGCGTGGTAGCTCGTGCCGAGGTCGAGGCGGCGCGGCGACACCAACCGGGAGCGCGCGAGGTCGGGGGTGGCGGTCACCTGCTGGTCGAGGACGTCACCAGGGTCGCCGGCGCTCAGGTCGCCGTGGCCCTGGACGTGCGCCCACGCCCAGGTCTCGGTGACCGGGGGCAACGGCGCGGATTCGGTGACGGTCAGGATCGCCACCTCACCGGGCACCGGAGTGAGCGTGTACTCGTCCTCGGCGAGCACCAGCAACGTGATCCACGGCCGGAGCCGGTGGTCGACGTCGGCCTTTGCCGGGGTGTACCGCCACGGGAAGTCCTCGTCGTAGAAGTCGACGTAGGCCAGTTCGCCCGGGGTGGCGTTGACGGTGCCCGGCGCCGGCACCGACAGCACGACCACACCCGGGGCGAGGTTCTTGACGTCGCCCGGCCCGACCAGCGACACCGTCTGGCTGACCGCGCCCGGCGCCACGGCCGGCGCGCCGGGCACCGGGATCACGTCGAGGGTGATCGACGCGGTCATGGTGGCGCGATCCTTCGGCCCGGCGGCCGGGGTGGCGCCGAGATGGTCGACCTCGTCGACCCGGACCGCGATGCCACGCCGCGACCACGGGAAGAAGCTGTACTCCGGCAGCTCAGTGGACAACCTGCACCTCCGGGACGAGTTGGAAGCGCCGGCCGTCGGACGGCATCGCGGCCAGCCGCTGCTCGGCGTCGGTGCGGGACAGCAGTCCCGAGCCGGCGGCCGCGGGCTGCCCGTCGGAGCCGAGCGCCACCAGGGAGTCGGTGCTGGTGATCGCGTACCGCGGCTCGGCGGTGGTGGCGGCGCTGGCCTTGCCGCGCTCGGCGTTCAGGCGCTGGGTGCGGGCCGCCGCCGAGCTGCCGATGGTGCCGCCCGCGACCAGGGCCGAGAAGGCGAGCTGCGGGTTGATCGCCGACCGTTGCGGTGCCGCTTCCGGGTCGGGGTCGTCGATCACGATCATCTCGTACGTCTGCGGGTGGTGGACCGCGAGGTCGGCCTCGAGCGCCTGCCCCGACGTGGCGCGTACGCCATGGGGTCGTTCTTCGAAGGCCGGCGCCTTGAGCAGGTCGGGGTTGGTTCCCGACGAGCCGGCGAAGGTGGACGGCGAGAACGGGGCGGTGACGTCCTCGAAGTCGGCCGGCACGGCCGTGCCGGAGCCCAGGGACAGGCCGGTGACGGCGACCTGCTGGACGTCGCTCGGCGGGGTCTTGCCGACCAGGCCGATGGCGGTCTCGAGCGGGATCAAGTTCTGCCGGGCCGACAGCATGCCGCCGGCGTCGACCACGAGCTCGCCCTGCGGCAGCGGGAGCAGAGTGACACCGGCCGACGCCGAGGCGGAGAGTTCGGCGACCCAGTTGAGCGGGTCGCGGAACTGCTCGAGCACCTTGGGCAGCACCGGTTCGGCCGCGATGCTGGTCTCGTGCGCCTCGCCGAGCGTGGCCTCGACATCGACGCTGACCTTGAAGAAGAGGACCTTGAAGCCGGCTGTGCCGTGTGCGTGCCAGGGGGTCGGGCCGCGCAGGGTGAGGTCGAGGCTGACCGAGCAGACGTCGCATCCGCCGGCGGTGACGGCCAGCCGGCCCCACATGTGCGCGTCGATCAGGAACGGCACGAACTGCACCAGCACGTCGAATCCGAGGCCGCCGCTGATCGAGAAGCCCTCGACGCCGACGAAGAAGTCCAGTTCGGCGCCGAACTGGATGGTGTTGCTGGTGACCGCGAAATAGAGGCTCAGCGACAGGCGGGGGTTGTCCTTCATCAACGACACCGAGAGTCGCCGCATCGCCGGCAGCTTGAGATTCGCGGCCGGGGTGTAGCTCGGGTGGAAGCCCCCGACCGAGACCACGAGATCCGGTGTGGCGCCCCAGCACAGGCGGATCGCGATGTCGCCCTCGAGGCTGATCTTGAAGTCGCCGTAGCCGATGAACGAGTCGTAGATCGCGGCGTCGAAATAGAGCAGGGCGGCGGCGATGTCGATGCCACCGATGAAGGCCACCTTGAGGTCGATGACGGCCTCGTCGGGTGTCGGCAGCGCCAGCCGGAGCACCCCCAGCAGCGCGATGTTGGGCTGCGGCGCGATCTCGAGAATGATCCCGATCTTCAGCGTCACCAGCGCCGGGTTCATCCAGGTGATCATCGCCATCGGAGCGATCAGGAAGTGGCCCTCCTGCGCGGGGAAGGACTCCTCGAGATCGCGGACGATCACGTCGATGCGGTTGATGATGTCGGTCGGGAAGAGGATCGAGTCGGCGGTTCCGGTGCGTAACCCGTCGCGGATGCGGTCGACGTCCATGCCGCGGTTGAGGCCGAGCAGGCCGCCGGCGCCGGCGAAGAAGAAGCCGTAGCCGAGCGGGATCGGCACCGGCAGCGTGACCGTGATCAGCATCAGGAGTGAGAAGCCGGGGGAGCCGTCCGGATTCTTCGTGGTGACGATGCCGATCGCGGTGAGCGCGAACTTCTCCAGGACCGCGATCTCCAGCGCGCCCACGTAGCGGCCGCGGGCCTCGTCGACGAGCAGGAAGCCGCCGAGTCGGATCGTGGAGGCGTCCAGCGAGAAGCCGAACCCGTCCGGCGGCTTGAAGGTCAGGCTCGCGCCGGAATCGGTGATCGCGACGCGGAGGCCGACGCGGGTGACGGTGACCGCGATCGGGCCGATCTCGGCGTTGCCCGACAGCGCGGCCACGATGTCGGTCTGCTGCCCGAACAGCGCGGCCAGATACAGCTCACGCAGCAGGATCACGTCGAAGAGGTTGAGGTTGAGCGGGAAGGTCAGCTCGATGCCGTTGGTCAGGTCGCCGGGCCCGCCGTGCACCTCGAGCCGGCCGTCGCGATAGGCGACGGCGGTGGTGAACCCGGCGCCGAGCTCCTCGGGGATCAGCTGGGCGACGAAGGAGTCGCCGTCCGAGCCGTTCACCCGGACCGCGGTGTCGATCAGCTCGACGGCGCCGCCCAGGCCGTCCACCGCGAAGGTCGCCCGGCTGGTGGCGGAATCCCAGAACGAGAAGGTGCCGAAGAACATCGCCGCGATCCCGCCGACCTCGACCACGCTGTCGTCCTCGCCGAACAGCGGGGTTCCGGCGATCTGCAGACCGACGCCGATCACGTCGAGACCGGGTGCGGGCGCGACCGGCAGTGCCGGGTCGGCCGACGGACCGACGATCCACGCGGTGACGCCGGCGCCGTCGCCGATCCAGGGATGCTGCCCGAACAGCAGCGTGACCGCGACGTCGCCGGGGAAGGTGACCGATCCCTGCAGGCGGATGCCGAACCGGCCGTCGGCGTCCTGCGCGAAGCTGAGGGCGAGGTCGTCGGTGATGTCGATCGCGACGCCGGCCAGCGCGACCTGGAGGGCGCCCATCCCGATCACCGCCGGCTCGGGGAACCGGGTGACGATCTGCAGCGGGCCGGTGTCGCTGGTGACCAGCCCGGCGCCGTCCAGGATCCGCCGCGCGCTGGGGCCGGTCGGCCACAGTGGCCGGGTCAGCAGGTCCTCGACCTGCGGCAGGACATAGTGGGTGAGCAGCGGCACCAGCCAGGACCCGGCCAGCTGCAGGCCGCCCTCCGGGGTGAGGGTGAGGCCGGGGACGGGCAGCAGCACGATCTCCACGTCGCTCACGGCCGGTTCGCCGAGCGGCAGGATCCGCGCGCCCAGCCGGGTGCCGGCGGCGCTGAACTCGATCTCCGGGGTGAACCACTCCAGGGGCTCGCCCACCTCGACCCGGGCCCGGACGAGTCCCTCGAAGTCGTCGAGGAAGCCGAGCCTCGCGGTGACGATGGTGACCGGGCCGGTGTCGAGGTTGTCCAGCGTGATGAGCACCTGCGGATGGCCGGCCGCGGCCCAGCCGAGCTCGGCGCCGAGCAGGCAGCCCGGGAACAGGTCCATCTCCCACCGCAGGCGGTTCTCGACGCGGCTGACGCGATGACCGGACGGCAGCGGGACGGGCCCCGGGCCGTTGAGGGTCGGGAACAGGCCCTGGATGTGGCCGATGATCAGAGCGGGGTCGGCGACCTGGGCCTGCAGCCAGCCCGGATCGAGCATGTCGCGCAGCCGGTCCGTCTGGGTGCTGCCGATCCAGCCGCCGGCGGCCGCGTCATAGATGCCCAGGGCGTCGGCGATCCGCAGGGCGACGTCGAGCACCGGGTGCTGGGGGCGGCCGAGGATCTCGTCGGTGATCTCCTGCAACACCCTCGGCACGAGCTCCGTGACCGCGCCGCCGAGCAGCCCGCCCAGACCCGAGACGGTGGGCAGCAGCTGGATCGGGGCGACGTTGTCCGGCGTGACCACCAGCCGCACGCCGCCGGCGTCGACGCCGAACGCGATCCTCAGGTCACCCCAGTCGCCCGGCAGCGACAGATCGAGCGTGATCGCCCCGGACGGGGTGATCCCGGTGGTCCGCAGATCGAGGCCCAGGGCGACCGTGGCGCGCAGTGCCGGGGCGCCCTGGTCGAATTCTCCGGACAGCTGCACGTGCAGCGGATCGCTGCCGGACGTGGTGAGCAGGAAGCCGCCCGGCAGTTCCAGGCCCTGCTGATCGTCGAGCCCGAACGCGCCGGCGATCACCTGCAGCAGCTCGTTGATCCGGTCGCCGTCGAGCATCCCGGCCGCGGTGCCGAGCGCCTGCGGGCTTCTGAGCCAGCCGCCCGGATCGCGGATCAGGGCACTGATCGGCGGGATCGACACACCGCCGCCCACACCGGCGCCGAGCACCGCGCTCGCGATCGCGGACGCTGACAGGTCGGTGATCAGGTCGAGCAGCCGGGACCGGAACGCCGCCGGGTCGAAGGGCCGCAGCACGAGCGGCGACGCGATCCACGGCGCCCCGCTCACGTCGATGACGCCGGTGGCGTGGCGGCGCAGCACCAGCGGTCCGGCCGGCAGCGAGACGTCGAGGGTGCCGGCCAGCGTACGGGTGTCGAGGTCGAGCCGCCCACCGACCGCGAACGGGCCGGACAGGGTGATGTCGGCCGTGGTCTCCAGCCGCAGCACCATCGTGGTGTCGTCGAGCGACAGCAGCAGCGGCACGTCGGGCAGGGTCACCGACAGGTCGCCGACGATGTCGCGCAGCGCTGCCAGCAGACGGGCGCGGCGTTCGGTCAGGGTGCGGACCGGCACCGTGGCCAGCGCGGTGAGCCCCTGAATCGAGGCCCGCGGCCCATCGGCGGTGGTGAACACCACGCCGGCCGCGTCGAGCAGGCCGAGCACGGCTTGCGCGGCGGGATCGGCGGCCGCAGCGTCGATTTCCGCGAGCACCGCGTCGAGCGCGTCGCGCATCCGCTGATCGCCGGCCTCGATCGCGTGCTGGACCGGGGTGGCGTCGACCGACGCGTCGACGAGCCGCAGCCACGGCGCGATCCCGAGTCCACCGGCGCCGGCCGGCGTGACGGTCACCCCGGCTTCCATCAGTCGCACCCGTGGCGTCAGGGGACCGTCCGGCAGGACGCCCGCGCCGACCAGCCAGCCGTCCGCACGAGAGGTCCGCGTCGACAGCGAGACGGCGGTGGCGGGGCGTGGCGGCTCGGGCGCCGCGGCCGCGTCCGGCGCGAGCCGGAGTCGCGCGAGGTCGACCCGCGCATCGGCGGCGAAGGCGATCGCGCCCGGGACCGCGGCTGGTGTGGCCAGTCCGAGCCGCAGACCGAAGGCGACGTGGGTGGGCGGCTCGGCCGCGGCCAGCTCGGTGACGGTGGCGCCGGCCAGCAGTCCGATCAGGTCACCGCTGAGCTGGGAGCCGATGGCGAAGCCGGGCACGGCGTCGACGAGGCCGTCGGCGACCCCGGCGAACCAGCCCGGTTCGATCGCTCCGCCGAGCAGGGGACTGCCGGTGCCGTCGAGCAGGCCGCCGAGCCAGGCGACGGTGCCGCCGAGTGCGGTGCCGGCGATCGGGCCGGCGATCGACCCGGCGACCCGGACCGCGTCGGCGAGCACACCGTCGATCAGCGGCTGGAGGTCGGATCCGGCGTGCGGGCTGGCCAGCGTGATCAGGCCGCCGATCAGTTCCGGGTGCGCGGCGGCGAGAGTGCGGGCCACCACACCGGTCGTCGAGTGGCCGAGGACCCGCACAGATTGCCCGGTGATGGTCGCGATCCGCTCCACCACCAGCCGGAGCTGGTCGGCCTCACCGACCGCGTGGCCGGCGAGCAGGTCGGCGGTGTAGACCGTCGCGTCGTCGGCGATCCGGGTCAGATCGACCTCGGCCGGGTTCGGCAGCGCACGGAGATCGAAGTGCCGGCCGGCCGCAGGCGCCGCACCGGTGATCGCGGTGACGAGGTCGGTGAAGATGCCGTGATCGGCGAACGGTGGCGCGACCAGCAGCACCGGCCCGGTGCCCGTCGCCAGGTGCGCGACGACCTGGGCGATCACAGCCGGATCCCGTGGCAGCAGGGCGTGCGTCGTGCCCGCGACGGTGCCGTGGATCCAGCCCGCGGGCAGTTGCGAGGCCAGCGGCACCAGGCCGTCGCCGCTGGTCAGCCAGGCGGTCAGATCATCGAAGCCGCGGGCGAGGGCATTGAGGTTGCGCCCGCCGAGCTGGGTCGCGAGCTCGGGCCGGAACGCCGCGGCGCCGGACAGGAAGTTGGTCAGGAACACGCCGTCGCGAACCTGGTCGGCGAGCCGGGCGACGGCCGCGATCCACTCCGCCGGTGGTCCGGCCGGGTCGAGCCAGACCAGGCCGTCGACCGCCGTGACGCCGCCGGAGGGATCGGCGGACCGGTCGACGATCGGGATCACCCACGGATCGTCGTAGCGTCCGCCGCCGGTGATCGACCGGAACACCGGGAGTTCGAGCGCGGGAGGGCTGTCGGACGGGAGCAGGCTGCCGAGGGTCTGCAGGAACGCTCCGATGTGCGCCGCGCCGTCCGCGGCCACGCCGGTGAGGATCCGGTTCAGATGCGCCCGCAGCACGCCCGCCGGATCGTCGAGGAACTGCTGGAGATCGGCGCCGCCGGGAGCGTCGGCGAGCAACGGCCAGTCGGCGGGCAGCTCGGGCAGGTCGCGGTGCAGGCCGAGTAACGCGCTGAGGACGTATGCCGGATGCCCGGCCCACGACCGCACCGCCGAGCTGATCAGCCGGCCGAGCAGCCGCACCGCGTCATCGCCCAGGCCGAGGTCGGCGCCCAGGCCGGGCAGCAGGAAGTCGTACGGTCCGAACGTCTCACCGTCGAACGTGACCGTGACCCCGGTGATCCCGGCCTGCCAGACCGGCGGCTCACCCGGCAGCCAGCCGGCCAGGGCCCGCGCCGGTCCCGCCGTGATCGCCAGCCCGGCGAGGTCGAGCGGGCCGTCCGGGGTGATCCCGACCGCCAGTTGCGACCGGCCGATCAGGCTCACCGAGCCGGTGCCGGTCGGCGGCAGGTCGATGGCGAGCAGCTCGACCAGCAGCCGCCCGTCGAACACCCCCTGAGTGGCGCCGGCCGTGATGCCCAGGCGCAGCCGTTCGAATCCGGCCGGGTCGGTGTCGGCGCGGGCGTTCCAGGCGGCCAGCGAGAGCTGGACTTCTCCGGCGGCGGCGATCGGCGTGAGCCAGGGGCTGCCGGCGGTCCCCGATCCGGTGACGTCGGGGACGAGCCCGATCAGCACGGCGACCTGCCCGAGCAGGTGCGACCACGGGTGCGCCGGGTCCTGCAGGATCGCCCGGTGCAGGTCGCCCAGGGCGATCGTCGGCCCTCGGCCGAGAGCGGCCGGATCCAGCAGGTGGGGTGAGGCGGGATCGGAGTCCGGCCTGCGCAGGCCGAGCAGCGTCAGCAGCGCCCGCGCGACCTTCGAGTCACCGAAGGCGTCCTCGATGATGTCCAGCGCCGCATCCGAGACGACACCGATCACCGCGTCCGCGTCGGTCAGGTCGACGGTCCCGTGGTTCTCGCCGTCGATGGTCACCTCGGTGATCGACAACCAGGGCTTGATCTCGCCGCCGGTGAGCCGGAACCCGGCGCCGAGCTGCCCGACTCGCAGCGCGGGCCCGTTGTCGACGAGATCGCCGGACGTGGGGGCGACCAGCGCGACGGTCGCCTCGGGGACGATCGCCGTGCGCCGGACGGGCGCGCCGGGGTCGGCCGTGGCCCCGGGCAGCGGCGGCAACGGGATCCGCAGCACGGTGACCACACCGGACAACGCGACCGGCCCGGCCTCGACCCGAACGTCGAGACCGATCGCGAGCTCGCGGTTGGCGGTGGCCTCGAGCACCAGGAAGAGGTCGACGACGTCCGAGTCCACCAGCCTGGCCCGGAACGGATCGCCGGGGCTGCCGTCGCCGGAGACCGCCAGGTCGTCGCCGATCAACCCGGCCAGATGAGTGGCCCAGGCGGTGAGCGTGTCCGGGGTGTCGACGATGTCGACGAGCCAGTCGACCACCGCCTCGGGACGCCCGAAGAGCTGCTCGAACGGCAGCGGCGGGATCGGCGCGGCGTCGATCCCGAGCAGGTCGAAGAAGTGGTCGGCCAGCCGGGCCAGCTGGTCGTTGCCGGCGGCCTCGGCGACCAGCAGGTCGACGACCTCCTTCAGGAGCACGCGCAGCGCGCCGATCAGGTCGGCGCCGACCGTCGCCGAGTCGATCGTCAGGTCGACCGGGTCGCCGCCGCCGAGATTGAAGTCGTCCACCGTGACCCGGATCCCGGCCTGGACGCCGAGCGGCGCGTTCTCGTCGAGGTGGACGGTGACCGCCGCGCCCACGCCGGTCAGCGGGATGCCGGCGTCCGTGAAGCCGATGTCGACGCCGACCTGCACCGGTCCCGCCGCGGTGCCCGCGATCGCCTCGAAGTCGCCGGCGACGCTGATCAACGGCAACCGCACGGTGCCCCGGACCCGGCCGACGCCCGATCCGAGCTCGTCGCTGCGCAGGTCCGCCGCGACGCCGATGACGTCGTCCTCGACCGTGATGTAGAGGTTGCCCGCGTCCGTGCCGAGCAACGGGTACCAGCCCGGCGTCGCCGGGTCCGGTGGGAGCAACTCGTCGAGCAGCCGCAGCAGCGCGTTCCGCTGCGCCGGGTTGGTGAGGATCCGGCCGATCGCGGCGAGTGGGTCGTCGAACCAGCTCGCGATCAGTTGCCCGTCGTCGTCGGTGATCCCGATCGCGGCGAGCAGCGACGTGGTGTTGGGGTCGATCCCGATGCTGAGCGTCATGGCCGGGCCGCGATCGTCGCCGTGAACCGGACCGGTCCGAGGGTCTGGGTCCCCACGCGAGGATGCTTGACGCGGGCCGTGAGGGAGAACTCGGTCGAGCCGGTCACCTCGGGAACCTGCCACAGCTCGCTGATCAGCGCGTCGGCCCGGCGGATCGCGCAGGCGAGGTCGATGTCGCGCGCGCCCGGGCGGCTCAGCGTGAACTCGATGTCGGTGGCCGGCGTCCGCCAGGCCGTGCCCGCCGTCTCGATCGTGAGCAGGACGTGGCTGCCGGCGATCAGAGGTGGGACCACGGCGGCGCCACGGCAGTCGGTCGCGCGGACGGCGGCCAGCCGGTAGACGTCGATGGGCCGCACCGAGCCGATCGCGGTGACCGCGGCGTCGATCGCCCGGGTCGGTACGAACGCGTCCGGGACCTCGACGGCGCCGGCCGAGGCCAGCACGGTCACGCCGTTGACCGGCCGGGTCACCGATGCCAGGTCGGCCGGCCGGATCCCGAGCCCGCCCGCCAGCAGGGCGGCGGCGTCGGCGCGGGTCGGCGGCCGGGCGGGCCGGGGCAGGTCGGCGATGACCGGCGCGACACCGTCGGCAATGGTCGCGCCGAGCGCCACCAGGAGTGGCCCGAGGACGGCTTCGGCGACCGCGCGGCGCCGGTCCGTCTGGGCGGCGTCGACCGGCCCCGGCAGCGGATGGTCGACATCGGCGTCGAGGTCGGCGACGTCGTAGCCGGCCAGCGGCGTCAGCGCGGTGGCGATCCGGAGGACCAGTTGCCCCCGGGTGGCCAGGTCCCGGGCATCCTCGATCGCGGTGACCACCGCGTCCAGGCCGCGATCGACCAGGGCCGGGCGCCGGCCGGTGGCCGCCTCGACGGCGTCGACGATCTGAACGACGGTCGGCGCCGCGACCAGCGGATTCGGTCCGCCGACGAGGGCGGCGACGGCCGGCACGTTGCCGAACATCGACTGGAGCAGGGCCACGACATCGGGCCCGGTAACCGGATCGGTCCGCTCGCGCAGTGTGATCTCGCACGCCCGCGCGAAACCGACGGCCGCGGTGTTCTTGAACCAGACCTGGCCCAGCAGGGCCGCGTCGTCGGGACTGGTGTGGAAGCCGAGTTCGACGTACCCGATCGGCACGTCACGACCGCCGGGGCGCGGCATCGCGACCAGCGGAGCCGGGGTGAGCCCGGCCCCCGCGGCGACCGACCGCACGGCCTGCACCGCGTTCCCGGCACGGAAATGATTGGTCGTGTAGGCCAGCTCCAGGACGATGCCGCCGTTGTTCGCCCAGTACGACCGGGTGGGTCCGCCCGACGGCGGGATCCCCGCTGTCGCGGCGAACTCGGCGCCGAGCGTCTGCGCGAAGTTCGCACTGGCCGGGTTGCCTTCGACGTAGCCGGCGGCGCCGGGCGCGGGCGAGGCGGCGGTCGGCCGGATGTCCAGGTACATGGCGAAGAACCCGCGAGCGTTCGGGGCGCCGGCGGCGTTCGTGTGGATGGCGACGAACAGATCCAGCGGCGCCGCGGCGCGGCCGGACAGCTTCCTGAACATCTGGATCTTCGCCCAGAGACCGTGCCCGTCGAGCGACAGGACGTTCGGAGCGGAGTCGACGTTCGGCACATGGTTGATCGTTGCCGCGCTGGTGAAGGGCAGGCCGTTGACGACCCGGTCGGCGAGGGGGAGCGGGGCGTCGTAGCTCACGCCGATGCCGAAGTACGCGTTCTGCTGCCAGAGCCGGGGATGGTCGGGAAACGCCACCGGATCGACCGCGACGAACGTGGCGTTGCCGGCGGCGTCGACCACCATCCGCCGCCCGGGCACCGTCTGGTCGACCTCCCGCGCGCTGATCACATCGGCGCCGTTGGCCTTGGCGACGGCGTGCAGGCGCACCCCGATGCCGGCCGCGTTCTCGTCCTCGCCCGCCCAGTTCTCCATCGTGTCGTCGTCCAGGTAATTTCCCTGGCCGCCCGCCGCCGGTGGCTGCCCATAGCCCACCCATTCGGGCCTCCGGGTGCGGAAGATCATGTTCTGGGCGTTCCGGTTGGCCCCCGGCAGCTCGGTGTAGAGCCCGTGGCCGGGGGAGAGGTTGATCGTCCGCCGCGCGAACAGTCCGAGCATCCGGGGAGTCGTCGCGGCCAGCACCGGAATCAGCTCCCAGCGCAGCGACCGGGTGGCGAAGGCGGCGCCGATGCCGAGATCGATCTGGGCGAAGTCGGCGGCGCTCACCGCGTCGGCCCGCCACCAGAGCCGGTTCGGGTTGCGCCAGTCGGCGTCGGCGAGCCGCGGGCTGACCAGCAGGGTGTGCTCCAGGGCCTGGCAGGCCGCCGAGTTGCGCCAGGCGCCCGCCGGGCTGGCCGCGGTGACCGTCGGGCCGCGTTGCGGGTCCAGCAGCCAGCGGACGCCGGCGGTCAGCACGCCGCGCGGCACCGGCGGCAGCGTCCCCGCTCGGGGGTTCGTCGTGTCGAGCAGGGACTGGAACCGTTCGATCCGGCTGCGCGCCGACGCGGACCGGTCCTCGAGGTTCTCGAAGACCGGGATCAGGGGCAGGACGGTGATCTCCAGGCCGGTGACTCGGCGAGCGGCGGCGTCGACGGGAGTGTCGTCGGTGTCGACCGGCGGGACCTGATCGATCCCCGCGAGATTGGCGGGGCGCGGCCGGGCGAGGCGCAGGCCGGGTGCGCCGCCGGCCGCGGCGAGCACTCGTACGGTGTCGATCACGTCCCCGACGCCGCCGGCGTTCAGCGGCGCGCTGACGACGACCCGGCGATCGTCGTGATGCGCCGAGAACACGACGCCGTTCGCGTTCCGGGCGAGTCCGGCCCGGCGCATGTCCGGGATGCGCAGGGTGCGGACCACCGCGTCGAGGACCGTGCGTGTGCGGTCGGCCGGATCGGTGGACTCGACCCACAGCAGGTATTGCGCGCCCGCCTGGAGATCGACGAAGGACAGCTCGAATCCACCGTCGGCGGTGGTTGCCTCGCGCCGGGCCGGCCGTCGGAGCCGGGCGGAACGCAGCACGTCCGGTCGCTGCCGGAGCCGATCCCACTCCCGGCTCGTTTTGGGCAGCTGGTCGCGAATCCGCGCGCCGTCGACCTTGAGCGCGCACACGTATCGGTCGGCCAGTGTGATCGGAGGATTCGCCGCGGCCGGTGGTGGCGGGACGATGCGGGTGTCCGGCCAGACGACGGTGCCGGAGATCCGGTGCACCCGCGCGGTGACGTTGAGCGGCAGCCGGGCCAGGGCCGGGTCCGCCCCGGCGGCGATCGTCACGGCCGCGGCTCGAGCACCCGCCTCGTCCAGCACGACGACGTCGGTTGCGCCACCCGCGGCCGCGGACAGACGCACGGTGAAGGTGCGGGTGTCGATGCCGGGCCGAGCGACGGTGAGCGGGGTGTCGCCGATCGGCAGCCGGGCGTCGATGAGATAGCCGCCGTCCGGGCCGGACGTCGTCGTCCGGCCGCCGAGCGTGACGGTCGCCCGTGGCACCGGCTGGGCGTTCTCGCCGGCGTCCACGACCGAGTCGGCGATGGTGCCGTTCAGCCGCACCGAGGCTCCCGGCGGCGCGGTGCGCGCGACCCGCAGCTGAACCGACGTGGCGTCGCGGACCACGTGATCCGCGTCCGGACCGGGCAGCTCGGCGACGAAGTAGGCCCGCGGCTCGCGATCGTCGACGATCGGCACCCGCCACCAGGCCACGATGTCCTTCCAGCCGGTGCGGGGCTCGCGAACGACGAGGACGCCGATGTCGAAGTCCGACGGCCGGGACACGCGGTAGCCGTCGACGACCGCCTCCAAGGTCGTCTCGGTGGCGGAGTACGGCCGCTCGACCAGGGTGCGTTCCAGCACCGTGAAGCCCTCGGACGGGTCCGCGGCGCCGGGCGTGCGGAGGCTCTGCAGCGGATCGTCCGCGCCGCTGAAGAAGAGCCAGTCGAACTCGAGGATGTCGAACCGCAGCGGCGGATCCGGCTGCGGAAGGAGGAGATCCGGGGGGACCGTGACGTGCATCTCGACCAGCTCGCCGGGCTGCACCTCGGTCTCACCCACGGGCAACAGATCACGCCGCCAGCGCGCGACGACGCCGGCATGCTGGACGGTGTTGTCGGTGAAGATGTGCAGCCGTTCCCACCAGAGGCCGATGGACTGCAGAACGTCCTGCCGCGCCGCCATCCGGGCCTCCTGACGGGCCTCCTCGTCCACATCGGCGTGGAGGAGCCACCGCCTAGCCTGTCCGGCCAGGCCGCGCCGGAATATCGGACGATCAGGCAGAGTCGCCAGTGGACCGTGGCCTTGATGTCATCAAGTTGACAAAGGCAAGGAAGACTGGCCCCTGAGCATCAGCTCCCGATGGAAGCCGCACATCTGGTCCGATTCACGCGGGTCTCAAGACCGGCTCGGCCAGCAGCGACCAATCAGGAAGAAATGGTCTGTCGAGATCGACTTCAAGAACGACGACAAGACCAATGCATGGCTACGTTCCGGGGCCCTTCCCGGGACGATGTCGATGGAGCACGACCGCCGCACCTGCTGGCGCGTCCTGGTCCACGCCGCGAATATGAACGCCGCTGCCACGAAGGCGTTCAAGCTCATCGCCGATGCCGCGGCGCACTCGGCGGATCCCGAAATACTCGCCCTGCGGATGTGGCCCGCCCGCGAGGCCGACTGCCTACCGGAACTGGTCGGGTTGGCGGAGATCTCGATGATGTTACGCCGACAAACTAGGCCGGTCCGTCCACCCCCTCGTCCGGCACAAGTGATCTGGCAACACGCAGTCGACTCACCCGGCCGGTTACTTGAAGAGCTCGCCGATCCGGTCCTGGAAGGTCAGCACCGACAGCACGCCGAAGAGCAGGAACGACCAGATCAACGCGCCCAGTCGCACGCCGCGGATGCGGATCGGCGCGGGCAGGGTGCGGCGGTTGATCAGGATCAGCAGGCCGGAGTAGATGAACATCATGAAGCCGCCCACCACGGCCGAGATCACCAGCAGCACGATGGGCTGGCTGAAGCCGGACAGCAGGACCACGATGCCGATCAGGATCAGGCCCCAGACCAGCGCGGCGTAGACCTTGCTCTCGTTGGCGTCGCGGGCATAGGAGGTCTTGATGACGTCGGCCGCCAGCCGGCTGGTGTAGTCGACGATGCCCATCGACGCGGCGAACAGCGAGAACGCGCCGATGAACCAGAACAGGTATTGGAACCACGATCCGACCCGCTCACCCAGGACCTGACCCTCGATCTCGAGGAAGCCGATGCTGTTCTCCAGGCCCTCGCGGCCGAACACCGTGGAGTACGCGAGCAGCGAGGTGAACATGATCGTGAGGAACGTGATGAGGACGAAGGTGGTGAGCTGCTCGATGTTCGCGAACTTCCACCAGCCGCGCCAGCGCCGCAGGTTGTCCGGGGTGGGCTCGAAGGCGTACCCGGTGCTCGGCTCCGCCTCGGGCTGGCCGGTCACAGGGCTGACCAGCCGTGGCACATACGTACCCATGCCGTAGCCCTTGTCGCGGATCCAGTTCGATTGAACGAGGTTCTGCCCGCCGCCCGCACCGGCGAACGCGAGCGCCCCGAGCAGCAGCGCGAAGCCCAGCTCCTCGATCGGCAGCCCCGGCTGCGTCACCACCTGCGGCAGGTCGTTGTATGCCGCCGCGCCGATCGCGAAGACCGCACCGATCAGGAACAGCGCCACCACCGCGGCGACCTTCACCATCTGCGCCTTCTCGAGCGCGACGTAGACCACCGGCGCGAGCGTGAGGACCAGGCCGATGATCAGCAGCATGCAGACCGCGATCACCGTGCGGTTGCCACCGAAGATGTACGTGGTCAGCGTCGCCGAGCTCGTCGCCCAGCCCGGCCACAGGTTCGCGAAGTAGGTGAGGATCGCGAAGAACAGACCCCAGTGCCGCCAGTACCGGCTGAACCCGGTGAGGGCGGTCTCGCCGGTGGCCAGCGTGTATCGCTCGATCTCCATGTTGAGGAAGTACTGGGTGATCAGGCCGACCAGCGCCGCCCACACGAACACCAGCCCGACCTGCGAGGCGATGTAGGGGAACAGCACGAACTCGCCGGAGGCCAGGCCGACGCCGGCGGCGATGATGCCCGGCCCGATCAGCTTCCAGTAGCCGCGCGGCTCGTCCGGCATGTCGCGGATCCGCGGCGCCGGGAGGTGCCGGGTGGGGAAGGCAGCCACCACTCCGGTCGCATTGCTCGCCTTGTCGGAAGTCGCCACCGCAGCCTCCTTGATCGGGACTCCCACCCTGCTCGAAGCAGGTGTCCTGTGTCAACGGTCACATCGACGGGCCGGCAGATCCCTCCACCCGGGCACGATGTCGATCACCCGAATGAGCGCGGACCGCGATATCGTTGCCGCATATGGCTACCTTCCGCAGTGCTTCGACGCTCGTTTCCTCAGACGGCACCAGGACGCCCGGCACCGCCGCGCTCTTCGCCGAGCCCGCGCGCAAGGGCGGAGTTCCGCCGTGGGCCGGTGACTTCCGGCCCGCGAACAGCGCCGGGCACGGTCCCCGAAATTCGGTCGGAAAGTCCTTCACGTTGGAGCTGCCGGACGGCAGCACGGGCAAGGTCGTGGTGCAGAGCGTCAAGAGCGGCAAGGGCGGCGTCACGCTCGCGCTGATGGGCCAGGACGCGCCTCCCTTCTGACGCTCCGATCCGGAGGCTCTGACGCTCCGATCCGGAGGCGGTGACGGCGTGTCCCCGAACCTCGGCGACCTGCTGGACACCGCCCGGTAGGCGCCGCCTCCAAGCCGTGCCGGACTGCGACGTCGCTCACATCTTGGCCCGATCCGGTGCTTGTCCGGCGGTCCGCGTTCGCGGGTTGGCTCGCGGGCTGACAGAATCGTGCAAATGTCCTTGCGCCCGGATGCCACCGCACAGCTGACCGAACTCCTGCGGTCCCGGATCCTCGTCCTCGACGGCGCCATGGGCACGATGATCCAGCGGCACGTCTTCACCGAGCAGGACTTCCGGGGTGAGCGGTTCGCGGAGTGGCCGTCCGACGTGCGGGGCAACAACGACCTGCTGTCGATCACCCAGCCCGAGGCGATCCGCGAGATCCACCGCGACTACCTGCGGGCCGGGGCCGACCTGATCGAGACGAACACCTTCAACGCCCAGCGGATCTCCCTCGCCGACTACGGCATGCAGGACATCGCCTATGAGCTCAACCTCGAGGCGGCCCGGCTGGCCCGGGTGGAGTGCGACGCGGCGACCGCGGCCGGCCCGGCCCGGCCCCGGTTCGTGGTCGGCGCGCTGGGCCCGACCAACCGGACGGCGTCGATCTCGCCGGACGTCAACGACCCGGGCGCGCGCAACGTCACGTACACCGAATTGGTCGACGCCTACCTGGAGCAGGCCAACGGCCTGGTCGACGGCGGCGCCGACATCCTGATGATCGAGACGATCTTCGACACGCTCAATGCCAAGGCCGCGATCTTCGCGCTGGAGACCCTCTTCGAGCAGCGCGAGCGCCGCTGGCCGGTGATGATCTCCGGCACCATCACCGACGCCTCCGGCCGGACGCTGTCCGGGCAGGTCACCGAGGCGTTCTGGAACTCGGTGCGGCACGCGCGGCCGCTGCTCGTCGGGCTCAACTGCGCGCTCGGCGCGCAGGAGATGCGGCCCTACCTGGCCGAGGTGTCGCGGCTGGCCGACTGCTTCGTGTCCTGCTATCCGAACGCCGGCCTGCCGAACCAGTTCGGCGAATACGACGAGGTGCCCGCGCAGACCGCCGCGATCGTGCGGGAGTTCGCCGAGAGTGGCCTGCTCAACGTGCTCGGCGGATGCTGCGGCACCACCCCGGAGCACATCGCGGCCATGGCCGAGGCGGTCGACGGCCTCGACCCCCGGGTGCCGGCCACCCCCGGCACGGCCTGCCGGCTGTCCGGCCTCGAGCCGCTCAACATCACCGCCGAGTCACTGTTCGTCAACGTCGGCGAGCGGACCAACATCACCGGCTCGGCGCGGTTCCGCAACCTGATCCGCGACGGCGACTACCCGGCCGCGCTGTCGGTCGCCCGTCAGCAGGTCGAGAACGGCGCCCAGGTCATCGACATCAACATGGACGAGGGCATGATCGACGGCGTTGCCGCGATGGACCGCTTCGTCAAGCTGATCGCGAGCGAGCCGGACATCAGCCGGGTCCCGCTGATGGTCGACTCGTCGAAGTTCGAGGTGATCGAGGCCGGGCTGCGCTGCGTGCAGGGCAAGCCGATCGTGAACTCGATCTCGCTGAAGGAGGGCGAGGAGAAGTTCCGCGCCCAGGCGCGGCTGTGCCGCAAGTACGGCGCCGCCGTCGTCGTGATGGCCTTCGACGAGGAGGGGCAGGCCGACAACCTCGAGCGCCGCGAGCAGATCTGCGAGCGGGCCTACCGGATCCTCGTCGACGACGTCGGCTTCCCGGCCGAGGACATCATCTTCGACCCGAACATCTTCGCGGTCGCGACCGGCATCGAGGAGCACGCGAACTACGGCGTCGACTTCATCGAGGGGACGCGCTGGATCAAGCAGAACCTGCCGGGCGCTCTGGTGTCCGGTGGGGTTTCCAATGTGTCCTTCTCGTTCCGCGGCAACAACGCCGTGCGGGAGGCGATCCACGCGGTCTTCCTCTATCACGCCGTCGCCGCCGGCATGGACATGGGCATCGTGAACGCCGGCGCCCTGGTCGTCTATGACGAGGTCGACCCGGTGCTGCGCGAGCGCATCGAGGACGTGATCCTGGGCCGTCGCCGCGACGCCGGGGAGCGGCTGCTGGAGATCGCCACCGAGTTCGCCGGCGACGGCCGCAAGGCCGAGGCGGTCAACGACGCCTGGCGTTCGCTGCCGGTCGGCGAACGCATCACGCATGCCCTGGTCAAGGGCATCGACGACAACGTGGAAGACGACACCGAGGAGCTCCGGGCGCTCATCGAGGCCCGCGGCGGCCAGCCCATCGAGGTCATCGAGGGCCCGCTGATGGCCGGCATGAACGTCGTCGGCGACCTGTTCGGCGCCGGGAAGATGTTCCTGCCGCAGGTGGTCAAGTCGGCGCGGGTGATGAAGAAGGCCGTCGCCTATCTGATCCCGTTCATCGAGGCGACCAAGACACCGGAGAGCGCCGGCCGCAGCAACGGCGTCGTCATCATGGCCACCGTCAAGGGCGACGTGCACGACATCGGCAAGAACATCGTCGGCGTGGTCCTGCAGTGCAACAACTACGACGTCATCGACCTCGGCGTGATGGTGCCCGCCGAGAAGATCCTCGCCGCGGCCGAGGAACACGGCGCCGACATCATCGGGCTGTCCGGGCTGATCACCCCGTCGCTGGAGGAGATGGTCGGCTTCGCGGCCGAGATGGAGCGCCGCGGGCTGGAGATCCCCCTGCTCCTCGGTGGTGCCACCACCTCCCGGGCGCACACCGCGGTCAAGGTCGACCAGAAATACCACGGGCCGGTCGTCTGGGTGAAGGACGCCTCGCGCTCGGTGCCGGTCGTCGCGGCGCTGCTCTCCGACGAGCAGCGCCCGGGTCTGCTCGCCGAGGTCAAGGCCGACTACGAGGCGCTGCGGGAGCGGTACGCCGCCCGCAACGAGACGAAGGTGATGCTGCCGATCGCGGCGGCGCGGGAGAACCACACGCCGATCGACTGGACCGGCTATCGCCCGCCGCGCCCCCGGCTGATCGCCGCGCAGTCGCCGCGGATCCAGCACGACGGCCGGCCGGCGCCGGCGGCACACCAGTTCGTCAAGACGTTCCCCGACTACCCGATCAGCGAACTGCGCGAGTACATCGACTGGCAGCCGTTCTTCAACGCGTGGGAGATGAAGGGCCGGTTCCCCGACATCCTCAACAACCCGGCCACCGGGGAGGCCGCCCGCCGGCTCTACGACGACGCCCAGGTGATGCTCGACCGGATCATCGCCGAGAAGTGGATCAGCGCGGCCGGTGTCTTCGGTCTGTTCCCCGCCAACGCGGCCGGCGACGACATCGAGGTCTACACCGGCGAGGACCGCACCGCGATGCTCGGCACCCTGCACCAGCTGCGGCAGCAGACCGAGCACCGGGCCGGGGTCCCGCACCGGTCGCTCGCCGACTTCGTCGCGCCCCGGGACACCGGCCTGCCGGACTATGTCGGCGCGTTCGCGGTGACCGCCGGTCTCGGCATCGGCGACAAGATCGCCGAGTTCAAGGCCGCGCTGGACGACTACAGCGCCATCCTGCTGGAGTCACTCGCCGACCGGCTGGCCGAGGCCTTCGCCGAGCGGCTGCACGAGCGGGTCCGCACCGAGTTCTGGGCATACCAGCCGGACGAGAAGCTCGACAACGAGGCGCTGATCAAGGAGAAGTACGTCGGCATCCGGCCCGCTCCCGGCTACCCGGCCTGCCCCGAGCACACCGAGAAGCAGACGATCTGGCAGCTGCTCGACGTCCAGGCCAACACCGGCATCGAGCTGACCGAGAGCATGGCCATGTGGCCCGGCGCCGCGGTCAGCGGTCTGTACTTCTCGCACCCGCAGTCGCAGTACTTCGTGCTCGGCCAGATCGGCCGCGACCAGGTCGAGGAGTACGCACGCCGCAAGGGCTGGACCGTCTCCGAGGCGGAGAAGTGGCTGGCCCCCAATCTCGGCTACCGCTCGGACAACGACTGACCGCCGCCGTCACGCCCGGGTGTTCCGGGGCAGGACGGCGGCCATGCCCAGGCCGGCCGCGACGAATGCGGCGGCGGTGAGCAGGGCCGGCGTGAGGCCGTCGACGAAGTCGGCCCGGGTGTAGGCGCCGGTGGAGGCGAAGATCGAGACCAGGACCGCCACGCCGACCGCCACGCCCAGCTCGCGCACGGTGCTGTTGGTGCCGATCGCCATGCCCTCCGCGTCACGCGGTGCGGCGTCGATGGCGAGCGTGCTGATCGGCGGGTAGCTCACGCCCAGCCCGATCCCGGCCAGCAGGAACGGTCCGGCGAGCACCGGATAGGCGACGTCGGTGGAGAAGACCGCGGCCATCCAGCAGAGCGCGACGACCACCATCGCCTGGCCGGCCAGGATCAGCCGGACCGCACCCCACCGGTTCACCAGCAGCCCGGCCACCGGCCCGGCGACCAGGGGAGCCAGCGAGCAGGGGAGGGTCCGCAGGCCGGCCTCCAGCGGGTCGTGGCCCTGCACGACCTGGAAGAACAGGGCGAGCAGGAAGATGCTGCCGAACACGCCGACGTTGAACGTGAACGCGAGGGCGTTGACCAGGCTGAACGTGCGCGACCGGAACAACCGCACGGACAGCATCGGGGACCGGGCGTGCACCTCCCAGCCGGTGAACACCAGGGTCAGCGCCGCGCCGCCGCCGATCGCGACCAGCACCCGGCCGGAGGTCCAGCCGTGCACCGGCGCCTGCACCACACCCCAGACCAGCGCGAAGATCGCGGCGGAGAGCAGGACCATGCCGGCTGGGTCGAGGCGGACCGGCGGCCCGTGCGACTCGGCCAGCAGCGCACCGGCGAGCAGGACCGCGACCAGGCCCACCGGCACGTTCAGCCAGAAGATCCAGGTCCAGTGCAGGCTCTGCACGACCACCCCGCCGAGGACCGGTCCGATCGCGATGCCGAGCCCACTGAACGCGCTCAGCACGCCGATCGCCATCGCACGCTGCCCGGCCGGCACCGACGTCACCAGCAGCGTGAGCGACAGCGTCACCACGAGCGCGCCGCCCGCACCCTGGACCGCCCGCGCCGCCATCAGCGTGCCGGCGGTCGTGGCCAGCGCGCAGGCGGCCGAGGCGGCGACGAACGTGACGATGCCGGCCAGGAAGACCGCCCGCCGCCCCACCGATCGCCCAGCGCCGCCGCTGGCAGCAGCAGGGCCGCGAACGGGAGCGTGTACGCGTCGGCGATCCACTGCAGGTCGCCGACCGAAGCGTCGAGCGCGGACTGGATCGCCGGCATCGCGGTCGTGACGACGAGGTTGTCCAGATGGACCATGAACGCCGGGAGCCCGACCGCGGCGATCAGTAACGCCGTCCGCTTCCGCTCATCGAGCACGGAAGTCATCGAGCACGGAAGCCGGTGAGCTCGTCCGCGAACGTGGTCGTCCACTCATCGATCTCCGCTCCCGACCAGTTCAGGTGCCGTGCCGAATACTCCCAGCGGAAGCGCGTCGTGCCCGCGACGATGGCGCATTCCAGATAGAGCGGCGGCTGCCGCACGCCCGCCTCGGGATCCCACATGTCGCCGAGCGGGGAGTCACGCAGCGAGAAGAGGCCGCTGCCACTGCGCGTCGGCGCCTCTCCCTGGAAGTTGAACCACAGCGTCGGCGAAGGCGCGTCCGGGATGCCGTTGCGCAGATACTTGAGCGCGTCGAACGAGATTCCCGCGGAGGGGACCAGGGCGAGTCGCCCGGCCACCGCGGTCAACGTCTCTTCCGGGCTCTGGCCGGTGCTGTCCTCGAAGGTGAGCGGGAACGCGCACTGGATGTCGCCGGCCGTCCGGGAGAGGTCGAGGCCGTGCACCGCCGTCTGCCGCCCGAAACTGGACAGCTCGATGACGAGGCGGCCACTTCGCCATCGGCGTTGAGCGGTCCGCACCAGCGCCGCGAGCAGCGTCGTAGCGATCGGAGCCCGGGGGCCGGCCGGGCCACCCGTGCGCACGTTGCGGAGCGTACGCGTCTCGTCGGGTTTGAGGTCTTGGAAGGCGAATTCCAGGTCTTTCATCCGGATGTCCGGACGCGGGTCGAAGACGGCCGGCGGCGGCACGGTGAGCTGGTCGCGCCAGAAGTCCAGATCGGCGGTCGCGTCCCCGCGCGCGAAGTCGTGCTGCCAGCGGGAGAACACCTCGAACGTCGCCGACGCCCGCGGCTGGGTGCGGGGCTCCCGGCAGAGGCGGTCCAGGTCGTCGACCAGGATGCCCAGCGTGACGCCGTCCATGACGAGGTGGTTGACGGTGATGAAGAGGCGTTGCTCCGAGCCGGTCTCCACCAGCAGGAGACGCAGCACCGGGCCGTGCTCCAGGCTGAGCCGGCGATGCTGGTCGTCGAGCAGGGGGAGGAGAGCGTCGGGTTCGCTCAGCGTGACCGACTCGACGGCGAAGCTGCTCTCGACGTCGCCGTAGCGCTGGGTGAAGTGGCCGTCGGCCCGGCGGAACCGCAGGCGCAGCGCCTCGTGCCGGGCGACCAGCGCGGACACGGCTCGGCGCAGCTGTTCCGGCGTGAGCCGCTCATGCACGTCCAGCATGACCGCGCGGTTCCACCAGTTCCACTGTCCCCGGTGCAGGGCGGCCGTCTGCCCGGCGCTCAACGGGACCTCGCCGGTGTCCGGCGCTTCCGATCGATCGCTCGGCGGGGAGGGTGCGAGTGCGAACTCCCGCACGACCGAGGCCGCCGTCTCCCGCAGGGTCGAACCGTCATCGGCGCTCGCCGGCGCCACCCGCACCCCGGTGCGGTCCTCGACGCGTTTCGCGAGGTCCATCAGTCCGAGGGAGTCGAGGCCGAGATCGCGCAACGGCACGTCCACCGGCACGTCGCTCGACTGCAGCATGGCGGCGACCTCGGCTTGCAGCAGCCGGAGCACATACTCCGCGCCGTGCTGCTCACTAGCCGGAGCCGGAGCCGAAGTCCGGTGATGTCCGGAGTGCGCCGATGAGCGCAACGAGCCGGTCACCCATCGCTCCCGGCATTCCCCGCGCCGCGGTTTGCCGCTGGTCGTCTTGGGCAGGCTGTCCGGCTTCATCAGCAGGACCTCGTGGCACTGCACGCCGCAGTGTGCGGCCACCGCGGCTCGAATCGCCGCCACCGCCCGTTCGAGCGGGACGGTCTCTCTGCCTTCGAGGGGCTTGCGGCGCAGCTCAGCGGCCACGACGACGCGTTCGACGCCATCCACCCGCACGCCGAAGGCGACCGCGTTGCCCGGCCGCAGGATCGGGTCGGCGGCCACCACCGCCGCCTCCAGGTCCGCCGGATGGATGTTGCGGCCGCCGATGATGATCAGGTCTTTGAGGCGCCCGCAGACGAAGACCTCGCCGTCGCCGGCGACCACCCCGAGATCACCGGTACGCAGGAAGCGCCGCTCGTCCCCGGTCGCCAGGCGCGCGGCGAAGACGGCCGCGTTCTCCTCGTCGGTGCGTCCCCAGTAGCCGTCCGACACGCTCGGGCTCGACACCCAGAGCTCCCCGACGACGCCGGGGTCTTGTGGCAGCCGGGTGCCGGGGTCGACGGCGATCACCGACACGCCCAGCTCCGCGTCCGGGAGGCCGCTCCCCACCAGCGTCACCACGGGCGCGCCCGGCGCGGGCGGGACGATCACGCCGTCCCGGTCCAGCACCGCCCGATCGCCGTGGAGCAGGGTCGGCCCGCCGCCGACCTGACCGCAGACGAACAGTACGGCCTCCGCCATGCCGTAGACGTTGCAGAACGACGCCGGATCGAACCGCATCGGCGCCAGCCCCGCTTCGACGCGGTCCATGGTCGCCGGAAGCATCGGCTCGCCGCCCTGCAGCGTGGCGCGCAGCGACGACAGGTCGAGCGTCTCGCCGCCGCGCAGGCCACGCAGGACGTAGTCGTAGCCGAAGTTCGGCCCGGCGATGTGCGTGCCGCGATAGCGATCGATCGCCTCCAGCCAGAGGCGTGGCGCGGCGAGGAAGGTCAGCGGGGAGAAGGCGATGCAGCGCGCGCCGGTGTGCATCGCGTTGAGGATCCCGCCCGCCAGTCCCATGTCGTGGAACAGCGGCACCCAGCCGACGAGCACCGACGCGCTGCCGACCCGGGTGTTGCGGGCGATGAGTTCGAGGTTGTGCTGGAGATTCCGGTGGCGCACGACCACGCCCTTGGGCGCCGAGGTGGAGCCCGAGGTGTATTGCAGATAAACGATGTCGTCCGGGCCGAACGTGTCCGCCGCGCGGGCGAGCGCGTCGGCGGACGCCTCCGGCTCCGCCCGCTTGCTGCGGTTCGACAGCAGCCAGGTGAGCGCGGGCCAGCTCGAATTGTCGCGGCCGCGCAGGCGGTTCGAGACGGTGTCCCGCACCGACGCGAGGGTGGTGAGCGCGCGGTACTTCGCGTGCGTGAGCGCCACCCGCGCACCGCTGTCCTCGACGATGTGCCGCAGCTTCGGCAGTTCCCGATCGAGATGCCTCGGATCGGGGCTCGCCACCGGGACCGCGATCGCGCCGGCCAGCAGGCAGCCGAAGAAGCCGGTGACGAATTCGAGGCCGTCCGGCGGAAACACCAGCAGGACGCGATCGCCGGGACCCACCCCGGCCGTCCGGAGGAGATCGGCGGTCCCGGCCGCGCGCCGCACGATCTCCTCGCAGTCGGCCGCATCCACCTCATTCCCGTGCCGGTCGAGAAACGAATAGAGGGGCGCCCGGGGAGCGGCGCCGAGGCGCTCGACCATCGTGGTGAGGAGGCTGGCGGTCACGCGTGAGTCCGTTCTGATTGGCGAACATGACTTCCGGGTCTAACGTAGACGCCAGTCGCTCTCAGGGTCCGCGCGCCGCCAACGGGGAGAAGGTGCTGTGGTGGACGCGTCTGTCCCGGTTCGTGCCGCGCCCGCGCTGCGCTGGATTCCGGGCGAGCGCGCGGCTGACTTCTCGCCCGCGGGCATCGTCGAGGGCGTTCGCCGGTTTCGCGAGCCCGTGCACATCGTCCGCGGCCGGGCCGGCCACGAACCGGGGCTCGGGCTGGGCGGGCGACCGGCGGCCGGCGGAGATCAGGGATGCGAGCTGGTCGGCGCGCTGCCCGCGCTCTACCCCGAATGGCTCGGCGACCGGTCCTTCAACCGGACCCACGGCGTGCGATTTCCGTACGTGGCCGGGGAGATGGCCAACGGCATCGCGACCGTCGCATCGGTCGTGGCGATGGCCCGCGCGCAGATGCTCGGCTTCTTCGGAGCCGCCGGACTCGCGATGCCGGCCCTCGAGCGTGCGGTGGACGAACTGCGCCGCGGCCTGCCTGACCGGGACAACTGGGGCGTCAACCTGATCCACTCGCCGACCGAGCCCGGACACGAGGAACGCCTGGTCGACCTGCTGATCCGCGCCGCGGTGCCGAGGGTCTCGGCATCCGCCTATATGGAGCTGACCCCGGCCGTCGTCCGGTGCGCGGTCGCCGGGCTGCGCGCGGACTCCGATGTCGACGGCGGCGTCGTGCGGGCCCGCCAGCTGTTCGCGAAGGTGTCCCGGCCCGAGGTCGCCGCGAAGTTCCTCGCCCCGGCGCCACCCGAGATCCTGCGCCGGCTCGTCGAGCGCGGCCAGATCACCCGGGACGAGGCCGGCCTGGCCGCGCGGGTGCCGCTCGCCGGGGACGTCACCGTCGAGGCGGACAGCGGCGGGCACACCGACAACCGGCCGCTCGCCGTCGTGCTCCCGGTGATCACGGCGCTGCGGGACGAGCTGAAGCTGCGGCACGGATTCGCCCGGCCCAGCCGGGTCGGCGCCGCCGGTGGACTGGGCGACCCGGCCGGGGTCGCGGCCGCGTTCGCCGCCGGGGCGGCCTATGTGGTGACCGGCACCATCAACCAGCTCTCCGCCGAGGCGGGGCTCTCGGACGCGGCGAAGGGGCTGCTCGCGCAGGCGGATCTCGCCGACGTGGTGATGGCGCCCGCCGCGGACATGTTCGAGTACGGCATCAAGGTGCAGGTGCTGCGGCGCGGCACGCTGTTCGCCGCCCGTGCGGGCCTGCTCTACGACGCCTACCTGGCCCATCGGTCGCTCGAGGAGATTCCCGATGCGACCCGTGAGCGGCTCGAGAAGGACGTCCTGCGTGCCACCTTCGAGGACTGCTGGCAGCAGACCCGCCGGTTCTGGCTGGACCGCGACCCGGGCGAGGTCGACCGGGCCGAGCAGGACCCGCGTCATCGGATGGCGCTGGTCTTCCGGTCCTATCTGGGGTTGTCGAGCCGCTGGGCGATCACCGGAGAGCCGACCCGGCTGACCGACTTCCAGATCTGGTGCGGCCCGGCGATCGGCTCGTTCAACCGCTGGGTGGCGGGCAGCCCGCTCGCCCAGCCCGCGCGGCGCACGGTCGTGCAGATCGCCCTCAACCTGCTGGAGGGCGCGGCCCAGGTGACCCGCGCTCAGCAGCTGCGCTCGTACGGCGTCCCGGTGCCCGGGGAGGCCTTCGCGCCGCGTCCACGTCTGCTGTCCTGAGGAGCGCCATGATTCCGATCGCGGTGGTGGGGGTGGCCGCCCTCATGCCCGGCTCTCGCGACGCGGGCGAGTTCTGGCGCAACATCGTCGCGGGCCGGGATCTGATCACCGAGGTGCCACCCGGCCGCTGGCCCGCCGACGGGTTCTACGACCCGGACCCGGCGACCCCGGACACGACCTACAGCCACCGTGGCGCGTTCCTGCCCGACATCGAGTTCGACGCCCTCGCCCACGGGCTGCCGCCGAACACGCTCGCGGCCATCGACCCGGCCCAGTTGCTGGGCCTCACCGTGGCCGACGCGCTGCTGGCCGACCTGGACCGAAACCTGGCCGGCCCACTCGACCGGGAACGCGTCAGCGTCATCCTGGGCAGCTCCACCCTCAGCCGGGTGGGCACGATGGACGCGCGGATCCAGCGTCCGCTGTGGCTCAAGGCCCTGCACGAGCAGGGCATCGGGGAGGCCGAGGCGCTGCGGATCTGCGATCGGATCAGCGAGCAGTACGTGCCGTGGCAGGAGGACTCGTTCCCCGGCCTGCTGTCGAACGTGGTCGCCGGCCGGATCGCCAACCGCCTCGACCTGCACGGCACCAACTGCACCGTGGACGCCGCCTGCGCCAGCTCGCTCGCGGCGGTGGCGGCCGCGGCCAACGAGCTGGCTCTGGGCCAGGCGGACCTGGTCGTCACCGGCGGGGTGGACGCGACGAACAACCCGCTGATGTACGTGTGCTTCAGCAAGACCCCGGCGCTCTCGCCGACCGGTGACGCGCGCCCGTTCGCCGCGGACGCCGACGGCACGCTGCTCGGCGAGGGCCTGGCGATGCTGGGTCTCAAGCGCCTGGACGCCGCCGAGCGCGACGGTGACCGCGTCTACGCCGTGATTCGCGGGCTCGGCACCTCCTCGGACGGCCGCGGCGGCGCCATCTACGCGCCGATGGCCACCGGCCAGGTGCGGGCCCTGCGGCGGGCCTACGAGGCCGCGGGATACGGCCCGGACACGGTCGATCTGGTCGAGGCGCACGGCACCGCGACTCGCGCCGGAGACGCCGCCGAGTTCGAGTCGTTGCGCCGGGTCTTCGGCGAGACCGGGCGCTCCGACAGCGGCTGGTGCGCGCTCGGCAGCGTCAAGTCGCAGATCGGGCACACCAAGGCGGCCGCGGGCGCGGCCGGGCTGGTCAAGACGGTGCTGGCCCTGCACCAGCGGACGCTTCCGCCGACCATCAAGGTGCGCGAACCCCATCCCGGCCTCGGCATCGAGGACAGCCCGTTCTATCTGAACACGGTCGCGCGGCCGTGGACCCGGCGCGCGTCGCACGCGCGGCGGGCATCGGTCTCCAGCTTCGGCTTCGGCGGCGCCAACTTCCACGTCACGATGGAAGAGCATCGCGACGGCGACGCGCCGGCCCGGATCCGGACCGGCGCCGGCGAGCTCGTCCTGCTCAGCGCCGGCTCGCCGGAGGACCTGGTCGCCGCCGACCGGTTCGAAGCCGCCGATCCGCACCGGCTGGCCCTGGTGGCGAGCGACGACGACGATCGCCGGCAGAAGCTCGGCCGGGCCGCCGAGGTGATCGCCCGGCAACCCGGCGTGCCGTTCACCCTTCCCGGCGGCGTCTGCTATGCGTGCGGACCCGCCGACCCCGGCCGGATCGCGTTCGTCTTCCCCGGCCAGGGCTCGCAGTACGTCGGGATGGGCGCCGAGATCGCCCTGGCCCTGCCGGCCGCCCAGGACGTCTGGGACTTCGCGGCCGGCCCCGACCTGGCCGACGTGGTCTTCCCGCCGCCGGTCTTCACCGACGAGCAGCGCGCGGCGCAGCAACGCCGGCTCACCGACACCCGGTGGGCGCAGCCGGCGCTGGCCGCGCACAGCCTGTCGCTGCTCGCGCTGCTCACCTCGATCGGACTCGCCCCGGACTGCGTGGCCGGCCACAGCCTCGGCGAGCTGGTCGCGCTGCACGCGGCCGGCGTCCTGGACGCGCAGAGCCTGCTGCGCCTGGCGAGGCGCCGGGGCGAACTGCTGGCGGGGGTCGGCGCCGAGCCGGGCACGATGCTCGCGGTCGACGCGGACGCGGACGTCGTGGAGGCGGCGATCAAGGACTCCGCCACCCCGGACGTCTGGCTCGCGAACCGGAACGCGCCCGGTCAGGTCGTCGTCTCCGGCGCCGTGCGGGCGATCGAGGCACTGCACGCGCGGCTCTCCGCCGACGGCCTCACCGCGCGCCGGCTCGCGGTCTCCGCCGCCTTCCACAGCCCGCTGATGCGGTCCGCCGAGGCGCCGATGCTCGACTTCCTGGAGACGCTCGACCTGGCCGCGCCGCGCATCGACGTCTATGCGAACGCCGACGCGGTGACATACCGGCGGGAGCCCGCGTCGATCCGGCGCGCTCTCGCCCGGCATCCCGGCGCGCCGGTCCTGTTCCACGACCAGATCGAGGCGATGTACGCCGCCGGCGTGCGGACGTTCGTCGAGGTGGGTCCCGGAACCGTGCTGACCGGGTTGATCGGGCGGATTCTCGGCGGCCGGGCGCACCTGGCGGTCAGCCTCGACCGGCGCGGCCGCGACGGTGTGACCACGTGTTACGAGGCTCTCGGCCGGCTCGCGGTGCACGGCGTCGCGATGGACCTGACGAAGTTGCCGGGGACTGAGACCCCGATGCCCGAAGCGAAGCGGCCGCAGATGCCGGTCCGCGTCAACGGCTCGGGCTACGTCCGTCCGCCCACACCCGAGCAAACCCGGCCGGCCCCGATCCGATCGACACCTTCCGCCCCCGTCCCACCGACCCTTCTGGAGCCTGCCGCCCCGATGACCGAGCCCGAGCCCAGCGCCGAATGGCTGACCGCGCTGCAGGAGATGCAGCGCCAGACCGCCGAGGCGCATATGCACTTCCAGCGCGTCCTCGCCGAATCGCACCAGGCCTTCCTGCAGATGGCCGAGAACACGTTCGCCGCCTTCACCGGGCAGCCGTCGCGCCCGGTCGCCCCGCGACCGACCGCTCCCGAGCCACCGCGCCTGGAGGCGCCGCGCCTGGAGGCACCACGCTTCGAGGCGCCGCCTTTAGAGACGCCGCGCGCCGCGTCGCCGTCGCCGGTGCTTCGTCCGCCCGATCCCGTGGCGCGACCACTGCCACCACCACCGCCCGCCGAGCCGGTCGCGGCCACCGAGCCGGTGAGCCTCGCCCTGCTGCTGTCCGTGGTGGCCGACAAGACCGGCTACCCGGTGGACATGCTCGACGGCGGCATGGATCTGGAGAGCGACCTCGGCATCGACTCGATCAAGCGGGTGGAGATCTTCGCGGCCGTCCGGGAGCGCGCGGAGGGCCTCCCGGCGACCGATTCGGAGCAGATGGCCCAGCTGTTCCGGGCCCGCACGCTGGACGAGGTGATGGGCGGCGTCGCCGCGGAGTCCGCCGGGCCGGCCGGTGACGGCCTGCCCCGATTACAGGTCCAGCCGGTCGCCGCACCGGCTTCCGGGTCGGCGCTGGCCGGCCTCCGAGACGGACCGATCGCCGTCGTCGACGGCGGCAGTGCCCTCGGGTACGCCGTGGTGGAACAGCTCCGCGCCCACGGCATCACGGCGAACCTCGACGACATGCCCGCACCCGACGCGCACGGCGTGATCCTGCTCGGCGGCCTCGCACCGGCGGAGCAGGCCGCCGCGGTGAGCCGGCAGGCGTTCCGGGCCGCCCGGGCCGCGGCGGCCGGCCTGGCCGGAAGCGGCGGTGTCTTCGTGACCGTGCAGGACACCGGCGGCTGCTTCGGCCTGATCGACCCCGATCCGGACCGCGCCTGGCTCGGCGGCTTCGCGGCGCTCACCAGAACCGCCGCCAAGGAGTGGCCCGCGGTCGCGGCCAAGGCGATCGACTGCCAGCGCGGCGGCCGCGGTCCGGCGGAGGTGGCCGCCGCGATCGTCGCCGAGCTGCTGACCGGCGGGCCGACCCCGGACGTGGGCCTGCGCGCCGACGGAACACGATGGACCCTGGGGGAGGCCGAGTCCGTCCCGGCCGCGCCCGCGGACCTCGGCGAGGACGCGGTTCTCGTCGTCAGCGGCGGCGCGCGTGGCGTCACCGCCGCCGCGATGCTCGCGCTCGCGGCGACGAGCCGGCCACGCCTGCTGCTCCTCGGGCGCACGGCACTGGTCGAGGAGCCCGGGTTCCTGGCGGCGGCCCGCGACGAGCCTTCGCTCATCCACCTGCTCGCCGCACGCGAGCGCACCGCCTCGCCGGCCGACCTGACCGCCCAGGCCCGCGCCGTCCTCGCCCGCCGGGAGGTGCGCGCGACGCTCGCCGGTCTCCAGCGTGCCGGGACAACCGTGCGATACGCGGCGATCGACGTCACCGACCGTTCCGCACTCGACCGCGAACTGGCCCGCACGCGCCGGGAGTGGGGTCCCGTCACCGGGCTCGTGCACGGCGCCGGAGTCCTCGCCGACAAGCCCATCGCGGCGAAGACCGACGAGCAGTTCGACCGCGTCTACGACACCAAGGTCGCCGGGCTCGCCGCCCTGCTCGACGCGACCGCCGCCGATCCGCTGGAACTGCTGTGCCTGTTCTCGTCCGTCGCCGCGCGTTACGGCAACCCCGGGCAGTGCGACTACGCGATGGCCAACGAGGTGCTCAATCAGGTGGCCCACGCCGAGCAGCGGCGGCGGCCGTCCTGCCGGGTCCGCGCGATCGGCTGGGGGCCGTGGGAAGCGGGCATGGTCACCGCGGCGCATGCCGCGCACTTCACGAACCTCGGTGTCCCGCTCATCCCGCTCGACGCGGGCGCGCGGGCCTTCGTCGCGGAGGTGAGCACGCCCGGCGACGCGGCCCAGGTGCTCATCGCCGGCGGTGATTTCGCCGCCGCGGGCCGGCCACGGCTCGCCGCCGAATTTTCGGTCGACGCGCGCACGCACGGCTTCCTGGCCGACCACGCACCGGCCGGCGTGCCGGTCCTTCCGGTGGCCATGGCGGTGGAGTGGTTCGCCGCCGCCGGGCAGGCGCGCCACCCGGGCCGCCCGGCCGCCCTGGCCGGCATCCGGGTGCTCCACCGGATCGAGCTGCCCGACCTGGCTACGCGCGGTCACCGCTTCACCGTCGAGGCCACGCCGGACGACGAACTGCGCATCGGAAACCACTACCGGGCCCGGCTCGCCGCCCCGGAACGCCCGCGCACCTGGACCGCGCCGACCGACCTGGAGCCGTTCACCGGATCGTCCGTCTACGACGAAGCCGCGTTGTTCCACGGTCCTCGATTCCAGGTGCTGCGACAGGTGCACGGACTGTCCCGGCACGGCGCCGAGGCGCAGGTCGTCGGCGCGCGGGCGGCCGGTTGGCCCGATGCTGCGTGGTGGACGGACCCGGCCGCCGTCGACGGCGCGCTGCAGGCCGCGGTTCTGTGGGTCCGGCACGCCACCGGCGCCGCGACACTGCCGATGAGCGTCGACGCGGTGCAGGTCCACCGCCCGGGACCGGCCCCGGCGGCGTTGCGCTGCCTCGTGCGCGCCGGGGCCGTCGCCACCGACGAGGCGCGCTGCGACATCGCGCTGCTCGACGAGGACGGCGAGGCGCGCACCGAGTTGCTCGGTGTCAGCCTGATCCGGCGTCCCGACCTGGCGCCGGCGGGCCGCGCGTGACCGAGCCGGGCTTCGAGCCGATCGCGATCGTCGGGCGCGGTTGCGTGCTGCCCGGAGCGCTGAGCCCCGAGCAGTTCTGGCGCAACATCGCGGCCGCCCGGGTCGACCTCGACGCGGTGCGGGAGGAGGACTGGCGGCTGCCGCCGGGCTCGCTCGGCGCCGGCCCGACGGCCGGTCTGGTCCGGGGCTTCACCGAGGTCTTCGAGCCGGACGGCTTCGCGACCGCGTCCGGAGACGTCGCCGCGTACGACCCGGCGTTGCAGTGGGTTCTGCACGCCGGACGGGCGGCTCTACGCGAGGCCGGTGACCACGCGCGCCCGGCGCGCAGCGGGCTGATCCTGGGCAACCTGGGATATCCCAGTCGGAGCCTGGCCGCGTACGCGGAAAGGGTCTGGCTGGGCGACCAGCCGGACCGGACCGACCCGCCGGCCCGCTTCTGCTCGGGGATGTGGGCGCACACCGTGGCGACCGCCCTCGGGCTGGGAGGCGGGTCCCTCGCCCTCGACGCGGCCTGCGCCTCCGCGCTGTACGCCATCAAGATCGCCTGTGACCGGCTGCACGACGGCACGGCCGACCTGATGCTGGCCGGTGCGGTGAGCGGCTGCGACGGGCTGATCATCGACTCCGGGTTCCAGGCTCTGGGCGCGTTGAGCCCGTCCGGCCGCAGCCGGCCGTTCCACCGTGCGGCCGACGGGCTGATCCCGGCCGAGGGCGCGGCCCTGCTCGCGTTCATGCGGCTGCGCGACGCGGTGGCCGCCGGCGTGCCGGTGCTCGGCGTCGTGCGCGGCATCGGCCTGTCGAACGACGGCCGCACCGGCGGGTTCCTGGTGCCGGCGGAGGCGGGTCAGATTCGCGCCATGCGCGCGGCGTACCGGTCGGCGGGTTGTGATCCGGAGACGGTGGAACTGCTGGAATGCCATGCCACGGGCACACCGGTCGGCGACGCCGTGGAGGCCCGGTCGTCCGCCGAGTGTTTCGGGGGACGGGTGGAACCACTGCCGATCGGGTCGGCGAAGTCGAACGTCGGCCACCTGCTGACCGCCTCCGGCGCGGCCGGGCTGCTGAAGCTGCTCGGCGCGATCGACCACGGGACGCTCCCCGCGACGGCCGGCGCCACCGACCCGATCGACGAACTGCGGGCCGGGCCGCTGCGGCTGCTCCGCTCCAACGAACCGTGGACCGGACCGCGGCGGCGCGCGGCGATCAGTGCCTTCGGATTCGGCGGCAACAACGCGCACCTGATCGTCGAGGCGTTCGACGGCACGCCGGCGTTCAGCGTCGCGATGCCCGGCCTTCCGCCGGACATCGCGATCGTCGCGATCGGCGCCCGCCTCGGGGACACGGACGCCGACGGGCTCCGGGACGCCGTGCTGAGCGGGTCGCCGCCCGGTGCGGCGCCGGACGCCATCGAGGTCGTGCTGGACGGCCTGCGCTACCCGCCGCACGATCTCGGTGAGACGCTGGGCCAGCAGATCCTGGTGCTGGAAGCCGCCCGCGACGCCGTCCGCGGCCTCGACCTTCCGCCGGAGCGCACGGCCGTGCTGGTGGGCCTGGGCTGCGATCCCGAGGTCGCTCGAGCGCACGCCCGCCGGCGCCTCGGGGCCGGCGACGAGTTCAGCCCGCCGCTCACCGCCGCCCGCGTGCTGGGCGCCATGGCGAACATCGCCGCCAACCGCATCGGCGGGCAGCTCGGGCTGTCCGGGCCGGGCTTCGCCGTCAGCGCCGAGGAAGCCTCCGGAATCGCGGCCCTGGAGCTGGCGACGCGGGCGCTGCGGGCCGGCGAGGTCGACGCCGCGCTCGTCGGCGCGGTCGACCTCTCCGACGAACCCGTGCACCGCGCCGCCCTGACCCAGTTGGGCCGGACCGCGAAGCCGATCGACGCGGCGGTCGTCCTCGTGCTCAAACGCCGCGACGACGCGTGCCGGGACGGCGATCGGATCATCGCCCTGATCGGCGGCGAAGACCCGGCCGACGCCTTCCCGACCGGTCTTCTCGGTGCGCCGCACGCCGCCGCCGGCCTGCTCGACGTCGCGGCCGCGGCATTCGCACTGCGGCACCGGGCCCGGCCGCGGGCGGGACAGGCCGCCGAGCCGCACCCCGGCGTGACGACGGTCGACGTCGTCACGCCCGTGCTCGGCGCCGCACCCGCCCGGGTTCGCCTGCGCGCCGCCGATGCCGAGCCGTGGGCGCCGGACCCGGTGCCCAGGCTGCACGTCTACTCGGGGGCGAACAGGTCCGATGTGCTGGCCGGCGTGGAGAGCGACACCGGTCCGGCGCGGCTGGCCGTCCTCGCCCGCGACCCCGCCCACCTGGCCGCCCAGCTCGACGCCGCGCGTGCCTGGCTGGGCGGCGAGGCGCTGCGCCCGCCCGGCGTGGCCTTCCGCGAGACCCCGATCGGCGGCGAGACGGCATTCGTCTACACCGAGGGCTCGTCTTTCTACCCCGGCATGGGCTCCGACCTCGCGCTGGCGTTCGCCCCCCTCGCGACCGGCGGGCTCCACGACGGCCGTGCGGCGCACGAGCTCCTGGACCAGATCCTCGCGGTCGGCTCTCTCTCGACCCTGCACACCCGAATCTCCCGCGAGGTGCTGGGCATCGAACCGCGGGCGGCGCTCGGGTTCTCCGCCGGGGAGTCGGCCGCCCTCGTCGCGCTGGGCGCGTGGAACGACGTGCCGGCCATGGCCGCCGACGCCCGCGCCGACGGAGTGTTCGCGCACGATCTCAGCGGCGAGCTGCGCGCGGTGCGCCGATTCTGGGCACGCCACGGCATCGCCGGCGAGCGCTGGGCCGGCTACCTCCTCGCGGCGGACCCGGAACAGGTGCGAGCCATGGTCGAGGACGAGCCGGCCGTGCACCTGTCCGCGGTCTGTGCCCCCGGGACGTGCGTGGTCTCCGGCGAGGAAAAGGCCTGCACAACGTTCGCCGAACGCTTCGACCCGGCCTCCCGCATCCGGCTGGACTACCTGGTGGCGCACGTGCCCGAGGTGGCCGAGCTGCGCGACCGCTGGCGTGCCCTGCACCGCCGGCCCACGACGAGCGTGCCGGGCATCCGGTTCTATCGCGGCGCGACCGGCGACTGGTATCACCCGACCGAGGAGTCGGCCGCCGACGCGATCACCGAGCAGATGATGGCGCCCGTCGACTTCCCCCACCTCATCGAACGCGCCTGGCAGGACGGCGTCCGCGTCTTCGTCGAGCAGGGCCCGGCGGCCCAGTGCACGGGCTGGATCCGCCGGATCCTCCGGGACCGGGAGCATGTCGCGGTGGCCCTGGACGCCCTGCCGGGCCAGGGCGTGTGGTCGCTGTCGATGGCTGTCGCGGAGCTGGCCGCCGCCGGCGTACCGGTGCGGCACGATGCGCTGCCGGCCTATTTCGCCCGGTCCGCGCCCGCGGCCGGGACCACGGTCCGCCTGCCCCGGCGGCTCCCCGCCCCGGTCCTGTTCGAGGTGATGGAACCCGCACCGGACCTCCGGCCGATGCCGGCGGAAACGACAGAGCCGGTCTCGCCCGCGGTGGCCTGGCGGACCGCCGTCACGGCCGCGCACCACCAGTACCTGGAGATCCAGGCCGCCGCGCACGCTCGATTCCTGAGCGGCCGAGCCGCGGCCATCGCCGCGCTCGTCCACACCGAGGCCCCGGCGGGCTTCCCCGGACCTCGGTTCGACCGCGCGCAGCTCGAACACCTGGCGCACGGCCGGATCTCCGAGGTGTTCGGACCCGCGTTCGCCGCACAGGACGCCGACGTGCGGCAGACCCGGATGCCGGGGCCGCCCCTGCTGCTCGCCGATCGCGTCCTCGGCATCGACGCCGTGCCGGGTGGGCTGGGCAAGGGCGTCATCTGGACCGAGACCGACGTGCACCACGACTCCTGGTACCTCGATCCCGCCGGCCGCATGCCCGCCGGCCTGGTCGTCGAGGCCGGCCAGGCCGATCTGCTGCTGATCAGCTGGCTCGGCGCCGACCTGCACAACCGGGGCGAGCGGGTCTATCGCCTGCTCGGCAGCGACGTGACGTTCCACGGCCCGCCGCCCGGACCGGGCCAGACCCTGCGCTTCGAGATCCGGGTCGTCGGCCACGTCGCGCACGGTCCGATCCGGCTCTTCTTCTTCGAGTACGACTGCCACGTGGGCGACGCTCTCCTGCTGACCGTGCGCAACGGCCAAGCGGGGTTCTTCACCGACGAAGAGCTCAGCCGCGGCGCGGGTGTGCTCTGGGATGCGGCCGCCCTCCGCCCGCCCGAAACCGCATCACCGGCCGCCTTCGACTCCAACGCGGTCGGCGCCTTCGCGGCCGGCCGCCCCGACGAGTGTTTCGGCCCCGGATGGGAGGCGACCCGCGCCCACGTGCGAACCCCGCGCATCGGATCGGGACGGCTGCGCCTGCTCGACGAGGTGCCCGTCTTCGACCCCGGGCGCGGGTATCTCCGAGCCGAAACCGCGGTCGGCCCGGACGACTGGTTCTTCGACGGCCACTTCCACAACGACCCCTGCATGCCCGGCACCCTCATGTCGGAGGCCTGCTTCCAGGCCGTCTCGTTCTATCTGGCCGCCGCCGGCCACACCATCGACCGGGACGGCTGGCGGTTCGAGCCGGATCCCGGGCGCGCCGCCCGGATGCGCTGCCGCAGCCAGGTCACCCCGGACAGCCGCACGCTGACCTATGAGGTCTTCGTCTCCGAGATCTCGGCCGGCCCGTTTCCGGCGGTCGTCGCGGATGTGCTGGTCACCGTCGACGGCGTGAAGGCCCTGCACGTCGCCGACTGCGCCGTGCGGCTGGTGCCGGACTGGCCGCTCGAGCACTGGCGGCACCTCGGCCCGCCCGCCGTGCAACGGACCGCGCGGCCCGAGCCGCTGCCCACGCTCGGCGGGCTCGCCGGGCACCGCGAGGAGCGGCCCGTCGGCCGGATCGGTGATCTGCCGCTCGGCTACGCCTCGCTGCTGGCCTGTGCCTGGGGGCGGCCGACGGACGCGCTCGGGCCGATGGCCGAGGCCTTCTCCGGTACCCGCCGCGGACCGCGCCTGCCCGGGCCGCCGTATCTGTTCATGAGCCGGGTCACCGCGGTCGAAGGTCCCTATCAGGGCATGGCGATCGGCAGCGCGGTCGTCGCGGAGTACGACGTGCCCGAGGAGGCCTGGTTCTTCGCCGACCACACCATGCCGGCGGCCGCCCTGATGGAGGTCGCCCTGCAACCCTGCGGCTGGCTGGGCTGTCATGTCGGCAGCCCGGTGCAGATCGACGCGGAGCTGCTGTTCCGCAACCTCGACGGCGACCTGCGACTGCGGCGTGAGGTGCGGCCGGGAACCCGCGTCATCCGCACCCGCGCCGAGCTCACGGACGTGTCCCGGGCCGCCGGAATGATCATCGAAACCTTCCGGATCGAGTGCCACGCGGACACCGAGCCGCTGCTGAGCGGCACCGCCGTGTTCGGATACTTCCTCACCACGGCCTTCGCGCAACAGCCCGGCCTGCCCCCGACGCCGGCCGAGCGCGCCGGCCTGACCGCTGTTTCGGAGCACCGATCGGCGTTCCACCATTCCGCCGGCCCGATGCTCACCATGCTCGACCGGATCACCGGCTACTGGCCGGAGGGCGGGGCGGCCGGGCTCGGCCGGCTGCGCGCCGAGAAGGACGTGGATGCCGGCGCCTGGTTCTTCAAGGCCCACTTCTTCCAGGACCCGGTCATGCCCGGCTCACTCGGCGTCGAGGCGATGTGCCAGCTGCTGCAGTGGTACCTGATCGACCGCGGCATCGGCGCGGACCTGCCCGGCGCACGCTTCGAGCCGGTGGCGCTCGACGAGCCGCTGAAGTGGTCCTATCGCGGCCAGATCGTGCCCACCGACCGCCTGCTGACGGTCGAGCTGGAGATTTTGGAGATCCGCGACCGGACCGTGTTCGCCCGGTGCTGGCTCTGGGTCGACGGCCGCCGGATCTACCGCGTCGACCGGCTCGCCGCCCGTATGGTCGTCTGACACCGGCCGGTGCCGGTCGGAGTGCGTGACTGAGGGGAGTCCTCGTGCGAGTGCGGGTGGATGGCATCTCTCGCCTGTCCTTCGACGACGGCTCGCCGGTGCGCGCCGCCTCGGCGATCGCCGCCTTCGGCGACGGGTGGCTGGTCGTGCAGGACGATGCCACCCACGCCGCCTGGTGGCGCCCGGACTCGGTGACCGCTGTGCGGGTGGTCGATCCGGTCGACGGCCTGGAGACGTTCAGCTCGGCCGCGGGCACGAAGCACCTGAAGCCCGACTTCGAGGCGGCCTGTCCGGTCACCGCCGATGGGGGATCGGGGGTCCTGCTGCTCGGCTCCGGATCGACCGCCGCCCGGATGCGAGCATCGCTGGTGACGCTCGGCCCGGACGGTCCGGCTTTCGTGGTGGCCGATCTGACTTCGCTGTACGAGCGGGTCGCCGCCCGGCTCGGTCTCGAAGTCGCGCGGTTGAACCTGGAAGGCGCATGTCAGGTGGGCGACCGGTTGCGGTGGTTCCAGCGCGGCAACGCCGCGGCCGGCGTGCCCACGGCCAGCGTCGACGTCGATCTCGCCCGATTGCTCGCCGCGCTGGCGGGCGCGGACGCAGACCTGATCGGGGTCACCGGCGTGCGCCACTACGACCTGGGATCCGTGGGTCACGTCGCGCTGGCGGTGACCGACGCGGTGGCGCTCGCGGACGGGCGGATCCTTCTCAGCGCGGCCGCGGAGGACACGCCGAACGCGGTGGACGACGGCCCGGTGGTCGGCGCAGTGGTGGCCCTGCTCGACGATCAGGCCGTCGTCGCGGTCGCCGGTTTGCCGCTGCTGTCCGGAGCCGTTGCCAAGGTCGAGGGCCTGGCGGTGCGCGAAACGACGCCCGGCGGGCTGCGGCTGCTGGCGGTGGTCGACGCCGACGACCCGGCGGCCGCGTCCCAGGCGATCGAGCTGAGCCTGCAGTGCGAGGACTGATCGGGTTATCAAACCGTTACATGCTCAACTCTTGCTCGAAACGTGGCCACCCACGAGGTTTGTACAAGCAATAAACAAATCTCGATGCGTGGCCGTGGCACGCCTGCGGATCGGGACCGGATGGCCTCGGCGGGCCGGCCCGGGAACCGCTGTCCACCCAGGACAAGGAGAACACGTGTCCCGTCCACGCCTGCTTACCGCCATCCTGCTCTCGTTCGCCCTCATGACCACGGTTCTGGCCGGCACACCGGCGGCGGCGCAGGCTGCCCCAGTGGCCGCTCCGGCCGCCGCCGACCCGTACTCGGTGCTGGTCTTCTCCAAGACCGCCGCCTTCCGGCACGACTCCATTCCGGCCGGTATCGCCGCAATCCGGCAGCTCGGCGCGGACCACGGCTTCACCGTCGACGCCACTGAGGACGGTGCCGCGTTCACCGACGCCAACCTCGCCAAGTATCGGGCGGTGATCTGGCTCTCCACCACCGGAGACGTGCTCGACCCCGGCCAGCAGTCGGCCTTCGAGCGCTACATCCAGGCCGGCGGCGGATACGCGGGCATCCACGCCGCCTCCGACACCGAGTACAGCTGGCCCTGGTACGGCGAACTGGTCGGCGCGTATTTCGCCAGCCACCCCGCCAACCAGCAGGCCACGGTGAAGGTGGAGGACCCCGCCCATCCGTCCACGGCCGACCTGCCGGAGCGCTGGTCCCGGTTCGACGAGTGGTACAACTTCCAGTCCAACCCGCGCGGCGACGTGCACGTGCTGGCCAGCCTGGACGAGACCAGCTACACCCCGGGCGCGGGCGCGATGGGCCAGGACCACCCGACCGCGTGGTGCCGGGACTACGACGGCGGCCGGACCTGGTACACCGGCGGCGGCCACACCCAGGAGTCGTACGCCGATCCGCAGTTCCTCGCCCACCTGCTCGGCGGCATCCAGACCGCCGCGGGAGTGCTGGACGCCGACTGCGGCGCCTCGCTGACCCCGAGCTTCGAGAAGGTCACGCTGGACGCGAACACCAGCAACCCGATGGAGCTCGACGTCGCCGCGGACGGCCGGGTGTTCTACGTGGAGCGCGACGGCCGCGTGCAGATCGTCAAGCCGGACACCGGGCGTACGGTGACCGCGGTTGACCTTGATGTTTTCACCGGGAACGAGGACGGCCTGATCGGCATCCGGCTCGACCCGGACTTCGCCGACAACGGCTGGGTCTATCTGTATTACGCCCGTAACGACGGAGTGGCCCGCAACCTGCTGTCCCGGTTCACCGTCACCGGCGACACCATCGACGTGGCCAGCGAGAAGGTCGTCCTGCAGGTCGACACCCAGCGCAACACCTGCTGCCACGCCGGCGGCAGCATGACCTTTGACCGGGCCGGCAATCTCTATCTGGCCACCGGTGACAACACGAACCCGTTCGAGTCGGACGCGTTCACCCCGATCGACGAGCGGCCCGGGCGGCAGGACTACGACGCCCAGCGGAGTTCCGGCAACACCAACGACCTGCGCGGCAAGGTGCTGCGGGTGCACCCGGAGGACGACGGGACCTACACCGTCCCGGCGGGCAACCTCTTCGCGCCGGGCACCGCGCGCACCCGCCCGGAGATCTATGCGATGGGCTTCCGCAACCCGTTCCGCATCGGCGTCGACCCGGCCACCGACACCCTCTACGTCGCCGACTACGGCCCCGACGCGGGTGCGCCCAACCCCAACCGGGGACCCGAGGGCACGGTGGAGTGGAACGCAGTCGCCGCCGCCGGCAACTTCGGATGGCCGTACTGCACGGGCGCCAACTATGCCTACAACGACTACCAGTTCCCGTCCGGGCCGAGCGGGGCACAGTTCAACTGCGCGGCGCCGGTGAACAACTCGCCCAACAACACCGGCCTGACCACGCTGCCGCCGGCCGTCAGCGCCACGGTGGACTATGACTATGGCGGCAACCCGCGCTTCCCGGAGATCGGCGGCGGCGGCGCGCCGATGGGCGGTCCGGTCTACCGGTACGACGCGGAGCTGACCTCCGAGCGCAAGTGGCCGGCCTACTTCGACGGCAAGGCGATGTTCGGCGAGTGGAACCAGTCGAAGATGTACACGATGCAGATGACCGCCGACGGCCGGTCCCTGGTCGACATCAACCAGCTGCTGACCGGCATGAGCTTCATCCGTCCGATGGACTTCGAGTTCGGCCCGGACGGCGCGATGTACATGATCGAGTGGGGCAGCGGCTTCGGCGGCGACAACGACGACTCCGGGGTCTACCGGATCGACTACGTCGCCGGTGACCGGGCCCCGCTCGCCGCGGCGAGCGCCACCCCGACCTCCGGGCCGGTGCCGCTGACCGCGCGGTTCTCCAGCGCCGGCTCCCGCGATCCGGACGGCGGCGCCCTGACCTTCGCCTGGGCGTTCGGCGATGGCGGAACCTCGGCCGAGCCCAACCCCACCCACACGTACACCGAGGCGGGCAACTACACCGCGCAGCTCACCGTCACCAACCCCAAGGGCCGCACCGCGGTGGCGAACGTGCTCGTGACGGTCGGCAACACCGCGCCGACGGTGACCATCGAGTTCCCGCCGGCCGGCGGCTTCTTCGAGTGGGGCGACCAGGTCAAGTACACGGTCACGGTGACCGACCCGGAGGACGGCGAGATCGACTGCGACCGGGTGCGGCTGCAGGTGCTGCTCGGCCACGACGAGCACGCCCACCCGCTGGAGCAGCACACCGGCTGCACCGGCACCGTGCAGACCGCGCTCGCCTCCGGGCACGGCGCCGAGGCGAACGTCTTCGCCCTCTTCGAGGCGACCTACACCGACGACGGCGGCACCGGTGGCGCCGAGCCGCTCACCGGGCGCGCGATCGAGAAGCTGCAGCCCAAGCGCAAGCAGGCCGAGTACTACACCGCGACCGGACGGGTGGCCGGCGCGACCGGCGGCGGCGACCCGGGCGTGCAGCGGGAGACCACCACCGACCCGGCCGGCGGCGGTCAGAACATCGGCTTCATCGAGGACGGGGACTGGTGGTCGCTCGATCCGGCCGACCTGACCGGCATCGACTCGATCCGCTTCCGCGTCGCCTCGGCCGCCGCCGGCGCGCGGATCGAGGTGCGCGCGAACGCCGCCGACGGACCGCTGGTCGCCACGGCCACCGTGCCGGGCACCGGCGGGTGGCAGAACTGGGTGGACGTCACGGCGCCGGTCACCGCCGCCGACACGAGTTCGCTGTTCTTCGTCGCCCGGGACCCGGCCGGCGGGGCGGGCTCCATAGTCAACGTGAACTGGATGGACTTCCTCGGGCGGGGCATCACCGAGAACGCGCCGCCGCAGGTCAGCGCCGTCGCCACACCGACAACCGGCACGGCGCCACTCGCCGTCGCCTTCGACGGCACGGCCACCGACGCCGAGGGCGACACCCCGCTGGCGTACGCCTGGGACTTCGGCGACGGCGGCACCGCGGACACGCTGGACGCCGATCACGTCTACCGGGTGCCCGGCGACTTCACCGCCACCCTGACGGTGACCGACAGCCGCGGCGCCAAGGCGTATGCCAACGTGCCGATCACGGTGGACGCGCCGAACACCGCCTGCTTCGGTGCGCGTTCGGACGACTTCCTGGGCACCGCGCTGAACCGCGGCCGCTGGTCGGTGGTCCGGGAGAACCAGACCTTCTCGGTCGCCGACGGGACGCTGCGCCTGCCGACCGCCGCGGGCGACCTCTACGGCACCCGCAACGACGCCACCAACCTGGTCCTGCAACCGGCGCCCGGTGGCGCCTGGCAGGCCACCACGAAGGTCGCCGTGCCGGTCACCGCGAACTATCAGCAGGCCGGCCTGATCGTGTACGGCGACGACGACAACTACGCCAAGCTCGACCTGCTCTTCAACGGCTCGCGCACGGTGGAGTTCATCCGGGAGACCGCCGCGGTCCCGCGCAACGAGGGCGGCGACAGCACCGCGGCGCCCGCCGGTGACGTGATCTATCTGCGGTTGACCAGCGACGGGACGAACCTGACGGCGGAGGCCTCCGGCGACGGACAGACCTTCACCCCGGTCGGCCGCTCCGCCGCGCTGGCCGGCATCGCGAACCCGCGTGTCGGGGTCTTCGCCCTCAACGGCGGCACCACCGCGCCGGTGGTGGACGCGGTCTTCGACTGGTTCCAGTTCACGCCGGACGCCCCGGCGGAACCGGTGGCGCCGTCGGACGAGTTCACCGGCGACGCGCTGGACAAGTGCCGGTGGGACGCGATCGTCCGGGAGGACCCGGCGACCTACCGGGTCACCGGCGGGGCGTTGCGGATCGACGTGCCGAACGGCGACATCTACACCGGGAGCAACACCGGGCCGACGAACTTCATCCTGCAGGACACGCCGTCCGGTGACTGGACCGTGGAGACGAAGGTCGACGGCAGCCTGCTGAACGAGCAGTACCAGCAGGCCGGGCTGCTCGTGTACGGCGACGACGACAACTACGTCAAGCTGGACTTCGTCCTGGACAACACCGCGGGCCAGCCGGTCAGCCGGCGGATCGAGTTCCGCAGCGAGATCGGCGCGGTGGTGCAGAATCCGCAACCGCAGCTCGGCAACCTGACGTCGGCGGTGTGGCACCTGCGGGTGGCCAAGGTGGGGAACACCTACACCGCCTCCTATTCGGCCGACGGCACGGAATGGACGTCGTTCGAGCCGCTGACCAACGCCGCGGTCGGTGCCACCCCGAAGGTGGGGCTGTTCAGCCTCGGCGCGGCGCAGACCGCGTCGAAGACGGTGTCGTTCGACTACTTCCGGATCGGCACCGGGGACAGCGACACCACCGCGCCGGTGACCGCCGCCGAGGTGTCCGGAACGCCGGTCGAGGGCTGGTACACCGGCGACGTCACGGTCACCCTGACCGCGGACGACGAGGAGGCGAGCACCGAGTATCAGCTGGACGGCGCCACCGCGTGGACCGCGTACACCGCCCCGATCGTCGTCGCCGGCGACGGCAACCATGAGGTGCGGTTCCGGTCGACCGACGCCGCCGGGAACGTGGAGGCGACCAAGTCGGTCGCCGTCAAGATCGACGGTACGGCTCCGGTCACGACGGCACAGTTCGCGCCGGCCAACGACAACGGCTGGCACGACGGGACCGTCCCGGTGGTGCTGACCTCGGCCGATGCCGGATCCGGGGTGGGGCTGCTGGAGTGGTCGCTGGACGGCGGCGCCTGGACGGCGTACACCGCGCCGGTGGACATCACCGGGGACGGGCAGCACGAGCTGCTCTACCGGGCCACCGACAAGGCCGGCAACGCCGAGACGCTCAAGTCGGCGGTCGTCCGGATCGACGGCAGCAAGCCGACCCTGCTGGTCTCCGGGCTGGCCGACGGTCAGCTCTACGGTGACAGCCAGGACGTCCGGATCTCGTGGCAGGCGGTCGACCCGACCTCCGGCATCGCGACCACGGCGGCCACCCTGGACGGGCGGGCCTACACCAACGGCGCCCTCCAGTCGCTGTACGAGCTGCCACTCGGCCTGCACGAGCTGACCGCGACCGCGACCGACAAGGCGGGGAACAGCACCTCGACCACGGTCCGGTTCTTCGTCACCACCTCGTTCCGGGACATGCAGAACCTGCTGGACCGCTTCAAGGCGACCGGACGGCTCTCCACCGCGGCGCATCGGCAGTTGTCCAACAAGCTGGACGCGGCCCGCGCCTCGGAGGCGGCCGGCAACGACAAGCGGGCGATCCAGCAGTTGACCGCGCTCAAGGCGCTCGCCACCAACGCAGCACTGGTCACCGACACGGACGTCCGGGACACCCTGGTCCGGGACGCCGACGCGATGATCGTGCGGCTGGGCGGCACGGCGAGCAAGGCCGGGGCGCGGGCGAACGCCGGCAAACCGGTCACCGGCGCCGGCCGGCTCGCCGGGGATCCCACCCGGATCTCCCCGGACCGTCCGCTCTGACGATGCGCATCCGCGGAGCTGCCGTCCTGCTGGGCCTGGTGCTGGCGATCCTGCCGGCACCGGGCCCGGCCTGGGCGCACGACGGAAAACTGAAGCTGGAGGTGGCCGGCGACGGCGCCACCGGCGTCACCGTGCAGGCCCGGCACGCCGACGGGCACCGGCTGGACGAGCTGGTCCGGCTGGTGCTCACCGCCACCGCCGAGGGCGGGCGGACGGTCGGACCGCTGCAACTCGAACCGGCCGGCGAGGGGCAGGGCTTCTACAGCAGCGGCCCGATCCTGGCCGCCGGAAGCTGGCGGGTGACGGTCCGCGCGCCGGCCCCGTTCACCAGCACGGCGACCGTCGAGGTGCGGGCCAGAGCGGCCCAATCCGCCCCGGCGCAGGCGGCGCCCATGTCGGCGGCGAATCAGGACGAGCCGGTGTGGCGGTGGTGGGGGGCGATCGGGCTCGGCGTCTTCGCCGTCCTGGCGATCGTCGTGGTGGCGGTGCGTCTCCGCCGCCGAACCTCGCCGATATCATCGCCCGATGACACCGCGTTCCCCCGGCGCTGATCTGCCCGAACACCCGGACTTCCTCTGGCGCAATCCGGAGCCGCGACGCTCCTACGACGTGGTGATCGTCGGCGGGGGCGGGCACGGCCTGGCGACCGCGCACTACCTGGCCAAGAACCACGGCATCACCAACGTCGCGGTGCTCGAGAAGGGCTGGCTGGCCGGCGGGAACATGGCTCGCAACACCACGCTGATCCGCTCGAACTACCTGTGGGACGAGAGCACGGCGATCTACGAGCACGCGCTGAAGCTCTGGGAGGGCCTGGAGGACGACCTGGGCTACCCGATCCTGTTCAGCCAGCGGGGTGTGCTCAACCTCGCGCACAACCTGCAGGACGTCCGGGACAGCGTGCGCCGGGTGGAGGCGAACAAGCTCAACGGGATCGACGCCGAATGGCTCGGCCCGGACGAGGTGCGCAAGATCTGCCCGATCGTCAACACATCGGCCGACATCCGTTACCCGGTGCTGGGCGCCACCTATCAGCCGCGGGCCGGCATCGCCAAGCACGACTACGTCGCCTGGGGCTTCGCCCGGCGGATCGATCAGGCCGGCATCGACCTGATCCAGGACTGCGAGGTCACCGGATTCGACACCGCCGGCGATCAGGTCACCGGGGTACGCACGACGCGAGGCGACATCGCCGCCGGCCGGGTGCTGCTCTGCGCCGCCGGCCACACCACCGTGCTCACCGACATGCTCGGCTTCCGGGTGCCGATCCAGAGCCACCCCCTGCAGGCCCTGGTCTCCGAGCTGCTGGAGCCGGTGCACCCGACGATCGTGATGTCGAACGCGGTGCACGTCTACGTCTCCCAGGCGCACAAGGGCGAGCTGGTGATGGGCGCCGGCGTCGACTCGTACAACGGCTACGGCCAGCGCGGCGCCTTCCACATCATCGAACGGCAGATGGCCGCCGCGGTGGAGTTGTTCCCGGTCTTCGCCCGCGCGCACCTGCTGCGCAGCTGGGCCGGCATCGTCGACACCAGCCCGGACGCGTCGCCGATCGCCGGCCGCACCCCCTTCGAGAACCTCTACCTCAACTGCGGCTGGGGGACCGGCGGCTTCAAGGCCACCCCCGGCATCGGCTGGTGCCTGGCCGAGACCGTCGCCACCGGCGAGCCGCACCCGTACGTGGCGCCGTTCGCGCTCGACCGGTTCGTCACCGGCGCCCTCGTCGACGAGCACGGCGCCGCCGCCGTGGCTCACTGATCCGCAGGAGCTCGCGTGCAACTCATCGAATGCCCGTGGTGCGGCCCCCGCGAGGAGGTCGAGTTCCACTACGGCGGACAGGCCCACGTGCCGTACCCGCGGGACCCCGCCGCCCTCTCCGACGAACAGTGGGCGCACTACGTGTTCTTCCGGGACAACCGCAAGGGCCGGTTCGCCGAGCGCTGGAACCACTCCGCCGGGTGCCGCCGCTGGTTCAACGCGATCCGCGACACCGCCACCTACCGCTTCGAGCGCGTCTACCGCCCAGGAGACCCGGCATGAGCTTCCGCACCACCACGGGCGGCCGCATCGATCGTGACCGGACCATCGGGTTCACCTTCGACGGCGAGTCGTTCACCGGCCACCCCGGCGACACCCTCGCCTCGGCGCTGCTGGCCGCCGGCCGGCACTCGATCGCGACCAGCGTCAAGCTCGGCCGGCCGCGGGGCATCACCGCCGCGTGGGCCGAGGACTCCGGCGGGCTGGTGCAGATCGAGGAGCCGTTCCCCGAGCCGATGCTGCTCGCCACCACGATCGAGCTGTATGAAGGTCTGTCCGCCAGCGGGCTGCCGGGTCAGGGCCGGCTCGCCGACATGCCCGACTCGGCCCGCTACGACGCCGTGCACCACCACGCCGACGTGCTGGTCGTCGGCGCCGGCCCGGCCGGGCTGACCGCCGCGCTCGCCGCCGCCCGGTCCGGCGCCCGGGTCGCCCTGGTCGACGAGCAGTCCGAGCCCGGCGGGTCCCTGCTGTCCGGCACCGACCTGCTCGACGACGCGCCGGCGCTCGACTGGGTCGCCGCTGTCACCGCCGAGCTGGGCGCGCACCCGGACGTGCTGCACCTGCAACGCACGACCGCCTTCGGCAGCTACGACGACGGTTTCGTGCTGGCCCTCGAGCGGCGGACCGACCACCTCGGCGCGGCCGCGCCCCGGCACGTCTCCCGGCAGCGGGTGTGGCGGCTGCGGGCGAAGAAGATCGTGCTGGCGACCGGCGCGCACGAGCGGCCGGTCGTGTTCTGCGACAACGACCGCCCCGGCATCATGCTGGCCGGCGCCGCCCGCACGTTCCTGCATCGCTATGGCGTGCTGCCCGGCCGGGAGGCGGTCGTCTTCACCACGAACGACAGCGCCTACGACGCCGCGCTCGACCTGCACCGCGCGGGCGTACCGGTGAAGGCCGTGGCCGACGCCCGCGCCGAGGTCCCGGCGCACCTGGCCGAGCGGTGCGCGGCGGCCGGGATCCGGGTCCTGCCCGGGTCCGTGGTGACCGGCACCCGCGGCGAGGAGCGGATCACCCACGCGCTGGTCGGAACCGAGTCGATCCCGTGCGATCTGCTCCTGGTCAGCGGGGGCTGGAACCCCGCGGTGCACCTGTTCAGCCAGGCCCGCGGCCGGTTGCGCTACGACGAGACCCTGGGCGCGTTCGTGCCGGGGGAGCGGCTCGACGGACTGGCCGTGGCCGGTGCCGCGGCCGGCGTGTTCGACCTGGCCGGGTGCCTGGCCGGCGGACGTGCGGCCCTGGGATTCGAACCGGTCGGCGGCGCCCCGATCGCCGCCGCAACCGTCCCGTCGGCCGCGCCTCTGGTGCTTTGGCGAGTGCCGGGCACGTCGGACGGCAGCCAGTTCGTCGACCTGCAGCGCGATGCCACGGTGGCCGACATCGCCCGCGCGGTCGGGGCGGGGATGCGGTCCATCGAGCACATCAAGCGGTACACGACGATCGGCACCGCGCACGATCAGGGGAAGACGTCCGGGGTGATCACCTCGGGCATCGTGGCCGAGATGCTCGGCGTACCCGTGCAGGAGACCGGGACCACGACGTTCCGCCCGCCGTACACCCCGATCGCCTTCGCCGCGCTGGCCGGCCGCGACCGCGGCCGTCTCTTCGACCCGGAGCGGCGCACCGCGCTGCACGACTGGCACGTCGCCGCCGGCGCCGTCTTCGAGGACGTCGGGCAGTGGAAGCGCCCGCGCTTCTACCCGCAGCCGGGCGAGGACCTGGAGGCCGCGGTGCTGCGCGAGTGCGCCGCCGCGCGCACCGGCGTCGGGATCATCGACGGCTCCACGCTCGGCAAGATCGATGTACGCGGCCCGGACGCCCCCGTCCTGCTCGACCTGCTCTACACGAACCTGATCAGCAGCCTCAAGCCCGGCATGGTCCGGTACGGCGTGATGTGCGGCGTCGACGGCATGGTGATCGACGACGGCACCGTGCTGCGGCTCGCCGAGGACCACTTCCTGGTGCTCACCACCACCGGCGGTGCGGCGAAGATCCTCGACTGGATGGAGGAGTGGCTGCAGACCGAGTGGCCGCACCTGCGCGTGCACCTGACCTCGGTCACCGAGCAGTGGGCCACCTTCCCGGTGGTCGGCCCGCGCTCCCGCGACGTCATCGGGGCCGTGTTCCCGGCCGTCGACGTCAGCAAGGAGGCGTTCCCCTTCATGGCGTTGCGCGACGCCGAGCTGGACGGCGTGCCGATCCGGCTGGCGCGGATCAGTTTCTCCGGGGAGCTGGCCTACGAGGTCTACGTAAAATCGTGGCACGCGGTCGCCGTCTGGGAGCGGCTGCTGGCGGCCGGTGAGCGATACGGCATCACGCCGTACGGCACCGAGACCATGCACGTGCTGCGGGCCGAGAAGGGCTACCCGATCATCGGGCAGGACACCGACGGCACGGTGACGCCGCACGACCTGGGCCTGGGGTGGGCGGTCTCGAAGAAGAAGGTCGACTTCGTCGGCAAGCGCTCCTTCACCCGGGCGGCCAACCAGGACGCGATGCGCAAGCACCTGGTCGGGCTCCTGCCCGCCGACCGGCACACCGTGCTTCCCGAGGGCTCGCAGATCATCGACTTCCGGGCCGACGGGCAGCTGCCCCCGCCGCCGGTGCCGATGCTGGGCCACGTCACGTCCAGCTACCGCAGCGCCGAGCTGGGCCGGCCGTTCGCCCTGGCGCTGGTCAAGGGCGGCCGCGACCGGATCGGCGACACCGTGCACGTTCCCGTCGACGGCACCCTGGTCCCCGCCGAGGTGACCGGTTCCGTGCTGGTCGATCCGGAAGGAGCCCGCCGCGATGGCTGAGCCACTGCTGCCGCGCACCCACCCGCTGCAGAACTGGACGGAGGCGTTCGCCGCGCTGCCGCCCGCGGTGGGCATCACCGTCGAGCCGTACGTACCGATGGTCAACGTGCGGCCGGCCCCGGACGGCCCGGGACCGGCCCTCCCGGCCGAGCCGAACACCTGGGCCGAGATCGACGGCGGCCGGGCGATCTGGCTCGGCCCGGACGAATGGCTGCTGACCGGTACGACCACAGTCCCGCCCGGCGGCACCGGCACCGACGTCTCCGCCCAGCGGATCACGGTGCGCCTGACCGGTGAGCGGGTCCGCGACGTCCTGGCCAAGGGCTGCTCGATCGACCTGCATCCGCGGGTCTTCGGCCGCGGGCGCAGCGCGCAGAGCACTCTCGGCCAGGCCGCGGTGGTGCTGCTCTCGCTCAGCGACGCCGGCGACGACTACATCGTGCTGGTCCGCTCGTCCTTCGCCGGCTACCTGGCCGTCTGGCTCCTCGACGCGACGCTCGAGTTCGCCGCGGCTCAGTAGGTTCTCCGGAGGCGCTCGACCTGCTTTCCCAGGGGGCCCAGCGACGGCGGTAAATCCCTTATAGTCCTGTGTGGACGCGGATCCGCGTGCGAATCGGGGGAGGATCTTGATGGGGTTCGGGGTGCGAAGTCGCGGCGTCGCGGTGCTGGCGGCGGTGGCCGTCGGCATGGCCGGCCTGGCGGCGGGGGATCAGGCATTGGCGGTGGCCGGCGGGTCGGCGCCGGCGGCCGCGGCCTATGGATACGTGGTCAAGGTCAACGTCGGAGAGGGCCGGAGTTGCAGCGGGGTGCGGCTGGACCCCACGCTCGTGGCCACCTCGAAGGAGTGCTTCCAGATCGGGTCCGCGGCGCCGGTGACCGGGCCGCCGGTGGTCGCTTCGACCGTCGTGACGCGCCCGGATCAGGGCTCGGCCTCGCGGACCGTGGCAATCGACTACCTGCATGTCCGGGACGACCGAAATCTGATTCTGGCGCACCTGGCCACGGGTGTGCCGGGCCTGCTCGGCGACGCCCCGGTGTCGGCCGCGGTCCCGGCCGTCGGCGAGACGCTGCGGGTGCTGGGATTCGGCCGGACCGCCGACCAATGGGTGCCGGAGCTGCCGCACACCGGACTGTTCTCGGTGCAGGACGTGTCGGCGACCGGCATCGGCATCGCACCGACCGAGGACGGCGCGGTCTGCAAGGGTGACGCCGGTGGCCCGGTGATCCGGGAGAACGGCGACGGGACCGCGAGCCTGGTCGCCGTGCTCGGCACCTCGTTCCAGGGCGGCTGCCTCGGCGAGACCGAGACCCGGCGGGACGCCACCGCGACCCGGGTCGACGACCTGGCCGGCTGGATCGGCCAGGCCCGGGAGTTCGAGCTGACCGGTGTCGTGCAGGCCGGCGCCGTGGCCGGCTGCCTGGTCCTGAACGACGGCACCGCGACCTACAACCTGGCCGGCGGCGACGGCGCCGTGGTCAAGGCCGGCGAGACCGTCCACGTCTACGGCTACCGGGCGCCGAGCCCGGCCGGATCGTGCGCCCAGGGCGTCCGGTTCCAGGTCACCCAGGCGTTCACGGTCGCGACGCTGGTCGGCACGGTGACCGCGGGAGCCGAGGGGTGCCTCTTCCTGTCGTCCGGGGGCGTGACCTATCGCCTGGTGGGCGGCGACCCGGCCGTCGTGAAGGTGGGCGCGAAACTGTCCGTCTCGGGCTACGCGCCGCCGGGAGTGGTCAGCAAGTGCGCGCAGGGCACGTCGTTCCGGGTGCTGTCGGTCGTGCCGGCGACGGTGGTCAGCCTGCGCGCCCGGGTCAACAGCAAGTTCGTCACCGCGGAAAGTGCCGGTGCCGCCGCCCTGATCGCCAACCGGGCCGCGGTCGGCGGGACGTGGGAGTTGTTCGACCTGTTCGACCTGGGCAAGGGCAATGTCGCCCTGCGCGCGAACGTCAACAACAAGTACGTGACCGCGGAGAACGCGGGAGCCGGTGCGCTGATCGCCAACCGGGACGTGGTCGGTGGCACGTGGGAGAAGTTCCAGCTGGTCCGCAATGCCGACGGCAGCGTCAGCTTCAAGGCGCAGGTCAACGGCAAGTTCGTCACCGCGGAGAATGCGGGCGCCGACCCGCTGATCGCCAACCGCGACACGATCGGCGGTTCGTGGGAGAGGTTCGATCTGATCGCCAGATGACGAGTCGGTGACCTGATGACGCCGGGGCCCCGGGCAGTTCGGCATACTGCCCGGGTGTCCGTCATCGTTCGGCCGAATCGTCTCGTTCTCGTCAACGGTGAGGAGGGCGCCGGGAAGTCGACCATCGTCCGTGCGCTGGTGCCACATACGCCGGACAGTGCCCGGATCGACGCCGAGGATCTCGGGCAGACCAACCCGTGCCACATGGACGACGAGTTCTTCGCCCTGCTCCGGCGCAACGTCGCCGGCCTGGTGGAGAACTTCTGGACCGCCGGCTACGCCACCGTCGTGGCCGGCAGTTTCGTCCGCGACTACCCCGACTACCTGGCTTTTCGTGGGCTGCTCACGCTGCCGTGTGCGGTGTTCCTGGTCGACCTCATCGTCGACAAGGAGGTGCGCGACGGCCGGCGGGTCACCCGGGCGAAGCAGACGACGCAGGAGTGGCGCGACATGGTCGATCTGACCCCGGAAGATCTGACCATCCGGCAGGCGGCCGACGCCGACTACCGATACATCGGCATCGACACCACCGGCATGGACGTCCCGCAGACCGTGCGACGCATCAAGCGCGCCATTCCGGAGATCTATGCGCGGTGACTCAACTCGTCGTGAGGAACTCCCGGACCGCCCGGTCGCCCTCGGCGTTGCGGCCCTGGATCGAGTGGCCCATGCCCTCGATGACGACCAGCCGGCCGTGCGGCGTGCGGGCCGCCTGCTCGCGGGCCCACTCCACCGGCGTGGACAGGTCGCGGTCACCGTTGATCAGCAGCACCGGCATGGTCAGCCGGGAGTGCGGCGGCCGCGGGTTGGGCCGGGCCGGCGGCCAGTGCCGGCAGCCCTGGACGATGCCCTGTTCCACCGCGGTCCGCGGTTCGAACGGCCACGCCTCGGCGGTCGAGATCTTGTCCAGGGCGCGGATCACGGCTTCGTCCCGCACCCACAGCGGCGCGCTCGCGTCGCCCCACGGCGCGCTTCGCAGGTCCGCGCAGAGTGTCGCCACGTGCAGGCCGGCGCTGTATTCGGCCGGTGGCGTGACGGCGCCGTGCTGCAGGTCCTCGATGGCGGCGTGCAACGGGCCGGGGTCGCCCTGCGCGGCCCGGTGCAGCAGGTCGAGCACCGGATAGAACGTGGTCCCGGTCAGCTTCGGGTCGACGATGCTCGCGATGATCAGCAGGTCGAGGACGCCTGCCCCGTTGTCGTGCCGGCGCACCACGCCGGCGAGTTCGGCGGCCGGATCGTAGCCGCACTGCTGCTCCCGGCACGCCTTGCGCAGCACCGAGCCGGCCCGGTGCAGGCTGTCCAGATAGAGGGCGTCGGGACCGTCCTGCGGGACGACCGAGTCGAGGACCATCCGGCGCACCCGCTGTGGGTGGGTCAGGCCGTACTGTCCGGCCACGAAGCTGCCGTAGGACACCCCGTCGAGCGTCCACCGCGGCACACCCAGCGCACGGCGCAGATCCTCCAGGTCGGCCACGGTGTCCGCGGTCGGGTAGTGATTGCGGGTGCGGCCGAGCAGGTCGGCGCACTCCCGCACGGCGGCCGCCGACGGCGGGGTGACGTCCGAGGAGCCCACCTCCGCCTGCAGCCGCGGGCAGTCGATCGCGCCGGCGCCGGTGCCCCGCTGGTCGATCATGACCAGGCGGTAGTCGTCGAGCAGGTAGGACAGCCGCTGGGCGATCCGCGGCACGAGCGCGGGACCGGGCTGGCCGGGGCCGCCGGACAGAACCATCAACACGCCCCGGGGAGCGTCCGCGTTGCCGGCGACGGCCACGCGGAGCCGCAGCGAGCCGGGCCGATGGCCGCTGCGATCGAGCGGCACGGTCAGATAGGCGCAGGTGAACGTGGTGATCTCCGCGCACGGCCGGGCGTCGGCCAGGGCCGGGGGACGGGTCGCGCCGCTGAGCGGAACGATCAGCACGACACTGACCAGAATGGCGACCGCTCGGGTCAGCGTTGACATGAGATCTCCTGTCGCAGGCGCGGCTCGCCTGTCATCCGACACCGGGCCCGCCGCCGCGGCGTTGGACATTGATGCTCAGGTCAGCATTCGCTGCACCGCGCTCGGCGCCCGGCCCAGATGCCTGCGCACGACCCGGGTCAGGTGGGACTGGTCGGCGAAGCCGTAGCGGGCGGCCAGCGTCCGCAGGCAGTCGGCGCCGTCCTCCAGGTCGGCCAGGACCGCGCGGATCCGGATCCGGTTGCGATGCTCGGTGAGCGTCTCCCCGGTGACCGCGCGAAAGACCCGGCTCAGGTGGTGCGGCGAGCAGTTGACCTGCGCCGCGATCTCGCTCAGCCCGCACGTGTAGCCACCCGCGGCGAGGACCTCACGGGCGTCCGCGACCAGCCGCCGGTGCACGTCGGCGGTGGACGGTCGTCGCGAGCCGCGGCCGGCGACGTGGGGTGCGAGACGGTCCAGGATGGCGTGCAGCCGCTCGGCCACCGCGAGCGGGTCGAAGCCCCGCCGGCAGGCGGCGACGAGCACGCGGTGGTCCAGGTCCGTGGCATCGTCCAGCGGCAACCGGTACGCCGTCCGCGGCCACCGATCGGCGAGTTCGGCATCGAGCAGGACCGAGGTGAAGGTGTCGCCGCCGCCCAGCGGATGCGCCACGCGCATCTCGTCGCCGGGACGCATCAAAATCGCGGCGCCACTGTCGACGAAGACCTCCCGGCCGTTGAGCCGCAACAGGTAGGCGCCGGACCGGGGCAGCACGAGCCGGTGCGCCGACTCGTATCCGACCCGGCCGAACCGCCTGCCGTCCTGCCCGCAGCGGGCGTCGAGCAGGCTCATGCCGTCGACGTGCCCGAGGCACCGGCCGCTGCCGGGCGCTCCGGCGTACCGGCCCTTGCACTCGCATGTCCGTCCCATGGGACCTCCGCCTGCCGAGTATGCCCGCTGCCGGTGGGTAGCATCGCCCGATGCACCGGCTGCGGACTCTCCTGCTCGTCACGGCGGGCCCGGCGCTGCTCGCCGCCGCCGGTCTCGCCCACCCGGGCGGCCTGTCCGCCGCGACCGCCCACCACTGGGTCCAGCTGCACATCGCCCTCCTGCCGGTGTTCCCGCTGCTCGCTCTCGCGTTCGTGGTGTTGCTCCGGGGCCGGCCACGCACCGGCGTCGCGGGCGTCGCCACGGTGGTGGCCTGGGTGGCGGCCGCCGTCTACGCGGCCGGCTACACCGGTCTGGACGCCGTCGCCGGCATCGGGGCGGGCACGGTCGCCGGGCAGCCCGGCGACCAGGCCGAGCTCCGCCGGCTGGTGCTCGCGCTCTATGCCGCCGGCGACGGGATCGGGCGCGTCGGCGTCTATGCCCTGATGGTCGCCGTGCTGGCGGCCACGGTGGCGTTGACGACGTGGCACGGGCCGTGGGTTCTGCCGGGCACGGCGGTCCTGCTGGGCGCGTCCTATTCGTTCCTCGACAGCCACATCTTCTGGCCGCGCGGCGTGCTGACCATGGTGGCGATGGCGGTGGGCTTCGGCCTGTGGGCCTGGGCGGCAACAAGACGGCCGGTCCATGTCGGTTCCGGGCCGTCGGCTCCGACTGAGGGCCGGCGTCCACCTGCGGACGCCGACCTGGAGAGGGATCACCGATGAAGTACATGCTGATGATGTTCGGCGGGGTGGGCGAGTCGCCGGCCGAGCGCAGCCCGGAGTGGATCACCGAGATGCAGACCACGATGATGCGGATGGACCGCGAGCTGCGGGAGTCCGGCGAGGTGGTGGAGAGCCGGCATCTGACCGATCCGGCGCGGGCCACGACCGTACGTTTCACCGCCGGCGCCCCGACGCCGACCGATGGACCGTTCGCCGAGATCAAGGAGACGCTGGCCGGCTACTGGGTGCTCGAGTGCTCCCACGAGCGAGCGGTCGAGATCGCCGCACAGGTCGTGGCGGTCACCGAATCCCCGATGGAGGTCCGCCGCGTGATGGACGAGCAGCCCGAGCAGATGTGACCGAGCCGGCGCGATTCGAGGACCTGCTGCGCGAGTCGGCGCCGCAGGTCCTCGCCGGGCTGGTTCGCCGGCACGGTCAGTTCGACGCGTGCGAGGACGCGGTGCAGGAGGCCCTGCTGGCCGCCGCCCGGCAGTGGCCGTCGGAGGGTGTTCCCTCATCGGCGCGGGCCTGGCTGACCACGGTCGCGACCCGGCACCTGATCGACCTCTGGCGCAGTGACAGCGCTCGCCGGCGCCGGGAGGCCACCGCGGCACTCGACCCGACCGGCCAGGCCACCACCGCGGCCGACGACACCCTGATCCTGCTGTTCCTGTGCTGTCACCCGGCCCTGTCCGAACCGTCGCAGCTGGCCCTGACCCTGCGGGCGGTCGGCGGCCTGAGCACCGCGCGGATCGCCACCGCCTTCCTGGTGCCCGAGGACACCATGTCGCAGCGGATCAGGCGGGCGAAGCAGCGCATCCGCGAGACCGGCGCGCGTTTCGAGATGCCCGCGGAGGCCGACCGCGCGGCCCGGATCTCGGTGGTCCGGCACGTGCTCTACCTGATCTTCAACGAGGGCTACACCGACCTGAGCCGCCCGGACCTGGCCGCCGAGGCGATCCGGCTGACCCGGATGGCGCTCCGGTTGTTGCCGGACGACGGCGAGGTCGCGGGTCTGCTCGCGCTGATGCTGCTCACCGACGCGCGCCGGCCCGCCCGCACCGACGACAACGGCCTGTTGGTGCCGCTGGACGAGCAGGACCGCGCACGCTGGGATCGCTCGGCCATCGCCGAGGGGCAGAACCTGCTGACGCGTACGCTCGGCCGCGGACCCGCCGGCCCGTACCAGGTCCAGGCGGCGATCGCCGCGCTGCACGACGAAGCCTCGGCGGCGACCGATACGGACTGGCCGCAGATCCTCGCGCTCTACGACGTGCTGGGCCAGGTCGCACCCGGGCCCATGGTCACGCTCAGCCGCGCGGTGGCGGTGGCCAAGGTGCACGGCCCGTCCGCCGGGCTCGCCGCGCTGGGCCTGCTGGACGGCGACGACCGGCTGGCCCACACGCACCGGCTGGAGGCGGTCCGCGCCCATCTGCTGGAGGAGGCAGGCGACCCGGACGCCGCACACGACGCCTATCTGCGCGCCGCCCGGGCGACGGCCAGCCTCCCCGAACAGCACTACCTCACCCGGCGGGCGGCCCGCCTGCGGCCGCGGTGAGCTGATGCCCGCGCGACGCCGGTCGAATCCCGGTAGAGTCGGCTCTGGTGCGCCGGGAAGTCTGGTCGGCATGCGATGCCTCGACCCCGGAAAGTGACGTTCCGTGACACCTGCACCCAAGCGCACCCACCACATCCTCAGCCGCGGCTCCTGGCCCGAGGCGAAACGGATCGCCGACATCCTCCGCAAGGAGACCATCGGCGGCGCGCTGCTGCTGGCCGGCGCCCTGATCGCCCTCATCTGGGCAAACTCAACCTGGTCGGACCGGTACGAGTCGCTGCTGGGCTTCACCGTGGGACCGGCCGCCCTGCACCTCGACCTGCCTCTGGCGACGTGGGCGGGCGACGGCCTGCTGGCGATCTTCTTCTTCGTGGCCGGCCTCGAGCTCAAACGTGAGTTCGTCGCGGGCGACCTGCGCGATCCGCGCCGGGCCGCGGTGCCGGTGGCCGCCGCAGTCGGTGGCGTGATCGTGCCCGCGGTGATCTACACGGTGGTCAATCTCGGCGGTGCGACCGAGGGCTGGGCGATTCCGACCGCCACCGACATCGCGTTCGCGCTGGCCGTGCTCGCGGTCGTCGGCCGGTGTCTGCCGGCCGCGCTGCGCACCTTCCTGCTGACTCTCGCCGTGGTCGACGACCTGCTCGCCATCATGATCATCGCGATCTTCTACACCGCGCACCTGTCCGTGCTGCCGTTGCTCGCGGCGGTGATCCCGCTGGGTTTGTTCACCGTGCTGGTGCAGCGGCGGGTCCGCTCGGGCTGGCTGTTGCTGCCGCTGGCCTTCGCGGCCTGGGCGCTGATGCACGCCTCGGGTGTGCACGCGACGGTGGCCGGGGTGCTGCTCGGCTTCGCCGTCCCGGTGCTGCGCCGCGACGGCGCGGACGGGCCGGGGCTGGCCGAGCATTTCGAGCACCGGTTCCGGCCGATCTCGGCGGGAGTGGCGGTGCCGATCTTCGCGCTGATGTCGGCCGGGGTGGCGGTCGGCGGCTTCGACGGGCTCGCCGCGGCGCTGTCCGACCCGGTCGCGATCGGCATCATGCTCGGCCTCGTGGTCGGCAAGCCGGTCGGCATCGTCGCGGCGACCTGGCTGACCGCCCGCTTCACCCGGGCGAAGATCGACGCCGGCCTGGCGTGGATCGACGTCGTCGGGCTGTCGGTGCTGGCCGGCATCGGTTTCACCGTGTCGCTGCTGATCGGCGAGCTGGCCTTCGGCATCGGCAGCGAGCGGGACGGCAACGCCAAGGTGGCGGTGCTGGCCGGCTCGCTCGCCGCGGCCGTCCTGGCGACGATCGTGCTTCGGATCCGCAACCGCACCTACCGGCGGATCTACGACGCCGAGCAGGTCGACCGCGACCACGACGACGTCCCGGACGTCTACCAACACTGATTGCGAGGAGGACGGCGTCCTGGACCGGCTGGGTCTTCGCCTTCCTGGCGATTCGTGGCCCGCCCCGGTGGCGTTGTGGCTGTCCTTCCGGCGGTCCGGGCTGGACATGCGAGAGCAGGCCGCGGCGATGTGGCCGAAGGGCCCATCGAGTCAGGTCTCGAGGTAGCGCCGAGTGAGGTATCGCTGCACCGGCCCGATCGCGGCGAGCCGCAGCGGGAGCTGGGCCAGCTGGAGGGCGATGGCGTTCTCGGGGGCGTAGACACCTTTGACCCGTCTGGCCAGGCGCTGCTTCGCCTCCACCTGTGGGCGCAGTCCGGCTTCCCATTCGGGGAGTGCCCGGCCGAGGTCGTTGTCGTGTCGGTCGAGGGCGTCGCCGAGGTGGCCGGCGCCGCCGACGGCGAGCGCGGCGCCGTACCCGGCGAACAGGGTCACGCACCAGCCGGCGTCGCCGAGCAGGACCACCCGGCCGTCGCTCCACCGCTCGGTGACGATCTGGCTGACCGAGTCGAAGTACAGGGATTCAATGGTGTCCAGTTGGTGCAGCAGCGAGGGAACGAGCCAGCCGATGCCGCTGTAGACGTGCCGCAGCACAGCTTTCGGATCGTCGAGCGGAATGCCTGCCGCGTGGTGTGCGCGGAAGCCGAAGAACGCGACGGAGCGGCCGTCGCCGACACTGATCACCGCGACCGTGCGGCCGCGATGCGTCAAGGTGCCAGTCGCACCCGGTGGCAACTCAGCGGGCGCCTCCGGCAGTCCGCACGCGGCGACGATGTGGTCGAGGTCGCGCCGGAACCGCTCCTCCGGCCCGAACACCATGGCCCGCACGGCCGAGTGGAGACCGTCGGCGCCGATGACGAGGTCGGCGCGCTCGACTGTCCCGTCGGTCAAAGTGGCCGTGGCGAGCCGTTCGTTCTGATCGATCGCGGTGACGGTGGTGCCGAATCGGACGTCCACTCTGCCGTCGATCGCCTCGTGCAGCACCGACTCGATGTCACCGCGGAGGATGTTCATGGTGCGGCGGCCCATCGTGGCCGCGATCACCGCACGGCTGAGGGCGAACCGCCGGGAGCCGTCAGCCCGGTGGTAGATGAGCTCCTCGGTGATGAACGAGCGGCCGGCCAGCGCGGGCAGAATGCCCATCCGCTCGGCGACGTCAGAGCCGACCCCGCCGAAGGTGACCGCGTAGCCCTCGGTGCGACGTGCCGGAGCGCGCTCGACGAGGAGGCAGTTCCAGCCGGACTGCAGCAGGCGGAGTGCGGCGGACTGACCAGCGATTCCGGCTCCGATGATGATCGCGCGCATGACGACTTCGATCCGCCGACCAGGCTTCCCGGCACACCATCGGCTCTCAACGGAGAGGCAGCGACTTCGGACACCAGAATGGCGTCCATACGTCGGCACCGTACCACCGCCTGTCGGCCTGAGGGCTGGACTTCGGGGAGTACGTTCACAGCAGGTGCGCCGGGAAGCCTGGTCGGCAGTCGAGTCCTGCTGCCGACCGGAGGCCGTGATGAGCGTTGCCGCGTTGCGTACCGAAAATCTCTCCAAGCGTTATGGGCGCGTGTGCGCGCTCGATTCGCTCGACCTGGAGGTCGCCGCCGGGGAGGTCTTCGGATTTCTCGGCCCGAACGGGGCCGGCAAGTCGACCACCATCCGACTGCTGCTCGGGTTCGCCCGTCCGACCACCGGCCGCGCCTGGATCTTCGACGGCGACGCGGCCGAGGTCGCCGTCGCGCACCGGCGCCTGGCGCACGTCCCGGCGGACGTGTCCCTCTGGCCGCGCCTCACCGGCGCCGAGGTGCTCGAGCTGCTGGCCCGCACCGGGCCCGGCATCGACGTCGACTATCGGGCGGAGCTGGTCGACCGTTTCGAGCTGGACCCGAGCAAGCCGGCCCGCGTCTACTCGACCGGGAACCGGCAGAAGGTGGCGCTGGTCGCCGCGTTCGGCACCCGCGCGCCGTTGTTGATCCTCGACGAACCGACCAGCGGTCTCGACCCGCTGATGGAGCGCGAGTTCCGCCGCTGTGTCGCAGAGGCCCGCGACCGCGGGCAGACGGTCTTCCTCAGCTCGCACCAGCTCGCCGAGGTGGAGGCGGTCTGCGATCGGGCGGCGATCCTGCGGGCCGGCCGGCTGGTCGACGTGGCGACCATCGCCGATCTGCGCCGCCTGCACCGCACCGGGGCGGACGGCGCGGGTGAGCCCAGCCTCGAAGAGATTTTCCTGGCCTACTACGGGGAGTCCGGCCGATGACCGCCGTGGTGGGGCTCGCGCTGCGGCAGACCCGGCGCGGCGCGATCGTCGTGATCCTGCTCTGCTCGGCCCTGTCCGCGGTCGTCGTGCTGACCTACCGCGCGACCGTGGGCGCCGACGCGGGCGCCCTGGCCGTGCTGGCGGCCAACCCTGCCGTCCGGACGCTGTTCGGCGAGCCGGTGGCCCTGGACCAGCCGGGCGGTTTCGCGGTCTGGCGCACCGGCATGGTGCTGGCCGTGATCCTCGGTGCCTGGGGACTGCTGGCCGTCACCCGGACCACGCGCGGCGAGGAGGAGGCGGGCCGCTGGGATCTCCTGCTGGCCGGACCGTTTACTCTCACCGCGGTGGTCGCCCGGCATCTCGCGGTGCCCGCCACGGTCATGCTCGTCGCGGGGTCGTCGGTCGGCGTGACGCTCGCCGTCGCCGGGACCGGCGTGCGAGGCTCGCTGCTGCACGGTGCGGGCCTGGCCTTCCTGGGTGTGTTCTTCGTCGGGGTCGCCGGGCTGGCGGCGCAGGTGTTCCCGGCGCGGGCGAGCGCCACCGCCGCGGCGGCCGCGGTGCTGGCGGCGAGTCTGCTGGCGCGCATGGTCGGCGACGGAGTGTCCGCGCTGTCGTGGTTGCGTTGGATGACTCCGTTCGGGCTCGTCGAGCTCACCCGGCCGTACGAAGCGAACCGGTGGACGCCGCTGCTGGTGCTCGCCGGGGCCTCGGTCGTCGTGGTCGGGGGCGCGGTCGCCGCGGCGTCGCCCCGGGACCTGCGTGGCGGCTGGCTGACGCCGTCGGGCGGTCGGCGGCCTCGGTACGCCCTGCTGGGCTCGATCGGCGGTTTCGCGGTGCGCCGGGCGGTGCGCCCGGTGGTCGGCTGGGCGCTCGCCGTCGCCGCCTATTACCTGCTCATCGGTCTGATCGCGAAGTCGGTGATCGGACTCCTCGCGGGCAATCCACGCTTCGCGGACCTGGCCGCTCAGGCCGGTTTCGGCGGCCTCGGTCTCGTCGAGGGCTTCGCTGCCACCCTGTTCGGGTTGGTGGCGGTGCCGGTCGGCGTGTTCACCGCGGTCCGCCTCGCGGCGTTCGCCGCGGATGAGTCGGATCGCCGGCTCACCCTGCTCTTCGCCGGGCCGGTCACTCGCGCCCGCCTGGTGGCCGCCGAGGTCGCCGTGACCGCGGCCGGTGCCGTCCTGCTCGCGCTGGTCGCCGGCCTGGCCGCGTGGTCCGGCGCCGCTGTTACCGGCGCCGGGCTCGGCCTGCCGGAGGCCGTTGCCGGTGCGATCAACGCGCTGCCGATCGCGGCGCTGTGCCTCGGCGCCGGTGTGCTCGCCCTCGGCTTCGTTCCGCGTGCGACCGCGGCGATCGGCATGCTGCCCGCGGTCGGGGGATTCCTCCTCGCCATCATCGCCGCCGGTGTGGGTGCCCCGGAGTGGGTCGCCGAACTCTCCCCGTTCGCGCATCTGGCCCGGGTGCCCATGGTCGCGCCGGACTGGCCGGCCACCGCGACGATGAGCGCGCTCGCCCTGGTCCTGGGCCTGCTCGGGCTCGCCGGATACCGGCGTCGCGACCAGCTCGGGTGAGCCGGGCGCGCGTATCGTGACGCTCATGCGAGGTGAGCGTCATGCGGGCCGGTGACCTGTCGATGCCGATGAGCACGGTCGGGGAGGACACACCCGCGCGAGAGGCGGCCAAGGTGCTGGCCGCCCAGGATCTGCCCGGCCTGATCGTGGTGGACGGCAGGGGCCGCCCGCTGACCGTGCTGGCCGGCACGCAGGTGTTGCGGATGGCGCTGCCGTCCTATTGCCAGGAGGATCCGGCGCTGGCCCGGGTGATCGACGAGGCCGCCGCCGACGTGATCATGGACGGCATCGGGAATCGCACGGTCGCCGACCTGTTGCCGCGGAACCGCCCGGAGCTGCCCGCGGTCAGCGCCGACGCCACCATGCTGGAGGTCGCCTCGGTGATGGCGCGCTCGAACGTGCCGCTGGTCGCGGTGGTCGACAAGGAGCGGGTGATGACCGGCGCGATCACGCTGGACGGCCTGCTGGACCGCCTGCTGGGCACCTGACGGCTGCTCAGAATGTGAAGAAGCGCAGCCAGAGGTAGGGCACCGCCATGGCCACCGAGATCGCGGTGACGATCAGGCCGTACTTGGTGAAGCCCCAGAAGGTGATCCGGTGGCCGGCGCGCTCCGCGATGCCGAGCACGACGACGTTCGCGGAAGCGCCGACGGCGGTGGCGTTGCCACCGAGGTCGGCGCCGATCGCCAGGGCCCACCACAGCACCTGGGCGCGGTCGAGGCCGCCCGAGGCGTTCACCAGCTCGCCGACGATCGGGCTCATCGTCGCGACGTAGGGAATGTTGTCGACGATCGCCGACAGTCCCGCCGAGGCCCAGAGCAGCAGCATGGTGGCCGGCTCCAACCGGCCGCCGACGGCGTCGATGGCGGCGTTCGCGAGCTGGTCGATCACGCCCGTGGTGACCAGCCCGCCGACCATGACGAAGAGCCCGGCGAAGAAGATCAGCGTGGGCCACTCCACGTCCTTGGCGATCTCGTTCGCGTCCAGGCGGGAGAGGGCGAGCAGGAGCAGGCCGCCGAGCAGGGCGATCACCGACGGCTCGAGGCCGAGCAGGGTGTGCAGCGTGAACGCCACGAGCACCACGCCGAGCACGCTGAGGCTGAGGACGACCAGCCGCGGTTCCCGGATCGCGTCGCGTTCCCGCAGGGCCATGATCTGGGCGGCGCGTTCGGCGTCGTAGCGGAAGGCTCTGCGGAACATGATGCGGCAGAGCAGCACGAGCACGACGAGCACGACGGCCACGAACGGCGCCATCACGGAGAGGAAGTCGTTGAAGGTCAGGCCGGACCGGCTGGCGATGATGATGTTCGGCGGATCGCCGACCAGGGTGGCTGCGCCACCGATGTTCGAGGCCAGGACCTCGGCGATCAGGAAAGGCACCGGGGGTACGCCGAGCCGGTCGCACACGAGCAGAGTGACCGGCGCGACGAGCAACACCGTGGTGACGTTGTCGAGGGCGGCGGAGACCAACCCGGTGACGACGATCAGGATCACCATGATCGGGAACGGGCGACCGCGGGCTTTCTTGGCGGACCAGATGGCGACGTACTCGAAAAGGCCGGTGCGTTTCAGCACGCCGACGATGAGCATCATGCCGAGCAGCAGGAAGATGACGTTCCAGTCGATGCCGGAGTCCTCGGAGAAGAACGCGTGCTCCGCGTTCGTCGCCCCGAGCGCCAGCATGATCGCCGCGCCGCCCACCGCGACCGCCACTCGGTTGATCTTCTCGGTGGCGATCAGCGCATAGGCCACGACGAAGACGGCGACGGCCACCCAGGCGATCACGCTCATGTGTGGCACCGTCCCCGGAAGTGGTCAGCCGTCGTCGACCGCCGACCAGACTTCCCGGCACACCGAGATCAAACTAGCAGCAGACCTCCGGAATGCGGCCCGCGTCAGGCTGAGCCGCGCAGTGCCACTTCGATGTCGCGTTCGCCGGCCGGCTGGGGGAGCGCCCCGGACTGCGGCAGGGTGAACCAGAACAGGCTGCCGCCGCCGGGATTGTCGTCGACACCGATCTCGCCGCCGTGGCGGTCTATGATGCGGGCCACGATGGCTAGACCGAGGCCGGTGCCCGGGTACGGCTGACTGCCGGGTGCCCGGACGAACGCGTCGAAGATCGCCACCCGCTGATCCGCGGCTATCCCGATCCCGCGGTCGCGGATCTCGAACCGCCAATAGCCGTCGTCGGCGGGCGTGGCACTGATGCGGATCTGTGGTGACCGGCCGGGTGGAGTGTATTTGAGGGCGTTGCCGATCAGATTGTCGAACACCTGCCGCAGCAGGGTGGCATCGCCCTGGACGGTGGGTAGCGGCCGTACGGAGATCGCGGGTGGTGCGTCGCCGGCCGGCGTCACGCGGTCGTCGATGACCGCGGCGACGAGCGGGGTCAGGTCGACGCCGGCCGTCTCCAGGAGGCGGCTGTCCGCGGTGGCGTAGTCGAGCAGGTCGTCGATGAGGGTCTGCATCTGCCGGGTGCCGGCTTGCAGCCGGTCGATGAAGAACCGTTGATCGGCGGGCAGAGCTTCGGCCTGCTCGCGCAGAACCTCGGTGTAGCCGGTGATCCGTGCCAGCGGGTTGCGTAAGTCATGAGCGACGACGCCGGCGAATCCCTGGAGTTCGGCTTCGCGATGGCGCAGCTGGGTTTCCACCGCCTCCCGGCGGGTGATGTCCTCGCGCAGCGCGGCGGTGGCCGTTTCGACTTGACGCAGTGCCCGGTCCCGGGAGTTGAGCACGGTGCGGGTGAGGCCGGCCAGCAGGCCGGTGATCGTGCCACCGATCAGCAGGGCCAGCGAACCGCGGTGCAGGTCGGTGGCGGGCAGCAGCCGCTTGGTGGGATGCACCACCAGCTGCCAGGCCCGCGAGGAGGCTTTCACCGTGACGTAACGGGCCGGGGTGCCGGTGTCCAACCGAGCCGCGGGCTGCCAGCCGGCGACCGGTACGACGTCGCCGGCGTTGCCGTCGGACAGCGTGACGGCGACGCTCTCACCGGCCGCGAGACCGATCGTCTGCCGCAGGAAGTCGTCCCCGCGCAGACCCATGACCAGCCAGCCGCGGAACCGGCCGAAGTCGGTGGCGGCGGGGGAGGTGGCCTGAACGGGCGCGGCGAAGACGAATGACTGCTGTTGCTGATCGATCGGAAGCAACGCGTCCTTGAGGAGCCGGTAGGTGCGGCTCACGGTGACCTGGCCCGTGTCACGGGCGGTCTGCAGCGCTTCGGATGCCTCCACCGACGCGTTCAGGTCGTGGCCCACGGCGGGCTTGGCGCCGTCCAAGGGGCGGCTGAGGACCAGGAACCGATGTTCGGCCGCGCTCCCGGCCGGGCGCAGCGTCAGGTCGTCGACGCCACGGGCACGCCAATAGGCCTGAACCCGCGGAATGCTGTCGGCAGTCGCCGGAACGACCATGCCGACCCCGGAGGCGCCGGGCAGGCGCTGCCGGTCGACCTTCGCCGTGGTGGCGGCGAACTCGTCCGCCTCGAGCTCGGCCTGGGCGCCCAGCGCCGCTGCCAGATCGACCAGAAATCCGGTGTATCGACGAATCTCGGCGGCCACCAGCGTGGAGACCAGGGTCGTCTGCTGGCCGAGGGCGCGGTGCACCCGTTCCCGGTCGGCGCGGTGCAGCGTTGCGGCGGCCAGCAAAGTTCCGATCAGGCCCAGCGTGATCACGCACACCATGAGCCACACCGACCGGCGGCTGCTCGATGGCAAAGCGACATCCGACGGCGTGGCCATGATCGCGGGTCCACGCACGCTTCCGACGCTACGCCCGCCGCTGGTTCGCACGGGCCGATTCCGGCGGACGTGATGTTCGACTCTTCCGGTCCCGGCACGCGGGCCTCGCTCGTCGGGGCCGCGGGAACCTCAGCGGTACTCCGGGTTGGCGAAGTCGAAGCGGCAGCCCGCGTCCCACTCGCTGCGCTGGTTGCCGTGTGCCGGGATGCCGCCGGCGTCCTTGAGCATCCGGGCCAGGTGCAGCAGGTTCCAGGTCATGAAGGTGGTGTTGCGGTTGGTGAAGTCGTTCTCCGGGCCGCCCGAGCCGGGGTCGAGATAGGACGGTCCCGGGCCGGCCGGGCCGATCCAGCCCGCGTCGGCCTGTGGCGGGATGGTATAGCCGAGGTGCTGGAGGCTGTAGAGCACGTTCTGCGCGCAGTGCTTGACGCCGTCCTCGTTGCCGGTGATCAGGCAGCCGCCGACCCGGCCGTAGAAGGCGTACTGGCCGGCCGTGTTCAACCGGCTGGAGCAGGCGTAGAGGCGCTCGATGACCTTCTTGGTGATCGAGCCGTTGTCGCCGAGCCAGATCGGCCCGGCGATGACCAGGATGTCGGCGGCCAGCACCCGCTCGAAGAGGGCCGGCCACTCGTCGGTGGCCCAGCCGTGCGCGGTCATGTCCGGCCAGACACCGGTGGCGATGTCGTGGTCGACGGCGCGGATCACGTCCACCGTGACCCCTTGCTTCTGCAGGATGCCGCGGCTTACATCGATCAGGCCGCCGGTGTGGCTGAGCTCGGGGGAGCGCTTGAGGGTGCAGTTGAGGTAAAGAGCGCGCAGATCGCCGTAGCTGGTCATGCCTCATCGTGCCCCGCACCGGCCGCCCCGGCGGCACGGATCCTCCTTACCGCGTCCTTACAGGTGCGTGCGGACGTTCTCCGACTCACGGCACGGGCGCCAGGGCGGGCACGGCGGCCGGTCGCGCGCGCGGCGATGGCCACATAGTGACCGCCGGCACCGGTCGCGGACCGGGGACGGCCGGGCTAGCCTGGCCGGGTGACTGGCACAGACGCGGACATTCAGCACGAACCCGACTGGCAGGACTGGCTGCGCCGCTGGGACGCGCAGCAGGAGGGCTATGTCCCCGAGCGGGAGGCACGGTTCTCCGCGATGTTCGACGCGCTGGACGCCCTGCTGCCCGAGTCGTTCGTGGCCCTCGATCTCGCCTCTGGACCGGGATCGCTCAGTCAGCGGTTGCTCGCCCGGTTCCCCCGCGCGCGGGCGATCGCGGTCGACATGGACCCGGTGATGGTGACCCTCGGGCGGAACGCGCTCGGCACGGTGGACGGGCGCCTGCGGTGGATCGAAGCCGACCTGGCGTCCGCCGACTGGCTGGGCGAGCTGGGCGAAACCCGCCTCGACGCGGTGCTCAGCAGCACCGCCATGCACTGGCTGCCGCCCGAGGCGCTCACCCGCGTCTGCCGCGAGGCCGCCCAGTTGCTGCGGCCCGGCGGCCTCTTCCTCAACGGCGACCACCTGGCCTTCGGCCCCGGGCTGCCGACCTTCGAGCGGCTCAGCGAGCACGTGCTGGACCGGACCTGGTCGGACGCCTCCTTCGCGGAGCGTGGCATCGAGACGGCGGAGCAGTGGTGGGAGGCGGCGGCCGCCGAGCCCGCGCTCGCCGCGCAGCTGGCCGCTCGGGACAAGCTCCTCGCCGGCAAGCAGCGGCAGCAGTCGCCGCCCGGCTTCGACTTCCACGTGTCGGCGCTGCGCGAGGCCGGCTTCGCCGAGGTCGGGACCATCTGGCAGGCGTTCTCCGACCGGGTGCTGCTGGCCGTGCGCTGATCAGGCGAAACGCCGCATCGCCTCGGGGGTGTCGACGTCGAGATCGTCCGCCACGTCCCCGACGTCGACCACCGTCACCTCCCCGGCGTGCGCGCGCAGGTAATCGCGGGCGCCGTGGTCGCCGCTCGCCAGACCGGCCACCCCGGACCAGTGGTCGCGCCCGAGCAGCACCGGGTGGCCGCGCCGGCCCTGGTAACCGCCCATCACCAGCGCGCCGGGGGAGGCGTGGGCGGCGACCCGGCGGACCGCCTCCGGTGTCACGCCGGGCATGTCGACCAGCAGCACCAGCGCGGCCTCCGCCGGCGTGCCGGCCAGCGCGGCCAGGCCCACCCGCAGCGACGACGCCATGCCGGTCGGCCAGTCCGGGTTGTCGACGAAGGTCAGCCGCGTCGCGGCGGCGCGGACCCGGCCCGCCTCGGCGCCGACGACCACGACGGTCCGGGCGCAGCCGCCCGCCTGGGCCAGATCCGCCGCGTGGAGCACGAGTGGCCGGCCCCGGAACGGCACCAGCGCCTTCGCCATGCCGTAGCGCCGCCCGCCGCCGGCGGCCAGGATCAGGCCGGTCACCTCCATCAGGCGGGCCCGTCCAACACAGCGGCGATCCCGGCCGGCGTCGGGTGCTCGAACACGTGCTGCACCGGCAGCTCGACGCCGAGCTCCGCACGGATGCGGCTCACCAGCCGGACCGCCGCGATGGAATGCCCGCCGCACTGGAAGAAGTCGTCCCGCACGCCCACCGCCGGCAGCCCCAGCACTTCGGCGAACAGCGTGCAGAGCTGGCGTTCCCGGCCGGTGGCGGGCGCGTCTCCGGAGGTCGGCGCCTGCGGATCCGGCAGCGCGTTCCGGTCGATCTTGCCGTTCGCCGTGACCGGGAACTCGTCGAGCATCGTGATGGCCGCCGGCAGCATGTGCTCGGGCAGCGAGGCGCGCAGGTGCTGGCGCAGCTCGCCGCCGTCGAGCGGGGCGCCGTTGACCGGGCGGACGTACGCGGCCACGTAGCGGTCCGCGGGGTCCTCGTTGCGCACCACCACGACCGCGTGATCGACCGCCGGGTGCTGCTGCAACGCCGCCTCGATCTCGCCCAGCTCGATCCGGTAGCCGCGGATCTTCACCTGATTGTCGACCCGGCCCAGGAAGTGCAGCTCGCCCTCCTCGTCCCACACGCCCCGGTCGCCGGAGCGGTACAGGCGCGCACCCGGCGCCCCGAAGGGATCGGGCACGAACTTCTCCGCGGTCAGTTCCGGGCGGTGCAGATATCCGCGGGCGACGCCGGGACCGCCGATGCAGATCTCGCCCGGCGCGCCCGGCGGGACGAGACGCAGGTGGTGGTCCATGAGATAGATGCGGGTGTTGACGAACGGACGGCCGATCGACAGCGGACCGCCCGGCCGCAGCGGCCCGGTGATGGTGGCGCCGACCGTCGTCTCGGTGGGGCCGTAGCCGTTGATGACCCGGGTGCGGTCGCCCCAGCGCCGCACGATCGCCGGGGTGCAGACGTCCCCGGTGGAGACCAGCACCCCGCCGGCCGGCAGCGCGGCGTCGGGCAGCGCGGTGACGGCCGCCGGGGGCAGGGTGGCGTGGGTGATCCGGTGCTTGATCAGGGTCTCCGCGAGAGGCTCGCCGGGCAGCAGGTCGCCGGCGTCGGCGAGCACCAGCGTGGCCCCGGAGAACAGGGCCAGCGACAGGTCCCAGAACGCGGCGTCGAAGCTCACCGAGGCCCACTGCAGCACGCGGTCGCCGGGTCCGGCGCCGACCGCCGCGGCCTGGGTGGCGGCCAGGCTCGCCGCCCCCGCGTGCGTCACCACGACGCCCTTGGGGCGGCCGGTCGAGCCGGACGTGTAGATCACGTACATCGGATCGTGCGGCGTGGCGGCGCCGGCGCGTACCGGAGGCTCGAGATCTTGATCGTCGGCGTCGGACGGCGGCTCTTCGTCCAGGCGGATGATCTCGATGTCGCGCCGGTGCCAGGCCGGGTGGACGGCGTCGGCGGTCGTGGTCAGCAGGATCGGCGGCCGCGCGTCGTCGAGCATGAACGCCAGCCGCTCGGTGGGATAGGCGACGTCCAGCGGCAGGTACGCGCCGCCGGCCTTGTGCACCGCGAGCAGCGCCACCACCAGCTCGACCGACCGGGGCACCGCCACCGCGACGATGACCTCGGCCCGGACGCCGAGCCCGGTCAGCCGCCGGGCCAGCCGGTCTGCCTGCGCGTCGAGGTCGGCGTAGCTGATCTCGCGGTCCCGGTGAACCAGCGCGATCGCGTCGGGGTGTGCGCGCACCTGCCGTTCGAACAGCTCGGCAGCCGACAGGTCCGGCACCGTCTCGGCACGGCCGGCCCAGGCGGTCAACCGCTCGTGCTCCGCCCCGGACACGAGCCGCACGCGCGACAACGAGGTCTCCGGGGCGGTCCGCGCCTGCTCGGCCACCCGCCGCACCATGGCCGCCGCCAGCTCGGGCAGGCCCGGCGACCGGCTCGTCGTGGCGTCGCCCAGCCGCACGGTCATGGCGTCGGTTCCGGTGCCGGTCCACGCCACGGTGGCCGCGTCGGCGGCGGGCTCGGCGACCTCGGCCTCGGCGGTGTCCGCCGTCCTGCGCAGGACATCGCCGAGAGTCCGGCAGTCGGTCAGCAGCAGTTCCCGCTGCCGCCATCGGCCGGCGCCGGTGCGAGCCGCGACCGTCACCGTGTCGGTGCGGTCGAGCGCGCCCGCGACGACCGCCAACGCGGCCTGCAGCGTGGTGGTCAGGTTCACGGCTCCGGCCTCCAGAGAATGATCACGCCAGCGACAGCAATGCGGAGACGACGCGCGCCGACTGTGCGGACAGATAGAAGTGCGCCCCGGCGAAGACGCGCAGCTCGAACGGCCCGGTCGTGGACTTGGCCCACGCCTCGGCCTGGGCCCGGCTCACGTCCGGATCGTCGGCGCCGAGGAACGCGGTGACCGGGCAGGAGACCGTGGTCTCCGGGGCCGGCCGGTAGTTCTCCAGGATGAAGTAGTCCTGCCGGAGCCCGGGCAGCACCAGATCCCGCAACGCGGGCAGGCTGGCCAGTTGTTGCTCGGTGCCGCCGAGGCGCAGCATGTCGGTCCACAACTCGTCGTCGCCCCACCGGTGTTTGGTGGTCCGCACCTGGTCCGGCGCCTGCGGGCCGGGCCGGCCGGACGTCACCAGATGCCGCACCGGGGCGGACCCGCGACGCTGCAGCCACCGGGCCACCTCGAACGCCACCGTGGCCCCGAAGCTGTGGCCGAACAGCAGCACGGGCAGGGGGTCGTCGGCCAGCGCCTGCCAGATCTCCCCGGCCAGCGCGTCCATCGACGTGGCGGCCTCGTCGTTGAGGCGGTCCTGCCGCCCGCTGTACTGGACCGCGGTCAACCGGATCGACGGGGGCAGCAGCGTGGTCCAGGGCCGGTAGGTGGTCGCGGCACCGCCGGCGTGCGGGAAGCACACCAGGTGCACGGCCGCGCCCGGCGGGCGGCTGTACGGCCGCAGACACGAGCCGGTCATCTTCCCGCCCTCCGCCTCAGCTGAACGCCACGGCGCTCGCCCGCTGCTCCAGATAGGAGACGCCACTCGTGCCGCCGGTGCCACGCCGGTTCGCCACGAGCCGCCGGGCGACGTCGATGTGCAGCACGCACCACGCCTCCGTCCGCGCCACGAAGTCGTCGAGCTCCTCCCACAGCCGCACCAGCACCTCGTGCCCGACCTCACGCGGGTCGCACTCCTGCAGCCGGTTGCTCAGCTCCCACACGTACGGGTTGTCGAGACCCTTGAGCAGCAATCCGAACTGCGCCGACTGCGCGCCGCTGGCGCCTTCCAGGGCCGGGCGGAACGCGTCGAAGTCGGCCCGGCTGAGGTGCGCGAGGTCCCGCAGCGTCGCGATGACCAGATCGAGGACGACCCGGGCCCGCCGGATCGGTGGCAGCGCACGGTCGAGCCGGCGACGCCCGACCAGCTCCGCGGCGAGCCGGAGGTCGGTGTAGACCTGCGACAGCCACAACTCACTGGCCTGATGGGTGACGATGAAGAAGCGTTCCGCGGCGTGCACCTCGGCGTCCGCGGCGGGAGTCAGCGGCCGGGGGGCGCCGAGGACGGCGTCCAGCCGGAGATATTCGTCGTAGCTGAGGCTGATGGCCCTACCTCCCTCCGGCATCGGGCGGCTCGGCTGAGCTCGCCCGCAGGAAACGGGCGATGCGCTGGATGCCGGTCACCGTGGCCTCCCGCTCGGCGCAGAGGGTGACCCGCGCCAGGCGGTCGGCCACCGGATCGTCTCCGGGCAGGAAGCCGCGTCCCGGCGCGATGCCGACGTCGGCCTCGTCGAGCAGCCGGCGGCAGAACGCATAAGTGTCCTTTGTGTACGCCGACAGGTCGAGGAGCATGTACCAGCCGCCGGCCGGCTCGGCGTACACCGCCCCCAGGGGCGCCAGCAGCTTCACCGCCTCGTCGCGGGTCGCCCGCACGTAGGCCCGGTGCTCGGTCAGGTGGTCCGGGACCTGTAGTGCGGCCAGGCCCGCGTACTGCACCGGGGTGGCCGGGGCGACCAGCGTCGCCTCCTGCACGCGGGCGAGCAGCTGCGCGCAGTCCGCCCGGGGCACGGTCGCGTACCCGAGCCGGCAGCCCGTCATCGAGAAGCCCTTGGAGAACGTGTGCACGGAGAACACGATCCGCTCGTCCGGCGGCGCGGCCCGGTCGAGCTCGGCGATGCGGCACGGCTCGCCCTCGTAGACGAAGTCCTCGTACGCCTCGTCGCTGATGATCCAGACACCGCGCCGGGCCGCCCACGCGTGGATCTCCTCGAGGTCGGCCGCGCTCCACACGTGCCCGGAGGGATTGGCGGGGGAGTTGACCAGCAGGGCGATGGTGCGTTCGTTCGCCGCCTCGTCGAGCACCTCGGTCAGCGACCGGTCGGGATCGGGCATGGTGGCGAATCGCGGTTCGAGGCCGGCCAGCAGGATCTGCTGCTCGTGCATGGGCCAGTGCACCCGGGGCAGGATCACCTCGCCGCCGTCGATCGCGATCGACTGGAAGATCGCGCTGATCACCTGGCACGAGCCGGGCGCCACGAACACCCGGTCCGGGCTCGGCGCGCCGTTGTCGTGCAGACGCTCGGCCAGCGCCGCCCGCAGCAGCGGCAGTCCGGGGGCGTCGGTGTAGGACGTGTGGCCGTCGCGGATGGCGGCGACGTAACCCTCGGCCGCTGCGGCCGGCATCCGCAGGTGCGGCTCGCCGACGTGCAGGGCGATCGCCGGACGCGGATGTCCGGTCACCAGGCGGTGTATCTCGTGCAGGCAGGAAACGGGCAGGCGGCGGCTTCGCTGTGTCCGATCGTCCTCAAGAAGCATCTCGGCACCTCACGATGTCACCGCTGCGAAACCTCGGACCATCGCCGACCCTGACCGACAGGCGATGGCCAAGTCAACGAACGCGCCCGGACGTCCGGACGCGTCGGTTGTGGACCGACGACCGGCTCCGCACGATGAGGCGATGGCGGACCCGATCGGCGATCTCGATCTGATAGACCTGACTGATCCGCGCACCTTCCTCCGCGCCGACCGGCACGAGATGTGGCGCGCGTTCCGCACCCGCAGCCCGGTCCACTGGCAGCCGCCGCGGGACGGCCTGCCCGGCTTCTGGGCGCTGTCGCGATATCGGGACGTGCGGGCGGTCTACGGCGACGCGGACCACTTCGTGTCCGAGGGCGGCACGGTCCTCACCACGCTGCTCGCCGGCGGCGACTCCGCCGCCGGCAAGATGCTCGAGGTGACCGACGGTGTGCGGCACCGCGAGATCAAGGCGGTGATGCAACGCTCCTTCTCGCCACGGGTGATCGGCCGGCTCACCGAGCGGGTGCGGGCCCGCGCCCGGCAGTTGCTCGCCGAGGTGGTCGGCGCCGGGGAGTTCGACTTCGCCCGGCGGGTGGCCGAGGAGCTGCCGATCGGCACGATCGCCGACCTGATGGACGTGCCGGCCGCCGACCGGCCGATGCTGTTGCGGTGCAACAAACTGGCGCTCAGCTCGGACACCGGCACCACCTCGCCGCTGGAGTCGATCGCCGCGCGCAACGAGATCCTGCTGTACTTCGCCGACCTCGTCACCGCCCGGCGCAAGGAGCCCGGTGACGACGTGGTGAGCGCCCTCGCCACCGCGACCGTCAACGGCGCGCCGCTCGCCGAGGACGAGATCGTCTACAACTGTTACAGCCTGATCATCGGCGGCGACGAGTCGAGCCGGGTCTCCGCGACCGGCACGGTGCTGGCGCTGGCCGGCTTCCCCGACCAGTGGCGGGCGTTGCGCGACGGATCCGTGCCGGTCGACGCGGCCACCGAGGAGGCGTTGCGCTGGACCACGCCGGCCCTGCACTTCGGTCGCCGGGCCCGGACCGACGTCTCGGTCGGCGGGGTCCGGATCCGGGCCGGCGACATCGTGACCCTGTGGAACATCTCGGCGGACTTCGACGAGGCGGAGTTCGCCGAGCCGGAGCGGTTCCGCCTGGGGCGCCGGCCCAACCGGCACGTCGCCCTCGGCCACGGCCCGCACTTCTGCCTGGGCGCCTTCCTCGGCCGGGCCGAGCTGTCCGCGCTGCTGTCCGGCCTGCGCGACCTCGTCCGTGACATCGAGGTGACCGGTACGCCGCGGCCGATCTACTCGAACTTCCTCAACGGCTACAGCGCGCTCCCGGTGCGGTTTCAGCCCCGCTGAGGCCGGCTCATCTCGATGATCGTGCGCGGGCGGCCGGGAATGACCGAGCCGACCTCCAGGCCGGCCGCCGCGGCCAGCTCGCCCAGTTCGTCAAGGGTGCGATCCCGGCCGCGGACATAGCAGAGCATCCGCAGGTCCCCCTCGGTGTCCGAGCGTCCGTCCTCGTCGAGGCTCATCGCCTCCTCCAACACCAGCACCTTTCCGGTCTCCCCGGCGGCCTCGGCGCAGCGCCGCAGGATGCGGACCGCGTGCTCGTCGTCCCAGTCGTGCAGGACCCCGGTGAGCAGGTAGCCGCCGGCTCCGGCCGGGAGGGGTTCGAAGAAGTCGCCCGCCGCGGCGTCGGCCCGGTCGCTCAGTCCGGCGGCCGCGATCGCCCGCTCGGCGCGGGCCGCCGGTCCGGCCAGCTCGATCACCGTGCCGCGCAGGCCGTCGTGGGCGCGCAGAATGGCGATCAGCAGGCTGCCGTTGCCGCCACCCACATCGACGCCGCCGTCAGACCGTACGTGCCGTCCTCCGCGCGCGTCAGCACCTTGGCGGCCACCAGATGGGCCAGCAGCCGTCCCAGGGCGTCCTGGTCGGCGTCCACCTTGGCGGCCAGCGCCTCGGCCGTGCGGGTGCCGTCCGCCACGTGGTCGGCCAGCCGCAACGTCGCCGCGACCCGGACGGCCATCGGCGTCACCAGGTCGGCGGCGGCCCACGCACCGCCCTGCCAGCCGGCCGCTTCCTCGGTCATGGTGCCTCCCTCTTGGAAAACCGACCCTAGCGAAGCGTCCGGCACATCAGCTGCGAGCCGCCGCTGGCGGTCAGCGTGCCGTCCATCGAGCGGGTCTGTGCGATGCCGCTCACCAGGCCGGCGCCCGCGGCGGTGCTCCGGGCGGACACGAGCAGGTAGTCCTCGGGTGGCGGCGGCGAGTGGAACGCGACGTACAGGTCGATGCTCACGGCCAGGTGGCGGCCGCCCTCCAGGGCCCACGCGACGGCCGGGAAGATGGCGGTGTCGATCGTGATGAGCTCCCGGCAGGCGTCCATCCAGGGGTCCTCGAAATATGCCCGCGGCCGGAACTTGGCCCAGCTGTGGATCTCCAGCTCGTCCGGCCGGCTCCGGTCGTAGACCGCCCGGAGCTCGAGGTTGCGCCAGAACGTCCCGGTGGCCGTGGCCGACGTGGTGGACGTGCTCGCGAGATGCCGGTCGAGCACCAGCTCGGGGACCTGCTCGGGCGGCGGCACGTCCGGCCGCCCGGAGAGCCGTCGTTCCGGACCTTTCATATCGTCGGCGATCGTCCAGACCTGCGCGTTCAGCACCGGGGTGCCACGCTGGCTCATCCGCACGGCGAGCGACGTCGCGTTGCGCGAGCCGCGTACGCAATCGACCTCGAGATCGACCGCGTCGAACCTCGCCGGTGCGAGGTAGTGGCAGCTCAGGCTGGCCGGCAGCGGCCCGGCGGAGTGCGCCCCGGCGGCGCGCAGCGCGACGGCGGCCAGATAGCCACCCACCGGCCCCCACAGCGCCCAGTCGGGGGAGAGGGTCGCCCGGTACCGGCCGTCGCCGGTGCGCTCGACCGCGGTGTCTTCCGCCAGATCGCCCATGCGTCCGTCCTCAGCTGTCGTCGGATTCCGTATGTGCTCCCTATGGGGTGCGCCGCGACGCGCGCAAGGCCGGCGACCAACTGCGCGAGTTCCTCACTCGGACAACGGCCGTGGTCCAACGCGACCGCTTGCGGCCCGGCCCGGCGTCGCTCCAGGGTGGTCGGAGCTTCAGGCGCACCGGAAACCGGTGCCGTTGGTCGCAGGCGAGCGGCAAGGAGACAGGGGCTTGATAGAGGAGAGGGCAAGCGCTCACCCGGCCGAACTCGTCGACCGCCTGGAGGCGGCCGGCGTGCAGCTCTGGGCGGCGGACGGTCAGCTCAGGTTCCGCGCGCCGCACGGCGCACTCTCCGATGAGGACCGGGCTCGGCTGCGACAGCAGCGTTCCGCGGTGCTGGACTATCTGCGCGACGACGTCGACCCGGCCGTGCTGGTGGCCGAGCCCGAGCGGGCGCACGACCCGTTCCCGCTCACCGACGTGCAGACCGCCTATCTGCTCGGGCGCAGCGAGGCCCTGGACTACGGCGGCGTCGGCTGTCAGGTCTACCTCGAGGCCGACCTCGCCGAGGCGCAGCCGCAACGGCTTGCCGCGGCCTGGCAGAGCCTGATCGAACGGCACCCGATGCTGCGGGCGGTGGTCGACGAGCGTGGTTTCCAGCAGATCCTGCGCGAGACCCCGCGATTCGAGATGCCGGTCCTCGATCTGAGTGCGGAGACGCCGGCCCGGGCGGCGGACGAGGTGGCCGCGGTCCGCGAGCGGATGTGCCGCCACTCCTACGAGCCCGGCCGATGGCCGATGTACGACGTCCGGCTGTCGCTCACCCCGGACCGCTCGGTGCTGCACCTCTCGTTCGACCTGCTGATCGCCGACTTCATGAGCGTCCAACTGCTCCTGGACGAGTTGCACCGGCTGAGCCACGACCCCGGCACACCGCTGCCCGCGCTGGATGTCACCTTCCGCGACTATCACGCGGCCCAGCAGCGGTTGCGGACCCGGCGCGGATACCGGCGTGCCCGCGACTACTGGTGGCAGCGGATCGACGACCTGCCGCCGGCGCCCAAGCTGCCGATGCGGCCCGACCCGCAGAAGCGCGGGCACGCCGAGTTCCAGCGGTGGCAGACCCGGTTGAGCCCCGCCCAGTGGCGGCGGCTGCAGGAGCTGAGCGGGAGCCACGGGCTGACGCCGTCCGGGGTGGTGCTCGCCGCCTATGCGGAGACCATCGGCCGCTGGACCTCGCAGGACGGCTTCACCCTCGGCGTCACCACACTGAACCGGCTGCCGCTGCACGAGCGGATCGACCAGGTCGTCGGCGACTTCAGCTCGGTGAGCCTGCTCGAAGTGCGCCCGGGCGCCGACCACACCGTCGCCGAGCAGGCACAGGCGCTGCAGGAGCAGCTGTGGGCCGACCTGGACCACATGGCCTTCTCGGGCGTCCAGGTGCTGCGCGAGCTCGGCGTCCGCCGCGGCCGGGCGGAGGCGCTGATGCCCATCGTGTTCACCAGCGCGATCGCGCTCGACAACCGGGAACCGGAGTTCTGGCGCGACGCGACCCTGGTGCACGGGCTGACCCAGACGCCACAGGTGTGGATCGACTGCCAGGCGCTGGTGGCCGGCGACGCGCTGATGGTCGACTGGGACGTGCGCGCGGGAGTCTTCCCGGACGGTCTGATCGACGACATGTTCGCGGCCTTCGAGGGGTTGCTGCACGGCCTGACCGACGGTCCGGACCGGTGGGCACGGCCGGCGCTCCTGCCACTGCCGGCCGCACAGGCGCAGCGGCGCCGCGACGCGAACGCGACCGGGACACCCGAGATCCCGGCCCACCGGCTGCTGCACGAGCCGCTCGTCGAACAGGCCCTCCGGACGCCCGGCCGTCCCGCGGTGACCGGCTCGTGGGGCACGCTGACCTATGACGACCTGCTGCGCCGGGCGGCGGGCCTCGCGGCCGAGCTGGCCGACCGGGCCCGGCCCGGCACGCCGATCGCGGTGATCGCGGATCGCGGCCCCGGCCAGCTCGTCGGCGTGCTCGGCGTGCTGCTCGCCGGGGCGCCCTATCTGCCGATCGACACCAATCAGCCGGATCTGCGGCGCGACAACATGCTCGCGGACGCGGGGGTGACCACCGTGGTCACCGAGGAGCATCTGCGCGACCAGGGTTCCTGGCCGGACGGCGTGCAGCTGGTCGCCATCGGCGAGCGGGCCGGAGCCGGGCTGGATCTAGCGTCCTTCTGCCGGGAGGCGCTCGCGCGGCCCGTTCCGGATCTGGCGTACGTCATCTTCACCTCCGGCTCGACCGGGCGGCCGAAGGGCGTGCAGATCAGCCATCGCGCCGCGCTGAACACCGTGGAGGACGTCAACCGCCGGTTCGGGGTCGGCCCGGACGACCGCATCCTCGGCCTCACGAACCTCGGCTTCGACCTCTCGGTCTACGACATGTTCGGCCCGCTGGCGGTCGGCGGCTGCCTCGTCGTGCCCGACCACGATCAGCGCGGCATGCCGTCGCACTGGGCCGAGCTGATCGCCGGGCACCGGGTCACGCTGTGGAACTCAGTGCCGGCCCACCTGCAGATGCTGGCCGACTTCCTCGCCACCGCGCCGGACCAGGACGTCTCGTCGGTGCGGCTCGCGCTGCTCTCCGGCGACTGGATCCCGGTCAACCTGCCCGAGCGGATCCGCCGGTTCGTGCCCGAGCTCGAACTGGTCAGCCTCGGCGGCGCCACCGAGGGGTCGATCTGGTCGATCTGCTATCCGGTCGGCGCGGTGGACGAGCGATGGAAGAGCATCCCGTACGGCAAGCCGCTGGCGAACCAGCACATGTACGTCCTCGGCCGGCGCTGGCAGGAGTGCCCCGACGGGGTCCCGGGCGAGATCTGCATCGGTGGCGCCGGGGTGGCCGACGGCTACCTCGGGGATGCCGAGCGCACCGCGGAACGGTTCGTCCAGCATCCGCGCACCGGCGAGCGGCTCTACCGCACCGGCGACCTCGGCCGCTACCTGCCGGACGGGAACATCGAGTTCCTCGGCCGCGAGGACAACCAGGTCAAGATCCGCGGTCACCGCATCGAGCTGGCCGAGATCGAGGCCGCCCTGGTGGCCGATCCGCAGGTGGCCAACGCCGCGGTGATCACCGACGACTCGTCGCGGTGGGACCGCCGGCTGGTCGCGTTCGTCGAGCCCGGCCCGCGCGCCGGCGACGGGAACGACCGTGCGGCCGGGGTGGCCGAGGCGGCCGCCGCGACGGCCCGCCGGAGCACCGAGGGCGTGGACCGCACCGAGTACGTCGCCTATCTCCGCCGCCTGGACCGGATCGCCCTGCTGTCCATGCTGCGCACGTTCCAGCACTACGGACTCTTCCAGCGCCCGGCGGACGTGCACTCGCTGGACGCGATCATCGCCGCGACCAAGGCGCCGGCCCGGCACCATCGGGTCGTCCGGCGCTGGGTGCGCGCGCTGACCGACCACGGCCTGCTGACCGCCGCGGGCGCCGGTGGCTATCGCACCGATCTGCGGGTCGAGCCGGCCGCGATCGACACGGCCTGGGCCGAGGCGGACGAGTCGGTGGCCCGCCTGGATCCCGCCTCGGCCAAGGTGCACGACTACTTCAAGGCGTGCACCGGAAGCCTGCCCGAGGTCCTGCGCAGCGAGGGGGCCGACGCGGTGCAGCTGCTCTTCCCCGAGGGCCGGGTGGACATCGGGGAGTCGCTGTACAACATCACGCTCTTCAACCGCTGGGCCAACGAGATCCTCACGACCGCGATCACCACGGTCGCGGATCGGGGCGCGAAGCCGTTCCGGGTGCTCGAGGTGGGCGCCGGCGTCGGCGGCACCAGCATGGACGTCATCCCGGCGCTCGCCGACCTGGACGTGGAGTACACCTTCACCGACCTCTCCCAGTTCTTCCTCAACCGGGCGAAGGAGACCTTCGGCGAGTTCCCGTGGGTGCGCTACGCGACGCTCGACATCGACACCGACTTCCGGGCACAGGGTTTCGCGCCGAACTCGTTCGACGCCATCGTGATGGGCGACGTCTTCCACGCGACCCGGCACGTCGGCAGCACCCTCGAGGCGCTGCGCGAGCTGCTGGCGCCCGGTGGCTGGCTGCTGTTCGCGGAGATGACGCGCGACCACTACCAGATCATGACCTCGATGGAGCTGCTGCTCACCGACGGCCGGGCCGAGGACTTCGCCGACCTGCGGCACGGCCGGGACCAGACCTTCGTGGGACACCGGGACTGGCTCGCGCTGCTCGGCGACGACCTGGTCTTCGCCCTGCCGGGCGAGCAGGACGTCTTCACCGACATCGGGCTCTACGTGTACGCGAGCCAGGTCAAGACCGACCGGGAGCCGCTGCGGCCGCAACAGGTCGTGGAGGCCGCCGCGCGCCGGCTGCCCGCCGCGATGGTGCCGAGCACGGTGCAGATCGTGGACCACCTCCCGCTGACCGCGAACGGCAAGATCGACCGCGACCGGTTGACGGCCCTGATCCCGCGGTCCGGCCGGGCCGCGGAGCCGACGGCCGACGAACCGGTCGACGACCTCGAACGGCGGATCGCCGCGCTCTTCCGCGACGTCCTCGACGTGCCGGTCGGTCGGTCCCAGGGCTTCTACGACCTCGGCGGCGACTCCCTGCTCGCGTCGCAGCTGGCCGGCCGGCTGATCGAGGAGCTGCCCGAGGCGCACGCGCTGTCGTTCAACACCGTGCTGCGGACGCTGCTGGAAGGCCCGTCCGTGATGGCTCTCGCCCCGCAGCTCCGGGACGGCCCGTGACCGCCGTCGGCGTCCTCGGCGGCAGCGGGTCGGTCGGCCGCGCGGTGGTCGGCCGGCTGCTGGACCAGGGACTGAAGCCGGTGGTCGGCGGCCGGAACCCGGCGACGGCCGACGTGCGGGTCGACGCCGCCGATCCGGCCACTGTGGAGCGGTTCTGCGCCTCGGTGCGGCTGGTGGTCAACTGCACTGCCGCGCCGCCGCGGGCCCGTGCGGCGGTGGCGCGGACGGCGGCCGCGAACGGTGTGGCCTACGTCGATCCGGGCGGCGACGAGCCACTCCACGAGCTGCTGTCCGGCGACGCCCTCGCCGCGCCGGTGGTGCTGTCGGCCGGCATGCTGCCCGGACTGACCGGCCTGCTGCCCCGGCGCCTCGGTCTGAGCCCCGGCGACCGGCTGATCGGCTACGCCGGCGGACAGGACCGGTTCTCGCTCGGTGGGGCCGCCGACTACCTGGCCGCCGTGGACTCCGCGGCGGGCCGCACGTTCGCCGTGTGGCGCAACGGTTCCCGGGTGCCACGGGCCGGTGTGGCAGCCCTCGAGGGAGAGGTCCCGCACTTCGCCGAGCCGGCCGGCGGGGTGCCCTATCTGAGCCCCGAGATGGAACGGCTGGCCCGCGCCACCGGCCTCGCCGAGCTGGTCTTCTACACCGTCTTCCCGGGCGCCCGGCTGCGCGAGACCCTGGCCGCGGCCGGCGCCGGAGCGGTGGACGCGGAGGCCGTCGTCCGGGCCAGCGAGCTCGACCTGTTCGGGCGGACGCGATACCAGCGAATCGTGTTCCAGCTGCCCGGCGAGCCGGCCACGCCGACCCTGGTGCTGACCGGCGCCGGCTCCAGCGAGCTGACCGGGGCGACCGCGGCGACGACGGTGGCGGCGGTGCTCGACGGGGCCGTCGCGCCGGGCCTGCACTATGCCGCCGAGACGCTGGATCCGGTGTGGGCGCTGGACCGGCTGCTGACCACCGATGCGGTCACCGACTTCCGGATGTTCGAGGACCGGCCCTTGGAGGGCGTCGAGGAGGGCGTTCTATGAACTCCCGCAATGCGCGCCGCTATGCCAGCGGTGTGTGGTTGCGGTGCGGGTGCCCGCGACCCGACGCGCGGATCAGCCTGCTGGCCTTCCCGCACGCGGGCGGCTCGGCCTCGTTCTTCCGGTCCTGGGACCGGCGGCTGCCGGCCACGGTGGAGCTGACCGCCGTGCAGTACCCGGGACGGCTCGACCGGCTGCGCGAGCCGCTGATCGACGACGTGCACCGGCTCGCCGACGGGGTCACGAACGCGGTGTGCGCCCAGTTCTCGCCGGAACGCCGGGTCGCGCTGCTCGGCCACAGCATGGGCGCTGTGGTGGCGTACGAGACCGCGGTCCGGCTGGAGGCGCTGGGCCGGCCGCCGGTCGCGACCTTCCTGTCCAGCCATCCGGCGCCCGGCGTCCCGCTGCGCAACGCCCTGTCCGAGTTCACCGACCAGGCGCTGATCGGCGAGCTGCGGCGGCTGGGCGCCACCCCGGCGGACGTGATCGACGGGCCGAAGTTCCGCGACTACGTGCTGGCCGGCCTGCGCAGCGACTACCGGGCGATGGCGCGCTACCGCCCGTCGCCGCGACGGCTGACCACTCCCGTTGTGGGATTGGTCGGCGCGGACGACCCTGACGTGAGCCCGGACGACATGCGGCCGTGGGCCGAGATGACCGACGGGCCGATGACACTGCACGTCTTTCCGGGCGACCACTTCTATCTCATCGCGCAGCGCGACGCGGTCCTCGCGGCCGCCGCTCGGCACCTGGGCGACGAGGGCGCGCCGGCATGAGCGTCAGTCCGGACCCGAGGCCGACCGCGAAGGAGATGCGCCCGTGAGCCTGCCGCCCAAGTACGACCCGTTCGAGGTCGCTCGTCTCGACGACCCCTATCCCGTCTACCGGCGGCTCCGGGAGACCGCGCCGCTGTGCCGGGGCGGCCCGGCGCAGTGGGTCGTCACGCGCTATGCGGACGTCGCCCCGCTGATCAACGACGACCGCCTCGGCGCCGAGTTCGACCAGGACTACCACCGGATCGCGCTGGGCGGCGGCGCCCTGGCGGACTTCTTCGGGCACGTGATGCTGAACCGCGACCCCCCGACGCACACGGTGCTGCGCCGCCTCTTCGGCCGCGAGTTCACCACCCGTGCGGTGCGGGAGCGGGGTCGCGCCATCGACGCCATGGTCGCCGATCTGCTCGCGCCCGCCGTCGAGCAGGGCCGCTTCGACGCGGCCACCGATCTGGCCGACCGGCTGCCGATCCGGGTGCTCGCCGACTTCGTCGGGATGGATCCGGAGAACCTCGACGAGGTGCGTGAGCCGGCCCGGGTGCTGGCCCAGGCCTTCGCGACCTATCTGCCGGAGGACGAGCGCACCGAGACGGTCGCGGCGCTGAAGTGGATGCAGGACCGCGTCGCGGCTCTCTTCGACGAGAAGCAGCGGCGTCCCGGCGACGACGTGGTGTCGCGGCTCTGCCGGGTCGAGGAGGCCGACAGCGGCCGGCAGGCGCTGATCGACAACGTGGTCTTCCTGCTGTTCGCCGGCTTCTCCACGACCACCGATCTGCTCTCCGGCGGCCTCGCGGCGCTGGCCGAGCGGCCGGACCAGGTGGCGGCCCTGCGGGCCGGCCCGGACCCGGCGCCCCGCGCGGTCGAGGAGCTGCTGAGATTCGATGCTCCGGTGCAGGTCAAGAGCAGGATGGTGCACCGGGCGGTGGAGGTCGCCGGGCGTACGATCCGGCCGGGACGGGTCATCATCCTGCATCTCGGATCGGCGAACCACGACGAGCAGAAGTTCGCCGACCCGGACGAGCTCGATGTGACCCGCCACCCGAACCCGCATCTCAGCTTCGGGGGTGGCGGGATCCACGTGTGTCTCGGTGCGGCGCTGGCCCGGGCCGAGGCGGCGTCGGTGCTGCGGTTCATCGCCCGGCACTTCGCGCACCTGGAGCCCGAGGGTCCGGTCGTGCGCCGGTACAGCCCGAATTTCCGCTCCAACCTGAGCGTGCCGATCCGGGTCGTCCCGCGCCGGCCGCCGGGCGACTGAGCGTCTTGCTCAGTCGCCCGCGCCGGCGGTGCTGCCGGCCACCGGCGTGCCGGAGACCTCGGTGCCCTCGATGTTCCCGGCCGCATAGGCGGTCCACATGTCCCGGCGCCTCGGTTTGCCGCTGGTGGTGCGGTAGATCGACTGGCGGGGAACGTCGAGGACGGCGAACGGCATGCCCTCGGTGACCCGGGGGAGCGTGGCCTCGGCGGCGGCGATCCACTCCGGGTTCGGGCGTTCGATCAGCAGCACGCCGGTCGCGCCGGCCGCCGTCGAGCCGAGGAGGACCGCGAAGCGCATGCGCGGCAGACCGGCCTGCACCAGCGCGCTCTCCACGTCCTCGGCGAAGACCGTGCGGCCGCGGACCTTCATGGCGTCCCCGAGCCGCCCGATGACGAACAGCTGCCCGGCGTCCATGAAGCCCGCGTCGCCGGTCCACAGCGCGCCGTCGCGCCACTCGGTGAGGCTCGCCGTGCCCTCGCTGCCGGTGTATCCCTCGGCGACCGACGCGCCGCGCACCACGATGTGACCGACGTGCCGGTCCGGCTGCGGCGTGCCGGCCTCGTCCAGGACCGCGACGGTAACGCCGTCCAGCGCCCGTCCACAGCCGACCACCGGCTGCGCCAGCGCCCCGGTGGACGTCACCGGCTCGCCGAGGGACACCAGGTGGGACGCGACCGGCACGGTGGCGAACTCCTCGCGCAGCCCGAGCCCGGTGACCGCGAGGGTGGCCTCCGCCAGCCCGTACGCCGGCAGCAGCGCACGCCGGTCGAACCCGAACGGGCCCATCAACGCCAGGAACCGCTCCAGCACGTCGACGTCGATGCGCTCGGCGCCGACGATGAGCGCCCGCCACCCGGAGAAGTCCGAGCCGGCGAGCAGCTCGGGGGTGAGCCGGCGGACGATGTGGTCCAGGCCGAACGGCGGCATCGCGGTCATCGCCGCGCCCGGCGCGCTGAAGCAGGACAGGTAGCAGGCCGGGTCGCGGACGAAGTCCGAGGGCTCCTGCAGCCACAGATCGCGCTGCTGGACGACCGGGGTGAGCAGGCATCCGGTCAGTCCCATGTCGTGATGGACCGGCAGCCACGACGCGGTCGCGTCCCCCGAGCCCATCCCCAGCCAGGTCTTGATGGCGTCGATGTTCGCCGCGAGCGCGCTGATCGGCACCCGCACGCCCTTCACCCGGCCGCTCGATCCCGAGGTGAACTGGAGCAGCGCGGCGCTCGCCGGCCGCGCCGGGGTGCCCTCGCCGCCGGCCGCGAGCTGGGCCGCGGTGCGGATCTGGGTGCCGTAGCCGCCATAGGCGAGCCGCTCCACCAGCTCGCCGGAGGTGACCAGCATGGCGGGCTGGGCGATTTCGCTGATCGCGTTCAGATGCCGGGCGTAGCGCATCTCGCTCTGGAAGAGGTGCGGCGGCGCGACCGGGCACGGGATGGCGCCGGCCAGCATGATCCCGTAGAGCACGGCTACGTAGTCCGGTCCGGTGCGTTCGACGACGAGAACGCGGTCATCGTGCCGGATGCCCGCCTCGGTGAGGCCGCCGGCGATCCGGCGGGCCCGCCCGGCCAGATCCTCGTACGACCACCACTCCCATTCGCTTTTCCGCCAGAACCTTATGCCTCGGTCGGATTCCGGCGTCTCGATCCAAAAGGTCAATGGGTTGGTAGTCACGTCGGACACTCCTTCGATCCGCTCGCTGCGATATACGATCAGAATGTCGGATCAGCTGCGTCCACGTCACCATGCGCACGGTGGGCAGCTGCCGCGATCATCGCGGATTCAGCAGACGAAGAAATGGTGGTGAGGACGGGATGAGCAGCGAAGCCGAGGCGACCGAGCCGGACGTCCGGGCACGGGTCCGATCGATCATCCGGCAGGTGGCGCCGAACCCGGGCGGATACCGGGAGGACGGCCCCACCAGCCTGGTCGACGATCTCGCGTACCACTCGCTCGCCCTGCTGGAGCTGGGTTTCACGCTGGAGGACGAGTTCGATCTCCCGCCGCTCGACCAGGCCCAGGTGCAGCACATCACGACGGTCGGCGAGATCGAGGATCTGGTGCTCGAGCTGCAGCGCGCCTCAGTGCAGAAATGAGCTCGCGCCGAGATCGGCGGCGTGCATTCCGTGCCGGTTCGTCATGGTGGCGAACATGTCCTCGCCGCGCTCGGTGCGAGTCACCAGCGTCGATCCGACAATGCTCATGAGCAGACCGCCGAAAGCAAATCGGCGATAGTCGCGCCAGCAGTCGTCGAATGACAGTTCGATGCCATATCGGCGAAGCGCGCCGACATATTGCCACACCACGTCCCGTTCGGTCTTCCGGCGCTGCGCGACGTCGACGCTGGCTCCGAGAAAATAGGAGAGATCGGTGACCGCGGGCCGGTGCGCCGCGGTCTGCCAGTCGAGCACGGTGACCCGGCCCTCCGCCGCGACGAGGTTGTCCGCCCGGAAGTCGCCGTGCACCAGCGTCCGCGGCCCGGGGCTGTCCCGCAGGTAGCGCTCGACGTTCGGCACGAACCCGTCGAGCACCTCGATCACCTCGGGGCGCAGCCGCTCACCGAAGCGGCGCAGGAAGCGTGGATAGACGGTGCGGACGAGCGAGGCCATCCAGCCGGCGTCCGGGCCGTCGTGGCGCGGCAGCCAGGCGAGCGCGTCCAGGGCCGGGTCCGCCCACATCGGCCCGTGCAGGGCGGCGAGCTGATCCACGGCCTGCGCCACCCGGCCGGGATCGCAGCCCTCGACCTGGTCCAGCATGCGTCCGGCGCCGAGATCCTCCAGCAGCAGCGTGAACGTGCCGGGCGGCTGGTCGTGGCAGGACACCCAGCAGCGCGGCACCCGCACCGGCAGCCGCGGAGCGAGGTCGCGATAGAAGAGCGCCTCGATCTCGTACGCCCGGCTCACCTTGGCCGCCGTCCGGCTGGCCGGCGACGCCGCCGCGAGCTTCAGCACACAGCTCGCCGGCCCCGCGCCGGCCGGGTCGTAGCCCAGCCGCAGCCGGTAGGTGTCCGCCATCTGGCCGGTGCCCAGCGCGGTCGCGGTCACCGTGGTCACAATGGCCGGGCCGATCCACTCCGACAGCGCGGCGGTGCACCAGGCCGGCGTGATCTCCTCGACCGAGCGCAGCCCGTTCACAGGGTGAGCGGCAGGTGGTAGAGCCCGCGCAGGCCGGCGGCGGGTTTCCAGTGCAGCCGGGTGGCGTCGCCGGAGAAGCCGGGGAAGCGCTCGAGGAAGCGGGACAGCGCGACCGCCCCCTCGATCCGGGCCAGCCAGGGCCCGGCGCAGTAGTGCGAGCCCAGGGCGAAACCCAGGTGCCGGTTGTCGGTGCGGCCGAGGTCGAGCCGGCGCGGATCGGCGAACACCGCCGGGTCGTTGTTCGCGGCGCCGATCAGCACCGTGACGGCCCGCCGCGGCGGAACCGGGACGCCGTCGACCTCCAGGCCCTCGGCGGCGATCCGCCAGGCCGCCTGGATCGGCGACTCGAAGCGAATGAACTCCTCGATCGCGGTCGGCATCAGCTCCGGCTCCTCGGACAGCCGTTTGCGCTGCTCGGGGAAGCGCAGCAGGGCGGAAACCGCGTTGCCCAGCAGATTCGTGATGACCTCGTGCCCGGCCACCAGCAGCATCATGACGAGCGTGCGCAGCTGGGCGTCGTCGAACTCGCCCTCGTGCCGCTCCAGCAGCCGGGTGATCAGGTCGTCGCCCGGCTCCGCCTTCTTCCGGCGCAGCGTGTCGGCGATGTACGCGTCGAACGCGTGGAAGGCCGCGGCCATCCGCGCGGTCCCGGCGCCTTTGATCATCGGATCGACCAGCACCAGATAGCCGTCCGACCACTCCTGGAGCCGGCGGGCGTCCTGCGGCGGCAACCCGAGCAGCTCGGCGGCGACGAGGATCGGCAGCTGGGCCGAGAAGTCGTCGATCAGGTCGATCCGGCCGCGGGCGGCGGCCTTGTCGAGGAGCGTGTCCACCCAGAACTCCATCCGCGGCCGGAGTTCCTCGATCCGCCGCCGGCTGAAGTCGTAGCTGATCGCCTTGCGCATCCGCTGGTGCATGTCGTCGGACACGTTGGTCAGCGAGTTGTCCTGCGCGCGTTCTTCGGCCGGGCTGAAACGCGCGAAGCGCATGAACATGCGACTGCGCAGGGAGGCGTCGAGCTTGCGGTTGGAGGTGTAGCGGCGGTCGCCGAGCACCTCGGTCGCCAGCGCGTGGCTGGTGACCACATAGGAGCCGGTCACCTTGCTGTAGTAGACCGGCGCGGCGGCGCGCAGCCGGTCGAGCTCGGGATAGGGATCCCGGATGTACGAGGCGCCATAAGGGTTGTAGCGGCCGGCGATGGCGCCCAGCGGCCGCAGCGGCCACTTCAGCTCCACCGCGCGTTGCGCGAGTCCAAGCACGGATCCGTCCCCTCGGAGTGCACGGCGACCTTCACAGGCAGGATGGCCGCGGGCCGGTTGAGGGAACAACCTCCGCGGGTCGGCCAGGGTGGCTTCGGCCGCGCCGGCGGGGTGATGATGGCGATCGCCTTGGCCCATCGTGGTGAGGAGCCTCCGATGCGCAGTGGAGCCGAATACCTGGCGTCGCTGAAGGACGACCGGGAGATCTACCTCGACGGCGAGCGGGTGGCCGACGTGGTCGGTCACCCCGCCTTCGCGCCGGTGGCGCACACCGTCGCCGAGCTGTACGACCTCGCCGCCGACCCGCGCCACGCCATGACCTACGTGGCCCCGGAGACCGGGCGCGAGGCCAACCGAGTCTTCTGCATCCCGCGGTCCCGTGACGATCTGACCGTCCGCCGCCGGGCCATCGAGACCTGGGCCCGGCACACCCACGGATGGATGGGTCGCGGTCCGGACCACGTGGGCGCGTTCCTGGCCGGCTTCGCCTCCTGCCCGCAGGCGTTCGCCGATGCGCCGCACGACTTCGCGGCCAACGTCACGGCCCACTACCGGCGGCTTCTCGACGAGAGCCTGTTCCTTTCGTACGCGATCATTCCGCCGCAGTTCTCCCGGGCGGGCACGGCGCACGACTGGGACGCCGAGTTCATCCAGACCGGGGTGGTCGAGGAGCGGCCGGACGGGATCGTGGTCCGTGGCGCGCAGATGCTGGCCACCGGCGCCGCGGTCGCGGACGAGATCCTGATCTCCTGCATCAAGCCGCTGGCGCCGGAGGACCGGGACTTCGCGGTGAGCTTCCTGCTGCCGATCGCGACGCCGGGCCTGAAGCTCTACTGCCGGCGGTCCTATGCGACCGGTGCGACCAGTGCCTTCGACTACCCGCTGTCCAGCCGCTACGACGAGACCGACGCCCTGGTGGTCCTCGACGACGTGCTGGTCCCGTGGGACCGGGTGTTCGTCGACCGCGACGTCGCCGGCCTGCGCCGGCAGTTCTTCGACACCGGCGCCCATGTGCTGGGCAACAGCCAGGCCCAGATCCGGTTCGTGGCCAAGCTGCGGTTCGTGCTGGGACTGGCCCGCAAGGTGACCGAGGTCAACGAGACCGACCGGATCCCGGGCGTGCAGGAGAAACTGGGCGAGCTCGCCAGCCTCGCCGCGTCGGTCGAGTCCGCGGTCCTGGCAGCGGAGTACGAAGCCGCGCCGGACGGCAACGGGATGTGGCGGCCCGGCGCGCGGGCGCTCTACGGCGCCATGGGCTGGCAGGCCGAGCTCTACCCGAGGGTCCTCGCGATCGTCCGCGATCTGGCCGGCGGCGGCGTGCTGCAGCTGCCGTCGAGCGTGCGGGACATGACCGATCCGGCGATCCGGGCGGACATCGACCGCTACGTGCGGTCCCCCGGCGCCACCGCCGAGGAGCGGGTCAAGCTCTTCAAGCTGGTGTGGGACGCGGTCGGATCGGAGTTCGCCGGCCGCCACCACCAGTACGAGATGTTCTACGCGGGCGCGCCCTTCGTCGCGAAGGGCTACGCCTTCCGCAACTACGGCTACCCGGGGACGGTCGCCGAAGTGGATGAGTTTCTGGCCGCCTACTCGGCGGATTGAGAAGTCGCTAGGGTCCGTCAGGACCCGGGAGGTGGGCACACGTGAAACCCGCCCAGTTCGCTTACCAGGCTCCGATGAGCGCCAAGGAAGCCGTGGCCCTGCTGGCCGAGCACGGCGACGAGGCCCGGCTCCTCGCCGGCGGCCAGGCGCTGATGCCGCTGCTGGCCGACCGAACGGTTCGGACCCGGCATCTCATCGATCTGAACCACGCCACGGATCTGTCCTTCGTGACCCGGGAGGGGTCCTGGCTGAAGATCGGTGCGCTGACCCGGCTGCGACAGCTGGAGAAGGATCCGGTCGTGCGCGCCGTCGCGCCGCTGCTGGGCATGGCGGCCGCGCTCGCCGGTCCGGTCCAGGTCCGCAACCGGGCCACGCTGGGCGGCGCTCTGGCGCAGGCGGATCCCGCCGCCGAGTTCCCGGCGGTGGCGCTCGCGCTGGAGGCCCGCATCGAACTGCGTGGCGACGGGGTGGTCCGGCACGTGCCGGCCGCCGACTTCTTCCTCGGTGCCCGGGAAACCGCCCGCACCGGCACCGAACTGCTTGCCGCGGTGGAGTTTCCGGCACCGTCCGAACCTTGGGGGTACACCATCGAGAAGGTCGCTCCGCAGTCGATCGGATTCGGGCTGGCCGGCGCCGTGGTGCTGCTCGGCGGGGACGTCAGCAGGCTGGCACTGTTCGGTGTCACGCCGGCGCCGTCGAGATCCGCCGGGGCGGAGGAGGCCCTGGCCCGGCACGCGACCGCCGACGAGGTCGCGGACGCCGCGCTGGCCGGGCTCGATCCGCCGGACGCGCGCGGGATCCGCGGGACCACCCGGATCGCGCTGGCCCGGGGCGCCATCGTCCGGGCCGTGCACCGGGCCCGGGGTCAGGTGCCCCATGTCTGACCGGATCTCCGAACGGATCGACGTGCAGATGACCCTGAACGGCCACCGCGTGCAGGCCGGCACGACGGCCCGGACCACGCTGGCCGACTTCCTCCGCGAGGACTGCCGGTTGACCGCCACCCACCTCGGCTGCGAGCAGGGCGCCTGCGGCGCGTGCACGGTCTCGATGGACGGGTCCACGGTCCTGTCCTGCCTGGTGCTCGCGGTGCAGGCGGACGGGGCGGAGATCTGGACCGCCGAGGGCCTGGCCGAGTCGGGCGGGGTCACGCCGCTGATGACCGGACTGCGCGCCGAGCACGGCATCCAATGTGGATTCTGCACGCCCGGTCTCCTGGTCCGGGGGGCCGAACTCCTCCAGGAGCACGCGGTGCCGAGCGAGCCGGAGATCCGGGCCGGCCTGTGCGGAAACCTGTGCCGCTGCACCGGGTACACGAACGTCGTCAAGGCGGTCGCCCGCGCCGCGTCGGCCGGCGGGCCGTCGCAGAACGGGGCGTCGCGGCCGGCGGAGAGCGCGCTGCGGCGTGAGGACCTGCGGCTGCTCGCCGGGCACGGCGAGTTCGTCAACGACGTGTGCCAGACCGACGCGCTGCACGTCGCGTTCCTGCGCAGCGACATCGCCGCCGGACGGTTGACCCGCCTCGACGTGTCCGCGGCGCGGGCCCTCGACGGCGTGGCCGCGGTGCTGACCGCCGAGGATCTGAACCCGCACGCCGGCTCGCTGCTGCCGACGCCGATGCTGGAGGCCGGCGGCTCACCGCTGGTGCCGCTGGTCGCCGATCGGGTGCACTACGCGGGGGAGCCCCTCGCGATGGTCCTCGCGCAGGACCGCTATGTGGCCGAGGACGCGCTGGAACTGATCGAGGTCGAGCTGGAGCCGGACGACCCGGTGCTCGATCCGGAGACCGCGACGGACGACACCGCCGGCCTGGTATACCCGGAAACCGGATCGAACCTCTGCCAGGAGGTGAAGTCGCCGGTCCGGCCCGCCCTGCGGCGCGCGCTGGAGGACTCACCGCACGTCGTACGCGCCACCTTCCACCAGCAGCGGCACGCCAACGCGCCACTCGAGCCGCGCGGGGTGGTGGCCTCCTACGATCCGGTCACCGGCGCGCTGCGGTCGTGGATCTCGACCCAGAACCCGCACGAGGCGAAGCTGGCGATGTCCCGGGCGACCGGCGTGGCGGCCGAGCAGGTGCGGGTCAGCGTCGGGGACGTGGGCGGCAGCTTCGGCCAGAAGTTCTGGGCCGGCCGCGAGGAGCTGACCGTCGCGCTCGCCTCGCGCCTGCTCGGCCGCACGCTCAAGTGGATCGAGGACCGGCGGGAGAACCTGGCCGCGTCCCCCTACGCCCGTGGCGACATCGGCACCGGGACGTTCGCGCTGGACGAGGACGGCCGCTTCCTCGGGTGCTTCCTGGAGCACCTGGAGGACACCGGCGCCTACCCGACCGGCGTGATCGGCCTGGCCGGGCCGTTCGTCGGCATGATGTTCACCGGGCCCTACCGGATTCCGCTGCACGCCTTCCATTTCCGCTCGGTGCGCACGAACACCTGCCCGCGCGGGGCCTACCGCGGGCCGTGGGCGTTCGCCACGGTCGCGCGCGAGGAGATGATCGACGAGGTCGCGCGTGCGGTCGGGCTCGACCCGCTGGAACTGCGCCGCCGCAACGTGATCTCGGCCGCCGAGCTGCCGTACTCGCTGCCGACGCGGATGATGCTCGACCACGTGACCCCGGCGGACACGCTGGAGGAGGTCGCGCGGCGGCTCGGCTACGAGGAGCTGCGCCGGCGTCAGCGGCGAGCGTTCGAGGGCGAGGGCCGGCTGCTCGGCATCGGGCTCGCGCTGTGCGTGGAGCCGTCCAGCATGGGCACGATGCAGCCCCTCGACAGCGACACCGCCCGGCTGCTGGTGGAGCCGGACGGCACGGTCACCGCCTTCCTGGCGACCGGTTCCGGCGGCCAGGGCGTCGAGACGACGATGGCCCAGGTGGTGGCGGGCGAGCTGGACATCGAGGTGGAAGCGGTCCGGGTGGTGCAGGGCGACACCGACGCCACACCGTACGGCCGGGGAACCGGCGCCAGTGGCACCGCGGTGATCACCGGCAGCGCCTGCCGCGCCGCGGCCGCCGAGCTGATGATCGCCGCGAAGGAGCTCGCCGCCGAGCTGCTGAAAGTGCCCGCCGACCGGATCGAGCCGCGCCGGGGCGTGCTCGGCGATCACCTGAACCCGGGCGCCACCGTGTCCTGGGCCGACCTGGCCGAGGCGGCGCCGAGCGGCGGGCTGCGGGCCGTCGGCAGCTTCAAGGCCCCGCCGGTGACCTGGTCGAACGCCTGCCACGGCTGCCTGGTCGAGGTGGACCGGGACCTCGGCCTGGTCCGGATCGAGCGGTACGTGGTCGCCGAGGACTGCGGCAGGATCATCAACACGAAGGTGGTCGAGGGCCAGATCGCGGGCGGCGTGCTGCAGGGCATCGGCGGTGCGCTGTTCGAAGAGGTGCGCTACGACCAGCAGGGCCGTCCGCTGACGCTGAGCTTCGCCGACTACCCGATCCCGATCGCGACCGACGCGCCCGACGTCGAGTGCGGGCACATCGAGACGCCGTCCCCGACCCCCGGCGGCCACAAGGGCATGGGCCAGGGCGGCGCGGTCGGCGCCCTGCCGTGCGTCTTCAATGCGGTCGCGGACGCGCTGGCTCTGGTCGGCGCCCGCGTCGACCGCACGCCGGTGGACCCGGAGCGGATTCTCACCGCGCTCGCTGAAGCCGCCGCCGGATAGCGGCGGCCAGCCGCTCGGCCACCATCACCGTGCTGAGATACGGCGGCACCCCGCACGGCGCCGGCATCACCGAGGCATCCGCCACCCACAGCCCCTCCACCCCGAGCACCCGCCCTTCCGGGTCCACCACGCTGCCGGGGTCGCCCGGCGGACCCATCCGGCAGGTGCCCGAGGGGTGGTACTGCGGGCGGCAGTTCTCCCGCAGCCACCGGCCGAGGTCCCCGTCCGGCACCTCCGGGCGGGTTGCGACGACCTCGCGCAGGGCGGGGTGGTCGAGCATCTCGGCGGCGTGCCGGACGGCGCCGCGCATCCGGTCCAGGTCCCCGGCATCCGCGAGCAGCCGCAGGTCGATCACCGGATCGTCGGTCGCCTCCGGGCTCCGCAGCCGCACACCGCCGGTCGAGACCGGCCGCATGAGCGAGACCATCAGGCCGCCCGCCGCCGGGCCGAAAGTCCGGTCGAGCGGGAGGAACTGCAGGTCGCCGGATCGCGTGCGTAACAAGTAGCCGCCCGATTCGGTCCGCCGCGATCGCGCCGCGGCGGCGTCGGTGAGCCGCAGGTCCAGCAGGATGCCGGGATGGTCGCTCAGCCCGGCGCCGACGCCGGCGAGGGCGGCGACGACGTCGATGCCCAGGGCGCCGAGCGGCCCGGGCGGGCCGACTCCCGAGCGCAGCAGGACGGCGGGGGAGTGCAGCGCGCCGGCGCAGAGCACGACCGCGGGCGTGGACACGACCTCCCGGTGGTCCGCGGCGATCAGCTCGACCCCGCACACCCGGCCCGCGTCGAAGAGCACCCGCGCCACCGTGTGCTCGCCGGCGACCCGCAGCCCGGGCCGGTCGCGGGCCGGTTCCAGATGGCTGTCGTTGCTGGAGACCCGGACGCCGTCGCGGCGATGCCACGCGGCGGGGGAGACGCCGGTGCTGCCCTCCGCGTTCAGGTCGGGATGGTCGGGGTGGCCGAGGCCGGTGGCGGCCGCGTGCAGTGCCGCGCTGAGCGGTCCCTGCCGGTCCGCCGGCGGGCGGGAGATCGGCACCGGGCCGCCGGAGCCATGGCCGGGGCGGTCGCCGAAGTCCAGATCGTCCTCCAGCGCGACGAACGCGGGCAGCACGTCCGGCCAGGACCAGCCGCCGCATCCGGCGCGTGCCCAGACGTCGAAGTCGGCTCTCGTGCCCCGCACCGCGAGCTGGCCGTTGATCGCCGAGCTGCCACCGGCGCCCCGGCCCAGCGCGTACGGGCGCAGCGGCTGGCTCTCGGTGCACCGGGCCTGCAGCGTCGGCCAGCGCAGCGAGCGCATCGCCAGGGCTCGGCCGATGTCCGGGCCGCGTACCGCGCGCGGGGTGTCGGCGGTGCGGTAGTCCGGTCCCGCCTCGACCAGCAGGACGCGGCCCGGATCAGACTCGGACAGACGGGCGGCGAGCACCGCGCCGGCCGCCCCGGCGCCGACCACCACGACATCCGCGGTGGGCGGGATCGCAAACTCGCAGAGGGGCACGGACATGGTGCTCATTCTTATTGCTTGATGCATTTACGAGCCAGGGTAAAGTTGGGCCGGACGCGTTTCCGTGGCGAATGAGGAAACAACCATGCGTGATGTGCTCGAACCAATTCTTGACTGGTATGACAGCGGCATGACTTTCGGGCTGGCGACGGTCGTCAACACATTCCGGAGCGCCCCGCGGCAGCCCGGTGCGGCGATGGCCGTGTCCACGCAGGACGAGGTCGTGGGCAGTGTGTCCGGCGGATGCGTCGAGGGCGCGGTCTTCGAGGTGGCCAAACAGGCGATCGAGACCGGCGAGCCGTATTACGAGAAATACGGCTTCAGCGACGACGACGCGTTCGCCGTCGGACTGACGTGCGGGGGAATCCTGCACGTCTATGTGGAACAGGTGAACAAACAGACGTTCCCGGAGTTGCGCGCGATCGCCGATTCGGTGCACAAACGCGAGCCGGTCGCGGTCGCGACCATTATCAATGGCGCGCGGAAAGCCGGCGCGCGGCGGGTGATCTGGAACGACCACACCTCCGGCTCGCTCGGATCGGACGGCCTGGACCACGCGATCGACGACGACGCCCGCGGGATGCTCGCGCAGGGTGTCACCGGCGAACGGCACTACGGGGTCGACGGGCAGCGGCGCATGGAGGAGGTCTCGGTCTTCGTGCAGGCGTTCGCGCCGCCGCCGAAGATGCTGGTGTTCGGCGCCATCGACTTCGCCGCGGCCGTCGCGCGGGTCGGCAAGTTCCTCGGTTACCACGTGACGGTGTGCGACGCGCGCGGCGTCTTCGCCACGGCCAAGCGCTTCCCGGACGCGGACGAGGTGGTGGTCCGCTGGCCGCACGACTTCCTCGAGGAGGCGGAGGTCGACGCGCGGACCGCGATCTGTGTGCTGACCCACGACCCCAAGTTCGACGTGCCGCTGCTCAAGGTCGCGTTGCGCACGGAGGCCGGCTACATCGGCGCCATGGGCAGCCGGCGCACGCACGACGACCGCACGGCCAAGCTGCTCGAGGCCGGGGTCACCGACGAGCAGCTCGCGCGCCTGCGCTCGCCGATCGGTCTCGACGTGCACGCCCGCACTCCGGAGGAGACGGCGGTGGCGATCGCGGCCGAGCTCATCCAGACCCGCTGGGGTGGTTCCGGCCAGCCGCTCATGGAAACGCGAGGCCGCATCCACGGCCTCGCGTCCTGACGGCGCCTAGGAAGCGAAGTACAACTTGCGCTTCTCGTGGTCGTAGAAGACCGCGGAGAGTACGAAGCAGCCGGCCGCCATCGCGAGCAGGATGACGACCGGGCGCAGCACGTCGCCGACGCCGCCGTTCTCCGCGATGACGCTGTGGAAGCCCTTGAAGGACCAGTAGACCGGCGACGCGGGCGCGATCGCCTGCACCCAGCCGGGCAGCCGGTCCAGTGGCGACAGTGCCCCTCCGGTGCCGACCAGCAGCAGTGCCGCGAGGCTGACCAGCGCGTTGAGCTGCTGGATGCCGGTGCAGACCACGCTGAGCAGCAGTCCGAAGCCGACCTCGAAGGCGACCAGGGCGATCGCGACCAGGGCGACCCCGAGCAGGCTCCCGTGGAAGCGCAGCCCGAAGACCAGCCAGCTGAACGGGAAGAGCAGCAGGTACTGCGCCAGGAAGGCCACCGCCAGCGGGGTCAGCTTGCCGACGACCACGTCGATCGGCCGGGTGCCGCTGGACCGCAGGCGGTCCCAGGTGCGCCAGCCGTGGTCGCGATAGAAGGCCAGGCCGATGGCGGAGATCCCGAAGAAGCCGAACAGCGCGGCCATCCCCGGAACCGCCCGGTCCGGGCCGCCGACCAGGCCCTTGGCGAAGAACAACAGGAGCACGCCGGGAATGACGATGAGGATCACCACGATCCACGGGTCGGTCCTCATCAGCCGGGCCTCGTGGCGGGCGATCGTCAGCACTCGTGGCATCGTCAAGATCCCCTCAACGGCAGTCGCGGCAACAGGTCCACATAGTCTGGCCACAGAGCCCGGGGCCGGCGCAACGAAGCAATCTTTGTCGCGCGAGTGAGGAAGATGCGCAGTCAAGCACCGGTCCGGTCGGGGTGGTTCCACTCCCGCCAGCCGATGCCGTCGCCGGTCGCCCCGGCCCGCACCCGGGTCATCGCCCGGCGCAGCAGGCTCCGCCCGCCGTCCGGTGCGGGCAGGTCGAGGGTGACGTGCCCGACGTCGGCGAACTCGAGCAGCGTGTCGTTGAGCCGGAGGGTGTCCACACCGGCCGCGGCCGCGCGCACGATCTCAGTGGGCCGGCCGGGCCGCATCAGATAGCCGTCCGGCAGGATCCGGCCCCGCGCGTCCAGGGCGGTGGCCTGCACCCGGGTGCCGTCGGCGAGGCGGACGGCGCACCAGGTCCAGTCGAAGCGCCACCAGTCCCGGACGCCCCAGGAATGGTCCCGCTGAGCCGGCCCGTCCAGCCGGAACCGCCGGCTGCCGAGGTGGATGTCGCCGACCGCCCAACCGGGCTGCTCCAGGCGGCTGCCGCGCGGGTAGCGGTACTCGGGCGCCCGCCCGGTCCAGGCCAGATCCATCGTGAAACCGTCTCCGGCGGCGGCGAGATGCCATCCGGCGGCGGCCGGCTCGACCAGCAGCCGCAGGGACTCGTCGGTGGTCTGCCAGGGCGGATCTCCGCGGCCGGTCAGCGGGCGATCGATGGCGCATCCGGCCGACCCGTCGGCGGACACCACATAGGCCCACCACCAGCGCCGGCCGAGATTGGGGTAGTCACCGACCCGGACGAAGCCGCCGATCGAGCCGTCCAGCGCGGCGAAGTCGAAATACCAGGACTCGCCCCACAGGCGGTCGGCGCCGGGCTCGCGCACCCCGGCCGCCTAGAAGGGTCCGCGGCGGCGCATCTCGTTGGCGAGCTCGAGCCAGGACTCGGCGATCGAGCAGGCCACGTCGGCGACGAGGCACATGCAGTGGTCCGGCACCCGGGTGGCCAGCAGGTCCCAGTCCTTGTCCACCTGCTGGCTCTGGGAGTACAGCCACCGCAGCATGGCGCGGCCGTGCTCGGTCATCCGGACGGCGGGGTCCTGGCTGAGGTTCTGCAGGATCTCCTCGCGGCACTCGGTGGTGTGCGGCTGTTCGCTCTTGATCCGCTCCTGGAGCTTGCGCTCGGGCGTGGGCCGTTCGACGTGGGTGCCGGCACGGCGGCGCGCCGGCACCGGATCTTCCCCTCGGCGGAGCCGATCCCGTACGTCGCGGACCGTGCTCGGGGAGATGCCGGCCTTGCGGGCGATCTCGCGGGAGGAGGACTCCGGGTTGAGGGCGATCAGCTCGCTCGCGAACCGCCGGCCGTCGAAGGTGCTCAGCGGGCGGACCCGGCCGTCGCGGCCGAGGCGGTCACGGACCTCGGGCAGGGCGTGCACCGCGTCCGCGCGGACGGCGCCGACCGTCTTGGCCGAGAGCCCGGACGCGTCGGCGATGGCCCGGTCGGACCAGTACGGGTTCGAGTGCAGGATGCGGGCCGCCGCCGCCTTGCGATCCGACAGCGTGAGAGGCAGGCCGTGCCGCACGTTCGCCTTGACCGCCATCACGAAGGCCTCGGCGTCGTCGCCGTCGTACAGGATCGCGTCGACGGTCTCCTCGCCGCGCAGGATCGCGGCCTTCAGGCGGTGCATCCCATCGATGACCCGCATTGTCTCTCGGTGGACGAGAATGGGGGGCAGCTCGTCCTTCAGTTCCGCGAGCGACCGCACGTGGTCCGGGTCCTCACCCTGCAGGCGGGGCGAATCGGCGGGTAATAAATCGGAAATCAGCAGCCGGACCCGGTCGTACGACGACGGTGTCCGGTGTGGCGGCACGACCAGCGAGTTTCCCGGAGCGGCATGCTCTTTATCGACGCAATGCTCCATTGATGTGTCCCCCGTTGCTACGATTCGTCCCCGCGACGCAAGGTTTTCCGGGCCACCTCTCACGGTCATTGGCTATGACAGGTTTGTCAACCCGGCGTTACATCGAATGCCGTGATCATCTGCGGTATTCCGCAGACTGTCCACGGCGGACAGTGATCTTTGGACAGTAGTCGCCGCGCTGATCCACTCGACAGGTCGAAGTCGCTGTGTTCACATTGCCGAAGACCTCGACCGTGCCCTTCCGCCTCGGACGAGATGGTGCCGTTCATGGAATTTGATCTGACAGAAGCGCAGCGTAAGCGTTACGACGAGATGATCGCGGGGGTCCGCGAGCCGTCGTCGGCGCTTCTCGCCGGCGAAACCCGATCCCCGTTCAGCCGCTCGCAGTGGACTGCCGCGGCGCGCCTCGGCGTGCTCGGCCTGTGTTTGCCGATCGAGTTCGGCGGCGGCGATCTGGGCGCCCTGGACACCGCCTTATGCCTAGAAGCGTTTACGGAGAGTGGTGGCGACACCGGCCTCGGATTCGCCATCAGCGCCCATTTGCTGGCATGCGCCGTGCCGGTCCGCGATTTCGGCGCCGGAGCGGTGCGCGCTGAGTTACTTGAAGGAATGATCAAAGGTGAAATCATTGCGGCGAATGCGATGACCGAAGACGGTGCGGGATCCGATATCGGACAATTGGGAACAATGGTGGAACGCGTCAATGACGAATATGTCGTGAATGGCGTGAAGTCATTCGTCAGCAACGCGCCGGCCGCTGATCTCTTCGTCATCTATGGAACGTCCGACCCGGATGCCGGTTACCTGGGCCAGACCGCGCTGGTCGTGCCCCGCTCCCTGCCGGGCATCACCGTCGGGGAGCCGATCGCCAAGATGGGTCTGCACTCCTGCCCGGCCGGGCGGGTGGAGTTCACCGACTGCCGGGTGCCGGTCAGCCACCGGCTCGGCGCGGAGGGGCAGGGCGGCGCCATCTTCCAGCATTCGATGAGCTGGGAGCGCAGCTGCCTGCTCGCCATCTATCTGGGCCAGATGCGCCGGCAACTGGACAGCTGCGTGGCACACGCCAAGCAGCGCCGCCAGTTCGGCCGGGCGATCGGCGCGTTCCAGGCGGTGTCGCACCGGATCGCCACGATGACCCAGCGCCTGGAGGCGGCCCGGCTGCTGCTCTACCGCGCATGCTGGCTGCTCGACCAGGGGCGGGCGGATCCCGCGGCGACCGCGATGGCCAAGCTCGCGGTGTCGGAGGCGACCGTCGCCAACAGCCTGGACGCGGTCGGCATCTTCGGTGGGGCGGGCTATCTGGCGGACACCGGCATCGAGGCACAGCTTCGCGACTCCGTACCCAGCGCGATCTTCTCCGGCACCAGCGACATCCAGCGGGAGATCATCGCCGGCCGAGCCGGGCTATGACCCTGCATCAGCTCGCCATCGACGCGGCGGCGCGGTGGCCGGATCGGCCGGCGGTGAGCGGATCGGCCGGGGTGATCCGCTATGCCGACCTCGACCGGCGGGCGAACGCCCTGGCCGCGCGGATGCGGACGGCCGGCGTCGCCCGCGGCGACCGGGTAGCCCTCTGGGCGGACAAGTCGCCGGATGTGGTGGTGGCCATGCAGGCCGTGCTGCGGCTCGGCGCGGTCTATGTGCCGCTGGACCCGTCGACCCCGGCCGCCCGGGCCGCCGCCGTGCTGCGCGACTGCGCACCCCGGCTGTTGTGCGGAAGCGGGCCGCGCCGGCCCCGGCCGGCCGGCCTCGACCAACCCGTGTTCGACCTCACCGAGTCGGCGCCGGAGCCGGCCGCGCCGGTCAACGAGCCGGTCGGCGCCGACGAGCCCGCCTTCATCCTCTACACCTCCGGGTCCACCGGCGTGCCGAAGGGCGTGTGCATCAGCCACCGCAACGCACGGGCGTTCGTCGACTGGGCGGCGGCGGAGCTGGCGGTGGCGCCGGCCGACCGGTTCGCCAACCACGCCGGGCTCACCTTCGACCTGTCGGTCCTGGACGTCTACGCGGCGTTCGCCGGGGGAGCGCTGGTGCACCTGATCCCCGCCGAGCTCGCGTACGCGCCCCGGCGCCTGGTGGATCTGCTGCACGAGGAGCGGATCAGCGTGTGGTACTCGGTGCCCTCGGCGCTGACCCTGATGCTCCGGGAGGGCGGCCTGCTGGACCGGCCGGCGCCCACCGCCCTGCGCGCGGTGCTCTTCGCCGGCGAGCCGTTCCCGATCGCCCAGGTGCGCCGTCTCGCCGCGTGGACCGGCGCCCGGCTGCTCAACCTCTACGGCCCCACCGAGACCAACGTGTGCACCTACCACCAGGTCGGGGCCGCCGATCTGGATCGCGACCGCCCGGCTCCGATCGGCGTCGCGGCGAGCGGGGACACGGTGTGGGCCACCCGGCCGGACGGCGGGCGCGCCGGCGCGGGGGAGGAGGGGGAGTTGTGGGTCGACGGGCCCACCGTGATGCGCGGCTACTGGGGCCGCGAACCGCATCGGGGGCCGTATCCCACCGGCGACATCGTCCGGGTGTTGCCCGGGGGCGCGCTCGACTACGTCGGCCGCAAGGACCTGATGGTGAAGGTGCGCGGCTACCGGATCGAACTGGGCGACGTCGAGGCCGCCCTCGCCGCGCACCCCGATGTCGAGGAGGCCGCGGTGGTGGCGACCGGGGTGGGCACGGACGCGCGGCTGGAGGCGTTCGTGGTCCCGGTGGCCGGGCGCGTGCCGGGGCTGCTGACGCTCAAACGGCACAGCGCCGAGCGGCTCCCGCCGTACATGATCGCCGACCGGATCCACGTGGTCACCGGGCTTCCGCGCAATCGGAATGGCAAAGTGGACCGAGCGGCACTCGCCCGGAACGGAGGCCGATCGAGTTGATCGATGATCAGGTGGTGTCCGAGCTGCTCGGCTTCATCCGCAGCGCATTCCTCGACGGTGACCCGGGCGGGGAGCTGACCGATGAGACGCCGCTGCTGGCCTGGGGCATCCTCGACTCGTTCAAGACGGCGCGGCTGCTGAACTTCATCGAGGACGACCTCGGCACGCGGATCCCGCCGGAGCAGCTGTTCGCCGGGAACCTCAAGGACGTTCGCAGCATCGCCGAGATGGTCCACGCGAACGGCGACGCCCTGCCATGAGCTCCGACATTCCGCGTTATGTGGATCTTGCGGCCGGCCGGTTCCACTACCGCCGGTGGACCTCGGGCGCCGGCGGTCCGACCGCTCTGCTGGTGCACGGCAACGGCAGTTCCTGGCGGACCTGGTCCCGGGTCGGCCCGGCGCTGCACGCCGGCGGCGCGGAGGTGTTCGCCCTGGATCTGCGGGGCAGCGGAGCCAGCGTCCGGACCCCGGCCGGATCGTACGGCCTGCCGGAGATCGCCGGAGACCTGCACGACTTCATCGAAGCCCTGCGGCTGCGCGCTCCCGTGGTGATCGGGCACTGCTGGGGGGCCGCCGCGGCGCTCGCCCTCGCGACCGGCGCGGTCCGCGATCGGCCGCCGCCGGCGATCAGTGGTCTCGTCCTCGAGGAGCTGCCGCCGGACATGGCGTCCACCCCGGACCAGCCGGTGATCCAGGACTTCCTGCGGCTGATGCGCAAGCCCCGGGATTACGTGGAGAAATGGGTGGACCTGGTCTGCCGGAACTGGGATCTGATCGATCGCCGCAGCCTGGTCGAGGACATCTGCGCCACCGATCTGGAAATCTATCTCAGCGCGGTCGGCGACGGCGCCGCCGCGGGTGCCCTGCTGCCCGTTCTCGCGCGATTGGAGATACCGGCTCTGGTCCTTCGCGGGAACCCGGTCCGCGGCGGAATGCTGGATGCCGCGAATTGGCAGTCGATCCGGCGCCATCTCCCGGAAAACGGCGCCATGCACGAATTCGACGGCAGCGGACACGAGGTCCATCGCGGCGACTACGCGGAATTCATGCGCATCGTGACGGAATTCCTGCACAAAAACGGGTAGCGACGGCGTCTGCCGTCGCTACCCGGAATGCGTGGTCGCCGCGAGGAGGAGTCGATCAGCTCTCCCGGAGTTCGAACCACGACTTCTGCAGCCGTGCCATCAGCTTGGGATCCGAGAAGTCGTGATAGGTCATCTGGGCGTGCGACGTGACGAGCAGATCGCCGTCCTCGGTCCACAGCCGCGCCTCGCCGCCGAGGATCCCGTCACCGACGTAGGAACCGACGGCGTCGGCGAGCAGCCACTGCGCGTCGGGGTGGAAGGTGTGGAAGTTCACGGTCAGGTTGAGCGTCGGCGCGATGAACCGCAGCGGCGGCGTGAACGGGTCCGCGACCACCGGGAACTGCATGGCGGCAGCGATGATCACGTAGCGGCCGGCGTCGGCCCACGAGGTCGAGAGGTTCTCGCCGATGGGCATCCGCTGCCATCCGCGGACGTGCGCGTCACGCCGCGGCGTGAAGTGCAGCTCGTCCTCCGGGATCTTGTCGACGCCGGGGTAGTCGTGGGACCCCATCAGTCCCTTGATCATGCGGAACTCGAGGTTCTTCCAGAAGGGCTCCTCGCCCATCAGCTGGATCACGTCCTCGTCGAGGATCGTGGTCTCCAGCTCATCCGGTTTGGGGGCTTCCGGGGCCGGCTGCCAATTGACGTGCGGGCTCCACTGGCCGGTCGGCGCCGCCGACACCAGTGCGACCAATACGTCGTTGCCGTTCTGCGTCATGCGCACCATCAGCGATTCGGCCCGCTCGGTGGTCTGCAGAGTGGTGACCTCGAGATCGGCGGGGCCGAATGTCGCCTCGTTCAGATAATGACACGAAACGCTTACCGGCTTGACCATCGCGCTCGATGCCTCGGCGGCGCGAAGCGCGATCGCGGTCAAATATCCGCCGACCGGAACCCACATCTTCCAGTCTTCGGAAATGTTTCCCCGATACTTGCCCTCGCCCGTTTTCTCGACTGCGGTTTGCTGCTCCAGACTGGTCATAGGCGATGTTTACCATGGGCGTGAGGACAGTCGATACCGCGCGATATCCGCCGACGGCGAGGGGGTGTCGACTGTGTGTTCTACGCAGTTGGCCATCCGCCGCGCGGGACCACGCCGTCCGTCGATGGCACGATGAGTGGGACCGCCGGGCCGCGTCATGACCCACCAGCGAACACCTGATCGTGGAGGATGCATGGGAGCCGTCGACCTCGCCTCTGACCGGCCGGCCGCGCAGGTTCGCGGGCTGCGTAAGTCCTATGGCGACGTGGTCGCCCTGCGCGGGCTGGACCTCGAGATCCCGCCGGGCTCGGTGGTCGGCCTGATCGGGCCCAACGGTGCGGGGAAGACCACCGCGGTGCGGTGCATCGCCGGCCTGCTCACCCCGGACGACGGCGAGGTGGTCATCGCACCGGGCCGCACCCTCCAGAGATCGCGGCTGGCGGTTGCCACCCAGGAGATCGAGCTGTATCCGGGGCTGCCCTCCCGGACGAACCTGACCTTCTTCGCCCGCCTGTCCGGCGTCGCCGACCCGGACGCGTTGCTGGCCGAGATCACCGCCGAGCTCGACCTCGAGCCGCTGCTCGACCGCCGGCCCGCCGATCTGTCGATCGGGCAGCAGCGCCTGGTCCACGTGGCCGCGGCCCTGATGTCGGCGCCGCAGCTCCTGCTGCTGGACGAGCCGACGGCCGCCCTCGACCTCAAGGCGCGCACCGCGGTGCTGGACGCGATCACCCGGCGCCGGGAGGCCGGCGTCGCGGTCCTGCTCTCCAGCCACCAGCTCAACGACATCGAGGCGGTCTGCGACACCGTGGTGATGATCAGCAGCGGCGAGGTCATCGCCAAGGGCCGCCTCGACGAGCTGATCGCGGAATATGGCGGCGCCCGGATCGAGGTGACCGTGGACGGCAAGACGCAGGTGGTCGACGGCGACGACGTGACCGCGGCGATCGCCCAGGTCTCGGCCGGCGGCGGCCGGGTGGAGGCGGTCGAGGTGATCAAGCCGTCACTGGAGGCGGTGCTGCTCACCCTCACCGGCATGCGCGACCTGGACCCGACCCGGTCCTGATCCCGCGATCGCGCCGGCGACGGCCACGTAATCGCTGACCAGCCGCGTCGCGAAGGCGTCGTCCAGCCGGGCGCGGTTGTAGCAGAGCACCACCCGGAAGCCGCCGTGCTGCGGATAGAGCTGGAACTCGCACTCGAAGCGGCTGCCGAGCTGGTCGACGACCACGATCTCCGCCTCGGCGCCCGCGATGCGCATCGTCCCGGGCAGCTGCGGCACCAGTTGGAACATGACGTCGTCGGCCCGCCGGCCGGGCTCGGCGACGGTCACGCCCGGCAGCAGTTGATAGGGCAGCCGCTGATGGACGAACGCGTTCATCGCCGTCTCGTGGGTGCGGCGCAGGGCCTCGCCGAAGTCGTCCGGGCGGTCGATCCGGATCCGCAGCACGGCCATGTTCGCCAGCAGCCCGACCGTGTCGCGCAGCTCCGGCCGCGTGCGATTGCCGAGGAACGAGGCGACCGCCAGGTCCTCGTCGCCGGTGTGCTCGCGCAGCACCAGGTAATAGACGGCGAGCATGGCCGACGCGAGGGTGGTGTGCTGCTGCCGGGCGATCCGCGTCAATGCGGTGACCGTGCCCGCGTCGATGGCGCCGGTGGCGCTGGCGCTCACCCACGGATCGCCGGACCGGGCCGGCCGCAGCGGCAGCCGCGGAACCCGGGCGCCGGCGAGATGGTCCGTCCAGAAGGTCCGGTCCTCGGCCGACTCGGGCCCGGCGAGCCAGTCCTGCTGCCACTCGCAGAACCGGGGGTACTGCCAGCGCACGCGGGGGAGCGGGCCGCCGTCGCCGGCCAGCGCGTGCAGATCCCGCACCAGCAGCCCGCACGAGGCGCCGTCGGTCGCCGCGTGGTTCAGGTTGAGGCACAGCCCGTGTTCGTCGTCGCCGAGCCGGAAGAGCGTGACGCGCGTCGGCCAGCGCTCGGCGTCGACCGGCCGGCGTACCTCCTCGGTGACGGCGTCACGCAGGGCGGCGACCGGGTCGCCGGCGTCGAGGTCCCGGCGGTGCAGGCGCACCGGCCGGGGGTCGTGCACCACCTGGGTGAGCCGGGCGCCCCGCCCGGAGAAGGTGGTCCGGAGGCTGTCGTGCCGCGCGGTCAGCGCCGTCAGGCCGTCGCTGAGGCGGTCGACGTCGACCGGCCCGCGCAGGCGCAGGACGATCGGGCAGTTGGTCGACCCGTCCTCGCCCCGGAACTGCTCGAGCAGCCACAGCAGGCGCTGCGCCACCGAGGCCGGGAGACTCCTCACCTCGGCCATACGGTCACCGGCTGGGCGGAGAAGCCGCGCAGGACAAGGCTGTTGCGCCGGGTGAACTCGCCCCTCGGCGCCAGGCCGCCGGTCGCCCGGACCAGCGCGTCGAGCGCGGCGACCAGCTCCACCTTGGCCAGTGACGCGCCCAGGCAGCGGTGGTGGCCGAAACCGAACGCGAGATGCGGGTTCGGCGCACGGTCGAGATCGAACGTGTCCGGGTCCGCGAAGACCTGTTCGTCGCGGTTGGCCGAGCCGAAGAGGACGAGCAGCCGCGCCCCGGCCGGCAGGTCGACGCCGCCCAGCCGGTCCGCGTCCACGGTGGCGCGCCACAGCCCCTGCACCGAGGTGTCGTAACGCAGCGCCTCCTCGACCACCGGGTCGGCCAGCTCGGGGGCGGCCCAGAGCCGGCGCTGCACCTCGGGGTTGCGGACCAGCATGTCGACGATGTTGGTGAACAGGCTGGTGGTGGTCTCCACCCCCGCGACCAGCAGGAAGGCGCAGAACGCCATCACCTCGTGATCGGAGAGCCCGGCCGCGTCGGTGGCGGCGACCACGCTGAACAGGTCGTCGCTCGGTGCCTTCTTGCGCCGGCGGATCTCGGAGTAGAAGTAGCGGAACATGTCGTAGCCGCGTCCCAGCTGGGTGTCGGCGGCGCCGGCCGCGTCGAGGTCGTCGGTGATCACCTCGGCCCACTGCCGGAACTCGGCGCGCATCTCGGGCGGCACGCCAAGCAGCTCCGCCAGCACCAGGGCCGGCAGGGGAGCGGCGAGATCCTGATAGATGTCGGCCGTTCCGCGCTCGGAGTTCGCCAGCAGGCCGGCCACCAGCTCGGCCGCGATCCGCTCGATCGAGGGGAGCAGCCCGGTGATCGCCGCACGCCGGAACGGGCCGAGCACCGCGCGCCGCAGCCGGGTGTGCTCGGGCGGATCCGTCGCGATCAGCACCCGGACGCCGGGCGCCCCGATCCGGTAGTCCACGGACTGCGGCGCGTGCGGGCCGAGCACCGCGCCCATGCCCAGACGGGAGGAGAAGCGGTGCGGGTTGCCGAGCACCTCGACCACGTCGGCGTGCCGGGTGACGGCCCACAGATCGTGCGACTCGAGGTAGCGCACCGGCGCCTGCTCCCGCAGCCATCGATACCCCGGATAGGGGTCCGAAACGGTGGACGGATGGTCCGGATCGAAAGGGCAGGAGGGCGGGAGTTCAGCCGCCCGATCGGCTGACTTCATAACTGCCGAGGTTGTCAGCCCGCGCCGGGGACGTCGAGAGCCGGACCCGCTCAGGCGTGGGCGGCGCGGCGGATCAGGGAGAGGCCGGCGCGGACCGTCAGCATCACCTGGATCAGGTCGGCGCGATCCGCCACATAGGAGTTGAACGCCTCGACCGCGGCCGCCTCCTCGGGATCGGGGGTGATGGCGAACTGCAGCACGTTGTCGACGGCGACCACGCCGTGCTCGCCGAGCAACGGGATCACGGCTTCCAGATATCGGATGTAGGACGGCCGATCCGCGTCGAGGAAGACCAGATCGAAGGGGGCGGCAAGCTCGGCGAGGGTGGTGCCGGCGGGTGCCTCGCGGAGCTCGATGCGATCCGCGTACGGCGAGAGCGCGAAGTGCCGGCGAGCCATGGCGGCGTGCCGCGCGTCGCACTCGAGAGTCACGATCCGGCAGTCGCCGGGCATCGCCTCGGCCATGCTCAGCGCGGAATAGCCGGTGAACGTGCCGATCTCCAGGATGCGCCGCGGGCGTTGGATCGCCACCAGCGTCGCGAGCAGACCCCCCTCGACCGCGCCGATCATCATCTCCGGTCGGTCGGTTTCCGCGGCGGTCGCGGCGGCCACCTCGGCGAGCAGTTTCGATGGCGGGGTGGTGTGCTCCCGGGCGTACTGATCGATCTTGGGCCGGACGATCATGCCGTGTCGCCTCGCTCTCCGGTGGTGACCGCGCCCCAGTCCCGGGCCGGTACGTCCCGCACGTGCTGACTGAACTCCCAAAGGTGGCCCTCACAGTCCCGCACGAGGTACTGCCGCAGCCCCCAGGGCTTGTCGGTGGGCCGGTGCAGCGCCTCGACACCCGCCCGCTCGGCCGCCGCGAAGTGCCGATCGACGTCGTCGACCCACACGATCACCTTGCACACATGGCCGTCATCGGCGGGGCCGCGCAACAACCCGCCGGCCGCGGTCAGCATCACCACGCCGCCGTTCCCGGTGTCCATGTCGGCGTGGCTCATCCGGCCGTCGTCGCGGGTGTGCCGCAGCAGCTGCCGGAAACCGAACACTGTGGACAGCCAGTCGACCGCCACGGCCACGTCCCGGTAGACGAGCTCGGGCACGACGCGCGGAAAGCCGTCGTCCGGGTTGTACATCGCCGGACCGTACAACGTGGCGCGCGGGCGGCGGTGGGTGGTCAAATACCGGCAGGAGGCCTGGCGATGATTGAGTTCGACCGATTCCCCGAGGAGTTCGCGCGGCGTTACCGGGAGGCCGGGCACTGGACCGGGGCGAGGCTCGGCGATCTGCTCCGGGAGTGGGCCGCGCGGCCCGAGCCACGCACCGCGATCGTCGACGGGGCCGGACGCCGGTGGAGTTACGCGGAGCTGGACGCCCGGGCCGACCGGCTGGCCGCCGGACTCCGGGAGCTCGGCATCGGGCCGGGCGATCCGGTCGTGGTGCAGCTGCCCAACTCCGCCGCCTTCGCCGTGGTCAGCATCGCGCTGTTCCGGCTGGGCGCGCCGCCGGTGTTCGCCCTGCCGAGCCACCGCCGCAGCGAGATCGCCTATCTGTGTGAGGCCGCGGGGGCGGTCGCCTATGTGATTCCCGACGTTCACCAGGGATTCGACTACCGCACCCTCGCCGCCGAGGTGGCGCGCAGCGTCAAGACGGTCGAGCACGTGCTGGTGGACGGAGATCCGGGCGACGCCGTCGCGCTGGACGGCGTCGACGCCGACCCGCGGCCGCTCGCCGGGCCGGATCCGGCGGACATCGCGTTCTTCCTGTTGTCCGGCGGCACCACCGGGCTGCCGAAGCTGATCCCGCGGACCCACGACGACTACGCATACCAGCTGCGGGCGACCGCGGAGGGGCTGCGCCACACCGAGGAGAGCACCTATCTGGCCGCGCTCCCGGTCGCGCACAACGCCGCGCTGGGCTGTCCCGGGCTGCTCGGCACGCTGCTGGTCGGCGGAAAGATCGTCATGCCGCCGAGCCCGGCCCCGGACGACTGCTTCGATCTGGTCGAGTCCGAGGCGGTCACGCTCACCACGCTGATGCCCCCGCTGGTGCTGCTCTGGCTGGAGGCGGCCGGCTTCTACGACGTCGACTTCTCCCGGCTGCTGGTGCAGGTGGGCAGCGCCCGATTCCCGCCGGAGCTCGCCCGCCGCATCTACAGCGAGCTCGGCGCATCGCTGACGCACTGGTTCGGGATGGCCGAGGGGCTGCTCACCTTCACCCGGCTCGACGACCCGCGGGACGTCATCATCCACACCCAGGGGCGTCCACTCAGCGCGGACGACGAGTTGCGGGTGGTCGACGAGCACGACCGGGACGTGCCGCCGGGCGAGATCGGCGAGCTGCTGACCCGCGGGCCGTACACGATCCGGGGTTATTTCCGGGTGCCGGAGCACAACGCGAAGGCCTTCACCGCGGACGGTTTCCTGCGCACCGGTGACCTGGTCCGGCTGAACCCGGACGGCACGATGGTCGTCGAGGGCCGCATCAAGGACGTCATCAACCGCGGCGGCGAGAAGGTCTCGGCCGGTGAGGTGGAGGACCTGCTGATCACCCATCCCGCGGTCCGCGAGGTCGCCATCGTGGCCATGCCGGACCGCGTCCTCGGCGAGCGGGCCTGCGCCTGGGTCGTGCCGCGCGGCGAGGCGCCGAGCCTGGAGAAGGTCCGGTCGTTCCTGCGGGCGGAGGGTCTCGCCGACTACAAGCTGCCCGACCGGCTGGAGCTGGCCGAGGGCTTCCCGCACACCAAGGTCGGCAAGGTCGACAAGGCGGAGCTGCGGGAGATGGTGGCGGCCCGGCTGGAGGGCCGCTGACGTGCCGGTCGAGCCCGTGGTCGTGGTCACCGGGGCCGGATCCGGGCTGGGCCGCGCGCTGGCCGTCTCGCTGGCGGCGAAGGGACACCGGCTCGCGCTCGTCGGTCGCGACAAGGAGAAGCTGCGCGAGACCCGGGCGCGGATGGCCGGCGCGGACTGCCTGATCCTGCCGGTGGACATCACCGAGGACGGCGCGGCCGAGCACATCGTCCGGCACACGCTCGACGAGTTCCAGCGCATCGACGCGCTGGTCAACAACGCCGGGCTGGCCCGGATGGCGCGCATCGAGGGTCTGACGCGCGCCGATGCCGAGGCGATGGTCGGCACCAACCTCGTCGGGCCGGCGCTGCTGATCCGGCACGCGGTCACGGCCCTGCGCGAGACGAAGGGCACCGTGGTGAACGTCGGGTCGATCGGCGGCCTGCTCGCCGTGCCCTCCCGCGCGCTCTATGGCGCGAGCAAGGCGGCCGTGCACCACCTGACCCGCTCGCTGGCCCGCGAACTCGCCCCGGACGTGCGGGTCAACGCGGTGCTGCCCGGCGCCATCGACACCCCGATGTACGACGACCTGGGCGCCGACGCGGCCGGCGTGGCCGCACTCCGGCGCTCGATGGTCGACAGCACCCCGATGGGCCGGATGGGCACGCCGGAGGACGTGGTGCCGTGGGTCGAGCACCTCCTCGGACCGGCCGGCCGCTGGGTCACCGGCAGCCTGTTCGTCATCGACGGCGGCCGTTCCTGCTGAGCACCGCGGGTCAGATGACACCCTCTTCGGTGTCCGCGGTGGCCGCCTCGATCAGCGCGGCCAGATCGGCGACGGTCGGCCCGGTGAAGAGCCGCCGCAGCGACACCTCCACCCCGAACCGCTGCCGCACCTTCTCCAGCAGCTGGGTGGCGAGCAGGCTGTCCCCGCCCAGGGCGAAGAAGCTCTCGCTGCGGCCCACCGTGGCGGCCCGCAGCAGGGCCGCCCAGATCTCGGCCAGCTCGGTCTCCAGCGGCCCCTGCGGCGCCTCGCCGCGGGCCCGGTCGGCCGACGCCGCGATGAGGGCGGGCAGCGCCTTGCGGTCCACCTTGCCGTTGGCGCTCAGCGGCACCTCGGGCAGCACCACCAGCTCGTCGGGCAGCATGTAGGCCGGCAACCGGTCGCCCAGGAAGGTCCGGAGCTCCGCCGGTGCGACCGCTCCGCCCTCGACCACCACGGCCGCGCCGATCCGGGTGTTGCCCAGCCTGGTGGCGGCCGCCCGCCGGACACCCGGATGCGCGGCGAGCGCCGCCTCGATCTCACCGAGCTCGATCCGGTGGCCGCGGATCTTCACCTGGTCGTCGGTGCGCCCGAGGAACTCCAGGGTGCCGTCCGGCCAGTACCGGCCGAGGTCGCCGGTCCGGTACCAGCGCTCCCCGGCGTGCCGCACGAACTGCCGGTCGGTCCGCTCCGGATCCCCGCGATAGCCGCGGGCCACGCCCGCGCCGCCGATCCACAATTCCCCGGGTACGAAGTCCGGGCAGTCCCGTCCCCGTCCGTCGCTGACCCGGTACTTCTGGCCCCGCAGCGGCCGTCCATAGGGGATCGACCGCCAGTGTCCGGGCACCGCACCGACATCGAAGGCGTTGGACCAGATCGAGCCTTCGGTGGCGCCGCCGAGCGCGGTCAGCCGGCAGTGCGGCGCGGCCTCGGCGAGGCGGCCCGGCAGGTCCAGCCCGACCCAGTCGCCGGAGACCAGGGCCAGTTTCAACCCCGGCACGTCGCCGACCACCAGCAGCATGTCGAGCAGGGCCGGCACCGTGTTCCACACCGTGACGTTCCAGCGCCGGACCAGCCGCGCCCATTCGCGGGCCTCACGGCGGAGCGACTCCTCGACCAGGACCACCGCGCCGCCGGCCGACAGCAGCCCGAAGACGTCGTACACCGACAGGTCGAAGTCCAGCGCGGACACCGCCAGCACCCGGTCCTGCGGCCCGACGCCGTACCGTTCGTTGATCTCGTCGATGGTGTTCCGCGCGGCCCGGTGCGTGATCTCCACGCCCTTGGGCGTGCCGGTCGACCCCGAGGTGTAGATCACGTAGGCCAGGTCGTCCGGGTCGGCGGCCACCGGCGCGGACAGTGCCGGGCCGTCGCCCGGCAGCTCGGTCAGCACCTGGCCCACGCCGGCGCCGGCGTAGATCTCGTCGCGGCGCAGGTCCGGTTGCTCCACGCCGACCGGCACATAGGCCGCCCCCGCGGCCAGCACGCCGAGCACGGCCACGATCTGGTCCGGGCCCTTGGCCATCGTGACGGCGACCGGATCGCCGGGCCGCACCCCGCCGGCCACCAGGCGGCCCGCCACGACCAGGGCGCGCCGAGCCAGCTCGCCGTAGGACAGCCGGCCGTCGTCCCCCCACAGCAACGCGGGCCGACCGGGCTCGCGCGCCGCCCGTGCGAAGAAGTCCTCGTGCAGCAGCCGCGCCGGGTGCGCCGCGCCGGTGTCGTCGACCGCGGCCCGGATCGCCGCCTGGCCGGCCGGCAGCGAGAGTGGCTGGGCCGTCGCCCAGTCCGCCTCGCGCAGCCACTCCACCAGGTCCACGTACGCCGTGAACATCGCGTCGATCACGCCCGGCGGGAAGAGCTCCTCGATCACGTCCCAGTTCAGCAGCAGGCCGCCGTCCTGCTCGGTCACCTGCTGATCGATCCACACCTGCGGGGTCTCCGACGTGGTCCACACCGGGTCGCCGAGGCAGCGCCGCACCTCGGTCCCGAACAGCTCACCAAGGCCGATGGCGCTGGTGAACACGACCGGCGCCATCATCCAGTCGCCGGGCCGTTCGCGGGCCAGGTCGCGCAGCACACTGACGCCGGGGTACTCGATGTGGGCCATGTCGGACTGGAGGCGGCGCTGCACGCGCTTGGCCTGCTCGGCGAACGGCAGGTCCTCGGACATGTCCATCGCCAGCAGCAGCAGGTTGGTGAAGTCGCCGACCAGCATCGGGGCGTCCGGGTGCAACTCCTCGCGGTCGAACACCGGCAGGTTGAGCAGGAACCGGGGATCCGCGCTCCACCGGGCCAGCACCTCGGCGAACGCGGTCGCGAAGGTGACCGGCAGGGTGATTCCGAACTTGGCGGCCCGCTCGGCGAGGCGCTGCCGGTCGGCCGCGGACAGCCAGTGGTGGCGCCGGTTGACCCCGACCCGGACCAGCCGTTCCGGGTCGTCCGCCAGCGGCAGTTGCGGTGCGCCGGGCAGCTCGGCCAGGCGCTCCCGCCAGTACGATCGCGCCCGGTCCAGGCTGTCCGACCGGCGCGCCGCGGCCTCCGCGAGATAACGCGGGAAGGAGAAGGAGATTCCCGGGAGTTCCTCGTCCGGGCGCAGGTAGAGCTCGGCCAGGTCGGCCAGGATCACCTGGTAGCTCTGCGCGTCGGAGACCAGCATGTCGATGTTGATGTGGGTGCGGGTGACGCCGGCCGGCAGCAGGGAGAGCTGGACGTCGAAGACCTCGCCCTCCTCCACCAGGAGCCGCTTGTGCGACAGGCTCCGGCGCAGTTCCTCGGCGGCGGCCGGTGACGCGTCGCGCAGGTCGTGCACGGTCAGCCCGGGCCACCTGCTCGCCGCCCGGATCTGCTGGCGGCCGTCGGCGGTGAACCGGGCCCGCAGCATGCCGTGCCGTCGCAGGAGCGCCCGGACGGCCTGCTCCAGCCGGTCCCGATCCAGGCCCGAGCCGTCGAACTCCGCGTAGAAGTGCGCGCTGACCCCGCCGAGCATCTGGCTCTCGTCGCGTCCCACCCAGTACGCCTGCTGCATGGCGGCCAGCTCGAACGGCGCCGCCTCGTCGACGGTCACCCCGGCGGCTTTCGGCGCCTGGGCGGCCACCCGCTCCTCGGCGAGCGCCGACCAGGCGCGCAGACTCGGCTTCTGGATCAGGTCGGCGAACTTGAGCGGCACCCCGGCCCGGCGCCACAGGGAGGCCAGGCGCATCACCGTGATGGAGTCGACGCCGTGGCCGATCAGATCGTCGTCGTCGGCGATCGCGGCCGGGTCGGCGCCGATGGCCTCGGCCACCGCCTGCCGCATCGATTCCACCATGGATTGCTGACCGATCACGATGACTCCCGACATGAGATCCGGCCGCGGGCATCGGATTCGGTGGTGTCTCGGGCCGGAGCGGGGCCGGCCGGCGCGATGGCGTGATGCCGAGCGGAGGACCCGACCATAGGCGATTCCGGCGGCCGGTTGAAGCGGGCGATCAGTGCCGTGGTGGCGGACGCCGCACCAAAACTAGGGTGGCGGGCGGAGAAGGGAGCACCGCGTGACCCAGGCGCAAGCGGCTGTGCGGCAGTTCGATCTGGATGCCATCCGGGCGGATTTCCCGATCCTGCGGCGCCGGGTGCGCGGCGATCACCCACTGATCTATCTCGACTCCGGCGCGACGTCGCAGAAGCCGTTGCGGGTGCTCGACGCCGAGCGCGAATTCTATGCCGGACACAATGCCGGGGCGCACCGCGGCACGCATCTGCTCGCCGAGGAGGCGACGGATGTGTACGAGGGCGCGCGTGCCCGGATCGCGGCGTTCATCGGGGCCGACGCCGCCGAGGTGGTGTTCACGAAGAGCGCGACCGAGGCGATCAACCTGGTCACGTACGCGATCAGCAACGCCTCCACGACGGACGAGGGAGCGGACCGCTTCCGCCTCGGCCCCGGCGACGAGGTCCTGGTGACCGAGCTCGAGCACCACGCGAATCTCGTTCCGTGGCAACAGCTCTGCCGCCGCACCGGCGCGACGCTGCGCTGGGTGCCGGTGACCCCGGAGGGCCGGCTCGACCTGGACGCCGCCGGGCGCCTGATCACCCCGCGCACCCGGTTCGTGGCGGTGACCCACCAGTCGAACGTGACCGGCGCGATCTCCCCGGTGGCCGACATCGTCGAGCGGGCGCACGAGGTCGGCGCGCTGGTGCTGGTCGACGCTGCCCAGTCGGTGCCGCACTTCCCGGTGGACGTGCGGCTGCTGGGCGCCGACTTCCTCTGTTTCTCCGGCCACAAGATGCTCGCCCCGTACGGCACCGGCGTGCTCTTCGGCCGGGCCGAGCTGCTCGCCGCGATGCCGCCGTTCCACACCGGCGGCTCGATGATCGAGATGGTCACGATGGAACGCTCCACCTTCCTGCCGCCCCCGCAGCGCTTCGAGACCGGGGTGCCGCTGGCGGCGCAGGCGGCCGGCCTGGCGGCGGCCTGTGACTACCTCACCGAGCTCGGCATGGCGAACGTCGCCGCGCACGAGGAATCGCTGACCGGCCATGCCCTCGAGACGGTGAGCGCCATCCCCGGCGTGCGCGTCATCGGCCCGGCCACGACCAAGGATCGCGGCAGCTCGGTCTCCTTCGTCGTCGACGGGGTGCACCCGCACGACGTGGGCCAGCACCTCGACGGGCTCGGCATCGCGGTGCGCGCGGGTCACCACTGCGCCTGGCCGCTGCATCGGGCGCTCGGGGCGCAGTCGAGCACGCGGGCGTCGTTCTATCTCTACAACACGCACGCGGAGGTCGACGCGCTCGGCAGCGGCATCCGCGACGCGATCAAGTTCTTCGCCTAGGGCCGTCCATCCGGCGGTAGCGGCAGCGGCACCCACGGCCGGGTCTCGCCGGCCGTTCCCTCGGTGCCGGGCGCGATCACTGCGAACCCGTCGGCACTCACCAGTCCGCGCAGCATCGCCGACGTGTTGTGCCGGACCGGCCGGGCCTCGCCCTCCTCGATCCGGACCGGCACGAGATGGGTGGCCCCGCCGCGGCCGGGAACCCGCGCCGCCAGCCGTGCCGTCGGCAGCGGCCGCCGCACCCGGCCGGCGAGCCCGTGCAGCAGCGGCTGCGCCAGCGTGAGCAGAGAGATGATCGCGGACAGCGGATTGCCCGGCATGGCGACCACGAACCGGGCCCGCCCGCCCGGCTCCGGCACCGCGGCCAGCACCATGGAGAGGCCGGGCCGCACGGCCACCCGATCGATGACGTACCGGCCGCCCAGCGACGCCAGCGCGGCCCGCAGATGGTCGACGGGTCCGTGCATGGTGCCGCCGACGGTGCACACCACGTCGGCGTGCTCCAGCGCCGTCCCGATCGCCGAGGTCTGAGCGTCCAGGGTGTCCTCGACCGGGCCGGACGCGTCCGGCGTGACGGCGCCGAGCCGCCGCAGCCAGGCGGGCAGCTGCGGGCCCATCCCGTCGCGCACCCGTCCCCGGCTCGGCAACCCGGCGGTGCGCAACTCGTCGCCGAACACCACCACCGCGGCCCGGATCGCCGGGGACACCAGGAGCGTGTCGTTGCCGCTCACCGCCGCCAGCCCGATCACCGCCGGGGTCACCGGCTCACCGGCCGCCACCAGGCATTCCCCGCGCGCCGCCTCGTCGCCCGGCTCGCGCCACTCCGGTACGGGCCGGGCCTGCCCGTCCACCCACCCGTCCGGCCGTCGCCGGGCGTCCTCCACCCGGATGATCTGCTCGGTCCCGCCGGGAAGCATGGCGCCGGTGGCGATCTCCACCGCGGCGCCCGCGTCCAGCGGTCCGGGCGCCGACCCGGCCAGCACTTTTCCGGTCACCGGCCACGGACCCCGCCCGCGGACCGCATAACCGTCCATGGTGGATGTCCGCCAGGCCGGCACGTCGCTGCGAGCGGTCAGTGGAGCCGCCAGGGTGAGCCCGTCGGCCCGGGTCAGCGGCACCGCCACCGGCGCCGGCCGGGCGCCGAGTCCCGCTGCGTAAGCGACCGCCCGCGCCTCGGTCCATGCCGGCGGCCCGCCCACGGTCACGCCTGGAACGTGACCGGAAGCGAGGCGATGCTGCGCACCGTGGTGGTGGGCAGCCGGACGGGCGTGCCGGTCAGCCGCAGCGCCGACGGCGCGTCGTGCAGGGCGCGGATCAACTGCCCGAGGGCGAGCTGGCCGAACAGCGATCCGACACACGAGTGCGGACCCCAGCCGAACCCGAGGTGCTTGTTGGGCGTGCGGTCGAGCACGAGCTCCTGCGGCCGCGGAAACTGCACCGGGTCCCGGTTCGCGGCGGCCAGGGCGATGAACACCGGGTCGCCCGGCCGCACCGTGACACCCCGGATCTGTGTCTCGCGGCGTGCCACCCGGCTGGTTGCCTGTGTCGGCCCGTCGTACCGCACGATCTCCTCGACCCCGGTGCCCAGCAGCGCCGGGTCGCCGAGCTGCTCGAAGACGTCGGGTCGCTTGATGAGCAGGTGGGCGACCGTGCCGGAGGCGGCGAAGATGGTGCCGTAGCTGCCGATGAAGAGCAGGCCGATGGTGTTCTTCACGACCGGCAGCGGCACGCCGAGCTCGGTGGCGCGGTTCTTCAGCGTCAGCATCGTGCCGTGGGTGTCCTCCGCGTTGAGCCAGCCGTCGATGAGCGCGCCGAAGGCCTCGCGGGTGCGGCGCTCCGCCGTGCCGTCGTCGGAACCCAGGTCCGCGTCGAACTTGCGGGCCATGCCCTCGCCGATCGCCTTGAAGACCCGCGGGTCCGGGCTGCGGACACCGAGGAACTCGGCGGTGATCGTGCCGGCCAGGGGAGCGGCGACCTCGCTCATCCAGTCGAAGGACGGCCGTGCCGCCACCCCCGCGAAGATCCGGTCGATGCTCGCGCGGACGTTGTGGCCGATCTCCTCGAGGTTCTGGGCGTGGATCGATCCGATGATCAGCCGCCGCAGCTCGGCCTGGCTCGACGATTCGATGTTCTGCACGCCCGCGCCGGACTCGGTGGTGGCCTCGCCGACCCGGCGCGGGTCACGGACGAACAGCTCGGCGTCCATCAGGATGTTGCGGCAGTCCTCATAGCGGGTGACGAACCAGGCGCCGGCCTTCTCGTGCCAGAAGATCGGATGACGCTCCTGGAGGTCCGCGTACACCGGGTACGGATCCTCCAGCATGGCGGGACTGAGCGGGTCGAAGTCGATGACGGAGCTCATGGCTGGCACGCCTTTCGGTGGGTTCAGCGGACCGAGACCTGCAGCCGCGTCGGTCCGCGGCGGTTCAGCAGGCGGTTCCAGGTCGGCTCCTCGACGAGCGCGAGGTCCGGGAAGCGGCGCACCATCCGGCCGAACGTCAGCTGGCCGTGCAGGCGCGCGAGGGCGGCCCCGAAGCACCCGTGGATGCCGCGGGCGAAGGAGAGGTGCTCGTTCGCGCCTTTGCGACGCAGGTCCAGGTCGTCCGCGGTCGGTCCCCACTTGTCCGGGTCGTGGTTCGCCGACGCGAGGGACATGACGATCGCCGTGCCGGCCTCGACCTTGCGGCCGTGGATCTCGATGTCCTCGAGCGGGTAGCGGCCGGTGAGCTGCAGCGGAGCCTCGTACCGGAGGATCTCCTCGACCGCGTTGCGGTCGAGCGCGGGGTCGTCGCGCAGCTCGGCGGCCTGGTCCGGGTTGCGGGTCAGAGCCAGCACGCCGTACGCGAGATGGCTCGCGGTCGGCTCCGGGGCGGACACATTGAGCAGCATGACGTGGTTGACCAGCTCCTCCTCGTCGAAGCCGCCACCGGTGACGGACAGCAGCCGGGAGATGACGTCGTCGCCCGGATGCGCGCGCTTGTGGGCGCACAGCTCACGCAGATAGCCGCGCATCTCGTCCCGGGACCGGACGATCGCGCCGGTCACCTCCGGGGTGGCGATCGGCTCGGTCAGGTTGACGATGTCCGAGGTCCAGGCGTGCAGCTGGGCCCGGTCCTCCACCGGCATGCCGAGCAGCTCGCAGATCGCCTGGAACGGGATCGGGCTCGCGACGTCCGCCAGGAAGTCCGCCTCGCCCTTCTCCTCGAGCACGTCCAGGTGCTCGTCGATGAGCTGGGTGAGCCGGGGCCGGTACGCCTCGATGTGCCCGGGAGTGAGCCCCTTGGACAGCTGCTGGCGCCATCTCGTGTGCTCCGGCGGATCCCGGAACAGGATCACCGAGATGTCCTCGTACGGCAGCTCCAGCTCCGGCCCGGTCTTGAGGTTGCGGTGGTCGACGCTGAACCGGGCCCGATCGTGCAGGAAGGCATCGATGTCCCCGTGCCGGGTGACCAGCCAGACGCCGTCCGGGCCGATGATCCGGTGGCAGGGATCCTCCTCCCGCAGCTGCCGGAAGAAGGGGTAGGGGTTGGCGACGAACGCCGGGTCGAACGGGTTGTAGATGATCATCGCGGGTTCTTCGCCTTCTCGTGGCCGCGCGGCAGGCCCGCCGTGGCGAGGTCGTCGGCATAGCGGACCACCTCGCTCTTCGGGTGGATGTTCTCGAGCGCGGGGATCATTCCTTTGCCGACCTCGGCGGTGATGTCCGGATTGATCTGCAGGATCTGCCGGGTCAGCTCACGGGCGTACGCCTGGTCTCCCTCGCGCTGGTGGAACGCGGTGAGGGCGACCCGGCACAGGATGTTGTCGTCGTTCTCCTGCCGGACCTTCTCCAGCAGCTCGATCGCCTCGGTCTTCCGGCCGGCGCCGTAGTTGATGTAGGCGAGCGCCATCAGCAACCCGTGCGGCGGGAAGGGATCGAGGCGCAGCGCCCGGCGGATCGAGCGGCTGGCCTCCAGGCGCTGGTTGCCCTGGGCGAGCGCGACCCCGCGCATGGCGTGCGGCCAGGTGATGCACGGGTCCGCGATGATCGAGCGATCCTCGTGCTTGACCGCCTCCCGCCAGTTGCCCCGGGAGATCTCGACCACGCCGAGGATTCCGTGGCACGCCCCGGAATCAGCGTCGATCTTGACACCCTGCAGCGCGAGCGACCGGGCGTGGTCGAGATGGCCGTCGTCCAGACTCCAGCCCTGGGTGTGCTCCTGGGTGTACGTTCCGGCGAGGAGGCCATAGGCGTTGGCGTGCCCCGGATCCTCCTCGATGGCCCGCTGGAAGAGGACGCGCGCCTCGAGCAGATTCTTGTGATGCAGCTGGCGCATGTGGTAATAGCCGCGCCAGACCGACTCGACCGAGCGGATGCTGGTCGGCGGCCTGGTCAGCCGGTCGAGCTCGGCCGACTCCAGCTGGAAGCCGACCGCCTTGAGGATCCGCTCGATGATCTCGACCTGGACCGCGTGCATGTCGTCGAGCCCGGCCTCGAACGACTCCGCCCAGAGGGTCTTGCCGGGGTGCGCCTCGATGAGCTCGGCGTCGATGGTGAGCCGGTCCCCTTTGCGCGCCACCGAGCCGCGCAGGATGTACCGGACCCCCAGTTCGGTGCCGATCCGGGTGGGATCCGCGCCGGTTCCCTTGTAGGAGAAGGCGGACTCGGAGGAGATGACGAACACGGCCCGGCTGCTGCGCCCGATGTTCTCGGTCAGACCCGTGGTCACGCCGTCGGTCAGATATTCGTCCTCCTCGCCGGTGCTCTCGAACGGCAGCACCACAATGGATGGTCCATTGTCCGGCGGTGCCGGATTCTTCGGTGGCCGGCTGATTCCCAGGGCGTCGACGACGAGGCCGCGAAGGTATGGGCGCACGTCCCACCGATTTGTGCGAGATCTGCTCATGGTCCCCTCTTTCGCAAGGCCACCCATGGTTGTCACAGCCCTCCGCCGAGCACAACGGCCGGGGAATGCGCGCGCGGATGCCCGGGATCCCTGACGCCGCCGACCATCCGCGCACTCTTGCGACGCGCCGCGGGCGGCTGACAATCTCCCCCTGGTACCGGCCGGAGGAGGAGACCAGATGTCCGACGAGGTCCGCACGAACAGCCGTCCCCGCATCGACGTCGCGTCGGTGCAGCGACTCGCTGAGCTGGCCGACTACGTTGTCCCCTTCGCGATCCGGGCGGTCGGCACGCTGGGCGTGGCCGACCATCTCGTCGACGGGCCGCTGCCGGTCAACGATCTGGCCAAGCGCTGCAACGCGGATCCCGCCGCTCTGGCCCGCGTGCTGCGCGCGGTGGCCGGCAAGGGCATCTTCACCGAGTGCGAACCGGGTGTCTTCGCGCTGACGCCACTGGCTCAGCCGCTGCGCAGCGATCACCCGATCTCGTTGCGCGACGCGTACCCGTTCCTGGTCGGCGACATTCAGGCGTGGGCGCGTTTCGACTACACGCTGCGCACCGGCGCCTCGTCCTTCGAGCACGTCCACGGGATGGGCTACTGGGACTACATGGCGGAACATCCGGACGAGAGCAAGCGATTCGACGGCTCGCAGGCCGCCGGAACCCGGATGGAGGTGCGGACGCTGCTGTCCGCGTACGACTCGTGGCACGAGATGACCACTGTGGTCGACCTCGGCGGTGGCAACGGCACCTTCCTGGCGGGTCTGCTGTCCCGGTTCCGGCATCTGCGGGGCACCCTGTTCGACCAGCCGCACGTCGTGGCGAACGCGCCCGAGGTGCTGCGCGAGGCCGGGCTGACCGATCGGTGCGAGGTCGTGGGCGGCAGTTTCTTCGACGGGGTGCCGGCCGGCGCGGACGCGTACCTGCTCAAGCGGGTGCTGTGGTCGTGGGGCGGGCAACGGGCCCACGAACTGCTCGGCCAGGTCCGTGCGGCGATGCGCGACGACAGCCGGCTGCTGGTGCACGAGCCGGTGGTCTATCCCGGTGACAGCGACGAGGTCGGCCGGGTCTACGACCTCATCCTGCTGGCGATGGGTGGCGGCTGCGCACGCACCGAGGAGGAGCTGACCGCGCTGGTCGAGGGCGCCGGGCTGCGGATCGCCCGGGTGATCCGGACGCCGATGTTCCCGTTGGTCGAGATCGTCCGCGCCTGACCCGCGGGAGGGGTGCCGACTGCGCGTTCGCCTCAGTTGGCCAGTAATCCGGTTTCATTCCCGGCCGGGTGGGAAATTGCGTGCGATGACCGATCACATGGTCCGCGCGATGACGTGGAACATCTGGTGGAGGTTCGGGCCGCACTGGCGCGACCGGCAGCCGGCCATCCGCACGACACTGGAGGGCCTCCGGCCGGACGTCCTGGCGCTGCAGGAGGTCTGGGCCGGTGCCGGCACGACCCAGGCCGAGGAACTGGCGGACGCGCTGGGCATGCGGTCCGTCTTCGCCTCGCCGTCCTACCCGCCCGCGCCGAAGGACGCCGACGTGGCGGACGCGGCCGGCTTCGATCTCGGCATCGCGCTGCTGAGCCGGTGGCCGATCCTCGGTCACGAGGCGCTGGTGATGCCGGCCCGGCACCGCGACTGGGATCCGGTGGCGCTGTGCGTCCGCCTCGATCATCCGGCCGGGCCGCTGCCGGTCGTGGTCGCCTGCCTCGACTACGGCGTCCCGTACACCGACGACCGGATCGCGCAGGGCGCCTTCGTGGCCGACCTCGCCACCGCCCCGCGCTTCGACGGCCCGTGCCCGGTCCTGCTGATGGGCGACCTGAACGCGGCGGTCGACTCGCCGGTGCTGCGGCCGGTGCGCGACGTGCTGACCGACGCGTGGACCGCCGGGCAGGGCGCGGCCGACGCGATCACCCTGCCGTCGACCCATCCGTCGGCGCCGCTGGAGGCCGGGCCCCAGCTGGTCGACCAGCGCATCGACCACATCTTCTTCCGCCCCGGACGCGAGGATCAGCACGTGCTGGTGGAGGGTGTGCGGCTCGCCGGCGAGCCGGTCGGCGGCATCCATCCCTCCGACCATCGGGCCGTGGTCGCCGACCTGCGCTGGCGCGGCTGATGAAGCCCGGCTGTCCGGTGGGCGTCGACCGCCGTTGATCCGCACACCGCGACCGTGTTACCTATGGGGGTTGCGTCGCGGCCGGTCGTCAACGGCCCGCGGCCGCGCCCAGGAACTCGTCCAGCGTCGTCAGGTGGCCAGGAAGTAGTTGTCCCACCCTTCGCCGAAGGTGACCGCCGGGCCGTAGCCGCCGGTCCCGGTGCCGTGCCAGCCGCGCAGCTCGCCGAAGTCGGTGTCGACGGCCACCAGGTCGCCGATCCCGTCGCCGTTCAGGTCGCCCATGCCGGAGATGTTGGCGCTGACCGTGTACGGCGCCCAGCCGCACCCGATCTGCGCGAACGCGCGGAACCCGCCCTGCCCGTCGCCCTCGAACCGGTACAGGCACGCGTTCGGCTCGTCGCCCTCGTTGGCCGCGACCAGGTCCGCGTTGCCGTCGCCGGTGATGTCCCCGGCGCCGGTCATGGTCGCCGCGAAGTTGCGGTATTCGCAGTTGATCCGCTCGCGCGGCCCGAATCCGCCGTTGCCGTCGCCCAACGCCCGGAACAGGCAGCCGTTCCCGTCCCGCACCATGATCAGGTCGCCGTTGCCGTCGTTGTTCAGGTCGCCGGCGCCGTGCAGGCCACGCCAGAACAGATCCCAGCCGCAGCCGAACCTGGTCGCTGCCCCGAAATTGCCGTCGCCGGTGCCGAGCCAGCGATACATGCAGCCGTCCCGGTGGTCGACCGACACCAGGTCGCCGATCCCGTCGCGGTTCAGATCGCCGGGCGCGCTCAAGGCGTACTTGAGATCGCCCCAGCCGCAACCGACCAGTGCGCGCGCGGTGAATCCGCCGCCGGCGACGCCGTTCCAGCGGTAGAGGCAGTCGTTGCCCAGGGGGACGGCCAGGATGTCGCTGATGCCGTCGCTGTTGTAGTCATTGAGCTTGTGGGTGATCGCCGCCCGCGCGGGCGACGCGGGAACGACGAGGCCGGCGCCCAGTGCGAGCAGGGCGACCGCCGCAATCCGAGCCAGTCTCATGCCGACCAGAGTGCGACCGCGGCGCGAGAGATCGCCACCATCCTGCGCGCATGCGTTGCGCATGCGCGCAAGAAAGGCGGCTCAATGCCAGTCGCTGATCTGGACGTCTCGTGGCGCCGGTTGCCCCTCGCCGGTCTCCACCAAGGACTTCAGGCTCATCAGGTACGAGCCCCACTTGGTGCTGCAGTGGTTCATGAACTCGACCGGCTCCGCCCAGCCCTCGTGTGCGAAGAGGACGATCGTGTAGTCGCCGTCCTGCCGCAGCCGGAAGTCGACGGTCGTGCCGATCCACTCCTCGGGGCCGTCGACCACCCGCCACGTCACGCGCTCGGCCGGCTTCGACTCGATGACCTCCATGTCGAAGCCGCCCACCGGTGGGAACCGGAACTGCAGCACGCCACCGACCTCGGCGCTGCCCTTGGTGTCGCCGGTCCACCAGTTCGCCAGCCCATCCACAGTGGTCAGTGCTTTGTAGACCGCGGCGGGCGTGGTGTCCTTGGCTCCGACCCGATGCAGGATGTCCACCATCTCAGTTCTCCTTCGTCTCGTCCTGGGTGCGCTGGATCGCCTCGGCGATCCGCTTGATCCGTCGCAGTCGGGCGTCCCACGCCGACCCGACCGAGGCCAGCTGGGCCACCGCGCGGGCAACCTGGGCGTCGTCCACCCGATATCGCTTCTCCCGGCCGGCCGGCGCGCCGCGCACCAGGCCGGCCCGCTCCAGCACGCCGAGGTGTTTGGCCACCGCCTGCCGGGTCACCGGCAGCTGCCGGCCCAGCGACGTCGCGGTGCCCGGCCCGTCGAGGAGCAGGTCGACCATCCGGCGCCGGGTCGGGTCTCCGATCGCCGACCAGAGATCGTCGTCGACCGCGGTGCTCATCGCGCCGCGACCTTCACCGCATAGGGCGCCAGCCGCGCCAGATAGAAGTCCCAGCCCTTGCCGTGCTCGTCGAACTGCTCCTCGAGGACGGCGATCTCCCAGCCCATCTCGCGGAAGCCGCTCTCGGTCATCCTCAGCAGCGTCCCGCCGCCGGACGGCTTCAGGTCGAACGTGACCAGCAGCGAGTTGCCCGCCGCCGCCACATCGCCGGCCGGGTGCGTCCAGCGGAACGAGAACAATGTCGGCGGCCGCGCCTCGACCACGGTGAACGCCACCACCGTGTCGCCGAACGCGATCCGGCCGGGCGCGCCGGGCGTCATCTCATAGCTCGCCTCGTCCGGCCACCACTCCTTCAGGTGGTCCGGGCTGCTCACCACCTCGAAGACGGTCTCCGGCGACGCCTCGACGAAGATCTCCCGCTCGATCGTTCCGAACTCCATGTGCCCGTCCTCCTGCAACGTTTGGTTGCGCATCACGTTAGTCGGCCTTCACACCAGGAGCAACCATAGGTTGCACTGCGGCGGTCGCGGGTGGGCGCAGGAAGCTGGTCGCCCAGGCGGCCGGGATGGCGAGCACCGCGATGATCAGGCCGGCGATCACCGCGGCCGAGACGCTGAAGCCGCCGATCGCCACGCCGCCGGCGAACGAGCCGGCCGCGATGCCCACGTTGGCCGCGGAGGCGGGCAGCGACTGCGCGACTGCGCCGCCCGGCCCGGCCAGGGCGACCACGCGGACCTGCATCGAGGGCGCCATGCCCATCGCGAACGCGCCCACGGCCAGCAGCGCCAGCGCCACCAGCGCCGCGCTCGCGCCGACGACGTACAGCGTCAGCAGGCAGGCCGCGACGCCGATGGTGCCGACGATCAGGGTGCGCGCGGCGTCGGTGTCGGCGAACCGGCCGCCGCCCCACGAGCCGGCCGCGGTGGCCACCCCGTAGGCCAGCAGGAACACGCTGACCAGGCCGCCGGAGACGCCGGTGACGGTCTGCAGGAACGGCACGATGTAGGTCAGCGCGGCGTACACCGACGCGAAGATCAGCGCGGTCAGCCCCAGCACGGCGAGCACCCGCGGCGCGAGCGCGTGCCGCAGTTGGCCGGCCGCACCGCCGCCGGTGCTCGGCACGGACGGCACGACCGCCAGCGTGGCGACCAGCGCGCCGACCGCCAGCACGATGGCCGCGGCGAACGAGCCACGCCAGCCCAGCGCCTGCCCGGCCAGCGTGCCCAGCGGCACACCGAGCGCTCCCGAGACGGTGATGCCGCACATCACCACGGCGATGGCCCGGCCGGTGCGCTCCGGCGGCACGACCGCGCTGCCGGTGGTGAAGGCCGCGGCGATGAACACGCCCTGGAACGCGCCGGTCAGCACGCGGGCCACCACGAACAGGGCGAAGCCGGTGGTCAGCACCGCGGCCAGGTTGCCCGCGACGAACAAGACGAGGGCGCCGGCCAGGACGGTCCGTCGATCCAGGCGGATGGTCACGGCGGTCAGAACCGGACCGCCGAGAGCGAGACCCATCGCGTACGCGGTGACGAGCGCACCGGCCGCCGGGATGGAGACCCGCAGGTCGGCGGCGATCAGGTCGAGCACGCCGACGACCAGCAGCTCGGTGCTGCCGATCACGAACATGCCGAGGAACAGGGTGGCCAGGGCCAGGTTCGGGCGGCCCGCCCGTGGCGTACTCATCGGAATGGCCTTTCGAAGTCAGGATCGCTCACCGTCGAGGTGGCTGGTCAACGCGTCGAGCCGGTCGTCCCAGTCGCGTGCCAGCGCGGTCAGGAACTGCTGCGCCACCCGCATCGGGGCGGAACGCAGCCGGAAGCGCACCCGGCGCCGCTCGCCGGGCTCGGCCGTGACCAGACCGGCCTCGGCCAGCAGGCCCAGATGCTTGGCGACGGCCTGCCGGGTGATCGGCAGCCGGCCGGCCAGATCGGTCGCGGTCGCCGGGCCCTTCGCGGCCAGCTCGGCCAGGATCGACCGGCGGGTCGGATCGGCCAGGGCCGCGAAGACCTGCTCGGCCACGGCCTCGATGTCAGGACGCATCGAGGTAGGCCACCAGCTCGGCGAGCTCCTTGCCCCAGCCCTCGACGTTGCCGCCGTAGGCCTTGTCGAAGGTCTCCTGGGCCAGCTGCGCGAAGCCGGACTCGACCACGGTGAGCCGGGTGCCGCCGTCGATCGGCTCGAGGGTGAACTCGACATACGTCCGGCGCGGGTCGCCCTCGTCGAGACCGTGGATGTCCCAGGTGAAGGCGAACACGGCCGGCTCGTCGAGGCGCTCGATGCGCAGCTCGGCGGTGTCGCCGCTGTCCCACGACAGATGCACGGCGCCGCCCTCGCGCCGGTCGACGGTCGCCCGGTTGCCGAACCAGGTGCCCAGCCCCTCGGCGGTGGTGATCGCCGCCCAGACCTTCCGCGGCGGGTGGGCGACCTCGACGACGCGCTCGATGCGATCGGGAAAAGCCATCACGACCTCCAGCTAGTAGCAACTCAACGGTTGCAACACTATGGCAACCGATCGGTTGCGTCAAGAGGTGTTGATCGGGCCGCTTTTCGGTGTTCGGGGCGAGGCCATGTGGGGTCAGGCGCCCGGCGGATGTTTCGGCTACTCGCACGCGATGGGCGGCTGCGACCTGAGCCGGGTCACCTTCTTCGGCGCCGCCGCGGCCAACGCGCTGATGGCCGCGCACCGGCAGGCTCGGGCGGTCGGAAGTGACTTCTTCCTTCGTGGCGCACGGGGGATGGCCGACCTGGTGCTGGGCATCATCGATCCGGAAGGGGCGGTCCCGCGCCGGCCCGGCGACGACGGGTGAGCCTGGCCGGTGTGGTGCCGCTGCCCCCCAGCAAGCGGCACCACACCGTGATCATGCGGAGACGGAACGACGACGCGTGGTGAGCAGGCCGAGGGCGATCATGCCCAGGCCGAGGAACAGGTGCAGCCAGTTGTCGGCGCCGTTGACCGGCACGAAGTTGGCGGCGCTGCCGTGGTCGATGAGCAGACCGTAGAGCCACAGGACCAGATAGACGGCGCCGCCGCCGATCAGGAAGAGGCGGGCGCCGGAGACCGTGCGGGCCATGGCCACGCCGGCGATGCCGAACAGCAGGTGCACGAGATTGTGCAGGATGGACACCTGGAAGACACCGAGCAGTTTCGCGCCGGACTCGTGACCCGCGAAGGTCATCAGGTCGTAGTCGGTGGTGATGCCGGGTATGAAGCCGAGGACACCGACCAGCAGGAACACGATTCCGACGGCGAGCGCCGTGGTTTGGACGAGAGCGCGGCGAGAGGTTGTCCGCGCGCGGGAAGTAGCCATGAAACACCTCCGGTAGGGATGACGGAGCGCGCATACCCGGACTGTTCGCGGCCATACGTGTCGGCTCCGACAATTTGCGGACGGCCGACCACAAAGGTCGATCGATCGCCGGACCGGTGTGAACGCCTCGCTCCGGGGTACGCGGGCGACGGAGGTGGAGACGTGGCGGAAGCGGCTGAACCGCAGGCGAGCATCACGTTCGTGGGCAATGCGACGACGGTGTTGCGGCTCGGGGACTTCACGGTGCTGACCGATCCGAACTTCGTGACCGCCGGCAGCCGGCTGCACCTCGGCTACGGCGCCTGGACGAAGCGGATCCTCGATCCCGCGCTGTCGGTGGCGCAGTTGCCACGCCTGGACGCCGTCCTGCTGTCCCATCTGCACGCCGACCACTTCGATCGGGTGGCACGCGACCAGTTGCCGAGACCCACCCCGATCATCACCACGCCCCAGGCGGTGCGGCGGCTGCGCCGCTGGGAGTTCCGGGCTGTTCGCGGCCTGCCGACCTGGGAGACCCACGACTGGAGCCGCGGCCGCCAGCGGCTGCGCGTCACCGCCGTGCCGGGGCGCCACGGCCCGGGGTTCGCCGACCGCCTGCTGCCGGACGTCATGGGCTCGGTGGTGGAGCTCCTGATCGACGACGTGTGCCGGATCCGGCTCTACATCACCGGCGACACCCTGCACCGGCCGTTTCTGGCCGATGTCCCGCGCCGGTGCGGCGACATCGACGCCATGGTCATCCACCTGGGCGGCACCCGGCTGCTCGGCATGCTGCTCACCATGGACGACCGGCAGGGCGTCGCGCTGACCGAGATGATCCGGCCCGGGCTCACCGTTCCGGTGCATCACGACGACTACACGGTGTTCACGTCGCCCCTGGCGGACTATCTGGCCAGGGCGCGGGAGCACGGCCTGTCCGGCGTGCGGCCGATCAGCCGCGGCGACACCATGCCCTTGCCGCTGCGCGCGGGCGCCGGCGGCTGACGATCACCGGAGGCCTGGCGCGGCCGGTGTCACGGCGTATCGGCTCCGAGCCGGGCGGCGGGCATCGACCGGCGGTTGATCCACACTTTTCAGACGACCAGCAGACCGAGCGGTGCTCCGGTGCGCGTCAGCTGCCGGACCGCCTCGGCGGCCGGCATCGGCGGGAGCTGCGGGCCGGACGCGGCCAGCGTGGAGAGAAACCAGGTCGCGTGGCGTGGCGCGGCGGGCAACATCGGGTACCGCCCGGCGATCGCGGTGTCCACTGTGCCCCGGCGACGGGCGAACGCGGCCACCGATCGCCACTGCCGCAGCGGGGCGGTGTCGTCGTGCAGGGTGCCCGGCGGTTCGGGCAGCACACTGACCTCGTCGAACGGCTCACTGCCGGCCAGCCACAGTTGCGCGGCGTCGGTGACCGTTCGCGACGACGACTCACACCAGTACGGCACCGACCCGGTGGCGATCGTCTGCCACGGGTCCATCATCCGGCCGGTGCCGACGAAGCACCGGCGGCCTCCGTTCGAGGGCCGCAGCCACGCCCGGTACAGGTCGGCCACGCAGGCGCTGAGCGCCTGCGCGTTCTGATAGAGCACGCGGTGGACGGCCGTTCCGGTATCGGCGCTCAGCTGGCGGAGTTCGGCTTCCAGCCGGGGCTCGCCGCTGGTGTCCGCGTATTGCGACGGGATGCCGGGGCTCACGGCCGGCCAGTCCCGCACGCCGATGCCGGACAACAGTCCCCGGAACGACGGGCAGGCCAGGGTGTAGTGGTCCGGACGCCAGCCGGTGGTCGGGGTGCCGATCTGGAAGCCGTAGCCGCTCGGCCCGTCCAGCACCGGCCAGGTGCGCAGGTCGCGGATCAGCACCGCGGTGCCGTCCGGGGTGAGCCGCGACCGCAGGAACTCCCGGTACGCGTCCGGCAGCGTGCGCCAGCGCACCTGCAGGGAAACCGTGGCGCCGCACAGCGATCCGCGCAGCACGGGATCGTGCACCTGACGAACGGTGACCTGCGGATTGCGGGCGAGGATGCGTTGCGCGAGCCGGGTTCCCCAGTCCATCGCCGCGATCCAGTTCCCGGCCCCGCCGCCCGGCCACCGGACGCTCAGCGTGAAGGACGTGGGCAGCCAGGCCGCGCCGCAGGCGGCCGCCAGGTGCACGGCCGCCCCGTGCGGGGAGCCGAGGATCACCGCCGGGTAGGTGGGATCCGGGTAGTGCTGCACGATCCAGCGGGCGACCGCCTCGGCGTCGATCCGATCGACCTGCGCCAGCGGCACCGCGTCGCCGGTGGCGTGGGCCGCCAGCACCTCGCGGCGGCGTTCGTCCGGCAGGTCCCCACGACGGCCCAGCAGCGGGACCCGGCTGAGCGCGTCGCCGGTGCGCCGGTCCGGCGGCACCGCCATCGCGAGCAGCGTTCGGCCCGTGCTCTCGGGGCACATCACCCGGTCCACCGGCGTGGCGGCGTCGAGGTTGGAGGTCATGCAGCAGCACCGCCGTACGTCTGGAGAAGGCCGGGATCGTCACCGCGGGCCGCCTACCCGCTGTCCCTGCGGGCAAACGGAACCGACCTGTCGTGGTCTCAGTTCGCGGCGCTGCTCGCGTCCACATAGCGCAGGACCGCGCCGACGCCGTGCTCCAGGGCGCCTCGCCGGGTCCGATCAGGACCAGGCTCGCCCCGGTGCCGGCGATCGCACGCACCAGTGCGGCGTCGGCCCGGAGCTGCTGGCACCAGTGGGGGCCGCCCAGGGTGCGCGCCGCTTCTTGACGCCCGATCGATGCGCCTCTCGGAGGCGCGAACGGGCTGTACCCGGTCTGCCGGGTGATACACGAATCGCACGATGTCGATCACTGGTGGTCGCCTCTTCGAGTCAGAGCAGCCGGGGCGTCGAGTCCGGGCGGGCGAGCGCGGGAGCCGAGGCGCGCCGCAGCCGGCGGTCGCGGAGCAGGGGGACCGACCACACCGCGGTGATCGCGGCGGCCAGCAGGCCGGTGGCCAGGTCCGCGCGACCGTTGAGCATCAGTGCGAGCAGGTAGGCCGCGGTCACGGCGGTCCGGGCGAGCAGTGCGATGGACATGGCGATGATCCTTTCGCGGGTGGGCGTCGGTCGATCGGGGGTTGCCAGGGGTCAACGGCGAGGCCGGGCCAGGGTCACCTCGACGGCCACCCCTCGCGGGGCCAGCCGGCGGGCGCGGATGGTGCCACCGTTGGCGGCGACGAGTTGGCGCACCACCCACAGCCCCAGACCCTTCTCGCCGGCCGGGGGGACGGACCGGCGCAGCGATCGGGTCAGGTCCGGGGTCAGGGTGCCGGCGTCGGTGACGGTCAGCTTCAGCCGGCGCCGATGGGTGTCGGCCTCCAGGTGGATCGGCTCGCCGGGCGGGCTGTGCCGATCGGCGTTGGTCAGCAGATTGATCAGGATCTGACCGGCGTGCTGCCGGTGCACCGGATGCTCGCCGGCGGTCCGGCCGACCCGGATGACGAGGCGGTCGGCGGGGACGACCGCCGCCACCATCGGCAGGATCCGGTGGAACGCGACCGGCGGGGTGGTGGCGCCGGTCAGGCCGTACGCGGCCGCGGCGGCCTGCCGGAGGACCGCCTCCGCGTAGGCGACGTGTTCGCCGGCCAGCCGTGCCAGGTCCGCGCGGGCCGGCTCGGACGGGTGCGTCCCCAGCGCCTGCATCAGTGAGGTGAGTGTGGACACCGGAGGCCTCAACTCGTGACAGACACTGCGCAGCAGGAGCAGGCCGGGGTCGGCCGGCCGCGGCCGGTGCGTCATCCGCCATCGCCGGCTCAGAAGGGACATGGCGTGCTCCGGATCGGGCAAGTAGCGAACATGCTGAACGGTCGTGCCGTCGGAGTCGCCCTGGTCGATGACCACCCGTTGTTCGTCCGCGGGCTCGAACTGCTGCTTCCCGAGGTGAGCGGCGGGCAGTTCACCGTGGTCGCCTCGACCGGGGACGCCTCGGCTGCGGCGAGCATGGTCCGGCGCGTGGTGCCCGACCTGGTGCTGGTGGACCTGCACATGCCGCCGCCCGGCGGGGTGCGGGCGGTGGCCGCCATCCGGCACGCCGCGCCCCGCGTGCGAATCGTGGCGATGTCCGGCGACGACGACCCGCGGCCGGCGCTCGCGGCGTTGCGGGCAGGCGCCGAGGGCTTCCTGCCGAAGAGCAGCGAGGCCGCGGACCTGCTGCAACCGTTGCTCGCGGTGCTGGGCGGCTGGTCGGTCCTGCCGTCCGGCCTGCTCGCCACGCTCCTCGCACCGGCCCGGGGAACCCGCCCGGCGCCCGCGGACCTCGACGAGTCGGAACGCCGCCTGCTGCATCTCATCGCGGCCGGTGCGACCACCGGCACCATCGCGGCCGAGCTGCACGTCTCGGAACGTACGGTCAAGCGGCTGACCGCGACGCTGCTGCGCAAGCTGCGGGTGTCGAGCCGGACGGAGGCCGCGGCGCTGGCCGGGAGCGCCGGGATCCTCTGAGATCGGCGGATCGTCGTCATCTCACTCCTTCGATGCCTGCGGAGCCCGGCGACTTCCCGCACATCGCCGGACCAAACCGTCATCCGGCGACGGTGTGCAGGACCAGCACGACGTTCAGCGCGATGATCAGTGCCGCCACGGCGGTGGCGGTCGCGGTCACCGCCGGGCTGTTCGTGTGCTCGCCCATCACGTCGCGGCGCCGGGTCAGCCAGATCAGCGGGACGAGCGCGAACGGGACTCCGAAGGACAGCGCCACCTGGGACCACACCAGTGCCTCGGTCGGGTCGACGCCGAGCAGCAGCACGATCATCGCCGGCGCCATCGTGAGGATGCGGCGCACCGACAGCGGGATGCTGCGCCCGATGAAGCCCTGCATGACGACCTGTCCGGCATAGGTTCCGACACTCGAGGACGCCAGGCCGGAGGCGAGCAGGGCGACGGCGAACGCCAGTGCGGCGTACCGGTCGAGGGTCATCCCCAGGCCGGCGTGGATGCCGTCCAGGGTGTCGGTGCCGGGGATGCGGGTTCCGAAGAAGAGCTGGGCGGCGATGACCAGCATGGCCAGATTGACCAGCCCGGCGGCGCCGAGCGCGACGAGGGTGTCGACCCGCTGGCAGCGCAGTGCCCGCCGGCGCTCGTCCGGGCCGGCGGCCATGACCGTCCGCGACTTGGTCAGCGCCGAGTGCAGGTAGATGACGTGCGGCATGACGGTCGCGCCGAGAATGCCGGTGGCCAGCACCAGGCTGTCCGTCCCGGACAGGGAGGGGACCATGCCGGTGGCGAGCGCGCCGGTGTCGACGCCCGCGCGCAGAGTGTCGTACAGGAAGCCGAGCAGGATGACGCCCAGCAGCCCGGCGATCACCGTCTCGAAGCGGCGCACCCCACGGCGCTGAAGGGTCAGCAGCGCGAACGCGACCACGCACGTGATCAGGCCACCGATCGGCAGCGGGACCTGGAACAGCAGGTTCAGCGCCAGAGCGCCACCGATGATCTCGGCGAGGTCGGTGGCCATGGCCACGAGCTCCGCCTGCACCCACAGGGCCCGGTTGAGCGGACGGGGAAAGCGGGCCCGGCAGAGCTGCGGCAGGTCGAGGCCGGTGACGAAGCCGAGCTTGGCGGACAGCGACTGGATCAGCATGGCCATCAGGTTGGCGGCGACGATCACCCAGACCAGCTGGTAGCCGAAGGTGGCGCCGCCGGTGAAGTTGGTGGCGAAGTTGCCCGGGTCGGCGTAGGCGATCGCGGCCACGAAGGCCGGACCGAACCACGGCGCCATCCGGGCGATGCGCCGCCGCAGGGGTGGCGACACCGCGACCGGTGCGGGTGTGTCGACGGCCATGAGTCTCTCCCCGGGTGCGCGCGGCGATGCTGCCGGACACATGCCCGCGGCGGTGACCTGGCCGGGCCATCGCTGGCCCGCCGGGGCCACGACGCCGGGTAGCCCACCGTCGTGCCCATCCCGTCAGCATGGAGGCTCTGATGTTCAAGCACGTCGATTACCTGCAGTTCCAGGCCAAGCCGGAGAAGCCGGACGCCCTGCTCGCCGCGAAGATGCAAGAGCTCGTCGGCGGTCAGTTCGGGGAGATGACCGTGATGATGCAGTACCTGTGGCAGGGCTGGTCGTGCCGGGTCCCGGGCAAGTACAAGGACATGATCATGGACATCGCGACCGAGGAGATCGGCCACGTCGAGATGCTCACGACCATGCTGGCCCGGCTGCTCGAGGGCGCGCCCGGAGAGGCGACCGAGAAGGCAGCGGCCGCGAACCCGCTGCTGGCCGCCGTGCTCGGCGGCATGAACCCGCAGCACGCCATCGTCACCGGCGGCGGCGCGCTGCCGCGCGACGCGGCGGGTGTGCCGTGGAACGCCGGCTACATCGTCGCCAGCGGGAACCTGCTGAGCGACTTCCGGTCCAACGTCGCCGCCGAGGCGCAGAGCCGGCTGATGACCAGCCGGGTCTACAACATGACCGACGACCGCGGGGTCAAGGACATGCTGCAGTTCAACCTGGCCCGGGACACCTGGCACCAGCAGCAGTGGCTGCTCGGCATCGAGCAGCTGATCGCCGACGGCTTCACCGAGACCGGCATCGAGGACTCCAACGGCGAGGACGAGAACCAGGACGCCAACCACACCTTCTACAGCTTCGATCCGGAGAGCACGGCGGGTGAGGGCCGCTGGGCGCAGGGCCCGACCCTGGTCGGTGGCAAGGAGATCGTGTACGTGCCGGACGCGCAGCCGCTGACCGACGACAAGCCACTCGGGCCGGCGCCGGACCCCAAGTTGTTCGTGACCTACGACGGCGCGATGGGCAAGGGCAAGCCGGGCACCGGGGCGGGAGCCCACGCCCAGGGCGTCGCCAACGTCGTCAACAAGATCAAGGGCGCGCTCGACTGACGATCATCGCGCTCGGGAGCGAGGCCGGCCCCGCTCCCGAGCGCGCCGCAGGTGGTTGCAGATCTCGATGGACAGCGGCCGGTCCGGGACGCCGACGTGGACGCGGCTCTGCCCGCGCACCGACTCGGGGAGGGCGCCCAGCACCTTGCCGGCCAGCGGCGCGTTCTCGCCGCCGGCCGGATCGAGGAGCAGGAACTCCTCCTCGACGCCCAGGGTGTGGCCGCTGACCTGCCCCGGAGCGCTCACTGCGGACGGGTCGCGGTCAGCACCACGATCGCGACCCGTTCGGCGTGCTGGTAGGCGTCGTCCAACTCCTCGCTGTACACGTCGGGATCCACCTCGCGGTAGGTCCACGTCAGACCGGTGCCGGCCAGCCGGCGCTGTGCGGCTTCGCGGAGCGGATCCCGTCCTTCGACGACGCCCGTTCCGCTGAACAGCACCAGCGAACCGCCCGGCGCCAGCCGCTGCGTCGCGGCGTCGAGGACCGCGAGGGAGAGTGCGTTCCCGTGCGGTCCGCCGCCGTCGCGGTAGGTGCGCCGGGCCGGGTCGATCATGAACGGTGGGTTGGAGATGATCAGGTCGAAGGCGCCGTCCACGCCGTCCAGCAGGTCGCTGTGGCAGAGCCGGACCTGCCCGGCGCCGGCCAGCTCGGCGTTGATCCGGGCGTACCGCAGGGCGGTGTCGTTGATGTCGACACCGATGACCTCGGCCTGCGGCGCCCGCTTGGCGACGGCGATCGCCCCGGCCGCGGTGCCGCAACCGATGTCCACGGCCCGGCGGACCGGCGTCGCCCGCGCTCTGACGTGCGCGACCGCGGCGTCGGCCATCCGGTACGTGTCCGGGCCGAGGAAGACGGCGTCGGCGGCTGCCGTGGGGAAGGCGGAGTGCAGGAACAGCTCGTCGTCGTAGGAGGAGAACCGGACCCGGCTCCGCCAGCCGTCACCGTGGCGCTCGAGGGCGCCGGCGTCGTCGAGCAAGGTCATCAGGTCGTCCGGCAGCACTCCGGCCCGGAACGGCCGGCTCCAGCCGAGGACGTCGCGCACGTCGGTCGCCCAGGCGTTCTCGGGACGCCGGTTGATTCGCTCGTGGGTGGCCGGGGTGACCGTGGTGAACCGGTAGCCGAGATCCTGAAGTGCCCGGCCGAGTCGAAGAAGTGCCTGGTCGGCCGGGGCTTCGAGCTGCGCGGATGCGGCCGGTGCGGCCGTGCCGGTCGTCGTCATGGCGGCCGCTTTCCCCGCCGCACGCCGCCTATTCGTCATCCATCAGAAATCGGTGGAACGCCGCTGCGACGACCACGCCGCACGGCTGGAACCGTTCGCGCGCAGATATCCCTCCTCGAGGTCGTCATCACCTGCGAGGGCGAGACCGCGCTGCAGCTCGACTGGTTGCGCACGCGGATGAAGCAGGCCGCTCCGCAGGCCCTGGTCGTGGCCGACTGAGCTCACATTGGCAGGTCCGACCGCGCTTAGCGGCGCCGTGGCGGGGTAGGCGGCGGTTACCACCGAGAGAAAGGAAGGCTGACCGATGACCACCGCCCGCGAGATCATGAGCACCGATGTCACCTGCGTGGGGGAGAAGGAGACTCTGGCCGATGCGAGCCGGAAGATGGCCGACCTGGACGTCGGGTCGCTGCCGATCTGCGGCGAGGACAACCGGCTCAAGGGGATGATCACCGACCGCGACATCGTGCTGAAGGCGGTCGCCCAGGGTCGTGACCCCGGCCAGGTGACGGCCGCCGAGCTGGCACAGGGCAAGCCGGTCACGATCGGCGCCGACGACGAGGTCGCCGAGGTCCTCAGCACCATGTCCAAGCACCAGGTGCGCCGCCTGCCGGTGATCGACGGACATCAGCTCGTCGGCATCGTCGCCCTCGCCGATGTGGCCAAGGCCCTGCCGGACCGGCCGGTCGGCGACCTGATCGACGCCCTCACCCGCTGATCGTGGTGAACGCGGCCGCGCTCGTGCTGGCCGCCGGTGGGACGGCCGCGCTCCTCGTCCGGCTGGCGCATTCGCGCCATCGCCGGTCGCTGCACCCCGACGGTCGCTCGTTCGCCGGCGAGTTGCGGGTGGACGGCCTCGACGTGCCGGTCGGCTCGGACCTGATCGACCGGCCCGGCCGTTATCCGGTCACCGTCCGGGTCTCCAAGGGGATCGGAACCCGGCCGGGCCGCCGGGACATCCGGGGAGTGGCGATCCGGGTGGACGGCGCGGATCTGCTGCTGTCCAGTGTGGGCGGCGGTCGCCTCACCTCCTATCTGCCCGCGCCGCGGAGCAGCTTCGACACGCGGTACGGCACGATCACCGCCTACCGCACGGGCACCGGCCGCAAGGTGCGCCTCGCGGCCGGTCCGGATCCGGGCGGGGTGCCGCTCGGCCGGACACTCGAATCCGTCGTGGCCGCGGCCGGGACCGGACGCGGGCGGCTGGTGCTGTACGCCGAGCACGACGGCACCACCCGCGCGTTCGGCCTTGTCGTCCTGGGATCCGCCCTCCCGCCCGCGGAGGACGCCGCGCTGGCCTTCGACCCGGTCCGCCGCTCGACGCCGGGGCTGCATCCGAGCGGCGCGGTCCACGGCGTCCGGGCGTTCGCCTATCGGCTCAGCCAGCGATGGCGGGGAGCGACGCCGGCCCCACCCGATCCGGCCGCGGTGGCCCGCACGGTGGAGCACCGCTGACCTCCCGGCGGCCGGGAAGTAGACGTCACCAGCCGGTCGGCGGGGCCTGCAGGTGCACGGCCTTCGTGACGGTCAGTTCGTCGAGCAGCTCGGGCCCGTACCCGAAGCCGTCTCCGCTGCCGCGACGCGGCTGCGCGGCACCACCCGGAGCGCCGCCGAAGACCGCGTTGATCTTCACGGTCCCCACCGGCAGCTCCCGCCAGGCCTGCTGGGCGTGGCTCATCGAGGCGGTGAGCACGGTCGCGGCCAGGCCGAACGGGGAGTCCGTGGCCCGGCTCAGAGCCTCCTCGAAGGACTCCACCACCACGACCGGCGCCACCGGGCCGAACGTCTCCTCGCGGACCACCCGCATCGCGTCCGTGCAGCCCGTGAGGACCGTCGGCGGGTAGTGCGCGCCGGGCCCGTCCGGAACCGTGCCACCGGTCAGCGCCGTCGCCCCCGCGTCGATCGCCTCGCCGACCTGGGCGTGCACCTCGTCGCGCAGCCGCCGGTCGACCAGCGGGCCGATGTCCGTGGCCCACTTCTCCGCCTCGGTGACCAGCGCGGCCAGGAACGGTTCGGCGAGGTCACGGTGCACGTAGACGCGTTCCACCGACGTGCAGATCTGGCCGGAGTTCGCATAGGCGCCCAGCGCGGTCTGCTGAGCCGCCCAGGCCGGGTCGACGTCGGCGTCCACGATCAGCGCGTCGCTTCCGCCGTTCTCGAGGAGCGCCTTCGCCCCGGTGCGCGCGCAGGCCGCCGCGATCGCCCGGCCGGTCGCCGTCGAACCGACGTGCGCGACGACGTCCACCTCGGCGCCGGCCAGCGCCGCACCCACCTCGCCGTCGCCGCTGAGCAGCGAAAACACCCCGTCCGGAAAATGCGGGGCGAGGATCTGCGCGAGACGCCACCCGGTGCCGGGGGTACGCTCCGACGGCTTCGACACGACGGTGTTGCCGGTGACCAGTGCCGCGCCCAGCAGCCCGCAGGAGACGGCGACGGGGTCGTTCCACGGGGTGATCACCGCGACGACGCCCCGCGGGCCGAACGCCATCAGGTCCACCGCCTCGTGATCCCCGGCCAGGGCCTGGCCGCGATGCACCGGGCCTAGTTCGGCGTACTGGCGCAGGGTGCCGACGCCGGCGGCGATCGAGCCGGCCGCCTCGTCGACCGGCTTGCCCATCTCGGCGGACATCACCGCGGCCAGATCGTCGGTGGCCGCCTCGACGGCGTCCGCCGCCGCGCGCAGACAGGCCCCGCGTGCTCCCGGAGCGGTCCGCGCCCAGCCGGGCAGCGCGGCTCGCGCACCCGCTACGGCGGCGGTCACGTCGGCCGCCGAGGCGATGGAGACGCGGCTCACATCCGCGCCGTCCGACGGGTCCAAAATGGTCAGGTGACGGTCGCCGGAGCCCGTCGTCCAGGCCCCGGCAATGAGGTGTCCCACTTCCAGCATGGCGCGTAGTTTCCCCCCGGCAAGGACCGCAAACGCGCCCGCCGGACGTCAATAGCCGCAGTTCAGCGAGCCTTCTGAAGAAGTCCTATAGAAGTCGGTGATCTTTAGAATAAGACGTTGATCGTCGGGTACTCGGCCCGCCATGCGAGTCCTCGGTATCAATGCGATCTTCCACGATCCGGCCGCCGCACTGGTCGTCGACGGGCGCGTCGTGGCCGCCGCGGAAGAGGAGCGGTTCAGCCGCCGCAAGCACGGCAAGCGGCCGGTCGCGTTCTCCGCGTGGGAGCTGCCCGAACTGGCCGCCGCCTGGTGTCTCGAGTCCGCCGGACTGAGCCCCGGCGACCTGGACGCGGTCGCCTACTCCTTCGACCCGGCGCTCTGCCAGACCGCCGCTGAGCTGGGGCTCGGCGACCCCTGGGACCACCTGCGCGTCGACTACGCGCGCCGTGCCCCGCAGTTCCTCGCCACCGCGCTGCCCGGGCTCGACCCGGCACAGGTCCGCTTCGTCCCGCACCACGTCGCCCATGCCGCGTCCGCGGGCCTGGCGGTCGGCACCGACGCCGCCGTGCTGGTCCTCGACGGCCGCGGCGAGGCGGCCAGCCATCTGTCCGGCGTCTATCGCGACGGCGCCCTGGAGATCCTGGCCGGGCAGCGGCTGCCGCACTCGCTCGGGCTGCTCTATGAAGATCTGACCCGCCACCTGGGCTTTCAGCATTCGAGTGACGAATACAAGGTAATGGCGCTCGCCTCGTACGGAACGCCCCGATTCCTCGGCATGATGCGGGATCTGGTCCGGGCCGGCGAGGACGGCGGATTCACCGTCGAGCGCATCGACTGGGGCGCGCTGGCCAAGCCGCGCAGCGCCGACGGCGAGATGACCGAGGCGCACATGGACCTCGCCGCGAGCGTCCAGGTGCGGCTCGAGGAGGTGCTGCTGGACCTGGCGCGCTGGACGTACGCCGCCGCCGACGGGCCGTCGGTGCTGACGATGGCCGGCGGCACGGCGCTGAACTGCGTGGCCAACGCCCGCATCGCCGCCGAGGGACCGTTCGACCGGGTCTGGGTGCAGCCCGCCGCCGGGGACTCCGGCACGGCCCTCGGTGCCGCGCTGCACGTCGCCCGCACGGCCGGGCCGCTGACCCCGTTCGCCGGCGCCGACCTGGGCCGCGGGTGGAGCGACGACGAACTGGAGGCCGAGCTGCGCCGGGCCGCCCTGCCGTACACGCGGCCGGAGTCGATCGCCGCCGAGGCGGCCCGGGTGCTCGCCGCGAACGGCATCGTGGCCTGGTATCAGGGCCGCAGCGAGTACGGCCCGCGGGCGCTGGGCCACCGTTCGCTGCTGGCCCACCCCGGTGACCCGGACACCACCGCGCGGATGAACGACGTCAAGGGCCGCGAACAGTTCCGCCCGATCGCGCCGATGGTCCGCGCGGAACGCTTCGCCGACGTCTTCGACGGGGTCTACCCGAGCCCGTACATGCTCTTCGTGCACACCGTGAAGCCGGGCTGGCGCGACCGCATCCCGGCCGTCGTGCACGTCGACGGCACCGCGCGGGTGCAGACCGTGCACGCGGACACCGAGCCGCTGGTCGCAGCGATGCTCGGCGAGTTCGAGCGGCTCACCGGCCTGCCCGTGGTGGTCAACACGTCGCTGAACACGGCGGGGCGGCCGATGGTCGACACCCCGCGCGAGGCGATGGAGCTCTTCGGCTCGGCGCCGGTCGATCTGCTCGCGATCGGGCCGTTCGCCGTGCACCGCGCGAACGCGTTCGGCGGTGACCGGTGACGGCGCCGGGCATCTCGATCGTCATCCCCACGCTCGGCCGGCCCAGCCTGTTCGCCCTGCTCGACGTCCTGCTGGCGGGCCCGCGCCCGGCCGCTCCGGTCGAGGTTCTGGTCGTGGACGACCGCGGCGCCGAGCTGCATCTGCCCGCCGGTGTCCGACTGCTGGCGGGCCGCGCGGCGGGGCCGGCCGCCGCCCGCAACGTCGGCTGGCGTGCCGCCCGATACGACTGGGTGGCCTTCCTCGACGACGACGTGCTGCCGGACCCGGACTGGCTGCTCCGGCTGGCCGACGACCTGGCCGCGACGAGCTCCGGTGGGGTGCAGGGCAACCTGCGGGTGCCGCTGCCGCCGGGACGCCGCCCGACGGACTGGGAGCGGGCCACCGCCGCGCTGGCCGACGGCGAATGGATCACCGCCGACATGGCATATCGGCGAACGGCTCTGGCGGCGGCCGGCGGATTCGACGAACGGCTGCCGCGGGCCTTTCGCGAGGACGCCGAGCTGGCCTACCGCGTACGCCGGGCCGGCTGGTCGTTGGAACGGGGGACCCGGACCGTCACGCACCCGGTCCGGCCGGAGAGCCGCTGGGTCAGCGTCCGCACACAGCGGGGCAACGCCGACGACGCCCTGTTGCGGCGGATCTACGGCCCGGACTGGCGCCGCAAGCTCGGCGTGCCGGCCGGTCGGCGGCATCGCCACGCGGCCGTCACGCTCGCCGCGGCGGTCGCTGCCGGATGCGTCGCCACGGCGGGCCTGACCGGACGCCGGGGCTGGCTCGGCGCCGGGGCGGTCGCGGCAGCGCTCTGGGCGCTGGGCACCGCCGAGTTCGCCGCGGCCCGGATCGCCCCCGGACCGCGGGACCGGCGCGAGGTGACGACGATGCTGCTGACCAGCGCCGCCATTCCGCCGCTGGCGACCGCGCACTGGCTGCGGGGCCGGCTCCGGGCGCTCGACGGCAACGCACCCCGGCCGCAGTCCGGGCGGTTGCTCGCCGAGGTCGCCCGGTGACGCGTCTCTTCGATGCGGTGCTCTTCGACCGGGACGGCACCCTCATCGCGGACGTTCCCTACAACGGGGATCCGGCCTTGGTCACCGCGATGCCCGGGGCCCGGGGGGCACTCGACCGGCTGCGGGCCGCCGGGCTGCGCCTGGGCGTCGTCACAAACCAGTCGGGCCTGGCCCGCGGCAGGTTCACGGCGGACCAGCTGACCCGGGTCGACGCCCGGGTCGAAGAGCTGCTCGGCCCGTTCGACACCTGGCAGATCTGCCCGCACGACGACACCGCCGGCTGCGCCTGCCGCAAACCGGCGCCGGGGCTGATCGTGGCCGCGGCGACCGCGCTCGGGACGGCCCCGCACCGGTGTGTCGTGGTCGGCGACATCGGGCGCGACATGGTCGCCGCCGCCGCTGCCGGAGCCGACGGCGTCCTGGTGCCGACCCCGGTGACCCGGCCGGCGGAGGTGGCCGCCGCCGCGACGGTCGCCGGCGACCTGACCGCGGCCGTCGACGTGATCCTGGGCCGGGAGAGCCTGGTCGCCGCCGGGCCCCGCCCGCGGGCCGGCACGGTCCTGGTCGCCCGGTCCGATTCGATGGGCGACGTCCTGCTCGCCGGGCCGGCCGTCCGGGCGGTGGCGGCCGGCGCCGACCGGGTGGTCCTGCTGTGCGGCCCGCGCGGCCGGGCGGCCGCCGAACTGCTGCCCGGCGTCGACCGGGTGCTGTCCTGGCCGCTGCCGTGGATCGACGCCCGTCCGGCCGCGGTCGACGCCGCCGACATCCACGCCCTGACCGCCGCTCTGTCCGAGGTGGAGGCCGACGAGGCGGTCGTCCTCACCTCGTTCCATCAGTCGCCGCTGCCGCTCGCCCTGCTGCTGCGCCTGGCCGGGGTGCCCCGGATCACGGCGATCAGCGAGGACTACCCCGGGTCGTTGCTCGACGTGCGGCACCGGGTGCCGCCGGGTCTGCCCGAGGCTGAACGGGCGCGCAGTGTGGCCGCGGCGGCGGGCTTCGCTCTGCCGCCCGGTGACGACGGGCGGATGCGGGTCGACGCGCGCCCGTCCCGGCTCGGTGGCTACGTCGTCGTCCATCCCGGCGGGGCCGCGCCGGCCCGCACCTGCCCACCGGAACTGGTCCGCCGGATCGTCTCGGCGCTGACCGCGTCCGGGCATCGGGTGCTGGTCACGACCGGGCCGGACGACCCCGCACCGGGCGTCGGCGGCGAACCGGCCGGTCCGACCACGCTGGCCGGCCTGGCCGCGCTGATCGCCGGCGCCGACTGCCTGATCACCGGCAACACCGGCCCGGCGCACCTGGCGGCCGCGGTCGGCACGCCGGTGGTCAGCCTCTACGCGCCGACCGTCCCGTTCGGACAGTGGGGGCCCTATCGGGTGCCGCACGTCCGGCTGGGCGACGCCGCCGCGCCCTGCCGGGACAGCCGCGCGACGACCTGTCCCGTGCCCGGGCACCCGTGCCTGTCCGCCATCGATCCCGCCGAGGTCGTCGCCGCGGTCCGCCTGCTCGGCGGCGCCGCCCCGGCCCTGACCCAGGAGTACGCCGCGTGAACATCCTGCTGTGGCACGTCCACGGTTCCTGGACGACGTCGTTCGTGCAGGGCAAGCACCGCTATCTCGTGCCGGTGAACGCGCAGCGCGACACCTGGGGGAGAGGCCGCGCCCGCACCTTCGACTGGCCACCCACCGTCGAGGAGGTCGACCTGGCGCAGGTGCGGGACGTCGACGTGGTGATCCTGCAACGACCCGAGGAACTCGACCGGGTCGGCGGCATCCGGGCGCCGAAGATCTACGTCGAGCACAACACCCCGCGCGGCGACGTGCCGGACACCCGGCACCCGCTCGCCGACCGCGACGACGTGATCATCGCGCACGTCACCCACTTCAACGACCTGTTCTGGGACGTCGGCGCGACCCGGACCACGGTGATCGAGCACGGCATCGTCGCGCCGGCGGCCCGCTGGACCGGCGAACTCGACCGGCTCGCGGTGGTCACCAACGAACCGGTGCGCCGCGGCCGGGTCACCGGCACCGATCTGTTCCCCCGGTTCGCCGCGGTAGCCCCGCTGGACGTCTTCGGGATGGGCGTGACCGGCCTGGCGAGCGACCGGATCACCGTGCACGACGACCCACCGCAGGCGGCCATGCACGCCGAGGTCGCCCGGCGCCGCGCCTACCTGCACCTGTGCCGGTGGACCTCGCTCGGGCTGAGCCTGATCGAGGCCATGCAGATGGGCATGCCCGTCATCGGCCTGGCCACCACGGAGGCCGTCGCCGCCGTACCGGACGACGCCGGGGTGCTCGCCACCCGCACCGAAACCCTCGTCGAAGCAGCCCGCTGGCTGATCGACGATCCCGCATCCGCCCGCAGCCTCGGCGAACGGGCCCGTCAGGTCGCCCTGGCCCGCTACGGCCTGGACCGGTTCCTCGCGGACTGGGACCGCTTGTTGGAGGACGAGACATGCGCATCGCGATGATCTCCGAGCACGCCAGCCCCCTGGCCGCGCTCGGCAGCACCGACGCCGGAGGCCAGAACGTGCACGTCGCGGAGCTGTCCGCGGCGCTCGCCGCGCAGGGCCACGACGTGCGGGTCTACACCCGGCGCGACGACCCGGCGCCGGCGGTCACCGTCCGGACCGGCGACTACCTGGTCGTCAACGTCCCGGCCGGGCCACCCGAGCCCGTGCCCCGCGACGAGCTTCTTCCGTACATGGAGGCGTTCGGCACGTGGGTCGCCGGTGAGTGGTCGCGCGGCTGGCGGCCCGAGGTGGTGCACGCACACTTCTGGATGAGCGGGCTCGCCGCGGTCAGCGCCGTCCGCGATCTCGACATCCCGATCGTGCAGACCTTCCACGCGCTCGGCTCGGTGAAACGGCGCCACCAGGGCGCCGCCGACACCAGCCCGGAGCACCGCGTCGGATACGAGCGGGCGCTGGGCCGGCGGGTCGACCGGGTCATCGTGCAGTGCCAGGACGAGATCGGCGAGTTGCTGCGGCTCGGCGTGCCGCGGTCCGCCATGACGCTGGTGCCCTCCGGCGTCGACAGCGAGCGGTTCACCCCCGACGGCGACGCCGAACCCCGGTCCGGCCGGCGGCGCATCCTCAGTGTCGGCCGGCTGGTCGAGCGCAAGGGCTTCGAGGACCTGATCGCGGCGCTGCCGCTCGTTCCCGACGCCGAGTGCGTCATCGTCGGCGGCGGGGCGCAGGACGAGCCGTACGCCCGGCGCCTGCGCGAGCACGCCGAGCGCTGCGGGGTCGGCGACCGGGTGCGGCTGGCCGGCCGGGTGGGCGCGGCGGACATGCCCCGGTGGTACCGCTCGGCCGACGTGGTGGTCGCCGCGCCCTGGTACGAGCCGTTCGGCCTGACGCCGCTGGAGGCGATGGCGTGCGGTGTCCCCGTGGTGGCCACGGCCGTCGGCGGGCTGACCGACACCGTCGTCGACCGCGTCACCGGCGAGCTCGTGCCGCCTCGCGACCCGTACGCCCTGGGCACCACGCTGCGCAAACTGCTCGCCGACGACGTGCGCCTGTTCTCCTATGCGGCGGCCGCCACGGACCGGGCCCGGCTGTCGTACTCGTGGCGCCGGATCGCCACCCTGCTGGCCGGCGCCTACCGGTCCGTGACCGGCGTGGATGTGGCCGGGGACCCGGCTCAGGAGGCGGTCGCGTGATGTCCCAGCAGTCCCCCCTGGACCGTCACGTCGGCGCGATGGCCGCGGCACTGGCGCCGTACCGGTCGGCGGCCGAGCCGCTGGCCCGCTGGGGCCGGGAACTCGCCTGGCATCTCGGCCGTGGCGGCCGGTTGCTGGTCGCGGGCAACGGCGGCAGCGCGGCCGAAGCCCAGCATCTGGCCGCCGAACTGGTCGGACGCCTGCGCGACGAACGGGCGCCGCTGTCCGCCATCGCCCTGAACACCGACTCGTCGGCGGTCACCGCGATCGCCAACGACTACGGCTTCGACGAGGTCTTCGCACGCCAGGTGCGCGGCCACGGCCGTCCCGGCGACGTGCTGCTCGTGCTCACCACCAGTGGGCGCAGCGCCAACCTGGTGGCCGCCGTGCGGGCGGCCGCGGAGACGCGGATGCGCACCTGGGCCCTGACCGGCGCGGAACCCGGCCCGGTGGGCGACGCCTGCGACGAGGTCCTGCGCTGCCCGTCGCCGGACAGCCAGGTCGTGCAGGAGCTGCACCTGATCTCGGCGCACCTGCTCTGCGAATACGTCGACCTGGAACTCGCGGCGGTCCGCGCCGCGGTCCCCGACTCCCTGGGGGTGCCCGCATGAACCGCCCACTGCTGGTCGTCGTCGGCGACACCCTGCTGGACCGCGACGTCGAGGGCAGCGTGCACCGGATCGCTCCGGACGCCCCGGCCCCGGTGCTCGACGAGGAGTCCACCCTGGACCGCCCCGGCGGCGCCGGGCTGGCCGCGGTCCTGGCCGCCGGTGACGGCTGCGACGTGGCGCTGGTGACCGCGCTGTCCGACGACGACGGCGGCGCCCGGCTCAGCCACCTGCTCGGCGCCGCCGGCGTCCAGGTCTTCCCGATCCCGTTGCCCGGCGCCACCCCGGAGAAGATCCGGCTGCGCGCCGCCGGTCAGGTGCTGCTGCGTCTCGACCGCGGCGGCACCGAGCCCACGCCGCCGGGGGAGCCGTCCGCGGCCGCGCTCGAGGTGCTGGGCCGTGCCTCGGCGATCCTGGTCAGCGACTACGGCCGGGGCGTGACCCGCCTGCCACGGCTGCGCGAGGCCCTGGAGAACGCCCGGGCGCCGATCGTCTGGGACCCGCACCCGAAGGGGCCGGCGCCGGTCCGCGGTGTCCGCCTGGTCACCCCGAACGAGTCCGAGGTCCGGCTGTTCAGCGGCGACGCCGGCGGGGGAGCGGCGCTGTCCACCGCCCGCCGCGCCGGCTACCTGCTGCGGCAGCGCTGGCAGGCCGACGCGGTCGCGGTGACCTGCGGGCCGCGGGGCGCGGTGCTCTGCCACGCCGGACCTACACCGCTGGTCGTCCCGGCGCCGTCCGAAGCCGACGGTGACACCTGCGGGGCCGGCGACCGCTTCGCCGCCTCGGCCGCGCTCGCCCTGGCCGGCGGCGCCCTGGTCTCCGAGGCCGTGCAGGCGGCGGTGTCGGCGGCCACGGCGTTCGTCGCCGGCGACCGGAACACCGCCCGGCCGGAACCGGCCGCCGAACCGGAGAACGTCGGCGAGCTGCTCGCTCGGGTGCGGGCCGGCGGCGGCACCGTGGTCGCCACCGGAGGCTGTTTCGACCTGCTGCACGTCGGTCACCTCGCCACGCTGCGAGCCGCCCGCAGCCTCGGCGACTGCCTGGTCGTCTGCCTCAACTCCGACGATTCGGTGCGCCGGCTCAAGGGCCCCGAACGGCCCCTGACCACCGAGCAGGACCGCCGCCGGATGCTCGAAGCCCTGCAGTGCGTCGACGCCGTCGTCGTCTTCGACGAGCCCACCCCGGAGGCGACGCTGACCTGGCTGCGGCCGGACGTCTGGGTCAAGGGCGGCGACTACGCCGACGGCGGCCCGGGGCTGCCCGAGGCCGGGATCGTCGAACGCTGGGGCGGCCAGACCGTCATCGTGCCCTACCTCAGTGGACGTTCCACCACCAACACCATCGCGGCCGTCCGCGGCCGACAGGAGGAGATGTCATGAAGGTGCTCGTCACCGGTGGATCGAGCGGTCTGGGCGCCGCGGTCGTGGACGCCGTCACCAAGGCCGGCGGAACCGCGTACGTGATCGACCGGCAGCCCCCGCGGGACGGTGTGGCCTGGGTCGAGTGCGACCTGGCGGACACCCGGGCGGCGGAGGAGGCCACCCGGCGGGTGATCGGCATGGCCGGCGGCCTCGACGGCGTGGTCACCGCCGCCGGCGTGGACGTGCCCGGCGCGCTCGTCGACATCCCGGCCGAGGTCTGGGAACGGATCGTCACCATCGACCTGTTCGCCACCGCGGCCGTCATCCGTGCGGCGATCCCCGCCCTGAAGGAGTCGCACGGAACCGCCGTCACCGTCTCGTCGACCCTCGGCGTGAAGGCGGTCGGCGACGCGACCGCGTACTGTGCCGCCAAGTTCGGGGTGGTCGGCTTCACCCGCTCGCTCGCCGCCGAGCTGGCCGGCCAGGTCGGCGTCACGCTGGTCATCCCCGGCGGGATGCGGACCCGGTTCTTCGACGACCGCGACGATCAGTACAAGCCCGGCCCGGACGCGATCCTCAACGACCCGGCGAACGTCGCCGCGGCGATCCTGTTCGCGCTCGGGCAGCCGGCCGGGTGTGCCGTCCGGGAGCTGGTGGTCGCCGCCGAGACCGAGACGTCGTACCCGTGATCCTGGTTCTGCGCGCCCTCGGGCTCGGCGATCTCGCCACCGCGGTGCCCGCCCTGCGCGGGCTGCGCGCCGCGTTCCCCGGCGAGACGCTGGCCCTGGCCGCATCGGCCGCGCTGACCCCGCTGATCGACCTGATCGGCGGCATCGATCGCGTGGTCGACACGACCGGGCTGGGTGCGCCGATCTCCGGCGTCGACCCTCCGCGGCTGGCGGTCAACTTGCACGGCAGCGGTCCCGAGTCGCACCGGCTGCTGGCCGCCACCGAACCGGGCGAACTGTGGGCCTACGCCAACGCGGATGCCGGGCACTCCGCCGGTCCCCGCTGGGCGGCGGACGATCACGAGGTGCATCGCTGGGTCCGCCTGCTGGGCCATCACGGCGTGCCCGCCGACTCCGGCGATCTGTCGCTGGCGATTCCGCCGCGCCCGGCCCGGCCCGGGCTGACCGTCATCCATCCGGGCGCGAAGTCACCGTCGCGGCGCTGGCCGGCCGAGCGCTACGCGCACGTCGCCAAAACCCTGGCCGCCGCGGGCCATCATCCGGTGGTCACCGGCTCGGCCGGCGAGACCGATCTCGCGGTACGGGTGACCCGGCTCGCCGGCCTGCCCCCGAGCGCCGCCCTGGCCGGCCGCACCGGAGTCGGCGAGCTGGCCGCGATCGTCGCCCACGCCCGGCTGGTGATCAGCGGCGACACCGGCATCGCCCACCTGGCCACCGCCTACGGAACACCGTCGGTGGTGCTGTTCGGCCCGATGCCGCCCAGCCGCTGGGGGCCGCCGCCGGATCGGCGCCACCACCACGCCATCTGGCACGGCGTCCGGGCCGAACCCGGCGACGCGCCCGGCCCGGCCGTGCACCCGGCCCTGCTGAAGATCACCGCCGCCGAGGTCCTGGCCGCCGCGGCCCGGGCAGGCCGTGGCCGGCCGTTCGGGAAAGGCGTTTCGGTCCGCGGCGGCGGTTGACTGCGACTACTCTGGTTCTCGGGTCAAGCCGTGTGCCCGTCAGTGTCCTGACGATGGCGGAGGCGCCCGGTGACCAGATTGCCTTTCGAAACCGCGCAGATGACCGGGCTGCTGGCGGACCGGCTGATCGGATTGGCCGGCACACCGGACGACGACGCGCTGGTCAGCACCCACCTGATCGTCATCGCCCAGCTCGCCGCGGCGCGGATCACGACGGTCGAGGCGGCGTCGGTGACCAGCCGGTGCCCGAGCGGCCCCGCCACGGTGGCCGCCAGCGACGACGCCGCGGTCGCCGTCGATCAGGCCCAGTACGACCACGACGCGGGTCCCTGCCTGCAGGCGCTGTGGACCGGCAACCCGACCGCGGTCGGCGAGATCGCCGCCGTGACGACCTGGCCGGCGTTCCGCGCCACCGCACTCTCCCTGGGTCTGCGAACGTCCCTGTCGATCCCGGTGTTCACCGGTTCCGGCGCGGTCGTGGCCGCCCTCAACCTTTACGGCCGGCAGCCCGCCGCGATGCGGACGCTGAGCGAGGCGGTCTGCGACGCGTACGGCCCGGACTCGGCCGGTGACTGGGACCACGGCGATCTCGAGGCCGGCGGCCGGGAGCTGACGGCCGGCCTGATCAGGGCCCTGGCCATCCGTTCGATGATTCAGGAGTCGATCCGGGTTCTCCGGTCGGTGCCGCGGCCGACGCCCGCAGCGCCTACCTGACTCTTCTCGCGCGGGCAGCCGACGCGGGTGCCGGTCTGGTCGAAACCGCCGCGAACCTGATCGAGCGGAACCAGCCCGGACAGTGATCGCAGGCGATGTGCACGTCACCCGATTCACTGATGGAAATCGGGCCTCGGCCGGTTAGGCTCAGAGCCGGGTCAAGCCGCGCGCCCGCCAACTCGTTGATGGTGGGTGGGCCATGACCGTGTCAGGTTCGCGGCGTCCCCGGTCTGCTGTGGCCGGCTGTCTGGGCGCCCTGGTCGTCACGCACTCGGTGGAGCCGGCCGACGGCGACGGCGTTTTCGTCGTCGCGATCGCGGGTGACATCGACTTCGACACGGCGCCCGCGGTGCTGGCGGCCCTGACGCAGGTGATCGGCCGTGGCCGTCGGGTCTGCTGTGATCTGAGTGCGATCGGATACTTCGGCGCCGAAGGTGCGGACATTCTCGCCGTCGCCCACCTGCTCGCCGCCCAGGAGCGGGGGTCCTTCTCGGTGCGTGGGGTGCACGGGATCGCGGCTCGCGTTCTGGAGATCACCGGCCTCGCCGGCATCCTGTCGATCACCGCTTGAGGCGGGTGCGCCGGCCGCTCTGCTGGACCGGCGCACCCTGGCCACGCGCCCGCCCAGGTCGGCCACGCGGTTGTGCACAGCTAAGCCGATCCGTCCGCGCAGGGTGTGGCCGGTGTCCCGGAACCGCGACGTTTCGCCCGGTCGGGATCGGCCCTGTGCGCCACGAGGGCGGCGGCGACGTCGCGGAGCTTGCGGTTGGAGTCCTGCGAGAGCTTGATCAGGATGGCGAAGGCATCGTCGGGTGTGCACCGCCGCTCGGCCATGATGATGCCCTTGGCCTGCTCGATCACGGCGCGGTGCTCCATCGCCCGGCGCATGTGCTCGGCCAGGCCGGCGGTGGTGTCGTAGATATAGGCGTTGGCCAGTGCAGCGGTCGCGTACCCGGCGAACGTCTCGGTCAGCTCGATGGTGTCGTCGAACGCCCGGGGACTCTCGCTGTAGACGGTGATCGCTCCGGCGGCGGTGTCGTGCACCGGCAGGCCCACCGACAGAACACTGCGGATCCCGGCCGCGGCGGCATCCTGCATCCAATCGCGCCACTGGTCTTCGGCCGCGGTGTCGGGAACGTAGACGGTCAGGTTCTCGGCTGCCGCTCGCAGGGCCGGCCCGGATCCGTTGAGCCGTTCCGCCCGTGCACTGGTGAAGGCGGTCACCGGATCGCCCGCGTCACGGAGAACCATCATGGCTGCGTCGTCGGCATGCGGAATGGTCCGGCTCGCGATCTCGGTGGCACGCGCGCAGACGCCCTCGAGATCGGTCTCGCCGAGTTTGATGCGCCCCAGTTCCGCGAAGGCGCGCAGAAGGTCAGTGGGCTGGTGTGTCACCGTCAATTCCCTGCAGCGGGTGCGCTGCCGGAGGGACGGCTGCGCGGAGGCGGGTGTGGTGCTGCCCGAAGCCCGATGGGCACCCGGACCCGCGCCGCTGCTTGACGCCGGTGGACCGGTCACCTGGGTGGCCGGTCGCAGAGTGGTGATGTTACCCCGGTTCGTCCGGGGCATCGCCGCCGGGCACCTCACCAGCGCTGACCGGAGATGATCTGCTCGGCGGCCTCGACCAGCGCGACGTCGTTCTCCCTCGCCCGCCGGCACAACTGCTCGTAGGCGTCATCCGGGCCGGACGCGGTCAGCGCCATGACCACACCGATCGACTGTTGGAGGACGGCCCGGACGGCCAACGCTCCGATCAGACCCGCGACCAGTTCGTCACCGCCGGCGTCGAGTTTGCGCCGGCCTTCCGCGGGTGCGTCGCCGATCCCGAAGGCCGACTGCACCGACTCGGACAGTGCCCGCATCGTGCGCGGATGCCGGGCGTAGAGGTTGAGCGCCGCGATCGGGACACCACGCCCGGCGAACAGCGGAATCGACAGCGACGCGTAGAGGCCGAAACGGAGGGCCTGGCTGCGGAAGCCCGGCCAGTCCATGGTGGCGGAGATCTCCGCCACGGCCGTCGGTCGCCCGCTGTCGAGGGCTTCGAGGCAGGGGCCGGCGTTGTCCCCGTATTGCGCTTGATCGACGGCCGCCGCGATGGCGCTGGTCGCGGCCACTGTGACATGGCCCTTGTGGTCGTGCCGCGTCACCGATGCGTACGAGACGGCCGAGACCCGGTCCGTGGTCAGCTGGGCGATCGCGACGAGGTCGCCATCGACTGCGGCACTGCCGTCGGGGGTGCCGGCGAGCTTGACCAGGTGGTCACGCAGCGGCTGCGGGGTCTCCATGGGCGCACCAATCCATCGGCGAGCTGGCGGGCGCTCGGCTTGACCCGGCCTTGACGCTAGTCGGCCGGGGCGGCGACCGCCATCCGACCCCCGCAGCTGGGGTGTGGTCAGGTCTCTGGCTGCTGTCTCGAGCGACAGCGGAAGCCGGCGTGCAGCAGCGGCGCGGGTCTTGATGTCCCCTCCACGAGGTGTCGGCAGATGCCGATCCTCGGTGCGGGTGTCTGACGGCTGCACCGGCTGTATGGAAGCTGGTGGTCTTCGTGACCCCGGACCCGATCGATCCACAGAACGCCTTCGCCGAGCTGGGCGGATCAGACTCGACTCGATGGGCCTCGACGGCGTGCTGCGCCGCATTGCGGACCTGGCGAAGAACAGCGTGCCCGGCGCCGACGAGGTGTCGGTCACCCTGGTCCGGGAAGGCCGCGCACACGGCCGCGTTCACCGGCCCGATGGCTCTCGAACTCGACGAACGGCAGTACGAGCGCGGCGAGGGCCCGTGCCTGCAGGCCGCGGCCGAGCAGACCGCGATCTCGGTGCCTGACCTGGCCGAGGATGCTCGCTGGCCGAACTGGACACGAAAAGCCGTGGCGGCGGGAGCACACAGCTCCCTCTCGATCGGGCTGCCGGTCCAGGAAGGCGTGTCCGGGGCGCTCAACGTCTACGCCATGAAGGTCGAGGCCTTCGACGAGGACTCGCTGCTGCTGCTGCAGACGTTCGCCGGTTACGCCGCTGTCGCGCTGGCCAACGCCCACCTCTACGACACCACCGCCAGCCTCGCCGAGCACACGCGCCGGGCGATGGAGCACCGCGCCATGATCGAGCAGGCCAAGGGCATCATCATGGCCGAGCGGCGGTGTTCGGCGGAGGAGGCCTTCAAGATCCTGTCCCGGCTCTCTCAGGATGCCAACCGCAAGCTCAGGGACGTGGCCGCGACATTGGTCGCCAACGCCGCCGATCGGTCCGACGGCTCCTAGCGGGGTGTCATCAGCCTTTCGGGTTGGCGGCGGTCGGCTCTTCGGCTAGCATCTGCTCATCGGTCGAGAAGGGTGCCGAGATCCAGTTGTGTGCGGGTGAGCTCGCGCGATGGGTCCGACACCTTGAATCTTCGGGTGCATCCTCGGCGAACGCTCCGCCGCACCGCGGCGTTCGAGGAGGACCACATGCTTGCCGAGACCCAGGACGAACGCGCCGCCGAGGCGATTGCCGCGTTCGCGAGCCTTCCGCCCACCGATCCCGAGTGGCCGACCCGTCGTGATCGCGCCATCGAAGCCTGGCTGCCGATGGCCGAGCGTCTCGCCCGCCGCTACTCGGGGCGCGGCGAGCCGCTCGACGATCTCGTCCAGACCGCCACGATCGGCCTGATCAAAGCGGTCGACCGGTTCGATCCGAGTCGCGGCGCCGACTTCGTGGCGTTCGCGTTCCCCACGATCCTGGGCGAGATCAGGCGGCACTTCCGCGACCGCACCTGGTCGGTCCGGGTGCCCCGCCGCATTCAGGAGGCGTGGCTGGCGATCAACGAGGCCGCCGGTGCCCTTCAGGCGTCATTGGGCCGCACCCCGACCGTGCCGGAGATCGCCGCCTACCTGGGCGCCTCCCAGGAGGAGGTGATCGAGGGCCTGGAGGGCTCGCGTGCCTACCGGGCGACCTCGCTGTCCACTCCGGTCGGTGGTGAGGGCACCAAGGAGCTCGGCGAGACCATCAGCAGCGACGAGCCCGGCTACACGATCGTCGAGATGCGGCTCGACCTCGGACCGGCGCTGGCCTGCCTCTCAGAACGCGAACGGCGGATCGTCACGCAGCGCTTCTACGGCAATCAGACCCAGGCACAGATCGCCGAGCAGATAGGCGTCTCCCAGATGCACGTCTCGCGCCTGCTCGCCGGGAGCCTGGTCAAGCTGCGGCGGCACCTGGACCTCTGATCAGCCGCCGGGTCGGTCCCACCGGACCGACCCGGCCGGGCCGGCGGCGAGCGCGGAGCGGGCCGCTGTCACGGTCAGCGGTTCCGGCACGGGAAGCGGTTGCCGATGGCGCGCAGCGCCGGTCGGAACCGGAAGAACGTCAGCGGATCGTTCGGGTAGCGCTGCGGCGACACCCCGGCGAACGACCCAGCTGTGCGGGCGCGGCCGAGAAGTTTCCGCCACTGCTCGGCGGTCGCCATGCCGGCGGATTCGACGCCGTGGCAGAACAGGCCGAGGTGCAGATGGTCATAGGGGATCGGCCCGGTCCAGATGGGCGTGCATCAGGTCGAGCGACGGTTCGACCCGTGACCGGCCATCGTTGCCCGCATTCGGCGATGACGATGGTGCCGCCGGGTTCGAGGTGGTCGGTGAGAAAGCGTTCGTAGCCGCCTCCCAGACGGGTGCGCTTGACCCGGAAATAGGCCATCCGGCGCAGCGTCAGGCGGTCCTGGTCGGGGTCGTGCATGTGGTGCAGCACGAGATCGGGATTGCGGTCGAGAAACGTCCGGGCGGTGCCGTCGAAGGCATGTGCACGAGCGCGCCGCCGGACGAACCGATCACCACCGCGGGTTTTCGGCGCTTCGGATAGCCGGCGCCACCACCATCATGCCGGACGCCGAGTCGAATCCGGCGATCTCGCGGGGCAGTCTCATCGCACCTCCCGACCGGGTTCATGCCCGCTAGCTGCGGGTATGAACCTTCTCTGTGGACACCTCATTCCACGATGGCCCGCTCGGGCGGATGCGCAGCCGGTCGTTCGGTTCGCCCGGCGACGGCGTCCCCGAGGTCGTTGTCGTGCAGGGCATGGCGGTCGCCGACTACCTGATCCCCGGCGTTCGTGCTCTCGGTGGGTGGACCCGCGCCCATCTGCTCGAACTGCCCGGCCTGGCGGGCAGCGGCGAGCCGCCGCACGAGCTGTCCGTGGCCGAGTACGGGCAGGCGGTCGCCGAGTGGCTCACCGCCACCCGCACCGAGCCGGTGCTGCTGGCCGGGCACTCCAGCGGCACCCAGGTCGCGGCCGAAGCCGCTGCGGGCCACCCGATGGCGGCCGGACTGATGCTGGCCAGCCCGACGGTCGACCCGGCGGTGCGGCCGTTTCCGCGGCTGGCACTGCGTATCCTGCAGGACGGCCGCGTCGAGCCGCCCGGACTGACCCGCACCCATCTGCCCGAGTGGCGGCGCGCCGGCCCGCGCCGGCTGGCCCACCTGGTCCACGCCTGCCTGCGGCACGACATCGAGGCCGCCCTGCGCCGGCTCACCGTGTCGCTGCTGGTGCTGCGCGGCGCCGACGACGTGCTGAGCACCCCCGGCTGGGCCCGCCGCCTGGTCGCCACCGCCCCCGACGGCAAGTACGCCGAACTGCCCGGCGCGCACGGCTTCCCCTGGCTCGACCCGCACTCCTGGTCCGCGCCCGCGCACGAGTTCGCCCGCTCGCTGTGATGCGGCGCTTGACCGGCCGTTTCGCGGGTATCCGTCCGGGCATGCGAATCGGTTACTTCCTGTCCTGCGAGGAATACACCCCGGCCCAGCTCATCGAGCAGGCGCGGCTGGCCCAGGACGCCGGGTTCCAGAGTCTGTGGATCTCCGACCACTACCACCCGTGGAACGACGAGCAGGGCCAGAGCCCGTTCGTCTGGTCGATCATCGGCGCGCTCAGCCAGGTCGTCACGATCCCGGTCACCACGGCGGTGACCTGCCCGATCCAGCGGATCCACCCGGCGATCGTGGCGCAGGCGGCGGCGACCAGTGCGGTGCTGCACGAGGGGCGCTTCGTGCTCGGCGTCGGCACCGGGGAGGCGCTCAACGAGCACATCACCGGCGAGCGGTGGCCCTTCGCCGAGGAGCGCCTGGAGATGCTCGAAGAGGCGGTCGAGGTGATGCGCAAGCTGTGGGACGGCGATTTCGTGACCCACCACGGGCGTCACTACACGGTGGATCAGGCCCGGGTCTACACGTTGCCGGACTCGCCGCCGAAGGTCTACGTCTCGGCGTTCGGCCCGAAGGCCCTGGAGGTGGCGGCGCGGATCGGCGACGGCTACGTCTCGACCATGCCCGACGCGGACCTGGTGCGGCGGTTCCGCGAGCAGGGCGGCGGCGACAAGCCGGTGCAGGGCGGTTTCAAGGGCTGCTGGGCGCAGACCGAGGACGAGGGCGCGCGGATCGCGCATCGGTTGTGGGCCAACAGCGGCGTGCCGGGGGAGTTGTCCCAGGTGCTGCCCTCGCCGAAGCATTTCGAGCAGGCGTCCCAGCTGGTCACCGAGGACATGACACGCGAGGCGGTGGCCTGCGGGCCCGATCCGGACAAGCACGCGGCGCAGCTGCAGGCCTACGAGAAGGCCGGCTTCGACGAGGTGTACGTCGCCAACATGGGTCCGCACTACCGCGAGCTGACCGACATGTATCGCCGCGAGTTCTTCTGAGCCGGTATGTGCGCTTGAGATGTGCCGGTGTCGGGCATACTCAGCTCCGTGCTGAGGCTGAGATCAACGAGGATGTCGGTGGTGGTTCTGGCGCTGTGCGCGGCGGCCGCCGGCGGCTGCGCGTCCGTCGGTGACCGTGGTCGGGCCGCCGACGCGGCGGCGCAGCGGCTATTCGACGCGATCGGCGCGCAGGACGGTGTCGCGGCCTGCGCGGTGCTGGCGCCGGAGAGCGCGGCCGAGGTCGCCCAGTCGGCCGACAAACCCTGCCAGGAGGCGATCCTCGAGGAGGACCTGCCCGCGCCGGGCACGGTCACCGCGACCGAGGTGTACGGACAGTGGGCGCAGGTCCGCCTGACCGGCGACACGGTGTTCCTGGCCGTCTTCCCGGGCGGCTGGCGGGTCGTCGCGGCCGGCTGCGAGCCGCGCGCCGAGCGTCCCTACGACTGCGCGGTCCAGGGAGGCTGACGATGCGGGTGTTGTTCGTGCTGTTGCTCCTGGTCGTGACCGCCGGGCTGGTGTATCTCGCGACGCTGGGGGTGCTGCACCGGTGAAGCGCTTCCTGAAGGAGAACTCGCTGGGCCTGGTCTTCGGGGTCCTGTTCCTGATCGTGCTGGTGGGGCAGGCGTTCGCCGGGCACGCCGACTTCAATCAGCAGCAGCTGACCGAGGGCCTGCCACGGGTGTCGCTGGGCCGTTATCTGACGTCCGCCAGCTTCGCCACCGACGTGGCGGAGAACTGGCAGTCGGAGTACCTGCAGTTCTTCCTCTACATCTTCCTGACGGTGTGGTTGCTGCAGAAGGGATCGCCGGAGTCCAAGAGCCTGGACAACGCCGGCCTCGAGTCCGATCGCGAGCAGAAGGTGGGCGCGTTCGCGGACGAGCATTCGCCGCCGTCCGCGCGCGCCCGGGGATTTCGGTTGTGGGTCTTCTCGAACTCGCTGGGGCTCGTGATGGGGGCGATCTTCCTGGCCTCGTGGGCGACCCAGTCGATCGCCGGCGTGGCGGCCTTCAACGAGCGGCAGCTGAGCGACCTGCAGGATCCGGTTTCCTGGGCGCAATACCTCGGGGAACCCGACTTCTGGAACCGGACCCTGCAGAACTGGCAGTCCGAACTGCTCGCGGTCGCGTCGATGGCGATCCTCGCGATCTACCTGCGCCAGCGCGGCTCGTCGCAGTCCAAGCCGGTCGGCACCGCACACACCGCCACCGGCGTGGAAGGTTGAGAGGTGAGGCAATGATCGGCCGGCTGGAGAAGACCGTCCTCGATTGTCCCGATCCCGGGTCGCTGGCCCGCTTCTATGCGTCCGTGCTCGGCATGCGTGTCCACGAGGAGAGCCCGGACTGGGTGGTCATCGGCACCGCGCCCGGCGCGCGCGAGCTGGCCTTCCAGCGGTCGCCGGAGTGGACGGCGCCGACCTGGCCGGACCCCCACGGGTCGCAGCAGGCGCACCTGGACATCCGGGTCGAGGACGTCGACGCCGCGGAACAGGAGGTGCTGGCCCTCGGCGCCCGCCGGCTGCCCGCGGAACGCGAATCGGGTTTCCGCGTGTTCGCCGACCCGGCCGGCCACCCGTTCTGCCTGGTCTTCGGCTGATCATGCGCCGCGTGAGGGGCTGGACCGTCAGGACACGGGCGACGCTCGCCTGAAGAAGATCTGACCTGGTGCAAAATTGGGCCGTGACACGACTCGTAGCGGCCGTTGTCGGGCAACTCGCCCGCGACCTCGTCCTGACCGTCGACCACGCGCCCGAGGCCGGCGCGTCCGCTGATGCGACCGGCCGGCGCGAGCAGCTCGGCGGCAAGGGCGCCAACCAGGCGGTGGCGCTGGCCCAGCTCGGGGTGCGGCCGCGGCTGGTCGCGGTGGCCGGCGACGACGTGATCGGCGACGTGCTGCTCGACCAGGCCCGGCACGACGGCATCGACGTCGCCGCGGTGATCCGCCGCCGCGACACACTGACCGGGCTGATCGTCGAACTGCTCGACGCCGATGCCCGGTGGCGATACGTGCAGCACCTGCCGCCGCCGGTGCTGCTGACCGAGGCGGACGTCCTCGGCGCGCGCGACGTCATCGCCGGCGCCGACGCGGTGCTCGTCCAGCTCCAGCAGCCCGTCGAGGCGGCGCTGGCCGCGGCCCGGATCGGCCGGGAGGCGGGCCGGCTGGTCGTCCTGGACGGCGCGGTGACCGACCGGCGTCTGCTGGCATATGCCGACGTCGTCCGGGCCGACGAGCGTGAGGCGCAGGGCATCGACGAAACGGTGCTCGAGGACGGGCCGTCGCTGCTGGCGCTGGCGCAGGCCGACGCGAACCTCTTCATCTGGCGAGGCGGCCGGCTGCGCGTGCCGCTGACCGACGCCAAGGTCGTCGACACGACCGGCGGCGGGGACGCCTTCACGGCGGCGCTGACCGCCGCGCTGCTGCGAAAGCTCTCCTACGAGGAGGCGGCACACCACGCGACCGCGGCGGCCGGAGCGACGGTCACCCACGTCGGCGGCCGCCCGGCGCTGCGGGGCGGGCCGGCGTGAGCAGCTCGGCGGAATCCACCCGCGATGTGGTGCCGTTCCGGGAGGCCGTGCGGACCTGGTTCGGGATCTCGTTGCAGACCTTCGGCGGGCCGGCCGGGCAGATCGCGGTCATGCAGCGGCATCTGGTCGACGAGCGCCGGTGGATCGGTCAGCAGCGGTTCCTGCACGCGTTGAACTACTGCATGTTGCTGCCCGGCCCGGAGGCGCAGCAGTTGGCGATCTATGTCGGCTGGCTGCTCAACGGCATGCGTGGCGGGCTGGTCGCGGGCACGTTGTTCGTGTTGCCGGGGTTCGTGGCGTTGCTGGCGCTCTCGGCGGTGTATGTCGGCTTCGGTGACACCAGGGTGGTCGCGGCGGTGTTCGCGGGGCTGGCGCCGGCGGTGGTCGCGATCGTGGTGCAGGCGGTGTGGCGGGTCGGCCGGCGGGCCCTGACCAACCCGATGCTGGTCGGGTTCGCGGTTGCGGCGTTCCTCGCACTGGCCGTGTTCGGGATGCCGTTCCCGCTGGTGGTGGCCGGCGCGGCGGGGGCGGGCTGGGTGGTGCACCGGTGGCGGCCGGCGTTGATCACGGCCGCGGCCGGGCACGGGTCCGAGCCGGACGGGCCGCCGCCACTGGTCTCGGACGATGCGTTGCACCACGATCGGCCGTCTGCCCGGCGTACCCTGATGATCTTGGTGGTCGGGTTGCTGGTCTGGTTCGTGCCGGTGGCGGTGGTTGCCGTGACGACCGGTGTGGGCAGTGTGCTGACCCGGCAGGGCGTGTTCTTCTCGGGGACGGCGGTGGTCACCTTCGGGGGCGCCTATGCGGTGCTGGCCTATGTGGCGCAGCGGGCGGTGGAGGACTTCGGCTGGTTGTCGCCGGGTGAGATGGTGCGTGGGCTGGCTCTCGCCGAGTCGACGCCGGGACCGCTGATCATGGTGGTGCAGTTCGTCGCGTTCCTCGGCGCCTTCCACCATCCGGGTTCGCTGGATCCGTGGGTGGCCGGGGTGCTGGCGTCGGTGCTCACCTGCTGGGTGACCTTCGTGCCGTGCTTCCTGTTCATCCTGCTCGGTGCGCCCTATGTGGAGCGGCTGCGCGGCAATCGGTCGCTGTCGGCGGCGCTGACCGGCATCACCGCGGCGGTGGTCGGGGTGATCGCCAACCTGGGTTTGTATTTCGCGGTGCACACGTTGTTCGCGGGCAGCCGCACGGTCACCGCCGGGCCGCTGCATCTGGAGTTGCCCGACGTGACCGATGTGCGGGTGGTGCCGTGCGTCATCGCGGTGATCGCGGCCGTGCTCATCTTCCGGGTCAAGTGGTCGGTGCTGCGCGTGCTCGGGATCAGCGCGGTCCTCGGCCTGATCGCCGGTCTGGCCGGCCTGCCGGTCAGCTGACGGCTCAGGTGACGTCGCGGCGCACGGTGGTCAGCGTCGCGGCGACCGCGAACACGGCGGCATAGCCCGCCAGCGCGAGGCCGGCCAGCCATTGCACCGGCCCGTCCGATGCGGTGGGCAGCAGGTCGAGGGCGGAGCCCAGGGCGAACGGCAGCCACCGTGCGGCGTCGCCGACGAGCTGCCCGACCAGCCCCTCGATCAGCGCGAGCCAGGCCAGGGCCGTGGCGATCGCGCCGATCTGATTGGTGATCAGGGCGCCGACGCCGACGCCGAGGGCGGCGAAGACGGTGTTCCAGGCGATGCCGCCGGCGACCGTGCGCCAGAGCTCCGCGTTGTCGAGGTGGAACGTCTGCCCGCGCACCGCCAGCCAGAGCGCCGTCGAGCCGAGGGCGCTGACCGCCGCGCAGACGCCGAAGACGGCACCGGCCGCGGTGTGCACGACCAGTTTCGCCGCCACGATGCGGGCGCGGCGCGGCACCGCGAGGTAGGTGCCGGAGATGGTGCGGTGACGGTACTCGCCGGCCACCGCGGTGATGCCCAGGACCAGCGTGAACAGCGAGACCAGGCCGAGGTGGGCGACCGCCTGCTGCTGGGTGACCGGGTCGGCGAGGTCGTCGCCGCGCAGCATCAGGCCGCTGACGCCGAGCACGATGATCGCCTGGCTGGAGATCAGCAGCAGCCAGGCGCCGCCGGTGGTGCGCAGCCGCAGCCACTCGGCGCCGAGAATGATCGTCATCGCGGGCTCCCGGTGGTGACGCGCAGGAATTCGGCCTCCAGCGCGGCCGGCGATTCCAGGCCGTCCAGTGATCCGGTGAAGCGGACCCGGCCGTCGTGCACGATGATCACGCGGTCGGCGGTCAGCGCCACCTCGGCCAGCACGTGGCTGGACACCACGATCGTGCGGCCCTGCGCGGCCAGATCACGCAGCAGCCCGCGCAGCCAGGCCATCCCGGCCGGGTCGAGGCCGTTGGCGGGTTCGTCGAGGACCAGCACGGGCGGGTCGCCGAGCAGGGCGGCGGCCAGGCCGAGTCGCTGCCGCATGCCGAGGGAGTAGCCGCCGGTGCGCCGGTCCGCGTCGGTGGTGAGGCCCACCTCGTCGAGCACGGTCTCGACCCGTCTCGCGGCGACACCGCCGAGCCGGGCGTGAATCCGGAGGTGTTGCCGGGCGGTGCGACCCGGGTGCAGGCCGGAGGCTTCCAGCATCGCTCCGACCGTACGGATCGGATGGGTGAGATCCGCGTAGCGGCGGCCGTCGATCAGGGCCGAGCCGGCGGTCGGCCGGATCAGGCCGAGGATCATCCGGAGGGTGGTGGTCTTGCCGGCGCCGTTCGGGCCGAGGAATCCGGTGACTCCCGGCGTCAGGTCCACGGTGAGCCCGTCGACCGCGGTCACCCGCCCGAATCTCTTGGTGAGGTCGTTGACGACCACGTTGGTCATGGCATCTCCCGTGCTCGGTGGAAGACCCACTGTCGTGCCCGGACCGGATCCCTGTCGTCGCCTGTGCGCGTCAATCCCGGGATACCGCGACCGCGGTATGCCACTAATGCGCCGTGCGGGCGACGTGTTCCGGTCCGTCCGGGCCGTAGCGTGTGCGTGTGCACGTCATCGGTCACTTCCGGCACCTCGGCGATCTGATCGTGGCGGCGGTCATCATGCTCGCGACGCTGCTGACGACCACCGCGCCGGATCACCTGCGCGACGCTCCGGCGCTGATCGCCGCCGCGACGGCCTGCGGCGCGCTGCTGCTGCGGCGGCGACTGCCCTATGTCGCGCTGCTGATCAGCACGGTGGCGGCGGAGGTCTATCTGGCGCGCTACCAGAACCTCAACGGCACCCTGATCCTGGCGGCGCCGCTGTTCGCCCTCTACACCGTCGCGGAGCTCTCCGACCGGCGACGGGCCCTGCTCGTCGCCGGTCTGGCGGTCTTCGTCATCGGCGCTTTCCACACCTGGGCCGTGCCGTCCCGGTTGCTCGGCCCGGAGAACCTCGCGCTGGCCGCGCTGGGCGGGCTCGCGGTCGCCGCGGGTACGGCCGCCCGGCACCGCCGCGCCTACCTGGCCGAGGTGGAACGCCGCGCCCAGGACGCCGAACGGGACCGGGACACCGAGACCCGGCGCCGGCTCACCGAGGAACGTCTGCGCATCGCCCGGGACCTGCACGACAGCGTCGGACATCACCTGGCGCTGATCGCCGTCCAGGCCGGCGTGGCCGACCACACCACCGCCGACCCGGGGATGCACCCGACCCTCGCCGGCATCCGGGAGAGCAGCCGGGCGGCCCTCGAAGAGCTGCGGGTGTCCGTCGGCCTGCTGCGCGAGCCCGGTGAAGATCCGGCTCCCCGGCAACCGGCGATCGGGATGGCGGGGCTCGGCGATCTGCTGGACTCGTTCCGCGCGTCCGGGTTGGAGATCTCCTGCCGGATCGACGGCGACGACCGGGAGTTGCCCTGGGCGGCCGACCACACCGCATATCGGATCGTGCAGGAAGCGCTGACCAACGTGCGCAAACACGCCGGGGAGGTGCCGATCACGGTGGCACTGCGCCGCGACCCGGACGCGGTCACCGTCATCGTCGACAACGGCGGGCCGGTCGTCGCCCCGGTGGCGGAGAGCCGCACGCACGGCATCACCGGCATGCGGGAGCGGGTCACCGCCCTCGGCGGCACGCTGCTCGCCGGGCCGCGCCCGTCGGGCGGGTTCCGGGTCGCCGCCGTCATCCCGGTCGCCGGATGACGATCCGCGTGGTGGTCGCCGACGACCAGCCCCTCGTGCGCGCCGGGTTCACGACCCTGGTCGACTCCGCACCCGACCTGTGCGTCGTCGGCGCCGCGGGCAGCGGTGACGAGGTGCTGGAGATCGTGCGCCGCGTCGGCGTCGACGTCGTGCTGATGGACATCCGGATGCCCGGCCTCGACGGTCTCGAGGCCACCCGGCAGATCACCGCCGACCCGGCTCTGGCGTCGGTGCGCATCCTGGTGCTGACCACCTTCGAGATCGACGAGTACGTGTTCGCCGCGCTCCGTGGCGGCGCCAGCGGGTTCCTCGGCAAGAGCGCCGACCCGGCCGCCCTGCTCGACGCGGTCCGCGTGGTCCACCGCGGCGACGCGCTGCTCACCCCGGCGGCGACCAGGAGCCTGATCGCCCGCTATCTCACCCGCCCGGAACGCGCCGAACCACCGGACGGCACCCGGCTCGCCGCGCTCACCGACCGCGAACGCGAGATCCTCGCCGTGGTGGCGACCGGCCTCACCAACGACGAGATCGCCGACCGGCTGAGCCTCAGCCCGCACACCGTGAAGACCCACGTCAACCGGGCCATGGCCAAGCTGGGCGCGCACGACCGGGCGCAACTGGTGGTGATCGCCTACGAAAGCGGCCTGGTCCGGCCGGCCCGCGAATAGGCGTCAGCCGACCGACCTGGACCGGGGGCCGGATCCCGGGACGGCGAGCCAGGGCTGGACGCCCCGGCTCGCCGTACGGAAGGAATCAGTTGATCTTTGTCATGGTGTTCCAGCCGCTGCCGATGACGTCGGGCGACGCCGGGTTGAGCCAGCCCCCTTGCCCGTTGCCGCGGTAGAGCCAGAGTTTGCCGTCGCTGCGGCGGGTGATGACGTCGACGTGCCCGTCGCCGCTGAAGTCGCCGGGTGAGAAGACCGCGGTGTGCGAGTTCCACCCGGTGCCGATGACGTCGGGGTGCGTGCCGTTGAGCCAGCCCCCCTGCCCGTTGCCGCGATAGAGCCAGAGCTCGCCCGCGTTCACGTCGCTCGCCTGGCGGACGGCCATCACGTCGGTGTGGCCGTCGCCGTTGAAGTCGCCGCCGGAGAAGATCCGGGAGAAGCCGTTCCAGCCGGTGCCGACGATCTCCGGGTTGTTGCCGTTGAGCCAGTTCCCGGCGCCGTTGCCGCGGTAGAGGACCATGTCGCCGTCGGGCCGCCGGGCGATCACGTCGGTGTTGCCGTCCTCGTTGAAGTCACCCGGCGAGAAGATCGCGGTCAGGCTGCTCCAGCCCTGGCCGATCAGCAGCGGGCTGCCGCCGTTGATCCAGCCGCCGGCGCCGTTGCCGCGGTAGAGCCAGGTGGTGCCGTCCGAGGCCCGGCGGGCGGCCAGGTCGAGGTGGCCGTCGTTGTCGAAGTCGCCCGGCGAGAACATCAGGTTGTGGTTGTTCCAGCCGCTGCCGATGGTGCCCATGCCCGGCCGGAAACCGCCGCCGCCGTTGCCGCGGTAGAGCAGCAGCCGGCCGTCGCTGTGCGAGGCGAAGACGTCGGTCTTGTTGTCACCGTCGAAGTCGCGGATGTTCGGGTTGCCGTCGTCGTAGATCACCGTCGAGGCGTACGTGTGCACCTCGGCCACGTCGCCTTGGAGGAAGCCGGCGGTCGCGGCGTTCGAGGCCCCGTGCGCGCCGATCCGGAAGATGCCGGTCGCCTTCCACGGCGTCAGGAACACCGCGCTCCCCGCGTCCTTGCCGTTGACGTGCAGGTCGACGAGGCCGGTCGAGCGCCGGTAGCTGGCGCTGACGTGGGTCCACACACCGGCCACCGCGCTGTTCTTGCGGGCGATCGCGTGCGTCCAGGTCGGGCCGGCCACGTTGGCGCTCGACATCGAGAACCGCCAGCTGGAGTCGCTCGGCTCGATCCACAGCCGGAAGCCGGAGTGGTAGCTGCCGTCCTGGGACAGGACCGTGCCGCTCAGCCGGGTCGGTTTGACCCAGGCGCTGACCGTGAAGTCGGCGTCGGTGGTGACCGCCGGGCTGGCCGTGGTGAGCAGCGCGTTGGTGCCGTTCAGGCGGACGCTCGGGTCGAACAGGCCGCCGGTGTTCCACGCCGCGCCGCCGACGCCGGTGACCGGGAAGGTCCCGACGCTGTCCTTGCCGATCGCGGCGCCGGTGACCGGGCCGTCCTCGGCGTCGTTGAGCAGCCAGGCGTGGCTGGCGGTGAGCACCGTCTGCTGAGCCGCGGCGGTGAGGCCGGTGTCGCCCACCAGATAGGCCGTCGCCTTCGCGTTGGCGCCCACGGACCACAGGTCGGCGCGGCCGTCACCGTCGGCGTCCGCCGCGTACGGCGTGACCGCCTGCCCCGCGTTCCACGAGCCGGACAGCTCCGCCTGCTGGAAGGTCAGCGTCCCGGTGAGGGTGTCGAACGCCAGGTTGCGCCACGCGTAGAGCTTCCCGCTCGACTTCTGCCACAGGAACATCGTGGCCGTGCCGGCGGCGTCCGGCGTGCTCGCCAGCGTCCAGGTGTTCCAGTCCAGGCCGCCGGTGGGCGTGGTCTGCGCGGGCAGCGAGTTGACCATGCCGTAGCCGCCGATGTACCCCATGTTCGGGTAGTGGTTGAGGTAGTAGCCGGTGTCCGCGGTGCCGGCGATGCCGAGCAGGTCGGGGTGCGCGTTGCCCGGGGTGTGCCCGGCGTTGACCAGCTGGGACGGGTCGAGCGTGTTGTAGTCCCAGAACGTGCCGGCGTTGATGCCCTCGTAGGTGCCGTCCAGCTGGCTCTGGATCGGTGAGCCGTCGCCGTTGCCGCGCAGGATCACCGCCATGCCGGCGTGCGCGCCGCTCGGGTAATAGGCCAGCACGTCCTGGAATCCGGTGCCGCCGAACCGGCCGGCCACGATCTGCGCGCCGGTGAAGTCCGCCGGGGTCTTGTCGAAGACGCCGTTGCCGCGCGCGCCGATGTTGACCGCCGCGGGCGCCAGCTTGCCGTCGTCCGCACCGGCCGCGAACCACAGGCCCGGCGCCAGGTTGTTCTGCCCGCCGGGGGTGACCAGGTCGGTGAGGTCGTCGCCGTCGAAGTCGCCGTCGATCGCCAGCGCGGCCGGGTTGGAGTTGAAGGTGACCGTCGCGGTGTCCCCGATGTTGCCGCCGGGGGAGAGCCCGGTCAGGGTGACCGAGTTGGTGAACCGGCTCGGCGTGATCCGCACCGCGGCGCCACCTGCGGTGTCCGCGGTGATCTTGCCGTACGGCCCGCCGTTGAGCTGGTAGAGGTAGGCCGACGGGACGGTGCCGGTGGTGGGCTTACCGACCGCGATCTCCAGGGTGTCGCCGATGGTCGTGGTGTTGTCGGCCGGCGGCGCGACCACCGGCGGGCCGGTGCGGGTCGGGTCGAACCGGAACCGGCAGGTGCTCGACCAGTCGCTGGCGAGGTTGAAGTCGGTGCCCTGCACCTTCCAGGAGAACTCGGTGATCGCGTTGCCCGCGGCGGCCCGCAGCGTCGCCACCGGCACCCGCAGCACCGAGGTGGTGCCGGAGCGGTAGGTGAGCAGGTTCGGGTTCGACGAGGAGACGATGGTGCCCGGCGTGGCGCTCTTCCACAGGTTGAAGGTGACCCCGAGGACGCTGCCGTTACGGTCGGACACCGGCGCGTAGAGGATCACGTCGCCGTCACCGACGATGGTGGTGGTGGCCGCGCCGCACGCGGTCGGCGGTGAGGTGGTCATGCCGGTCGGCTTGTTCGGCTTGTGGTTGTAGGTGATCTCGATGGACGGGCTGGTCTCGAGGAACTCCTTCCAGCCGTTGTCCGAGTCCTCGTCGGCGGCGACCAGCGCGAAGGTCTGGGTGGTCTTCTTGGCCGCCACGTCGGCCTGCACCGCGCTCTTGATGTCGAAGGAGATGGCGGCGGCCGGGCAGCCTGAGTAGCCGTGCGCCTCGGTCTTGTTGTCGACGATGGAACCGAGGTTGCGGTCCTTCCACGAGTTCCAGGTGGCGTTGCCCGAGGTCAGCGTGGTGGACGGGGCGTACAGGTTGATCCGGCTGGCGGTGCACGACCAGGCCCGGGTCTGGGTGATCTTGAAGGTCGCGGTGTTGATCACCGCGCCGGCCAGCGTGGACGCGGCGATCGGGAAGTTGACGAAGGTCCGCGAGGTGATCTCGTTGTTCGGGTTGCCGACCTGCATCCGGCCCGCCGGGTCCGGGGTGTCCTTCCAGTAGTTGGTGCTCGGGAAGTCCCGCGGCAGGGTCGCCCAGCCGTTGTTCTTCGCGCCGACCGAGGCCCAGGTGAAGGTCGGGTCGATGTAGACCGGGTAGCGGGTCGTGGCGCCGGTCAGCAGCTTGCGGTCCGGGGTGAGCTCGAGCCGGTCGGCGGTCGCCTTCACCTTGACCGGGGCGACGCGGGCGCTCGCGCCGGGGCCGCGGAAGGTCGAGGCGGCGGCCGCGGCGGTGCGCTTGCGGGCGTCGGCCGGCGCGGTCGAGTCCCACATCAGCGGGGCCGGTGAGGTCAGCACGGTGCCGCCGGTGCGGTCCCGGCCGGTGATGTTCCCGGCCGCGTCGGCGGCCAGCGCGATGCCGGAGAGCTTGGTCGGCAGCACCAGCGTGGCCAGGTCGGGGTTGCTCGCGGCCCGCTCGTCGTGCACCACGAGCACCTCGGCGAAGCCGCCGTCGGTCTTCGCGGTGACCCGCAGGTCGACGCCGGGCAGCACCTGCGCGTAGGTGGCGGTGTCGCCGGTGACCTGCGGTGCGGGCAGCGGCGCCGGCGGGACCACCCCCGCGGTGAGCCCGCCGTGCTCCATCAGGGCCATCGGGCCGGAGCCGCCGCCGGAGAGCGTCAGGCGGGCGCTGCTGACCCGCGGTGACCAGGTGCCGTCGGGGTTGGACACGAGCGTCGCGTCCAGCGTCTGCCACTGCCCGGCGACCCGGGTGCGGGTCGGTGCGGCGGTGCGGGTCAGCGTGATCAGCCCGTCGGGCTTCGCGACCAGGGTGTCGGTCTCGGTGGCGGCCTGGGTGGCCTCGACCGCCCGGCCGGTCTGCCGGGCCTGCGTCACGGCCTGCTCGGCCGACAGCAGGCCGGGCGCGGGCGGGGGTGGTGGGGGAGGCGGATCGGCCGCCCGGGCCGTTTCCGGCGCCACCAGGGCCGCCGAGCCGATTGCGAGCAGCGTAGTGAAAGCCGCGGCCGTTTTACGGCCGCGCCTGAAAATCCCCGTCATGTACCGACCGCCTCAGCGACAGATTTTGGTTGATCGATGGCTGACTCTAGGCGCTCGCGGCTCCGGCATGCGAGAGTCCTTCCGGATTCACCGCACAGCTAACGGGGAGCAACACACTGTGGACGATCCACGCCGGACGCGTTTGTCCAAAATTCGTCGCATTCTGATCTCGGTCCTGGTCGCGACCGTGGCATCGTCCCTGGTGGTGAGCGCGCCGGCATCGGCCGCGCCCGATCCCGTCCCGAGTCATCCAAAGCCCTCGCCGGGCCGTTCGGTGAACGGCGTGAAGGCCGCGCCGACCAACTTCCAGACCCCGCGCGACGCGGCCGGATCCAGCTACCGTCCGTCGGCGACGGTCTGGCCGGCGGCCGCCGAGTCGGTGCTCACCCTCGAGGGCTCGCGGTCCACGGTGGCCGGTTCGCCGGTGTCGCTGACCGGTGGGCGCGGCTCCGCCCGGGTCCGCGTCGCCGATCGCGCGACCACCGAGAAGGCCGGAGTGCGCGGCCTGCTGGTGTCGGTCGCGCCGGGTGCGGCGAGCGCCGGCAAGAGCCGGGTCGCGGTCGACTACAAGGGCTTCGCCGAGGCGTACGGGGGCAACTACGGCGCCCGCCTCCGGCTGGTGCGGATGCCGGCGTGTGCGGCCACCACCCCCGATGTCGAGGCGTGCCGGGTGCGCACCGCGCTGCCGTCCACCAACGACGTGGCGGCCCGGTCGGTGTCGGCCGAGGTGCCGGTCGGCGGCGACGCGTTCGTGGTGGCGGCCGAGCCCGATCCCGGCTCCGGCGGCGGCAAGTTCGGCACCTACGCGGCGACCGAGCTGAAGGCCTCCGGCTCGTGGTCGGCCGGCGGCAGCTCCGGCGCGTTCAGCTACAGCAACCCGATCACCATGCCCCCGGGCGTCTCGGACCTCGCGCCGGAGCCGTCACTCTCCTACGATTCCGCCGCCGTGGACGGTCAGACCACGTCCACCCAGGCGCAGAGCTCGTGGGCGGGGGACGGCTGGTCGACGCCGCGCTCGTACATCGAGCAGACCTTCACCTCGTGCCGCAGTGAGCCGGAGGGTCAGGCCTCGCCCAAGGCCACCGACGACCTTTGTTTCGCCGGGCCGATCCTGACGCTGTCGCTCAACGGGTCGACCACCGCCCTGGTCTGGGACGAGGGTCAGGACAAGTGGAAGCCGGAGTCGGACAACGGCGAGGTGATCACCCGGGCGCCGGCCGGCACGGACAACGGATCCGGCGCCAACGACCCGCGCTACTGGCAGGTGACCACCCGGGACGGCACGGTCTACCAGTTCGGCCGCAACAAGCTGCCGGGCTGGAACGCCGACCGGCCGCTCACCAACTCGGTCGACACGGTGCCGGTCTTCTCGCCGCGGTCCACCGGTCCCTGCTACAAGTCCTCCGGCTTCGCCGACTCGGTCTGCACGATGGCCCAGCGCTGGAGCCTGGACTACGTCGCCGACCTCCACGGCAACGCGATGACGTTCTACTACAAGCAGGAGACCAACCGGTACGGGCAGAACCAGGGCGCCACCGACGTCTCCTATGTGCGGGACAGCTGGCTGGAGCGGATGGAGTACGGCTTCACCGGCGGCAACGTCTTCGCCACGGCGCCCAACCGGGTGCAGTTCACGGTCGCGAACCGCTGTGACCCGGCCTGCGGCGCGCTCAGCGAGAGCACGAAATCGTCCTACCCGGACGTGCCCTTCGACATGGTCTGCGCCAGCGGCGACTGCCCGGTCTGGGGACCGTCGTTCTTCTCCACCAAGCGCCTCGCCTCGATCACCACCGAGCAGCGCGTCGGCAGCGTCTGGGCGCCGGTCGACCGATATGTGCTGACCCACCGGTTGCCGGCCACCGGCGACGGCTCCTCACCGACACTGTGGCTGGCCTCGATCCAGCGCACCGGATTCGCGTCGCCGGACAAGGGCACCTCGCTCACCCTGCCGGCGGTCTCCTTCACCAGCGTCAAGCTGCCCAACCGGGTGGACCTGGTCGATGGCCTGCCGTCGTTCTACCGGCACCGCCTGGAGTCCGTCACCACCGAGACCGGCTCGGTGATCACGGCGTCCTACGAGCGGCCGAACGTCTGTGGCTCCACGAAACCCGCGCCCGCCTCCAACACCACGTCGTGCTACCCGGTGAAGTGGACGCCGGCCGGATACACCGAGCCGACCATGGACTGGTTCAACAAATATGCGGTCACCCGGGTCACCGCGACCGATCCGACCGGCGGCGCGGCGGCCACCTCGACCAGTTACTCCTATCTGGGCGGCGCGGCCTGGCACTACGACGACAACGAGCTGGTCAAGGCCAAACACCGCACGTACGGCCAGTTCCGCGGCTACGGCAAGGTGCAGACCTTCACCGGTGACGGGGTGAACGACCGGCGCACCAAGTCGGAGACCACCTATTACCGCGGCATGTCGAAGAACAACAACACCACGGTCGTGAACGTCACCGACTCGCAGGGCGGCGTGCACGAGGACAAGCCCGAACTGGTCGGAGCCACCCTGGAGACCACGTCCTACAAGGGCGAGGGCGGCGGGATCGACAGCTCCACGGTGAGCGCGTACTGGGTGTCCGGCGCCACCGCCACCCGCACCCGCACCGGCCTGCCGTCCCTGACCGCCAACCGCGTCGCGCCGGCGCTGACCTACGGCCGCAACGTGGTCGTCAGCGGCGGATCGACGACCTGGCGGGCCACCCAGACGGACAGCTCCTACGACGCCGACGTGAGCTCACCGACCTTCGGCGTGCTCAAGGCCACCTACACCCACACCGTCCCGGCCAACGCGGCCAACGACCAGTGCATGATCAACACCTTCGCGCCGGTCAACGCCACCAAGAACCTGGTCGGACTGATCAGCCAGGCCGAGACGCTCGCGAAGGCCTGCGGTGGCTTCACGGCCGGCAGCCCGCCGACCGAGCCCGGCTCGCTCAACACGCTGACCGCCCCGGCTTCGGTGAACCGGCCGGCCCAGGTCGTCTCGGCCGGCCGCACCTTCTACGACGACCAGAACTGGTCGACGACGTTCCCGCAGACCACGGCCCCGAGCCGCGGGCTGGCCACGATGTCGCGGGGAGCGCAGGACTACGTCAACGGCGCCTACGTCTGGCAGACCGCCGGGCGGTCCACATTCGACTCGGTCGGCCGCGAGGTCGACGAGTACGACGCCAACGGCAACAAGACGACGACCGCGTACGCGGTGAACGCGGCCGGCCTGCCGACCGGTTCGACGGTGACCAACCCGCTCGGCCACCAGAGCATCTCCACCACCGATCCGATGCGCGGCACGGTGCTGACCAGCACCGCCGCGAACGGCGAGAAGACCACTCAGGACTACGACGCCCTCGGCCGGGCGACCAACGTGTGGCTCAACTCGCGGGCGACGACCGCCGCGCCGCACGTGAAGTACGGCTACGTGGTGTCGAAGACGGGCATCACGTCGACCACCACCGAGACCGCGAACGACTTCGGCGGCTACCTGAAGTCGATCACCCTCTTCGACGCACAGCTGCGGCCGCGGCAGACGCAGGCCGGCACGCCACAGAGTGGGCGTCTGGTCACCGACACTTTCTACGACACCCGGGGCTGGACGCGGTCGACCTACAACGGCTGGTGGGACTCGGCCAACGAGCCGAGCGCGGCGGCCATCGCGACGGCGACCGCCCTGCCGTCCAAGGTGCCGAACCAGACCTTCAACACCTACGACGGCCTGGGCAACGCGGTCATCGTCGAGGAGGCGAAGGACGGCGTCGTCCAGTCCAAGACGGTCACCGTCGCGCAGGGTGACCGGGTCACGATCGTCCCGCCGGAGGGCAGCACGGTCACCACGACCGTCAGCGACCAGATCGGCCGCAAGGCGAGCCTGCTGCAATACACCAGCCGGCCCAGTGTCGGCACGCCGTCCGACACCTTCACCGGCCACTTCACGGTCACCGGTGGCGCCACGACGGAGAGCAGGTACTCGTACGACGCGCACGGCAACCAGGACAAGATCACCGACGCGGACGGCAACTCGTGGACCGCCGAGTTCGACCTGCTCGGGCGGGTCGTCAAGAAGACCGATCCGGACGCCGGCGTCACCACCGGCATGACCTATGACGGCAACGGCAACCTGACGCAGAGCACGGACGCCCGGCTCAAGACGACGTCGGTCAAGTACGACGCGCTCAACCGGAAGACCGCGGTCTACTCGGTGCCGACCGCGGACCAGACGGACGCCAAGCGGACCGCGTCGTGGGTCTACGACAACGCCGACAATGCGGTGCTGAACATGCCGTTCGCCAAGGGCCGGCTCACCTCCAGCACCGCGTACTGGGAGGGGCGCGCCTACAAGACGCAGGTGAAGGGCTACAACGTCTTCGGCGCGTCGACCGGCGAGAGCATCACCATCCCGGCCGAGGAGGGCGGGCTCGGTGGCACGTACGACTTCACCCGGCAGTACACGCCCAACAACGGCCTGCTGCTGAAGGAGTTCCTGCCGAACAAGGGCGGCCTGCCGGCCGAGACCACGCTGCGCGGCTACGACAACTTCGACCAGCCCAGCACGCTGGGCGGGCTGAACGGTCTGGCGCAGGGTGTGGTCAGTGACGCGTACGGCCGGATCACCTCCGCCACGATCGGCAGCAACCCGAACTCGGCCGCGATCACCAACACCTACGACGAGCACACCGGGCAGCTGACGAGCCGGCTGGTGACGCGCACACCCACCACCCCGGGCAACGTCGACAAGCAGGACTTCGAGTACGACAAGTCCGGCAACATCCGGTGGCAGAAGAGCACCCGCTCGGCCGCCGGGGACGTGTCGGAGACGCAGTGTTACCGGTACGACGAGCTGCGTCGGCTGACCGAGGCGTGGACCGCGACCGACCAGTGCGCGACCCAGCCGACCACCACGAACCGCGGCATGGTGGGCAACACCATCGGCGGTAACAGCGCCTACTGGACCAGCTGGTCCTTCGACGCCATCGGCAACCGGGTCGCGGAGATCCAGCGCAACCTCTCCGGCGGCACCGACAGGACGACCGACTACCACTACGACGGCAACGGAAAGAACCAGCCGCACACCCTGACCGGCACCACGAGCACCGCGCCGAGCCCGGCGACCTCGTTCAGCTATGACGCCGGCGGCAACATGGTCGGCCGCAACGCGGGCCAAGGCCAGCAGACCCTGGACTGGAACGAGAGTGGCCAGCTCACCAAGGTCAGTGGCCCGTCCGGCACGAGCACGTCGATCTACGACGCCGAGGGCAACCTGCTGCTGCAGAAGGACCCGGGCACCACGACGCTCTACCTGCCCGGTCAGCAACACGTGCTGAACACGGCGACCGGCTCGGTCAGCGGCACGCGTTACTACGCGTTGCCGGGCGGCGGGTCGGTGGCCCGCAACGGCGCCGGCAGCAACTACACGTTCGTGCTGACCGACGGCCAGGGCACGCCGACGCTCTATCTCAACAACACGGCGCAGAGCCCGACGTGGCGCCAGTTCACCCCGTACGGCGGGCCGCGCGGCGCGGCCGGCTCCTACCCCGACAACCGCGGTTTCCTGAACAAGCCGGCGGATGCGGTGACCGGCCTGACCCGGATCGGCGCTCGCGACTACGACCCGGTGACCGGCCACTTCATCTCGGTCGACCCGTTGCAGGACCGGGGCAACCCGCAGCAGTGGCAGGGCTACACCTACGCGGGCAACAACCCGATCACCTTCAGCGACCCCGACGGCAAGATGCTGACGATCGACGACCGCGGCACCACGTACACGCCCCCGCCCAAGCAGCAGGCCACCGTCTCGGCCTCGGCCCACAAGACCAAGAGCAGCTCCAACAAGCGGTTCTGGAAGACGATGTGGAAGGACGCCAAGGACACGGTCGTCGGCACCGGGAAGATGGCCTGGGACAGCAACCAGTGCTCCTTCGGCAAGTGGAACCACTGCAAGAAGCTGTGGGGTTCCGTCAAGGAGCAGGCTGCCTTCGCCGTCGACATCTCCCAGTGCGGCGGCGTCCTGATGGTGCTGGGTGATCCGTTCGGCGGCTGCGGAAAGGCCTCGGAGAAGCTCGGTTGCCCGCCCAACGGCGGCTTCACCGCCGAATGCGCCGGCCACCTGACGTTCTTCGTCGCCAGTGTGGTGCTGACCAGAGGTCCCGGAAAACTGGCCAAGCTGCCACCCCGGGCGCCGAAGGTCCCGATCCACAACCCCGCGCCCAAGAAGCCGGCCGTTCCCACGGGTTGCCACAGCTTCGCTGCCGGCACGCTGGTCCTGATGGCGGACGGCTCCAAGAAGCCGATCGAGGACGTCGAGATCGGCGACAAGGTCGTGGCGACCGACCCGGAAACCGGCGAGACCACCGAGCGAGAGGTTCTCGTCCTCTTCGAGAACGATGACTTCGATCTGACGGATCTCACCCTCGAGACCCCGGACGAAAAGCCGGTGACGGTCCACACCACCCAGCACCACAAGTTCTGGAGTGCCTCTCGCGACGATTGGGTCGACGCGGGTGAGCTCGCCAAGGATGAGCGACTCAGCTCGGACGACGGCAGCACGGTGGTCGTCCGGGAGGTCCGGAACTTCACGCTCCACCGGGTGATGCACGACCTCACCGTCGCCGAGGTGCACACCTACTACGTGCTGGCCGGCACCTCGCCGGTGCTGGTCCACAACTGCAAGACCCGGTTGACTCAGGGCCAGCTCGATTCTCTGCGGCCGGGCCCCCACGCGGTCGATACCGGCATCACCACGACCAGCGCCGAGGTCACGGCCGCCGAGAAGGCGGCGATGCAGGGGGAGGCCTGTCACACCTGCGGCACGTCCGGCGTCACGATGGCCGGCGACCACCAGCCGCCGTCCGGGCTGTCGCCGATCGGTAGCGAGCGGCGAATCCTTCCGCAATGCCTCGACACCTGCAGCACCGGGGTGCAAGCGGGAGCCGTCTCGAAGGGGCAGCAGATTCTCCGCAACCATGGCCACTACGACCCCAACGCGCCTGGCGCATACGAATACCTGATGAGCATCGCGGATGAACACGTGGAGTGATCGTTGATAGCCTTCGGTCCGTCAAGATGATCCATCGGGGGGCCGAGTGAAACTGGGTTCGGTTGACGTCTACGCCAATCACGGGATGGTGGCGTTGGGCTCCGGCACCGAGATCGAGGGTGACCTGGAGTTCGACGGCCACCCCGTGGTGGTCTGCGGCTCGCACATCCTGGTGGCGACCCGTGGTCAGGCCGGGCTGGTGCGTGTCTCGCTCTGGCGAAATGTCGCGCTGATCAGCGGGACGGAGCTGCTGGCGACCTCGATCACCCTCGACGATCAGTACCTTTCCGTCTTCGACATCGAGCGGCTCGGCATCTGGTCACGGGCGATCGGGCCGGCCGGAGAGCATCGCTGCCGGATCTTCGTCGATGATCCCGGGGCGGCGTCGAGGGTGGACGTCGTGTTCGTCGGCGACGCCGAGGTCTCGCCGGTGGCCGGCAGCGACCTGTTCGAGGTGATCGGCACGGCCGGTGTGCCGGTCGACCCATCGGACCGGCTCGACGTGATCCTGTCCGGACACGACGTGCCGGTCGCCCGGCTCGCCGCTGCACTCAGGCTGATGTCCACGGCGCCCGGCATCTCCCCGGCGGTCTACTCCTTCTGGTGCCGCCTCGTCGGAGAATGGGCGCGATGGCTGATCCCTGGACACTCCCTCGACGTCCTGGAGAAGGTGGCCGGCGCGATGTTGCGAGCCGGCGAGACCTTGTCCGCGGATGCCGATGAGGATGAGATCTTCGAGGTGTCCAGGCAGACGCTGCGCCAGGTGCACGCCATCGACTGAGCCGGCTTCGCGCTGGGCCGGCTTCGCGCTGGGCCGGCTTCGCGCTGGGCCGGCATGGTCAGCGCGCGGCTGCCCACTGCTCGAAAGTGATCTTTCCGCTGTGGAAGTCGCCGGTGGGCAGGACGCCGCCGCCGGCCATCGCCTTGCCGGCGGGGACCGTCAGCACCAGTTTGCCCTTGGCCAGGCGGCGCATCATCGATGCGACCTTCAGCACCTCGGGGCCGGCCAGCTCGGTCGCCCGGCCCTGCGCCGGCCCCTCGGCCAGGCGCACCAATTCGGCGGCGACCTCGGCGGCGGCGACCGGCCGGCTCAGCATCAGCGGCGCCACCTTCACCGGGCCGGGCACCCTGTCGAGCAGCTGCGCCGCGAACTCGTGGAACTGTGTCGCCCGCAGGATCGTGGCCGGGACCGGACCGGCCAGCGCGAGCTCCTCCTGGCGGCGCTTGCCGATGTAGTAGCCCGTGTCGACCCGGTCGACGCCGACGATCGACAGCACCACGTGATGACGCACTCCGGCCTGCTCCTCCGCCGCCAGTAGGTTGCGCGTCTCGGTCTCGAAGAACGCCACCGACGCCTTGCGGCCGAGCGTCGTCACGTTCGCCACGTCGATCACCACGTCCACACCGCGCAGCGCCTCGACGAGACCGTCCCCGGTCAGCAGGTCGATGCCGGCCGATCGGGAGATCACCACCACGTCGTGGCCCTGTTCGCGGGCCCGCTCGACCACCAGCCTGCCGGCCCAGCCGGTTCCCCCGGCAACTGCCATCCTCATGGTTCCGATCCTCTCCTCGACTCGTAAGCAGGACGAGGGCGAGGAGCCTGACGTGACAATCAGCGCGGACCGGGGGTCGAGCAGGCGGAGAGCTCGGGTGCCGCCGCTCGCCGACGAAATGCCGGCCGCGCTGCACGTGCTCGCGCTTGGGGTGGCGGTCTCGCGCATCGCCGGCACCACCGGCCCGCCGGTGAACCCGCTGGCCGTCGTCCAGGGATTGCCGGAAATCACGGCCGCGGGCGACACTGTCCACGACGTGCATGGTCAGCTTCACGGACGCCGTCGCGGCCTGCGGCACGACGCGGTACGGCCAGTTGCGCGATCCAAGGCGGCTGAGTCGAGTCGGCCTTGGTCAGCGCTTTTCGAGCGCGCGGACCAGCTCGGACTTGGTCATCGTGGATCGACCCGGGATGTCGCGCTTCTGGGCCTCCGAGTAGAGCTGCTTCTTCGAGCGCTCCTTGTCCGAGGACTTCCGGCCGGCGCTGGGCTTTCCCAGCTCTTTCCAGCTGGTCTCGGTCATCTCGATGCCGAACTTGCCGGCCGCCCGCTTGATCCGCCGGAACGCCTCGTCACGCTCCTTGTCGGAGACGTCGCGAACCTGGTCGAACCGCGCGATCGCGTTGCGGACGTGCCGTGCGTCGTTGAGCGGTTCCTTGCGCACCCGGGGGAACGCGAAGGTGCTGTCGGACATGGCGTTGCGCTCGGCCGCGTCCAACTCGTTCGAAGTCTGCTTTCGAGTAGCCATGATCGCCGTTTACCCGGTCCGGCACCGCTCATGCACACGTCGCCGGATCGTTTGGGCCCGCTTGGTAACGGGGACTGACCGGTTACACGTTCCCTCACGATTCGGAGATCTCGTCATGGCCGACAACGAGCACGATGTGAACCGCAGCGCCAGCACCGGCAAGTTCGTCAAGGACAGCACGGTCGAGCGCCATCCGAGCGAGACCACCACCGAGAGCGTCGGCGGCGACAAGAGCGGCGGCGAGGTCAACCGCAGCGCCAGCACCGGCAAGTTCGTCAAGGAGAGCACCGTCGAGCGGCACCCCGAGACGACGGAGACCCAGCAGGTCTAGAGAACTCGCCGCCGGCGCGCTCGGGTCGGTGGGGCTGGTCGGCATTTTGTTCGGCGCCCTGCTGGCGGGGCCGAGCGCCGACAGTCGCGGGCGCCGGCCGGTGCTGGTGGGCGGCGTGGTGCTCTTCAGCCTCGGCACGCTCGTGTGCGCGGAGGCTGGTTGCTCGGCGACCGGTTGCCGATGGCGGCGGGCTTCTACGGGCTGGCCCTGCCGGCGCTGCTGGCGGCGGTCGTGGTGGTGGGTTTCCCGGTGCTCCCGCGCCAGTCCTATCCGAACGTGAAGGCGTAGGCCTCGGCGCCGGGATCGGCGAACACGATCTCGAAGGTGCGTCCGGTGATCGGCCCATGCTGCCGGACGAGCTGATGGAGACGCTGCTCGCCGAGCGTGCCGGCGCCGTGCTCGTCCACGTCGGTGCCGTGATCCGGGCCGGGCGGCTTGCCGTCGATGAGCACCCGGAACGGCACCGACGCTCCCGGCGTGGCCGGTCCCATCACCAGGTTGAGGTCGCGCGCCTGGAACCGGCAGGCGATCCGCCCGCCGCCGGCGCCGAGCCGGGCGGCCTGCTCCGCCACGGTCCAGGTGCCGGACAGGGCCCAGTGGTTGAGCCGCAACTCGGCCGGAGCGGCGTACCGGTGTGGCCGGCCCGGCAGGACGCCGCCGGGAGAGGCGAAATTCGCGGTACGCGCGTAGCCGGTGTAGTTTTCCGGCGACCGCAGGGTGGCCCAGTCGGCCGGCGCTTCCACCCCCACGGCCTCGACCGGCGAGAGCTCGTGGTCGTGGTTGGTCGTGCCCGCCTCGACCAGCAGCCGCTGGATGACCATCTCCGAGCGCTCGTATTCGCCCTCGCCGAAGTGGTGATGCCGGATGCGGCCCCGGGAATCGGCGAAGTAGAGCGCCGGCCAGTAATGGTTGCCGAAGGCGTTCCAGATCGCGTAGTCGTTGTCGAGCGCTATCGGGTAGTCGATCCGCAGGTCGTGCGCGGCCCGCCGGACGTTGTCCGGGTCGTGCTCGAACGGGAACTCCGGGGTGTGCACCCCGACCACGATCAGCTCGTGATCGGCGTACTTCTCCGCCCACACGCGCAGGTAGGGGAGCTGGCGGAGCCAGTTGACGCAGGTGTAGGTCCAGAAGTCGACGACGACGATCTTGCCGGTCAGCTCGGCGGCGGTCAGCGGCGGTGTGTTGAGCCATCCGGTCGCGCCGTCGATTGCGGGCAGGGTGCCCTCGACCGGCAGCGCGGCCGAGGACGTGTGGAGACCGGCGGGTGCCGGTCGGCGCTTCGACATGACAGGTCCCTTCGTGATCCCGACGGGCCGGGCGGCTCGCGCTGAGCCACCCGGTCCACCGGTCGGCTAGCGCAGTGACCGGATGCGGCGCGGAGTTCGGCGGAGAACAGCGCCGGCTCCCGGCGCTCAACCCGAACACGATCTGCCCGGCCTGCCGCTGCGGCGCCGGCAGCCGCACCGCGCAACACCAGAGACCTGCCCTGGCCACCGCGCACCGCCGAGACCAGGTCGTCGAGCCGCGCGCACTCGCTCGCCCGGCCGCGCAGCCGGGAGCCTCCACCCGCCCGGGAGGACCGGCCGCCCATCAGCGAAGGCCGCTCAAAACGCCGCGGCCTTCATCGGTCTGTCGACAGTGGCGCGTTCGTGCGCCGGTCGCCCCGATTCCACGCGGCCGAGGCTACGCCGCCTCGATCAGCGTGTCGATGTGCGGCCGGTGCCGCGCCGGAGGCCGGATTGGACGGCGGTTGACAACCATCTGACCTGGAGACCGGGAGCCGGTCCGGCGGAGTCTGGGCGCATGGCACAGATAGTGGTTCTCGGCGCAGGCATGTGTGGCCTGTCGACCGCAATGTTGCTGGCCCGCGACGGTCACCAGGTCACCGTCCTGGAACGTGATCCGGCTCCGCCGTCGGCGGCCGCTCTGCTCTGGGAGACCTGGCAGCGGCCCGGCGTCCGTCAATTCCGTCATCCGCACCTGATGCTGCCGCGGTGGCGGGCTCAGATGGAGCTCGAGCTGCCGGAGGTGCTGCGCGAACTCGAAGACCTCGGCGGAGCGCGGCTGAACCTGCTGGCGATGCTGCCGGCGGGCCGGCGAGACCCGCTCCGCGACGGCGACGAGCGTTTCGAGACCGTTGCCGCGCGGCGGCCCGTGCTGGAGGCCGCGCTGACCACGGTCGCGGCCGCCACGCCCGGCGTCACCATCCACCGTGGCGTCACCGTCATCGGCCTGCTGACCGATCCGTCCTCGGGCGATGCGGTGCCGCGGGTCACCGGCGTACTCGTCGCCGGCGGCACGCCGAGGCGAGCCGATCTGGTGGTCGACTGCGGCGGGCGCCGGTCCGCCCTCGCCTCCTGGCTGCAGGCGGCCGGAGCCCGGCGCCCGGCGGAGGAGCGCGACGACTCCGGGTTCGCCTATTACGGGCGGCACTTCCGGAGCCGCGGCGGAGGTCTGCCGGAGGGCCGCGCCTACCTCCAGCAGCGGTACGATTCGATGACCATCCTGACCCTGCCCGGTGACAACGACACCTGGAGCGTCGCCCTGGTCATCAGCAGCCGGGACCGGGCGCTGCGCGCGCTGCGCGATCCGGACCGCTGGAACGCCGCTCTGGACCGCTATCCGCTGGCCGCGCACTGGCGCGACGGCGAACCCATCTCCGGGGTCGACGTCACCGCGGGCATCGAGGACCGCTACCGCACGTTCGTCGTGGACGGTGTCCCGGTGGCCACCGGTGTGGTCGCCGTCGGTGACTCGTGGGCCTGCACCAACCCGTCGCTCGGGCGGGGCGCCTCGATCGGCCTGCTGCACGCCTGCGGCCTCCGCGACGCGCTGCGCGACACCGGCGTCGACGACCACGACAAGCTGGTCCACCGATTCCACGAGTGGACCACCACGGTCCTGGGACCGCTGTACCGGGCCACCCTCTGGTACGACCGGCACCGGCTCGCCGAACTGGACGCGGACGCCGCGGGTGTGGCGTACCGGCCCGGCGACCCGCACTGGGCGCTCGCGCTGGCCACGGTCGCGGCCGGCCTCACCGATCCGGAGATAGCCCGCGCCTACCTGTCGCTGGCGTCGTTGCTCACCACGACCGAGGCGCTGTTCGCCGATCCGGGGCTGGCGGCGAGGGTCAGCGAGCTCGGTGGGCGGTCTCCGAACTACCCGCTGCCCGGACCGCGGCGGTCCGAGCTGATCGCCGCCGTGGGCGGCTGAACGCGATGGAGTTCAGCAATCGCCGGCTGGCGCTGATCGCTCTCGTCCTGATCGCCACCGCGCCGGCCGAGGCGGTGCGACGGCTCACCCGGTGGGTGCGGAGTCACCCCGCGAACTGCGTGACTTCCCGCGAGTCGACCCGCCGGGCGTTGCCGCAGTGCGCGCACACCAGGTGATGGGAGCTGGGCTTGACCGGGAACAGCGGGACGAAGAACAGCGTGAACTTCGTCGACCGCCGCACCAGGGTCTGAGCGGCGTCGGCACCACAGATCTCGCAGATCATCCGGCGCCGCGAGACCACCTTGTCGCGGGTGCGGAACCCGAAGAGCAGGAACACGGCGTCAGCGCCCCGCGCCGAAGCCGCGCCGCCGGTGCTGCCGCCCGAAGCGGCCCTGCAGCGTGTCCGCACCCTGGCGGAGCAGGCGGGTGCCGCGACTCGGGCCACGCTTGGCCTCGACCATCGCGCTGAGCTTGCGGGCGCCGGCCGCGGCGAGCGGAACGGCGATCGCCATCACGACGGTTCGCCGGATCAGGTTGAACAACATGTCCGTGTCATGCCCGATATCCCGTGACTCAACCCCGGCTGAGTCCGTCCACCGCCGCGCTCATGGTGCCGATGACGGCGGTGGGCTCGGTGATCCTGCTGGCATACACGTAGAGCGCCGTGTAGCCCAGCTAGGGCGGGGCCCAGGGCGGCCGGGCCGCCACTCCAGGTGAAGTCGGCGATGTGCAGGCCCAGTTCCATGGAGTCCTCATCTCGGTCGGAGGTGATCTCCATCTGATGATCGTTCGCGCCGGCCCGCTCGGCGAGCGAACCGGGCGCCCGGCGGGTGAGCCTGACCGCCTCCGGCTGGTGGGCGATCGACACGGGCGAGCAGGTGATCGGCGACTTCGACCGCTGGCTGGGCGACGTCCTCGGCGCCGACTTGGTCGTGCAACTGCGCCGCGCCCTCGACCAGATCATCGCCACCGACCCCGCCGACCGGAACGCCCGGCGATGATGAAAGGCCCGTCGATTACAGGACACGGCGATACTCGTTGTTTAGCTCGGGCTATAGTTGAGCCATGCCTGAGAGTTCGCCGCGTCGCTGGTCAATCAAGACCACGGGTGACGTGCGGGACTGGCTGCGAGCGCTGCGCCAGTCGGACCCGGAGGTCTACCACTCGGTGAATGTCGCCATCGACATGCTTGCCGAGATCGGGCGACTGGACCGGGTGGTACAGGACAGCGATTCCGCTCGCCGAAGCGGCGTATGACGGTTGGCTTGCTGTGGAGAGAAAGCGGAGGGAGAACTCATGAGCGAGTTCCATGACCGGGATGACCTCCGTGCGGAGCTGCACGACGGGGACGACGACGCTCTTGCCGCCGAGCGCGCTCGGACCGAAGCCTGGGTCAGTGCCTTCCACCTGGCGGAGGAACGCAAGCGGCTCGGGCTGACTCAGCGGCAGGTGGCCGACCTCATGGGTGTCTCACCCGGGCGGGTGAGCCAGATCGAGAACGGCGATCTCGATGCCAATGAGGTGGCGACGTTGAGTCGATATGCGCGGGCGTTGGGTGCTCGGATGCGGATCATCTTCGACTACGGCAACGATCTCCGGCAGATCGCGTGAGCCGGAACCGGCTTCTGTGCCCCCTGCGTCGGCGATGCGACGGTGGAGTGATCGGCCTTCGGCGCGCCGCCGCCTAGGCTCGCGGTATGCGGCTGGCCCATGTCACCGATCTGCACTTCGGCGCCGAGGACCCCGCCGTTGTCGAGGGGCTGCGGGCGGATCTGGTCGCGCAGGACGTCGAGCGGGTGCTGGTCGGTGGCGATGTGACCATGCGGGCAAGGGTGGCGCAGTTTCGGGGCGCCCGGTCGTTGCTCGAGTCCGTCGGCCGGCCGTGGACCGCGGTGCCGGGGAACCATGATGTGCCGCTGTTCCGGGTGCTCGGCCGGGTGGGCTGGCCGCTGCGGGCGTACCGGAGGCACTTCTCGGTGGAGACGGAGCCTCTGGTGCGTACCGGAGGATTGGTCCTGCTGGGGTTGAGCACGCCGCGGCGTGGGCTGTGGAAGGGCGGGCGGATCGGCGCGGGGCAGGTGGCGCGGATCGGTGCGGCATTCGGCGGGCCCGCTCGGCTCAAGGTGCTGATGGTGCATCACCCGGTGTTCCGGCCGGCGCAGCGGCCCCGGGAGACGCTGGTGATCGGGGTGGATCGGGCTCTGCGGGGGGCCGCCCGCGCCGGGGTGGACGTCGTCCTGTGTGGACACGGGCACGTGCCGGCGCAGGTCGATCTGTCGGCGACAAGGCCGGAGCTCGGGCGGCACCTGATCGGGCTGATGAGCGGGACGGCGTGTTCGCGGCGGACTCGCGCGGACGAGAGCCAGTCCTACACGATTCTGGATCTCTTCGACGACGACCGGTTGCGCCTGCAGGTTCGGCATTGGCGCGACGGCCGCTTCCGGACGCAGTTCGAAAGCGTGTGGCACCGAACCTCGGACGGCTGGCACCTAGCGTGAGAGAGCGCGCCCGGAGGCGATCCGGGCCAGGGCGGTCAGGTCGCCGCGGGTGGGCACGGCGTTGCGGCGGGCCTCGCGGGCGGCGAGGCCGTGGCGCGGCATCCGGACCCGCAGCGCGCCGGGCAGCGAGCTGAAACGCAGCGGCGGGGTCAGCAGCAGCGCCTCGCCGTCCAGGCCGACCGGCACCGGCGCGGCCGACCGCACTTCGAAGCCGGGCGTCGACCAGTCCCGCACGTCGGCGAAGCGGCGCAGCGGATGTCCCTGGTCGTCGGCCGCGCCGCCGCGCACCCGGGCGGTCAGGACGCCGAGCCGGCCGGTGTCCAGTCGCGGCCGCCCGCCGGTGCGGCCCAGACGGGACAGGCGGTAGGGGTTGTTCGAGATCAGCACGACCGACATGCCGGTGTAACGGCGCGCGTCGGGGCCCTCGAACTCCAGGTCCGGCGGCGCGGCGGCCGGTCCGAGCAGGTCCGGCAGCATGCGACCGAACGTGCGCAGCTTGGCGCCCCGATAGGAGCCGGACCGGACCACCTCGGCGTAGACACCGAGCGACGCGTTGTTGACGAACACCCGATCGTTGACCATGCCCAGGTCCACGACGCGCTCCACGCCGTCGGTGAACGCGTCCAGGGCCCGCAGCACGTCGCCGCGGTCCAGGCCCAGGTCGAGCGCGAAGTGGTTGCGGGTGCCGGAGGGGATGCAGGCGTACGCGATGCCGTGCCGCACGGCGGTGCCCGCCACGATGGCCTGCGACCCGTCGCCACCGGCCATGCCCAGCACGTCGGCGCCGTCCGCGACCGCCTGCTCGGCGAGTGCGGCCAGGTCGTCGCCGGGCCCGAGAGTGATCACCTGGATGCCGCGCCCGGCGGCCACCGCGGCCAGATCGAGGCGGATCGCCACGCCGTCGCCGGACCGCGGGTTGACGATCAGCACCCCGTGCCGGGCGGCGCCGACGGGATGGGCGCGTCCGCCGGAGGTGGGCAGGTCGCCGGTCTCGTCGCCCAGGGCGTACCGGCCGGCGGCGGCGAACAGGATCAGCAGAAACAGCTGCAGAAGCAGCACCGACAGGCTGGCCAGCAGCACGAACAGGGCCGCGACGACGGCCGTCGTGATGGCGAGGATCCGCAGGATGCCGCGCCTGGTCAGGGCGTACCAGACGGCGACGGTGACGATCGCGATGGACACCACGAGCGTGGCGAGGTTGCTCGGATGCCGGAACGAGGTCTCCAGAACGGCGGTCAGCGCGACCACCGGCGCGGCGAGGGCGATCAGCGCGGCGAGGCGGCGGACCGGGCCGGGCCGGGTGGGCGTGCGGACCTGGGTGCGCATGGTGTCCCACGCTGTCACGGCCCACTCGAATCTGTCGATCCCGGCCGGCCCGGTTACCGGGCGTACGGCGAAGTCCGCCACCCGAACCGGGTGGCGGACTCCGGAGGGCGGGCCTAACCGCCCGTGATCACCTTCTGGTCGTCGTGCGATCGGCCGACTACGTTGATCTTGCGGGGCTTGGCTTTCTCGGCGATCGGGATGCGCAGGACCAGTACGCC